>NZ_CP051215.1 GCF_021496725.1 Spiroplasma platyhelix PALS-1
ATGAGCAACGATTATCAAGAAATTTGAAATAAGATTAAGCAATTCTTACAATATGATGAAGCAGTGGATCCAATGATATTTAATAATTATGTTAAAAATGCCTATATTTCGGATATCAATAATAATCATTGTTTAATTATTGTTGATTCAATTTTTGCTAAAGAAATTTTAAATAAAAATTTAAAAACAAAAATTGAAGATATTTTAGAAAAAATTAATCACAATAAAATTGAAGTTAATTTTATTGAACCTAGTGATTCTAAAAAAGAAAAACAACAAAAATCAAAAGAAAATAAAACTGATTCTACTATTAATAACTTCTTTTTTGAAAATTTTATTAAAGGAGAATCTAACAATGAAGCTTATCAAGCAGCTTTAGCAATTACCATTGAACCAGGAAAATATTGAAATCCTTTATTTATTTATGGTAATTCTGGGTTAGGTAAAACTCACTTGCTGCATGCAATTGAAAATGAAATTATTAGAAAAAATAAAAATAAGAAAAAAACTATTTATTTATCATCAGAAGAATTTGGTCGTATAGTACCAGAAATTTTGCATCAAAATAGTTCAAATGATATTGAAAAATTTAAAAATTCTTTTAATGATTATGATGTTCTTCTAGTTGATGATATTCAATTTTTAGCTAATCGTAGTAAAACTAATGAAATATTTTTTCATATCTTTAACAATTTTGTTAACAAACAAAAACAAATTGTGATTACTTCTGATAAAAGTCCTGATGAATTATATGGCTTTGAAGAACGAAATATTTCACGGTTCCAAAGTGGTTTAAGTGTTGGAATTGATTCTCCTGATTTTGAAACTGCGCTAACAATTTTAAAAGAAAAAATTAAATCATTAAACTATGATCCAACAATTTTTACTGAAGAAACATTGCATTTTATTGCTCGAAACTTTAATAGTGATGTTAGAAAATTAGAAGGTTCATTAAATCGTTTAATTTTTTATAGTATTTTATATCTTAAACCAAATCAATTAATGACAATTGAAGATGTCATGAAAGCTTTCAAAACTAATACTAATTTGTCTAAAGAAAAGCTCACAGCAAAAAAAATCAAAAAAATTGTTGCAGAATACTACAATATTCCAATTAAAATTCTAAATAGCAGCACAAGAGTAAAAGCTATAACAAATGCTAGACATATTGCTATGTATTTAATTAAAGAATTATTAAATGAATCATTTGTTAATATTGGAAATGAATTTGGTGGTAAGGATCATACAACAGTAATTAATGCTTATAATAAAATCAAAAAAAATATTGAACAAAATTATGAATTTAAAAAAACCATTGAAGGATTAAGAAAAGAATGTACTAAAGTTACAATCTAAATTTTAATACTCATTTTTATCCACAGGTTTTCCACATTATTTTTTTCTTTTTTTAGTAGTAAAAATTAACTCAAACATTTTATTAACATGAATTAAGGTCTTATTAATATTAATAATTAATTAATATAATAAATAATATTAATATCTAATATAATATTAATTAAATAAACAAAAGGAGTAGGACATGAAATTTAAAATTAAAAGTCAGTTATTACTAACAAACATTAAAAAAATGATTAAAATTGCTCCTGTTAATCCAATTAATGAAATATACAAAAATATTAAAGTAGAAGTAGAAGACAATAAAATATCTTTTTATAGCTTGAATGAAAAAACCTTTTTAAAATTTTTTCTTGTTGCAAAAAAAGATAATTTAGAAATTTATCAATCAGGTAATTTTTTAATTAATCTTAAAATTCTTTATGATATTCTTAATAAACTAAATGATGAATGACTTTTATTTGAAATTAAAATAAATGCCTTAATTATTAGTAATTTTGATAAGGATAACAATTTTGTTTTTAAATTAAATACTTTAGAAATAAAAAATTTCCCAGACATAAGTTTTAATAAAGATAATCAACCAATTGCGCTAGCAAATTCAATTGTTGAAGAAGTTAATAATCAAATTAATTTTGTTATTAATACTAATAATTCAAGTAATATTTTACGAGGAATTAATTTTAGTTTTAGTAAAAGTAATTTGTTAACAACTGGAACTGATCGAGTTTCAATGGCACAAAAAACCATTCCAATTCAAAATGAACTTATCGAACAAGACATTACAATTCCAATTTTTCTATTAAATGATATTGGTAAAGTTACTAGTGATTTGAATCAAGACTATCTTTTTTATTTAAATAATGATCAAAGTTTAGTAATTGAAAATGATAACTTTCTATTTAAAGGTCGCTTAATTGACGGTCAATATCCAAAAATCCAAAATGTTATCACACAATATTTAGAATCAGAAAATAAAGAAATTATTGAAATTAATAATTTAAAAACATTTTTGAATACAATTGATTTAGCAGTAGTGCTAGCAAAAAAAGAATTAGTACCTTTAGTTCAACTAATTTTTGATAAAAAAAATAATAAAATTGAAATTCTTTGTATTTCTAACAACAATAGCTTTGGTGAAGTTCACGAACAATTTAATAATGTTACTTTTTTAAATCAAGAAAAGAATCAAGAAAAATTTACAATTGTTTTTAATTATAACTTACTAACTTATGCTTTAAAAACATTTAGTAAATGTAAAAAGGTTAAATTAAATATTGTTGCTAGTTACAACTATCATACTATTATTACTAGTGATGAAGATTTGTCGCTATCACAATTAGTTTTACCAATTATTAATAATTATAATTAAAAAAAGGAATGAACTTAAACTTCATTCCTTTTTTTAATTAATATAATTTAGAATAAATTATTGTGAAGAAACATCAACGATATATTGAGGTATACCAAAACCAATCAGTTTAATAGTGACTCCACTTCCTTTATCATGACCTGAAACGTCTCATGCTAATCATTGAACAACAAGAATTGCAGCAATAGCTGCAGCAATAGGAGCAGCAACACTTAAAATACTACCTATTATAGATGCAACTGCACCAGCTCCTGCTAATACATTATCACTAATTCTTCTTGTTACATCATGTGAGAAAGAAATAACGTGATATCCAAAATAATATTCATAATCATTTGAACCTGAGTCAAACACATCAGTTTCTTGTGTTAGTTCTCCAACATAATTTTGAAATGATGTTATATTAAAATCTTTAATAAGGTTGTTAACTTCAGTTTTTAAATTTTCTTGTTGAGTGCTAGTATTTACTGCACTTTCTAAAGTAATTATCGGAGTTGCTAGCAATGATAATGTACTTAAAGTAATTAATAAATTTTTCATAAAAATACCCCCTTATTGTTTTTTTTAGTATATCATTTTTTAAAATTTTTTACAAAAAGTTTTAAAATCTAATATCTTTTAAAATTCTTGTGCAGCTTTTTTGATATGTTGCTCAAATTTTTCCATTGTTTTTTCTGGACCTAAATTTGGTAGGCTATCACCTTTTTCTAAGTCTTGCTCTCCAATACGTAATTTAACATCATCTTCATGAGCATCTTGAACTTTTGTTCCACACACAAGCACTGATGGTGCAATTTCAGCACCAGCAAATTTTCAAGTACCTTCTAAATATTTAGCATGATTTCCTCATAAATATCAACCATATGGTGCACCTTGAGTTGCTAGAATTTGAACTTTTAAATTAGTTAGTAAACCAACTGCATCACCTTTTTTAGAATATTTATATGAAAAAGTTTTATCTGCAACTAGAATATGGTCTAAGTAATTTTTTGCCATGCTAGTAACATTATAATTAGTCATAGGACTAGAAAAGATTACTTTATTTATTGATTTTAATTGGTTAATATATTTATCACTATCTTCTTCATTAAAAAATGTATTGAAATTATGAGTAGTTAATGTTTTTGAAGCCATTGCAACATCATTAAGATTTAAGTAATTGATTTCATCTTCAGGATGAGATTCTTGATAGTGCTTAACAAAATGTTTTACTAAAGCATTTGAAAAAGAATTTTTCTCCTCAATCATTGAAGATATGATAACTAAAACTTTATTTGCCATTATTTTCTCCTTACGTTATTTGGTTATTTTAATTTTAACATTAAATGTTAATTAATAAAGTAAAGACTAGATAATAAAAAACAATCTAAATAACAATGATTATGTTAAAATAATTCTAGTTAAAAAAAGGAAAATAATTAAAATGAGCTTATTAATAATTGAAAATTTATCATATCAAACAAGTAGTAAGAAAATTTATCAAAATGCTAATTTAAGAATAAATAAAGGTGAACATATTGTTTTGATTGGACCAAATGGTAGTGGGAAAACAACGCTATTAAATATCATTAATCAAGATATTACTCCAGATCAAGGTACAGTTACTTTTTTTCCTAATATTAAAGTAGGATATTTAGATCAACATTTAGTTGTTGATGACTATTTAACTGTTAATCAGTATTTAAAAACTAACTATCAAGATTTATTTGATAAAGAAGCAAAAATGAATGATTTATATCAAGCGATGGCAGAAGACTATCAAGAGAAGTTATTAGATCAAGCTTTAAAAATTCAACATGAATTAGATGTTAAGGGATTTAATACAATTAATAAAACAATTAATAATTTAATTACTGGATTGAATATTGATAAGACATTGTTAGATAAGAATTTAGCAAGTATTAGTGGTGGTCAAAAGAGTAAGATTTTGTTAGCAAAACTTTTACTATCGAATTATGATTTATTGTTACTTGATGAACCAACGAACTTTTTAGATATTGAACAAATTAATTGATTAGCTAGTTTCTTACAAAGTTATCAGCAAGCTTTTATTGTTGTTTCTCATGACCAAAAATTTGTGAATCAAATTGCTAGAATTATCTATGAAATTGATAATTTAATTTTTAATCGTTATGTTGGCGATTTTGAAAATTATTTAAGTTTAAAAGATACTAATAAAAAGCAATATGAAAAGCAATATAAAGTTCAACAGCAACAAATTAAACATATGAAAGAATTTATTGCTAAGAATAGTGCCAAGGCTAGTAAAGCTAAAAGTGCGCAATCAAGAGTAAAACAATTAGAAAAAATGGATGTTATGGCAAAGCCACAAGCACCACAAATTCCTCCTAATTTTCATTTTCAAACTAAAAAAGCACCTAGCAATATCATTGTTTCAAGTAATAACTTAGTTATTGGCTATCAAAATCCTTTAATTAAACCTCTTAGTTTTACTATAAAGGCAGGAGAAAAATGATTAGTTAAAGGTGGCAATGGTGTTGGTAAAACAACTTTATTACAAACAATTATGAATTTTATTAGACCTTTAAGTGGTCAAATCACTATTGCTGACAACCTTAGTATTGGTTACTTTCAACAGATTATCACTTTAAAAAATTTAACGCCAATTCAATTTTTACAAGAAGTAAATGATAAGTTAACAGATCAAGAAATAAGATCACTATTAGCTAGTTTTGCTATTAAAGGTGGATTAATGTTTCAATCAATTAAAAATCTTTCTGGTGGTGAACAAACTAAAGTTCAATTAGCTGCACTATCAACAAAAAGTTATGATTTATTGATTATGGATGAACCAACAAACCATTTAGACAATAACGCTAAGATTGCTTTGAACAACGCCATAAATAATTTTACTGGAGCAGTAATCCTAACAACCCATGATATTAATTTTGATCAATCATGAGCCAACCAGGTTCTAAATTTTGAGAATATTTCAGCAAAATAAAGCAGAACATTATGTTCTGCTTTCTTTATAATTCTTGTTGGGTAATGCAATGAAGATTTCCCCCACCCAATAGTAGTGGACGAGTATAAATTGGAATAATTTTTCGATTTCCATAACATTCTTTTAGAATATCAATGGCATTTTGATCTCATTTTTCATCATTGTAAATTGGTAGAAGAATTGCTTGATTGATGATATAAAAATTGACATAGGTAGCAGGCATACGAAATCCTTCAACTCTAGTAGGAAAACGTACTGAAGCATCTTGATTTTCTTCTTCTTTTTTTATTGTTACTGGTGTTGGTTGATGTAGTCTAGTGATTTTAATTTTTCTGCCTTTAGCATCTGTAGTATTTGTTAGAAAGTTATATGCTTCAATACTAATTTCGTATTGTGGGTCATTTTCATCATCAGTTCAATTTAACAAAATGTGACCTGGTTCAACAATATGAATTAAATTGTCAACATGACCTTTTGTTTCGTCATGATAAGTACCATGAGGAATTCAAATTACTTTTTCGACATTTAAATATTCTTTTAAATAATTTTCAATTTGGTCTTTATTTAGTTCTGGATTACGTTCTTCGTTTAACAAACATTGTTCAGTTGTGTATAAAGTTCCATCACCATCAGTATGAATTGAGCCTCCTTCTAAAACAAAAGGAGCTTGATAGTAATCAACATTACTATTTTTAGACATATCAATACTAACTTGATCATCAATGGTGTAGTCTCATGTCTTATTTCATTCTTCTAGTGATTTACGATTTTGCATACCCCAGGTATTAAAGTGAAAATTGACTGCTCTAACTTCATCATTTTTATTTTTTAGATAAATTGGTGCCATATCTCTTGCTCAACTATCATGATATTTTAATTGAATTAATTCAACTTTTGCGCAGAGCATTGCTCTAGCTTCTAGATAGTCTTCTTGATTGACAATCATTTTTACTGGTTCGTATTTAGCAATAGTGTTTGCAATCTTAGCAAAAACTTTTCTGGCTGGTTTTCTATTGTTGTATCAGTTATCTTTCATATGTGGTCAAAGCATTCATGTGCCTACATGTTTTGTAGATTCAATTGGAGCATAAAACTCATCTTGTTTTGGTGTTGTTTCTAATAATTCACTCATAATTAGCCTCCTATTTTATTATTTAAATATAAGTTGCAATTATAAGATTGACAATTAAAGTTTATGTTATTTCAATTTTATTTTTTATTTATTTAAAATAAGGAAATATTGACAAAGATTTAGCAAATAATAATATTTAACTGTATAAGGTGGCCATAGGATTAATTTCCCACATTGGTAAGAACGTCGATTCGTTTCCCACCTTTTTTAATTTTAATACTATCTTTACGGGTTATATTGATGCAATTATTAGTTGTTATTTAGTGCAAAAAAAGGTATAATTATATCAGGAAATATATATAAAAAGATGCTAGAAATAGCAGTGATTTTTTTGTTGAATTTTATAAAATTAGCTAAAAAATAAACTTAATTTTCAAAAGGAGTAAATGATATTGACTGCGAAAAAGAATGACTATAATGCAACTTCAATTCAAGTATTAGAAGGATTAGAAGCTGTTAGAAAACGTCCTGGGATGTATATTGGTTCAACTAGTGAGCGTGGCTTGCATCACTTAGTTTGAGAAATTGTTGATAACGCAATTGATGAAGCACTTGCAGGTTTTTGTAATAAAATTGAAGTAATCATCACAAAAAATAATGAAATAATTGTCAAAGATAATGGTCGAGGTATTCCAGTAGGAGTACATAAAAAAACTGGTGTTTCAACTGTTGAAACAGTTTTTACTACATTACATGCTGGTGGTAAATTTGATAATGGATCTTATAAGGTTTCAGGTGGTCTTCATGGTGTTGGTGCTTCAGTTGTAAATGGTTTAAGTAAATATCTAGAAGTTATTGTTTACACTGATAATAAGACTTATTTTCAAAGATTTATTAATGGTGGAAAAGTAGAAGCTCCATTAAGAGAAGTTGGCATCACAAAAGAAACTGGTACAGAAGTATTATTTAAACCTGATGACACAATTTTTACTGAAACAACTAATTTTAATTATCAAGTTATTAAAACAAGATTACGTCAGTTAGCGTTTTTAAATAAAGGCCTTACTATAATTGTTAGCGATCAAAGAGACGCAACAGAAAAAACAGAAACTTTTCTTTATGAAGGTGGGATTAGAGAATATGTTGAGTTTTTAAATGATAAATTTGAACCTTTAAAACATGAGATTATTTATGGTGAATCAGAGAATCAAGATATTGTTAGTGAGATTGCCTTACAATACAATGATGGTGAAGAAAGTCAAATTCTTTCTTTCTGTAACAATATTAATACTCCTGAAGGTGGAACTCATGAGGATGGTTTCCGTTTAGCTTTAGTTAGAGAATTAAATAATTATGCCAAAGAACATAAAATGTTGAAAAGTAGCGAAGAAAGTTTCTTACCAGAAGATGTTAGAGAAGGTCTTGTTGCGATTGTTTCAATTAAACATCCAGATCCGCAATATGAAGGTCAAACAAAAACAAAATTAGGAAATTCTGAAGTAAGAAAAATTCTTTCTAATGTTACTGGGAAGATTTTAAATAAATTTTTAATGGAAAATCCTAGTGAAGCTAAGATTATCATCAATAAAGTTTTATTATCTTTAAGCGCTAGAGTAGCTGCTAAAAAAGCACGTGAAACTGTTATCACTAGTAGAAAAAATCCATTACAATTTTCAATTTTGCCAGGTAAATTAGCTGATTGTTCAAGTAACAATCCAGAAAAAACAGAAGTTTTTTTAGTTGAAGGAGATTCAGCTGGAGGAACAGCTAAATTAGGTAGAAGAAGAGAATTTCAAGCAATTCTACCATTAAAAGGAAAAATTCTTAATGTTGAAAAAGCTTACTTTGCTAAAGTGTTTGCAGATCAAGAAGTTAAGAACTTAATTATTTCTTTAGGTTGTGGGATAGGTAACCAATTTGATATTAGTAAACTTAGATATCATAAAGTGATTATTATGACTGATGCTGATGCTGATGGGGCTCACATTAGAACACTATTGTTGACATTCTTTTATCGTTTTATGCGTCCTTTATTAGATGCTGGACACATTTATATTGCTAAACCACCATTGTTTAAGTTTCAAGTTGGTAAGTCAATTAAATATGCTTACAATGAAGAAGAATTAGAACAATTGAAAGAAGAATCACCTAATAAGAATTATAGTATTCAACGCTATAAAGGATTGGGAGAGATGAATGCCTTACAGTTATGAGAAACAACAATGGATCCAGAACATCGTGTTGTTGCAAGGATAAGTGTTGATGATGCTGCTGAAGCAGATGAAGTTTTTGAAACATTTATGGGTAAGAGTGTTAACTCAAGAAGAGAATTTATTCAAGAAAATGCGAAATATGTTAGAGATATCGATGTTTAATGGATGTCTACTAAATAAAGAGGAAAAAATATGAAAGAGAATTTAAAAGATGAACAAGAATCATTAGAATTTTACGATAGTACAGCTAATATTTCTGATCAAGTAAGAAAAGATTACCTGTGATATGCTGTTTCAGTTATTACTGCCAGAGCACTACCAGATGCAAGAGATGGATTGAAGCCAGTTCATCGTCGTATTTTATATAGTATGTTTAATTTAGGGATAACTCATGATAAGCCATATAAGAAATCAGCCAGAATTGTTGGTGAAGTAATCGGGAAGTATCACCCTCATGGTGACACGGCAGTTTATGAATCAATGGTGAGAATGGCTCAACCCTTTTCTTATCGTTATCCATTAGTTGATGGCCATGGAAACTTTGGTTCAATTGATGGTGATGGGCCAGCTGCTATGCGTTATACTGAATCAAGAATTAGTAAAATTGCTAGTGAATTAGTTAAAGATTTAGATAAGGAAACTGTCCAGTTTATTCCTAATTTTGATGCTACCGAAAAAGAACCTATGGTTCTACCTTCATATTTCCCTAACTTATTAGCTAATGGTACGCTTGGAATTGCGGTTGCAATGGCAACAAGTATTCCTCCTCATAACTTAAATGAGGTTATCGATGCTGTTGTTCACGTTGCTCATAATCGTGATTGTGATGTTATGGATTTATTAGATATCATTAAAGGACCAGATTTTCCAACTGGAGCAACTATTTTAGGTACAAATAACCTAAGAAAGGGTTATGCAACAGGAAGAGCTGTTATTAAGGTAAGAAGTAAGACTAGTTTTGAAAAATTAAGTAATGGTAAACATGCTATTATTATTGAAGAGATTCCTTATCAAGTAAATAAGACTAGCTTAATCAATAATATTGTTGAAGCAGTAAAGGATAAGCGAGTTGAATTTATTACTGATTTAAGAGATGAATCAGACTATCAAGGAATTAGAATTGTTCTTGAGCTAAAGGATGAGCACTATAAAGATGTTGTGTTGAATCAACTATATAAGTTTACTTCTGTTCAAAGTTCATTTATCATCAATCTAACAGCCTTAGATAAATCCGTACCACGAACAATGAACTTAAAAGAGTTGATTGTTGCCTATCTTGATCATCAAATTGTGATGATTACTAACAAGGCAAAATTTGAATTAAAACGAGCTGAAAAGCAATTTCATATCATTAGCGGTTTAGTGACGGCATTAGAAAATATTGATGCTGTGATTGCATTAATTAAAAAATCAGACAATAGTAGTGAAGCAGTTACTAAGTTACATGAAAAGTATGATTTATCTTTAGAGCAAGCAAAAGCTATTTTAGAGATGAAGTTACAACGTCTAACAGGTCTAGAGAAAGCTAAGTTGACTAAAGAACTAGCTGAATTAGAAAAAGAAATTGCTAAATTAAAATCTTTATTAGCTAATGAAGATGAAAAAATTAACACTTTAATTAAACGTCTAACAGAAATTAAAGAAAAATATGGTGATGAAAGAAAAACTGAAATCATTGAAAACTTTGATGATGAAGAAGTTGATGATGAAGCTTGAATTAAAGAAGATACAGTTGTTGTGATGTTGTCAAAAAACAACTACATCAAGAGTTTACCTTTAGATGCTTATCGTACTCAAAATCGTGGTGGGGTTGGTGTTAAGGCATCAAATTCTATTAACGAAGAAGATGATATTGATAAGTTAATTGTTGCTTCAACCCATAGTGATATTTTATTCTTTACTTCAAAGGGTAAAGTTTATCGTATTCGTGCTCATAAAATTCCAATGTTCCGTTCAAAAACAGCCAAAGGAATTCCTGTTATTAATTTAATTGATATTGAAAAGAATGAAAAAATTAAGACAGTAATTAATATTTCAGATTATAATTCTAATGAAAACTTAGTTTTTATTACTAAAAAAGGTATTATCAAACGTTCTAGTTTAGAACACTTTAGTTCAATTAGAACTAATGGAAAGAAAGCAATCAAAATTAAACCTGGAGACGAATTAGTAGAAGTTATCAAAACTAATGGAGATAATGAGTTAATTATTGCTGCAGCAAATGGCAAAGCCATAAGAATTAATGAACAAAAAATTCGTTTATTATCTCGTGAAGCTACTGGAGTTAAAGGAATGGATGTTAAGGGTAGTTATGTAATTGGAATTTGTTCCAACCAAGATGCTGATCTAGTCTTTTCTATTAGTGAAAAAGGATTTGGGAAAATCAGTGCTTTTGAAGATTATCGTTTATTAAATCGAGGATCTAAAGGTGTGATCACAATGAAAACTAATGATAAAACAGGTAAATTAGTTACTATCAAAACACTAAATAACACTTATAATAGTAAAGAAATCTTAATGATTACTTTAAAAGGAGTAGTTATTCGTTTTTCTTTAAAAGACATCAGAATTACAGGTCGAAACACCAGAGGTGTTAAATTAATTAGACTAAAGAATGAAGATGATAGTATTGGTGCAGTTGAAATTCTTAATCCAATTGAACTTCATGGCGTTGATAGTGCTATTTAGTAATTAAGACCAATAGAATTATTATGAGGTATGAGCCATGCTTGATATTAAAAAAATTAGAGAAAATTATCAAGAATTAGCAAAACTGCTAAGCACACGTAATCAAGACTACACTGCTAGTCTTGAAAAGATTTTTAAATTAGATCAACAATGACGAGGTTTGGTTACTAAGACGCAAGAATTAGAAGCGCAACGTAATCAGCAATCAAAATTGATTGGTCAATTAGTTCGAGATAAAAAGCAGCAAGAAGCTGACCAAAGTAAGCAACTTGTGAGCAAGTTGAAGACTGATATTGATAAAAATAATGAGTTGATTGGTCAACTGGCTAGTGAAATTAGTCAAGAGTTGCTGACACTACCAAATATTCCGCATCATTCTGTCCCACAAGGTGCTGATGAAGATGCCAACCAGGAAGTAAGAAAATGAGGCAAAATTACCAAAGAAACTAACAAACCACATTGAGAAATTGCTGAAAAATTTAAATTAATTGATTTTTCCAGAGCAACTAAACTTAGTGGTTCACGTTTTATTATGTACACTAATCAAGGTGCCAAGTTGGTGCGTGCTTTAGCAAATTTTATGCTTGATCAACACACACAAAGGGGCTATCAAGAGCAACTGCCACCATTAATTGTCAATAGCAACATATTGGTTGGTACTGGTCAGTTACCAAAGTTTAAAGATGATCAATTTAAGATTGCAGATCGTGAGCAGTACCTTATCCCCACAGCTGAAGTACCGTTAACTAATATTTATCGTGATGAGATTCTTAATCTTGAGCACTTGCCAATTAAGATGTGTGGTTACACTCCTTGTTTCCGTTTAGAAGCAGGTTCAGCAGGTAAGGACACAAGAGGGATTATTAGATTGCACCAATTTAACAAAGTTGAGTTGGTCAAGATTGTTAAACCAGAAGATTCCTACCAAGAACTTGAAAGTTTAGTTACCGATGCTGAGCATATTTTACAGTTACTAGAAATTCCTTATCGTGTTCTGGCATTATGTACGGGAGACCTAGGCTTTAGTGCTGCTAAGACTTACGACCTGGAATTGTGACTACCTGCTCAAGGAAAGTATCGTGAAGTTTCTTCATGTAGCAATTGTGAGGATTTTCAAGCACGGCGAATGAACTTGAGAGCTAATATTGGTGGTGCTGATGAAAAAATATTGCCTCATACCTTAAATGGTTCAGGGCTAGCAATTGATCGAGTTGTAGCTGCAATTTTAGAAAACTATTATGATGCTGAGCAGAATGAAATTGCGATTCCAAAAGCACTGCAGCCTTATATGAATAATTTAACAGCAATAAAATTTAATTAATAATTTTAAATTCACTCTAATAAGAGTGAATTTTTTTAAAAATTAGACATTCTTGTAGTTATTGGTTATAATTACAAAAAGGAGGGTAGTATAGAGAAAGTTTTTTATGTGAAAAAAATTAATAAAGGGGGATTAAATTATGAAATTATTATTAAAAATGTTAAGTGTTTTTACTTTAGCAAGTTCTAGTGTATTGCTTGTAGCACAAACTAATGTGATAGATGTTTTCGCTGACCGTGAAGTAAGTTTTTCTATTCCTGTTGAGGGGTTTGAGCAAGAAGGTCCTGAATATAATTTCGCTGCTAATGTTCAACAAATATTAAAAACAAAAAATAAAAAAGCTCCTTCGCAAAAAGGTTTAAAATCACAATTTGATCAATTATATGAAGGAACTCCAGAATCATTTAAAAATTCTGTTACTCAAGTTTTAAATAGTTATTTGTATGAAAAAGATCATACATATTTTAATAAAAAAATAAAAGAAGGTTATGATAGAACTGAAGCTGAAAACATGCTCTTTCAAGCAGCAATGTTTTATTCATTATCAAAGGGTTTTCCGGTTTTATTGCAGGTTAATAATTGAAATTTACCCTGATGAGATGAAGGTCAAGAAGCAAAGCCAATTTTTATTACCATTTATGGTGTTTCAACTAGTGATTATGATGATTTTTCAAAAACTATGTATAGTACTGTTGATCCAGAAATGATACCAAATGGTGTTGGATATTTATATTCATCACAGTTAACAGAATTATTTTCTTCTGGTGCACAGTTATGAATGATTGATGATTTATTTGACTTTGAGAATAATCTACTTACATTTAATACTAGTGTTGCGGAATCTAGTTTTAATAAATTAACAGATCTTACTACCAGAACAATTACTGTTAGTCAAAATGCTGATATTTTTGAATCAGGTGGCATATATTCTTTTGAGTGAATTAAAAAATATATAAATAAAATGACATGAAATAAATCTTATCTTTATTTTTCTTGAAGAGATTTTGTCTTTAAAAAACCACAAACAAGTGTATATTTTGATAAAGATGCACCAGATGAATCTGATTGAGATCTTGTTACTAACTATAGTACTAAATTCGTTGATACCGAAGTGGATGAACAAATGACGATTGATACTTCGATAAAATATCGCTATCAATACGGAAATAGTAAGCATACATTAGAGCTTTTTAATCAAGTTCACTGATATGGTGATGAATGAGTTCCTTCTGAATTTCCTTATATTGGAATATCAATGGGAAATAGTTGAACTTTTCATTGAAGATAGTTTATTAATTTTTAACTATCAATGTTTCACGTGAAACATATTTGTTTAAAAAATAATATGAGGAGAAAATTTATGAAACAAATTTTAACTATGCTAGGTGCCCTTACTTTAGGGTTAGTAACTAGTAGCTCAATAATAGCAAATGTTACTCCTTTAACAGACGCGCAAAAGGAAGTAAATCTTTATGAGAATATTTATAACAAAAACTTAGAAAATTTCCCTATTTTCTTGCAAGTAGGTAATAACTATTGTGTTCCAGCAACTTTACAAGGAGTTTTACAATATTTAACGGATAATTCACCATCACAGCAGGAAATAGCTGCTAGAGTTGGAACTACTCCATCGGGGACATTTGCTCATAATGTTAGAGAATTTTTTGAAAGTTTTCTTTGAGGAAATCGCCAGGTTTATTATCCACATGTTCTTCCTCCTTACTATGGCGCAACTATGAATCATATGCTGATGTTTCAGAGTGCTATAATTCAATCTTTAGACCAGGGCTTGCCAGTAGTTTTAGGATTTGTTGGTTATGTACCATGAACAGGATTAACGCCAACTCAGGGTCATGCTGTTGCAATAACTGGAATTCAAGTTGATGATAATCCTGAAGCAACAGTGTATACTGTTGCTGAAACTGAAACTGGACAGTTTTCTACATTTACTGGTCAGGATTTAAGAGCTATGATTATTCATGAAAGCTTCTTATTTTTACCAAATCAGAATGTTTATAATTTTGTCGATGAAACAATGAATCTTTGAGTTAATGGTGCGCAAGGTAATCTTATTGATTGAGCACAGCCAGATCCACAAATTATTTATGAAAGTGCTAATCTTTTTGGTAGCTTAGGAATCCTTTCTTTAGATATTCTACATAATGCTACAAGTATTGATTTTCCCGAATTTTGACTTAATTATGATTGGAAAAAAATGCATGATTATGCACCTAAATTTAATTTAGATCCAACAAAAATTACAGCGGATAGTGGTTGAATTAAAGATAATGCAAAAAGTGTTCATTGGACAGATGATGCTAATGATGAAGCAATTGTTAATGTTGAATTTAATCAAACACTAAGCAAGCAAAATAATGATTTAACTTTAACATTTAGATATAAAATAACAGGTAATGGTGATAGAAATAATCCTGATAAATCACCTAGTATTAACTTTAATATGGGTAATTATTGAAAATTTAGTTTTAAATAAAATGCCACAAATTTTATTATATTTTTAGTAAATAAATGATATAATATATAAGCCATTACAACAGTTACAATTGAACTTGGTCAGGACCGAAAGGTAGCAGCCATAAGATTAAGGATTGTGTGTAGTGGTTTTTATTTACTTAAATTAAAAACCACCGAGGAAAAATATGAATAATAAAAAATATCTAAAAGTTGCTGTTAGTTTAGCTAAGAAGGCAATTAAGAATAATGATATACCAGTAGGAGCAGTTGTTGTTGATCAAAATGGAAGAATTATTGGTCGTGGTTACAATCGCAAAGAAAAAGATCAAAATCCTTTTCATCATGCTGAAGTTATTGCAATTCAACAAGCTTGTAAGCAACGCGGTAGTTGAAGACTAGAAGAATGTATTATTTATTCAACTTTAGAGCCTTGTTTGATGTGTTTAGGAACAATTTTACAAGCACGCATTAGTTGGATTGTCTTTGGTCTAGAATCAGAGAAATTTGGTTCAATTAAAACCTTAGAAAAGCTAAAAATTAATGAAAATTTTAATCATTCCGTTGGTTACACCTATGAACCAATCGCTGATAGCAAAGAAATGTTGCAAGCATTTTTTGGTCAACTAAGAACGCAAAATGGTATGATATAATTAATTGATTTATTAAAATTATGGGAGGTAATTATGAATCATAAAGCATTATATCGAAAGTATCGACCAACAAGTTTTGCCCAAGTAGTAGGGCAGAATGAAGTTACCACAATTCTAAAAAATTCAATCATGAGTAAGTCTTTTGCTCATGCTTATTTATTTTCTGGGACAAAAGGGACTGGGAAAACTTCTGTTGCCAAGATTTTTGCTAAAGCAATTAATTGCGAGCACAGTTTAAATGGTGAAGCATGCAACCAATGTCCAAGTTGTCAGATGATCAATGAAAGTCATGATGATATTGATATTTTAGAGATTGATGGTGCTTCTAATAATGGTGTCGAAGAAATTAGAAGTATTAAAAATAATGTTAGTTTATTGCCAATGAATCTAAAATACAAGGTTTATATTATTGATGAAGTTCATATGTTAACTACTGCTGCTTTTAATGCTTTATTGAAAACTTTAGAAGAACCTCCTAAACATATTGTTTTTATTTTTGCGACAACTGAACCATATAAAATTCCTGAAACAATTATTTCTCGTTGTCAGTGATTGCAATTTGAAAAAATTAGTCA
This sequence comes from Spiroplasma platyhelix PALS-1, assembly GCF_021496725.1. GTDB lineage: Bacteria > Bacillota_I > Bacilli_A > Mycoplasmatales > VBWQ01 > Spiroplasma_D > Spiroplasma_D platyhelix. Next base: position 16,688 of record NZ_CP051215.1, read on the forward strand.
AGCAGATTTAATCAAAGTCTTTAATGAAATTTTAAAAATTGAAGTAATTCCCTTTGAACCTAAAGCGCTAACAGAATTAGCTTTACTATCTGATGGATCTTTAAGAGATGGGATTAATAGTTTAGAAAAAGTTTTTAATTATTCAAGTGAAATAACACTAAAAAGTGTAAATAAACTTTATAATGTCATTTCAGTTGACAAAAAAGTTGATTTTTTAAAAGCAATTTTAAAGCATGATACTGATAAGATAATTGCAATTCTTAATGAAATTAGTATGTCTCTTTCTGATTTCAAAAAATTTCTAACTGAGATGCTTGTTTTAGTTCAAGATCTTGTGCTTTATCGTTTAACTGAGAATATTAAAATTAGTAAATATTTAAGTTTAGATCAAATCAAAAGTTTTACTATTGTTGAAATGAAAGATTTAAAAACAGTTTTAGGTTTATTTGAAAGTGTTATTGCTTTAAATCTTGATAATTTAAATTTAAGAACTTTATTGATTGCTAGAATACTAAAATTATTTGATGTTATGAAACAGTATGACTTATCAATTAAATTAGAACCAGCAAAAGAAATCAAACAAGAAATAGTAGAAAATAAGCCAGTAAAAGAAGTAACTGTTAGCCTTGATGAAAAGCCTAAAGTTGAAACACCACAAATTAGTGATACTATTCTTGATGAGGATATGTTAGCTAATGTTCTTAATGTTATTGTTCAAGCTGATAAGGATGTTAGAAAAGAAGTTAAAGAACAATGACTAAAAATTCATCAATTAATTGAAAATAATAAATTTCGAAACTTTAGCAAAATCTATTTGAATACAATAATTAGTGCTGCAAGTGCTAATGCTTTGATTATAATTTGTGATAATATTATTCAAGCTGACTTGATTAATAAGAATTTTTATTTTCAAGAGCATCGCAATTTTTTAAATTTTATTCTGACTAAAGAATATATGGTTTATGCGCTCGATAGAAAACAATGAAAGTTAGTAGGACAAAAATATCAATCTTTATTAAAAAATAATCAGTTGCCTGAAGCTAAAGCAATTGAAATTCCTGAAGTAGTTGCTAGCCAAACAACAGAAACTAAAAGTCAGACACTAGCTTTCTTACAAAACATATTTAGTGAGATTGAAGAAATATAAGATAAAATTAAATTTGAGGTGGAAATATGAATAATTTTCAACAAATGCTAAATCAAGCAAGAATGGTACAACAAAAGCATGAAAATTTTAAAAAAGAAGTTTTTGAATTTTCAAATCAAGGAGACTTAATCAAAATTACTGTTTCAGGTGCTTATAAAGTTACTTTAGATGTTAACTTTAAAACTCTTTTAGAACAATTAGATCATGATTACGAAATGCTTAATGATCTTGTCCAAGTAGCAATTAATGAAGCAATTACTGAAGTGAAGAAAAAAGAAAGTAAGATTATTGGCACTGTTTAGTGCTGGTAAATTAAATTAGTTTGATGTTGTTTATTACTTTTGAAGGCCCAGAAGGTTCGGGCAAGACTAGTGTTCTTGCTAAATTAAAAGAAAAATTTGCTAGTGAGGGCATAGAAATTACTACTACAAGAGAACCTGGTGGTAGTGTTATTTCTGAAGAAATCAGAAAGATTATTTTAAATAAAGAAAATACTTTAATGGATCCGTGAACTGAGGTTTTACTTTATATTGCTGCAAGAAGACAGCATTTAGTTGAAAAAGTTTTTCCAGAAGTTAGCAGCAAAAAAATTATTATTTGTGATCGTTTTTCTGATTCAACTTTGGCCTATCAAGGTTATGGTCGTAAATTAGATATCAATAAAATTAACGCAATTCAAGATATGGCTTTTGATAATTTTAAGCCAAATTTAACAATTTTATTTAATGTTAGTCCAGAGGTAGGTCTACAACGAATTGAAAGTCGTAATCAAAATGAAAATGATCGTTTAGATAAAGAAACGTTAGAATTTCATAATTTAGTTTATCAAGGTTATCAAGAGATTGTTAAAGATAATCCAGAGCGAATTAAAGTAGTAGATGCAAGTAAGAAATTTGATGAAGTTTTGAATGAAGTCTATCAAATTATTAAGCAATTTATTAGTACTAGTAGTTAGTTTAGAGATTTGAGGTTAGGATATGCAGCTAAAAGAAGATAATTTTTTATTGGCCAATTTAAAATTTGTTCCTCAAGTTAGTCTTTTAGACATTCCAAAAAACTTTTTTAAGGTAGCTATTGATGAATTTTTAAAAAGAATTGTTTGTTTGAAGCAGTTTTGTTCAGCTGATGATTTATGTCACAATTGTCAGAAATTAAAAGAAGATTGTTACTTTGATTTAAGTTGATACAAATTCAACAAAAGTAATTTAATGAAAAAACAGGATGTTAGCAATATCATCAACACTTTATCCTATCAAAGTTTAGAAAACAACAATCCTAAAATTTGTGTGATTGAAGAAATAGAACATTCGTCTTTAGAAGCAGCAAATGTCTTTTTGAAATTTTTAGAGAATTTGCCAGAGAACACGTTTTTAATTTTTGTTTCAACAAATATTGAGAAGGTTCTTCCAACTATTAAGTCTCGAACTCAAATTTTTAATTGATCAAATGATACAATTGAAACTTTTGAAACTGCTAATTTTGTTGAAGCAGATTTTTTACTAGTGCAAGACTTAATTAGTAGATTTATTAACCATGACAACAACAAAGAGTTTAGTAAGAATTTCTTTTTAATTAAGGAAATTGTTGAATTAAAAGAAAAAGTTGATTTATTTTTTCAGTTTTTATTATTACTAGCAGAACATAAACTTATTAGGGATAGTAATTTTACTGCCAATAGTGAGTTAAAAAATTTACTTCAAAATTGAAAAAATAATAATCAAATATTTTTAATTAATTTAATTGAAAGTATTACAAAACTAATAAATAAGTTTAGTAATACTAAAAACCTTAATTTGAATTTATTACTAAACTACTTTTTTATTACAATATATCAAGGACAAGAAAATGGATGATAAAACAAAAATATTAAAATTAAAAGTTGAAGAAAATGAAGTCGCAATTCTACAAAGAAAAGATATGTTTACTGTTTCTTTAGATACGATCTTATTAGTTAACTTTATTAAAATTAAAAATCAAACAAAAACCTTAATTGATTTTGGTACCAACAATGCAGCAATTCCTATTTTGTTAGCTAAAAAATATCCAATTGAAATTATTGGTGTTGAAATTCAAAAAGAAGCAGTTGAGTTAGCAATTAAAAATGTTGCTTTAAATAGTTTGACAAATCAAATTGTAATCTATCATGATGATATCAAAATCTATGCTCAAGAAAAGGCAAACAAAAATCAAAAAGTGGATATCATTGTTTGCAATCCACCCTTTTTTCCGGTGCTACAAAAAACTAATTTAAAATTAGATCCATTAAAAATTGCTGCAAGACATGAAATTTATATTGATTTAAATACAATTATTAGTAGTGCTGCTAAATTGTTAAAAGATAAAGGAAAACTTTTTATGATTTATAATATTGAAAGACTAGACGAATTGCTTCTTGCTTTAAAGCAGTATCAATTTGCAGTGAAAAGAATGCAAGTTGTTTACCCAAAAATTGATAAAAAAGCTAATCTTGTTTTAATTGAAGCAGTTTTTAAAACAAATGTTGGCATGATTGTTGAGCCACCCTTAATATGTCACAATCAAGATAATACTTATAATAGTGAAATTGCAAAATGATATAATAGAAATAACATTAAATAAAAGGTTGCTAAGATAATGGTTTATGTTAATTGACTAGGAAAATTAAATAAAAATTTAAAATATATCGTTGCTGTTTCGGGTGGTCCAGACAGTATGTTTTTGCTTGATAATTTAGTTAAGAATGATTTTGATATTGTTGTTGGACATGTGAATTATCACAAAAGATGAAGTAGTAATGTTGATCAAAAAATTGTTGAAGATTATTGTAAAGAACATAAGATACCATTAGAAATTAAAAATGTTAAACCTGAAGAATATGGTAAGGGTAATTTTCAAGATCAAGCTCGAGTGATTCGTTATAATTTTTTTAATGACATCGCTCATAAGTATCAAACTTATAATTTAATAGTTGCTCATCATGTTTATGATTTATTAGAAACATATTTAATTCAAAAGCAAAGAAAAGCAATTGTTTCTTATTACGGTTTGAAATTCAAAAATACTTACAAAAACTTATCAATTTATCGTCCAATGTTGGAATTAAAAAAAGAAGATATTCTCGATTATTTAACTTTATATCGGATTAAATATGGTTTTGATGAAACTAATGAATTAGAAATATATGAACGAAATAAAATTAGACAACAAAAAATTAATAAGTTAACTGATTTTGATATTAATTTAATGTTGAGTGAAATTAAAGAATTAAATAGTGAACAAGAGTTACTAAAAGATGAATTAGAAGTTATTTACAATTCTATTATCGTTAGCAATGATATATTGTCAGTTCCTGATTTTCTTAAATATAATGATAATAATTATTTACAACAAATGATTATTTATGAATTTTTATTTAATTATGATGAAGATTTAGTTTTAAAGTTAAAAAAAGCAAAGATTAAAGAAATTGTTAAGGTGCTTTCAAAATCAAAGAAACCAAATATTAGTTTTAATCTTAGTGAGGGAGCATGGTTAATTAAAGAATATAATTATGCTTACATTAGTGAGAAAAAAGAAATTAATATTTATAAATATATTGTTAAGAAGTTAGGAAACTATCATTTTAAAGAATTATCAATTTTAAGAAAAAAACCAAAAGAAAATGAAGTTCAAGCTTTATATGTTAGCAAACAGGATTTTCCTTTAACAATTAGAACCAACACTGGTACAGAAGAAATTTCTGTTAGTTTTGGAACTAAGAAAATTAATCGCTTATTTATTGATAACAAAATTCCTTATCGTCAAAGATTAACTTGACCTGTTATTGTTAATTCACAAAATCAAGTGATCGCAATTCCTGGGTTAGCAATTAGTAAAAATCATCTTGCAGAAGAGGCAAATATGTTTGTTGTTAAGCAAGATGCAACTAATTAATTATGATATCTTTATTTGCTGAATATGTAAGTAATTAGTTTATAATAATTATGATAGTCAAGAAAATTAAAAAATAAAAAAGTAGTATTTTTTATTCATTTTCGTTATATTATTATATATAGTTATTAAAAAAATAAAAAATTATGGAAAGAAATTTAATGCAGGTGAAGAATTTATAATGCAACCAAAAATGAAAATTAATTGAATGGTTATTCTTGTTCTTATTCTTTTTTTAGCGTTCATTGGTTTTTTACTTTGATACTTTTTAAAAGGTAACGTTGTTAAATTATCATCAACTGAATTGTATAATTTATTTAAAGATGGTGTTTTGCCAGGTGATACTAATCAGGTCGTCTTTAATGGTGGTCTTAGTGTTAGTTTTGGTCCCAATACATTAACTCTGAATGGTTATTTAACTGTTAACGGGAAGATGATTCATTATGCTTCAACAATAAGTAATAAATATTGAGATGATCAAATTTATGGTATGTTGCTACCAAGTGGTGCTACTGGTGCAATCGCATCTAAAGTTAATGGCTTAAAATATTGAGATTATGATAGTCAAGCAGTTTCAATTTGAAAAAATCTTTTAGTTAATTTACTACCAATTTTAATTTTAGTCTTTGGTTCATTCTGATTGATGACAAGATTAACTAAATCTAGTGGTGGTATGAGTCCATTTTCAATGGGTAAAAATCGTGCAAAAACACAAAAATCAGATACTAAATTCAGTGATGTTGCTGGAATTAAAGAAGAAAAGCAAGAACTAGAAGAAATTGTTGATTATTTAAAATTCCCACAACGTTACTCACAAATGGGTGCAAGAACTCCTAAAGGTGTGCTTTTAGTTGGGCCTCCTGGTACAGGGAAAACATTATTAGCTAAAGCAGTGGCTGGAGAAGCTGGTGTTCCTTTCTTCTCAATTTCTGGAGCAGAATTTGAAGAAGTCTTTGTTGGAGTTGGAGCTTCAAGAGTAAGAGAAATGTTTAATGCTGCTAAGAAAACTGCTCCTTGTATTATTTTCATTGATGAGATTGATGCTGTTGGTAGAAAACGTGCTTCTGCAGCAACTACTGCTAATGAACAAACATTAAACCAATTATTAGTTGAGATGGATGGTTTCCAAACAAATGTTGGGATCATCATTATGGCGGCAACTAACAGAAGAGATGTACTTGATGATGCGTTATTAAGACCAGGAAGATTTGACCGTGAAATCACTTTAAGTTGACCTGATATTAAAGAGCGTGAAGCTATTTTAAGACTACATGCAAGAAACAAGAATATTTCACCAAAAGTTAACTTCCAAAGAATTGCTGAAAGAACACCAGGATTTAGTGGTGCTCAATTAGAAAATGTACTAAATGAAGCAACTTTATTAGCTGTAAGACATAATAAAAATGTTATTGGTCTAGTAGAAATTGATGAAGCGATTGATCGTGTTGTTGGTGGACCAGCTAAAACTTCAAGAGTTATTACTGACAGAGACAAGCAAATTGTTTCTTATCACGAAGCAGGTCATGCGTTGATTGGATTAAAACTAGAACATGCTTCAAAAGTTCAAAAAGTAACAATTATTCCACGTGGTCAAGCTGGTGGTTACACTATCATGACACCAAAAGAAGAAACTATGTTCTATTCAAAAATGCACTTACTTGCTACTATTACTGGTTACTTAGGTGGTAGAGCATCTGAAGAAATTATTTTTGGTAAACCAAATGTTACTACTGGTGCCCATGATGACTTAGAAAAAGCAACTAATATTGCGAGAAGAATGATTACAGAATATGGTATGTCAGAAGATTTAGGACTTGCACAATTTGAAAATCCTCGTGATGACATGATGCCATTTGCAAAAAGTACTATCTCTAATAATATTGCAAATCGTATTGATGACGAAATTAAGCAAAATTTAGAAGAATGTTACAAAGAAGCTTTAAAAGTGATTAAAGCTAATCGTAAGACTTTAGACTTACTTGCTACTTCTTTGATGACACTAGAAACAATTACGGCAGAACAAATTGAGTATATCAACGTTCATAATAAATTGCCGCAAGAAGTTCTTGATCGTCAAAAAGAACTTGATCGTGAAAAACTTATTAAAAGTAAGGTAGACGAGCAAGCTGAAAATGAAAAAGAATCAGACGATGCTGCTGATGATTCAGATGAAACAATCACAGCAAAGCCAAAGAAAAAATAGAAAGTAGTCTGTCAGAATTTAGCAAAGCTTATAAATTCAAGCTTTGCTAATTCTATTTATTTAGGAGTTTAATAATGTTGAAACATAACTTAGTAAAAGAAATTATCATCACTGAAGAACAAATTCAAAAACGAGTTACTGAACTAGCAAAAGAAATTGAAACTTACTATCAAAATATTGAAAAGCCTTTAATTTTAATTGGAATTTTAAGAGGTTGTCTACCTTTCTTTGCTGATGTAATGATGAAATTAAATATTGAATGTACAACAGAATTTATGTATGTTGAGTCTTATTTAGGACAAACATCACCAACAATTGAACCAAGAATTAAATTTGATATTTTTGCTGACATCAAGGATCGTGATGTCTTGATTGTTGAAGATATCATTGATTCAGGCAAAACTTTAATTAAACTTGTTGAACATTTAACTCAAAAGCAACCAAAGTCAATTAAGATTCTAACTTTGTTAGATAAAAAAGCAAAAAGAATTGTTGATCTTGAAGCTGATTGATTTGGTTTTGAGGCTCCAGACCACTTCTTAGTTGGTTACGGATTGGACTATCAAGAGATTTTAAGAAACTTACCTTATATTGGAATTGCTGATCTTGAAAAAATTAAAGCATTAAAGAATAAATCATAAAAATTCATTTTTTTATGATTTTTATTTTTTTTAGATATGATAAAACTAGAAATAATTAAGTACATTTAAATATGTTAAAATTAATTAAAATAAGTAACGTTTAATTTAATTGGGGTCCAATCATGGGTATTATAGTACTGAACATTTTAAGAGGTGTGAAGAAGCGTTTGTTTCAATATATTGGGATCGCGTTGTTACTTATTATTATCGTTGCTACTATGACAGGATTATATGGTAGTTCTGATCGAGGACAAGCAGGTTTTGTAAAACTTGAAAAAAATAGTGGTACTTATGACTATCGAATCGACACCCAATTGTTGACAGATTATAAAAATAGTGATGAAGCTTTAGTCAAAGTAAAAGCTGCAATTAAAAAATCTTTCCCTACTGATTTGCCTGATTATAGTGAGATTCAAAGTCAAATTGAATCAATCACAAGTAGTAACTTACAAAATAATTCTTTGCCAAGTGGTACGCTTAATGAAAAATTAAAGCTTTATTTATTAAATTGAGGTGTCAATTATAAGGTAATTTTACTTAATGATATCTTAAATACTGAAGTAAAAAATGACCCAGCAACTACTCACTATCAAATTGATAAATCTTTTTTAAAGTCATTTAACTACAATGATAAAGAAAAGAAATTATTTTTTGCTTTTGAAGATGCTTTTTATCTTAATCCTATGCCTTTTGCTCCTGCACCTGGTCAATCAGAATTTGATTTTATGCCTGAAAGAAATGGTTCCAATGAAGTTTATCTTGTTGATGGTAGAAAGCCAACAGCAGTTGATGAAGTAGTAATTAATCCTACTTTTGCGAAAAAAAATCATATCGCTTTAGATAGTTCATATCAGTTTATTCCTGAACAAACATTAAAAGTTGTTGGCTTTGGTTACACTTATTGAGGTATTATTCCTCCGCTAACAGCAGATAATGTTGATGCTAATCCAAACAACACCACAGCAGTTTTTGCAACAAGAGAATGACTTAATGAATATTTATACAATAACAGTAGCTATCTTTCCAATTTAAGTATTCCTTTTTTCTTAAGAGTAGCAAATAAAGATGTTTTTTTTCAAGATAAAGTTGAAAGTATTTTTAATCAATTTTTTAATTTTAATTATGGTTCACTAATTATTGCGAACGGTGATGATTTAAGAAGTGGAGCAATGAGACAAAATTATAATATGCAAAACATTGTTTTTGCTTCAATTAGTTTTATTGTTTTGTTAGCTGTAATTTTTATTGTCTTATCATATGTTAAGAAAGAAATTGATTTGCAAAAGAAACAAATTGGATTAATTAAAGCTTTGGGCTACAACAACAATGAAATTAGTTTTGGATTTACTTTATTGTTTTTTATTTTGTCGATTATTTCGACATGCATTGGGTTTGCATTGGGTCTACCTTTGCAAATGCGCTTTAATTCTTTAGCTGACTTTGGGTTCTTTTTACCAATGCCACCAGTTTATTTTAGTGTTCTTGCTTTGATTTTTAGTGTTGTTGTGACAACAATAATTTTTACGCTTGCAAGTTACTTGCAAGCAACTAATAGCTTGAGTAAGGAACCTTTACTTTTAATTTATGATCGGACAACAAATACTAGTGCAAAGTGACTGGCAATTTTTAAAAAACCTTTTAATTATTGAAAATTCAAACCTAGACTAGCAGTTTCTTTTGCTTTGAAGTCAGTTGGGAAATTGGCTTTGATTTTTTTAATTTTTATTTTTGCTAGTTTTCTTTTAATGTTTGAGAATGTCGCACTTGATGTCTTTGATAGCAAAATTGATAATTTTTATAGCTTTATGAGTAAGGATGTTTACACCTATAATCCAAGTATCAATATGTATAAGTTTGATGATAGCGGTAAAATAACTGATCAAATTTATGATTGAGTACTTGAAAAAAATTTAGATTCAGAAAAAGAAATCAAATCGGATACTTTTCATATTGATACAGCAGAAAAAAAGACAAAGTTGTATGAATTGATGGCTAAGGAAAGTTATAAAGGCTACTACATCACTAGTGCTGAAATAAATTTATTGTATGAAAATACTCAAGATCCTGATGATCCTAATAAATGTATTGAGTATGTTAGAGCAGGTCATCCAGAAATTATGAGTGAAAGTGAAGCAACTTTAGTTTGTCAGGGTCTGACAAAGTTTTTTAATTTAGTTGCTGAATATAGTGGTGGCATGCAACCACTACCAGGATTTGCAATTGGACAAAATGTCCTTAATAATAATTATTATCCTAATTTAGAATTTAGATCTACTACTCCAGTTAGTTGATCAGGGCATGATCAAGGACCAATGAATGCAAAATGAATTGATGTTATTAGTTTGTATAATGATAGTAATCCTGATAACCCATTGGCATGAAAAAGTTGATTTAATTTCAAAGAAGAAAAGGGTTACGATATTGATCCAGTATTTAATAGTTCACATAATTTAAGTCAACAACAAGTTACTTATGTTGATGGATTCGGTGACACAAAAACTGAAACTGCTTACGTTATTCCAACAGTAATTTCTAAAGTTCTTGCTACTTTAAATAAATACAAAGTTAATGACCAACAGTTAGCAATTATTAATGCTAATGGTAGATTTATCCCAATAATTTTTGATATTAAAGGGATTACAACAAAAAATTTAGATATTGCAACTTCTTATATTAATATTGATGACTTAAGAAAAGCAGTTGGATATTTAAACGATCAAGGTCAACCAATTACTGATTCATTTAATAATTTTTACTCAAAAGATTCAAGTTCAATTTTTCCATTAAATAGTATCAATATTGCTCAATTAGATAATGATTATTCAATGAATGGTTTACAAAATGGTGCCAAGATGATGAATGAGATTCCAATCATCATGCCTTTAGTTAAGGATCGTTTAGGTCAAATCTTTGATTCAATTAAAACAATTATTGAAATTTCGAAATGACTGACAATTATTGCTTTAGCTTTTGTTCTTATTATTATTGTCAACATGATTTTAGATAACAATTTAATGATTATTGCGATGATGAAAGCGTTAGGTTACCGTATTAATGAAATTAATTTATTAATTATTGGTTCCTATATCTTTACTTTAATTTTGGCTTTTATTCTTGGTAGCATATTCTCTTATCTTATTTGAGGAGTGATTCTTTGAATTGTTGCCAAATTGACAAGTACAATTTTTCTTTTGCCAATTAGTGCTTTAACAATCTTTTTATCATTTCTTTTAATTTTTGTTGTGATTATTATTGGTTACATTGTTGGTCTATACTTTATTAAATTTAAACCAGTAAGTAGTTTATTGCAATCAGATTAATTAATATTATAATTTTTGCTATAATTAAATTATAATTTTTAAGAATAGAATTATATTTTAAATTTGTGTTAATTAAAAAGTGAGGATTTTTATGGCGTTGAAAAATAGACAAAAAGCTGAAAAAGAATATAAAAAAGCACAAGCAGCGGAAAAAGCAGCTGAAAGAGAGTATAAAAGAGCGCTAGCAGCGGAAAAAGCAGCTGCAAAGAAAGCTGAACAAAAAGCCAAAGCAGAAAAGCGTCAACAAGCACAAGAAGCTGCAAGAAAAGCAAGAGAAGCAGACAGAAAGGCCAAAGAAGCCGAAAGAAAAGCAAGAGAAGCAGAGAAAGAAGCTAAAGAAGCCGAAAGACAAGCTAATCAAGCAACAGTAGCAAAAAAGCCAGCAAAAAAAACTGCAAAACCAAAAAAGGCAAAACAAACTGCAAAGCCAAGAAAAGTTGCCGCTAAAGTTGCAAAGCCAGCAAAACCTAAGCGTGTGGTTAAAGCATCAGCACTTGCTAAGCCAAAAAGATTGCGTAAGTCAGAAACAGAAGCAGGGATCATTAAGAAGCATGGTCAAGCAGATAAGCCTTATACAAAACAACAAGATAAAGAACAAGAAAAGAAGCGTAAAGCTTTTAAAGAACGTGAAAAGCAGTTAGCAAAGATTACTAAATTACATTCAAAAGAAATTTTAGAAGGTAAGGTTGTTTCAATTTCTAATAATGTTCCTGATGTTAAGGATAATATTATTGAGTTATTTGATGTTAAGAAATCTTATCTAACTGGTGATTTAGAATATGAAGTACTAAAAGGAATTGATTTAAAAATTAAAAAAGGAACTTTTGTTGTGATTTTAGGACCCAGTGGTTCTGGAAAGACAACACTACTAAATATTATTTCAGGTCTAGATAAAGCTAATCAAGGTGATGTTTTTGTTTCAGGATACAATCTATCTTTATTAAAAGATAGTCACCTAACAAAATTTAGAAGAGATACTGTTGGGTTTATTTTCCAACAATATAATTTACTTACTAACCTAACAGCAAGAGAAAATGCTGAAGTTGGCGAGAATTTAGCTAAGACAAAAAATAAAGCTTTAGGAATTGATGAAATCTTTAAGGTTATTGAAATGGATGAACATATGAATAAGTTTCCTAGTCAATTATCTGGAGGACAACAACAAAGAGTTTCTATTGGTCGAGCTTTAGCTAAAAATCCAAAGATTCTTTTCTGTGATGAGCCTACTGGAGCGTTAGATGAAGAAATGGGAAGAAAAGTTTTAGAAATCTTGTTAGATGTTAACAAAGCTTTCAAAACTTCAATTATTATGGTTACTCACAACCCTAACTTCCAATATGTTGCTGATATCGTGATCAGTGTCAAAAATGGAAGCATCACTTCTGTCAAGCATAACGCTAGTCCTAAGAAACCAAGCGAGATTAACTGAGGGTAGCATTCTAATTAAAAAAGCAACAATAAATATTGTTGCTTTTTTAATTGAAATTTATACTCTAGATGAACTATTTCGTTGTATAATTATTTTAATAAAAGGGTAAAATAAGAGAAAATATTAAGATAATTTTTAATAAATATAAAGCATTTTATTTAAATTTTAATAGGGCAAATTAAAGGAGAAATATAAATGAAAGAAGAAAAAGTTTTTTATCTAGAGGAACTTAAATTTGAAGAAGAAATAACAGAAAAACTTGTTTCTTTAGGTTGAAAAGAAATTGCTAAGATTCAACGAGAAGATTCAAGAGAAGTTATTGATTTTAATTTGTTACATGAACAAATTAAATTAATTAATAATGTTTCAGATGAATTAGCAATTCAAGCAATTAATCAAATTAAAAGAATAAACGATACTTTGATAAATATGAATAAAGAATGTTGAGATATATTAGTTGAAGGTATCAAGGTTTATGATAAGCATTCCCAGTTAACTAAAACAATTAAATTAATTTCAAAAGATAGTGAGGAAAATAAATATCAAGTTATTCGTCAGTTAGATGTTTCTAATGGTTTCAATTTAAGACGTCCAGATATTGTTTTATATATCAATGGTCTACCAGTTGTTATTTTTGAATTAAAAGCACCTTTAGCAACTGAAACTGTTGAGGATGCATTTAAGCAAAATGAATCATTAAAAAGTTTTGTACCTAAATTATGGGCTTTTAATATTATGAATTTTTTATCTAATAGATTTATTTCATTATACGGATCAACTTTAGCTGGTTTTAAAAGAATGCATAAAATTACAGATTTTAAAACAAAAAATGGTATTGATGTTATTGAATATTTGTTTAATAAAGATGATTTTTATAAATTCATTACTACCTTTTCTTTTTATTCAAATGAGACTAATTCATTTATTAAATATATGGCTGCTCCTCATCAAATTGAAGCAGTTAAGCAAACAATTGAAAAACTTAAGATTACTAATGATAATCGTGGTGGTGTAGTTTGACATACACAAGGTTCAGGCAAATCATTAACAATGTTGATGCTTGCTAAATCAATTATTGAACAGATGAATAATGCTACTATTGTTGTTGTGACAGATAGAAATACTTTAGATAAGCAATTATTTGCACGATTTTTGAATGCTTATGATTATTTAAGAAATGAAGCGATAGCAATTGAAAGTAGAAAAGATTTAATTGAAAAACTTGAAGATAAAAAACATTTTGGCATTTATTTTTCAACAGTACAAAAATTTACAGAAGAAACAGGGGCTTTAACAAATAGAGATGATGTTTTTATTTTGGTTGATGAAGCTCATAGAAGTCAAAATAATATTGATGGAGAAAGAAGTCTTTCTAAAGAGAAAAAAGAATTTATTCTTAAATTTGGTTATGCAAGATATATGAGGGATGCATTTCCAAATGCAAAGATAGTAGGTTTTACTGGTACACCATTAATGAAGTTAGATAAAGATACTACTCAAGTTTTTGGTGACTATAATCATATTTATTCAATGAATGATTCTGTTGCAGATAATGCAACTGTTCCAATTCACTATGAGATGAGAAAAGTTAAAATTGATTTAGATGAAACTTACTTAAAAGAAATGGATTTAATCCAAAGAGAATACATTAAGACACTAGATCCAACAGATATTACTTCACAACAAAAAATTGATACATTATTAAAATCAGTAAGAATTAAGCAAGTGTTAGAAGATGATGATGTTATTAAAGCTAAAGCAACTGATATGTTGCAGCATTTAGAAAAAAGAAAAGTAGTTTTACATGGTAAAGCGATGATTGTAGCAAGTACTAGAAAAGCTGCCTTTAAATATTATCAAGCAATTCAAGCAATAGATCCTGCTTTAAAAGACAAAGTAATTTTAGTTGTAACTGAAAATAATAAAGATGATAAAGAAATGTCAGATGCCATTGTTCCTAAAAGAGACATTAATAAAGTAGCTGAAGAATTTAGAAAAGAAAATTCAAAGTATCAAATTGCAATTGTTGTTGATATGTGGCTAACAGGTTTTGATGTTCCAGATCTTGATGTTCTTTATATGGATAAATTTATTAAATGACATAATTTAATGCAAGCTATTGCTCGTGTTAATCGTACTTATGAAGATAAAGAAACAAAGCAAGTAAAAGAAAATGGTTTAATTGTTGACTACATTGGTATTTGAAAATATTTATCTGCTGCATTATTGCAATATGCATCAGGTGTTGAAAAAACAGTTGATTTTTCAATTGAAGATGTTACTAAAGCTAAAGAAAAACTGATTGAGGGTTTTGACATTCTTAATGATTCGTATATTAAAGGTTTATATAACTTTGATATATTAAACTCAAAAGAACAGTATAATTTTGTTATTGCTTCATATGACAATATATTATCTTTGGATATTGAAGAAAGAAATAAGTTTATTCTTTTAGCTAGAAAAACGAAAAGATTTTTTAAAATGTCTTATTCAATTATTAGTCAAAAAGAATCAATTTTGGCTAAATGTGTTGAAATTATCAATTCACTTATCTCTACAAGTTCAATTCAAACAGATGAAAAATTACAAAATACAATTGAATTAATTAAAGAATCTATCGCTAAAGCAGTTGACTCAAAAACTTCAGATGTTTTTGTATCTGAAAGTAAGATTTCTAAAAATATTAACGAAGTTGCAGCAATCTTAGCCTTAGAAGCACAAGATTTAGAAAAATCTTCGCCACGTGTAGCAATTGAAATGATGAAACACTCAATTCAGGCGCAATTAAAAAATTTACAGAATATAAGACCGATATTTTATAAGAATGCATCTGATAAATTAAGAGAGATTATTACTGCCTTAGAAAAAATGGAAGATGTTCAAAAAGTTATTGAGATGTTACGACAATTAGGAAAAGAAGTAACTAAAGAAACAAATAAACCATTAGATTTTGAAAATCAACAACTACAAGCTTTTTATGATGTGATTTCTAATGATGACTACTTGAAAAATCATGAGAACTCAGAAGTTCTTAGAAGAATAGCTGAAGACTTGTTAGATAAAATTAAGGAGTGTGGAACTGAACAATATGAAAATAATCCTAAAGTAAGATCTAAAATTAAAATACAGTTACAAATTTTACTAAAAACGAAATATAACTATCCTCCTGAACATTTAACGGATATGTCAGGTATTTTGGTTGATCAGGTTACTAGACAAATTAAAATAAATAAAGATTTCTTTAGAAGGGATGATTAAATGGCAACAAATATTAATGATATTGAAGCAAAATTATGATCTGCTGCTGATACTTTACGAGGTAATATGTCAGCTGAAGATTATATGCATGTTATTTTAGGGATTTTATCTTTAAAGTATATTTCAGATCGTAACAAAGTTGGAATAAAAGCAGTAATAGCAGAGGGATTGACAGATGATATGATTTCTGCTGAAGATTTATATTATACTTATAATGCTTTTAAAGTGCCTGAAAAAGCTTCTTGAGATTATATTATGCAATTTGCGAATCAACCAGAAATAGGGCAAAAATTAGATGAAGCTTTTATTGAATTAGAAATAAGCAATAAAATGCTAGCTGGTATTTTTAATAAAAATTATAACAAAGAAGGATTGGATCAAAAAAAACTTGGAGAAGTAATTAAAATTTTTTCTGATGAAGATTTTTCTGATAATGAAGAAGAAGATATTGTTGGTAGAATTTATGAATATTTCTTAGGGCACTTTTTTAAAGATCGAGGGCAAAAAGGTGGAGAATTTTATACTCCAACATCAATTGTTCAATTAATGGTTCATATTTTAAAGCCAATGAAAGGAAAAATTTATGATCCTGCTTGTGGTACTGCTGGCATTTTAGTTCAATCAAAAAAATATATTAAAGATCATCATGGAGACATTTCAAACATTACAGCTTATGGTCAAGAATATAATAATGTTACATGAAAATTAGCAAAATTAAATTTAGTTCTTAATGGATTTGCTTTAGTTGATGTAGATGGCAATGGTGTTTTGGGAGATATTTCTGCTGACACTTTTGCCAGCGATTTGCATAAAGACAAGAAATTTGATTTTATTATGGCAAATCCACCTTTTAATATGAAAAAATGAGGTCAAGAAGGATTATTAGATGATCCAAGATGAAAATGAGGAGTTCCTCCTTCAGGAAATGCAAATTATGCCTGACTTTCACATATCGTTGCTAAATTAAATACAAACGGTAGAGCGGCTGTTGTCTTAGCAAATGGTTCATTATCTTCTTCACAAAAAGATGAACTTGAAATTAGAAAGAATTTAGTTGAAACAAATAAAGTTGATGCCATTGTTGAATTACCAGATAAACTTTTCTATACAACTGGAATTCCTGCCTCTATTTGATTTTTTAATAATAATAAAAAAACAGATAATGTATTAATGATTTCTGGATCATCAATTGAAGGTAAGATGATTTCTAAAAAATTAAGAGAATTGCAAACATCGGATGTTGATAAAATTGTAGAAATTTTTAATAAGCATGAAAATGCTGAATATATTGAAGAAATTGGTTTTGCAAAATCAGTTTTAAAAGATGAACTAATTGAGAACAATTTTTCTTTTGTTCCTGGTCGATATGTTGGTTCAAAAGAAGAAGTTGTTGATAAAGAAGCAATCAAAAAAGAGATTAAAGAACTAGCAGGAGAAATTTCTAGTTTATTTAAAGAATTTAATGAATTAGCTCCAAAAGTAGAAGAAGCAATAAAGAAAGCACTAGAGTATGAGGAAGTCTAGTGCTTTCTTTTATTTTATTAGTAAGTTGATTAATTTAGATTTTAATTCTTTACTTTTATTAGAAGTTTTTTCTATATCATATAGCATGATTGTTATATTATTTGATTTATATTTTGGTTCATTTAATTGAATTAATTTTAGTGATTGATTATTTATGCTTCGCATTGTTGTTCCAGTTGCATATTGTTCTTTTTGTAATTTGAATTTATCAGATAGCATAAATCCTAAAATATGGTCATGATATTCTGTTTTAAAATTAAAAAAGCCAGTTGAAAAAACTTCTTTAGGTCTTTCTTTAAAATAAAATAATTTATTTTCTCCATCAAGTTTAGAAAAAATAAATGAATCATTGGTAGGAGAAATATTAGCTCTAGAAGGAATTTTTCCAGTAAGTGGAATAATTTTATTGTAGTCAATTTCCAATTCGCCTATAGCGTTTGTAGCAAAATAGTTATTTTGTCCTTCATAGGAACTATTTAAAATTTTAATTCTAGAATTAAAAGAATTTTGTATTTTAACATTTGTACTATAAAGGTCAATTAGTAATTTAATTAATTTATTTTTTATTTTTGCGAGTTTAGTTTCAATTAGTTCTATAGGTTCAATAATGTCGATTAAATCTTTCATATCATTTTGAACATTTTCAAAACTATCAATTCTAACACAATTTGAATACTTCAAAAAAAGTTTTTCATTTGGTTCAATAATGTCGATTATTTGTTGTTGAATAGAAATATTTGGAATGTATACATTCCAATTTTTTAAAATGTCAGAAGATAAATTAATAAAAACTGCACCATTACCCATTTTTATTAATTTTGGTCTATCTATTATGAGTTTATAAAATAAATATTTTTTAAGAATCAAATTTTCATTGCAATTAATTGCTAAAAAACCATCGTGATACGCAACTTTTTTAGTAAGCTGTATAAAAGGAATACCTGGAGTTGCCGAATTAGTTATTAATAAATCCCCATATTTCCCTATTAAGCCTTTTTTTTCTCAGATAGGATTTATAAATTCTTTAGTTTTATTTAAAAAATTTCCATTTAAATCAGAAATTTTAGCTCACATTAACCCATCTTTTTGTAATCATTGATTTATTGGTCGTGGTGAACTCCCTCTTTTAATAAAAGATAATTCACCAAGTTTAATAATTGCCATTAATAAACAAAAAACAAGTTCTATTTAATAGAACTTGTCATATATTTTTTTGTTTTGTTCAATTGATAATTGTAAATATCTAAAAGTTGTTTCAACTTTTTCATGACCTAATTGCATCATTACCATTTTTGGATTAGCTCCTTTTAAAAGCAAATGGGTTGCATGAGATCTTCTAATTGAATGAGGAGTATATTTATCACCAAGAATATCTTTTGTTCATAATCTAATTGTTTTTGTACTGACATCTTTAAAAATAATTTTTTTTGTTGTTTCGAAATTATGAAATACCTCTCTAATTTTATTCCCCTTCCCAACTACTGTTATTGTTTTTTTATTAATTAAAATAATTTGTTTTAATTCACCAGCTCGAAGACCTGTTTCAAATAAAAATCTAACTAACATTTTTTTATTAATTAATTCTGAATCATCTGTATTTTTAATTTCAGTTCGTGATAATAAAAATTTTTTGTTAAAGACAACCATAAATTTTTTTGGAATTCTCGGAAGTTTTATTTCTTTTATTGAATCCAATCTTTTATCTTTAGTTCATTTTAAATAAGAACAAAGAACATTATAGTGTGTTCAAACTGTATTAGGATTTTTAAAATAAAAAGTAAGCCTTTTTTTAACTAATCTTATATCTTTTAAATCTTCCTGATAAATATTTAAAATACTTTTATATGTTTTTATAGTATTTTCAGAATATTTATTTCTTTTTAAATAATTTATATAGTCTTTCATTTTTTCCTCCATATATTGTTATATAGAGTAAAATTAAATAAAACAAAGGAGGTTCAATAATGGCAATTAAACTTAAAGAATTATATAAAGATAATCCTGAATATGGAGCGCCTTTGCCTGCACTTAGTTTAGGAAAATATAAATATGTTAGACAAACAGATATTAAAAACAAAATATTTAATACATTTGTAAATTCAGGACCACTCTTAAAAAAAGATGATATATTAATATCAAGAGTTGGATCTAATGCTGGAGAAACTTATATTCATGATACTGAAGAAAAATGTGTATTTGCAGGTTTTTTGGTTAGATATCACTTTGATGATTTAAAATTAAAAAATAAGTATTTTTATTATTGAACTAAAACCAGTAAATATAAAAATCAAGTAAAAAAAATGATAACAGGCAGTGGACAACCACAATTTAATCCACCTGTTGTTTCAGAATTAATGATTTTTATACCTAAAATTGAAACTCAACAACAAATAATCGACATTATTGAACCTATAGAAAAATTAGAAAAAATAATAATTCAAATAATAAATAATATTGAAAAATCTTTTTTTTCTAGATCTTTAAATTTTCAAGATTCTATTAAAAAAAATATAATTTGAAAAACAAATGGTTATGCATATGAAGGTTATGAAAAAATTAATGACGGTTTATATAAAATATTTACAATCAAAAATATAATTGATGATTTTAAATTTTCTAGAACAAATGTATTAAAAAATAATTTAATTAATATAGGTGATTTAGTTACAGGTTTGTCTGGAACGATTGGAACAGTAGGAATTATTTTTGAATCCGATTGAGTTTCAAATCAACGAACATTAACATTAAGAAGTAATATTCCTTTAAATCTTAAAATTGCTATAGAAAAACAAGTTGATTTTTTATTAAAGAATGCAACTGGAGCAGTTCAAAAAAATATTACAATGAATGATATTTTAAATTTGAAAACAATTGAAAAAAAATTAAATGATGAATTAATTAATAAATTTTATATAAAATTATTACTTTTAAAAAATAAAATTATTAAGATTAAAAATTGTGAAATAAAATTGTTAATTAAATAGTATATTAATGTGTTAGTACATTTATGTAAGATAAACGTGCAAGGAGTTATAGGCTTCCTTCTCCTAATCTCTTATGAGATTAGGTGCTTTTTTATTAATTTAATTTTTATGAAAATAAAAAGTTATTTTTATAATCTACTTTAATTGTCAATAAGAATCAGATAAAATAAGATAAATGATATTAATAAAAAGGATGAAACCTAATGGAAAACAAAAATGAAACATTAGTTAATGGTCGTGTTCTAAAAGAACAAGAAGAGAACCGTTATCAAAAATTATTAGAATTAGAAAAAGAACATTATGATGTTTATGGTCGTAAATGAGAAAGAAATTATAATAGTTCAACTTTAACTAAAGAATTTAGTGAAAAAATCAAAGAACAATTAGATGAATTATCTGATAAAGCAGCAAATGATCAAATTAAGATTGCTGGAAGATTAATGACAAAAAGAATTATGGGTAAGAATTCTATTTTTGCTAACTTACAAGATCAATATGGTCGTTTTCAAATTTATTTAAATACTAGTTCGTTAGATAGTAAAGAATTTAATTTATTTTCTGAATATGGTGACATTGGTGATTTTTTTGGTGTTGAAGGAAAAATCATGCGTACAAAAACTGGAGAGTTAACTGTTAAAGTTGCTAAAGTTGTCATGTTAGCTAAAGCAATTAAGCCACTACCAGATAAGTGACATGGAATTAAAAATATTGAAGATCGTTATCGTCATCGCTATCTTGATTTAGTGATGAATCAAGAGGTGAAGGAAATCTTTATTAAAAGAACTAAAATTATTAATAGTTTAAGAGAATTTTTAAATAATCAAGGTTACTTAGAAGTGGAAACACCAATCTTACAAGATATTTCTGGTGGTGCAGCAGCTAAACCATTTATTACTTTTCATAATGCATTAGATAGTAATTTTTATCTAAGAATTGCTACAGAACTACATTTAAAACGTTTAATTGTTGGTGGGTTTGAAGGTGTTTATGAGATTGGACGTTTATTTAGAAATGAAGGCATTAGTCCAAAGCATAACCCTGAGTTCACTACTGTTGAAGTGTATGTAGCCTATCAAGATATGAATTTTCTTTTTGATCTAACAGAAAATTGTCTTAAATACATCATCAACAAAGTCAACAATAAATTAACTTTAGTTGAAGAAACTGTTAATGAACAAGGTGAAGTTACAAAAGTAGAATTAGATTTTGCAAAGCCATGACAAAAGATTAAAATGTTAGATGCAATTAAAAATGTTAGTGATCAAAAGTTTAGCGCATCTTTTGCTAAGATTTATGATCTAATTCAACAATATGATCGTAATCCTAATCAAGAAGAAGTAGCAAAACAAAAAGCAGAAGTTTATCAATTAGCAGTTAACTTAGCAAAAGAATATAAAATCAATGTTGATAAGCATCATACTGGTGTAGGTCATATTATTAATTTATTCTTTGAACATTTTGTTGAAGAAACTTTAATTCAACCAACATTTATTTATAGTTATCCTGTTGAAATTTCACCCCTATCAAAATTAAGTGAAAATAGTCTCAACTTTACAGATCGTTTTGAATTATTTATTAATGGTAAGGAGTATGCTAATGCTTATTCTGAGTTGAATAATCCAATTCAACAATATCAAAGATTTGAAGAACAAGTTAATGAAAAAGAAAAAGGAAATGAAGAAGCTTCCTCTGAAATGGATTTAGATTATGTTGAAGCATTAGAATATGGTATGCCACCAACAGCAGGTTTAGGGATTGGAATTGATCGTTTAGTTATGTTGGTTACTGGTCAACATAGTATTAAAGATGTTCTCTTCTTTCCACAATTGAAAACAAAAAAAACGCCTTAATTGGCGCTTTTTTCTTTATAACTAACATAACAATCAATACAATAGTAATATACTGCTAGTTCATTGTTAGCATCTAAATCTTTATTTTCTGTAATGCTAACAGAAGCTGTGTTAGTACACTCACCGCATTTCATTTTATATCTACCCCTTTTCTTTATATATAAAAAAATTGTAACACATCATTTTTATTTAATAAACTAAAAAAGATATTGCTTTTTTTTATTAATAATGATAATATTTCTAAGTAATTTTTATTAAATTTAAAGTGAGGTGCCACTTATGGCTCAAGCTAATATTCATCCTAAATATTTTAAAACTGAGGTTACTTGTATAACATGTAGTAATCATTTTATTACTGGTTCAACAAAAGGTCCAGAGATTCGTGTTGATACATGTTCTAATTGTCATCCTTTTTATACTGGAAAACAATCATTCCTTTCTGCTAAAGGTCAAGTTGAACGCTTCTTGAATAAAGCAAGTAAGAAAGTTGAAGCAAAGCCAGAAAAGAAAGATGCTAAGACAAAACAAGAACCAAAAAACACTAAAGTGGTTAGTTTAGATAATTTCAAGGTTGAAACAAAGTCAGAAAAAAATAATAAATAATAAAGCAAGAATGGAAAGTAACTTTACCACATAAGGTTATTTTCCATTTTTTAGTTAGAAAGAGATTATTCTTTTTATCTAACTTATTTTTTTTCAATTTTAAGTTAAAATTATTTATAGAATAAAGAAAGATAGGCAAATTTATGAAAGACGTATTGATTGATTGAAGCTTAAATCAAAATCTTAAATATGGTTCTTCAAATAGTGAGAAAGTATCTTTAAAAGTTAAAGAATGGACAATTGCTAAAGGTGTTAAGAATTGAAGCTTTGATGCTAGTTCACCAATAATCTTAGCACTTTTTAGTAATGAAGAAGATAACCTAAATAATATTTTAAAAGCCTTTGGTGGCTTTGGGAACATCATCTTTGGTCAAATTATTTTAAATGAAGAAGATGTTACTTATAATTTTCCTGGTTGAGAAAGACAGATTGCTTATTTAGCTAGCAATCAATTTCAATGAAATAAGCTTTTTTCAGTTCGTCATAATCTTATCAAAACAGCAAAATCAGTCAGACCATTTTTACAAGCAATAGGGCGAAATAATACTAAAGTTAAGATTGATATTGCAAGTTTAAAAAATACTGGTAGAAATTTAAATCGGGCAGAATTTAAAGCTAGAGTTATTAAATTGATTAAAGCATTTATCAATGAAACTCAAACATCAAGAAATTTATTTATCAAAGAATATGAAACACAAATTAATGAATTTCATGAAAGATTTGCTAAGAATAAATTTAATTTTCCTGGTGGTGAAGAACTAGCAGAAGTTTTAATTAGAAAACTTAATGCTGAAGAAGAAAATATGATTGTGAACAATAATTTGTTATTTTATCAATCGCTTCAAGATCGTATTTCTAGTTTGGAAAATTTAGTTGGCGATTGTATTTGTGGTTGCGAACCACCAAAGAAAAGAAAAAAAGAATTTGAATTAAATGAGATGCCTTTCATTATTGATGAAATAAATAGTTATTTAGAAGATAAGATTTTTCTAACTAGAAAGCAAATTCGTACTACTTTAAAAAGTTGTAACAATCACAATCAAATTTTTAGTAACGAATTAAATCAAGCGTTAGCATATAAAAAAATTAATCTTTCTCGCACACAAGTTGATCAAATCATTGAAGAATGAGTAGACTTAGCTGAAGTGCAAAGAATTAAATTTAACATGAAGCAAGATTTTATCGCAATGCAGTTGCTACCTGATGAAATGCAACTATTGCTAAAAAACATCAGACATGAGATTGAAATTTATCACAAAAAACTTTTAGATCATCAAAAATTTGAAGATGCTAGTGTCTATCATCAAGAATTAAAAGATTTAGAAGATAAGCTAATTGATTTTCGTGATTTAATTGATGACAATATTAGTCTTATTTTTGAAGAGTTGCAACTAACAAGTTTATTAAAAAGAAGATATAGTGATCTTTCACTTTTAGAACGAAGAATTGTTAAGGTTATTCAGAAATTAGTAGTTGTGAACAAAGTTTTATTGTTAGAAAATCCGTTTTACTTGTTAGAACGTTCTGATAAGGTTAAGTTGGCAAAATGACTAAAAATCCTAGCAAAAAAATTATCAATTATTATTATTTTTTCTTCAAAATCAAATGAAGAAATTAGTTTAGTTGCTTCTCATCTTGCTGTGATTGAAAATGGTCTTGTTGTTCAGCAAGGTAAGATTGGTGAAATTTCTGCTAAGCCACTATCACTAAATTTATTAAAAGAAATGAATAAAAGAGGTTTAAATGTTTTTTTAGGGCAATGATACCCGCCAACTTTAAGTTTCTATAATAAGCAAATTGCTATTTTTCCTAACTTAAAAAATGCTCCAATTATCGCTTTAAAAGCAAGCGATATTATTTTTAGTTACAGAAAACCATTATTTACCTTTTTCTCTAAGGTTATTAAAATTAGTGGTACGATTAAGGAAGTTAATAAGATTAATGAAAGACAATCACTTTTGACTTTTAAAACTTTTGATGATAATTTATTTGAAGTTTTAGTTTATAATTATAATAATTTTAAAATTGGTTCAAAAGGTTGAATCTCAATTGTTAAGAATACAATTTATATCTTTGATTCTGAAAATAAACAATTAATTGGAACTTGATAGAAAGGATTTATCATGAATGATAGGAATGATTTTAAAAAAAATGCGAAAAAGATTTATGATTTAATTAAAAAAAGTAACACAATAATTATTCATCGTCACGTCAATCCAGATGGAGATGCTTTAGGTTCACAATGAGGATTAAAAAGAATTATTGAAGAAAATTTCCCTAAGAAAAAAGTTTTAGTTCCAGGTGATATGACTGATTACATGTTGAAATTTTTTAAACCAGCAGATATTGTAAATCAAAGTGACTATCATGATGCTTTAGTTATTATTTGTGATACAGCTAATCGAGAAAGAATTAGTGGTCAGTTCTGACAAGAAGCAAAAAATATTATCAAGATTGACCATCATCCTGAGGTTGATGATTATGGTACTTTAAGTTTAGTTGATAGTTCTGCTTCGGCAGCTTGCCAAGTGGCAGCTAAATGAGCTCAGACACTAAAGTTAAAAGTTTCTAAAGAAGCTGCTAGAGATTTATTTTTAGGATTGGTAACTGATTCAGGAAGATTCTTGTATCGTTCAGTTAGTAGTGAAACATTTGATGTTGCAAGTTTTTTAGTCGAAAGTAAATTTAGTCTTTTAGATTTATATGAAAATTTATATATCCAAGAATTAAAAAATGCCTGAATTAAAGGATACATTTTA
Source organism: Spiroplasma platyhelix PALS-1 (assembly GCF_021496725.1). GTDB lineage: Bacteria > Bacillota_I > Bacilli_A > Mycoplasmatales > VBWQ01 > Spiroplasma_D > Spiroplasma_D platyhelix. The sequence continues at coordinate 42,315 of NZ_CP051215.1, forward strand.
AGTAATTTTACAGTTAGTAGTCATGGTGTTGGTTATTTAATTTTTACAAAAGAAGAATTATTAAAATTAGAGAAAGAATTAAATAATAAAATCAAAGCAATTGATAAGAAAGCAAAAATAACTTTAATCAGAGAAGATTTTACTAATCAAGTTAATTTAATGAGTAACATCAAAGGAATTAAAATTTGATTTATTGCTTGTCAAGACGCCATAACTTCAGATTTTAAAATTAGTGTCCGAAGTGCAAGATGAAAAATTAATGATGTTGTTGCAAAGTTTGGTGGTGGAGGCCACGATAGCGCAGCAGGAGCAAGATTAGAAAATCTAGCAATTGTCAAGAATTTATTCAATGCTTTAGATAAATTAGCAAATTTAGCACCAAATATTAAATAATTGGAAGCAAAAGGAGAAGTTGGAATGTATAATCGTTATAATGATGGTTGAATTGAAGTAATTGCAGGATGCATGTTTGCCGGAAAGACAGAAGAATTTATTCGTCGTATAATTCGTTTGCAATACGCTAACCGAAAGGTTTTAGTTTTCAAACCAACAATAGATGTTCGTTACGCAACAACTAAAGTTGTGACTCATAAAGGTGTCTCAATTCAAGCAATTATGATTGATCGTAATCAGCCAGAAGAGATTTTAAAAATCTTAGCAAAGAAAGAAAATAAGAATGTTAATGCAATAGCAGTTGATGAAGTTCAATTTTTCCATAAAAATATTGTTGAAATTTTAGATCAATTAGCGAATAATAATAAGCAGGTGATAGTGGCTGGTTTAGATCAAGATTTTCGTGCTGAGCCTTTTGAAGTTATGTCAGCTATCCTGCCAAGAGCAGAGTTTGTGACAAAATTAGATGCAATTTGTGTTGTTTGCGGTGCAGCAGCAACAAGAACACAAAGAATCATCAATGGTAAGGAAGCAAGTTATAATGATCCAATTATTGAGATTGGCGCACAAGAAAAATATGAAGCTAGATGTCGCAAGGATCATAAAGTTTTAAAATAAAAGTTAGGTGCTTTTAAAAATGATTAATGAAAAAATTTTACAACAATTAAATTTACTTGAGCAAAAGTATCAAGAAATTGAAAAACAACTTTTGACTTTAGATATCAAAAGTCAAAGAGAAAAATACACTGAATTAAGTAAAGAGCAAAAAAGATTAGAGCCAATTATTAATCAATTTTTAGTTTATCAAAAAATTAAAAATAGTTTGATTGAAGAAAAGCAATATTTAGAATCAGAAAAAGATGCTGAGTTAGTTGAAATGCTGAAAGCAGAAATTAAAGCTAACGAACAAAAGCTAATTGAAGCAGAAGAAAAATTACAATTGATTTTAATTCCAAAAGATGACAACGACAACAAGAATGTTATTTTTGAAATTCGTGGTGCTGTTGGTGGAGAAGAAGCTAATATCTTTGCTGGTGATTTATATCGCATGTATTTAAAGTATAGCGAGAATCAAAATTGAAAAGTTGAAACAATTGAAGCAAAAGAATCTCCTTCAGGAGGTTTCACTTATATTGCATTTATGATTCGTGGTAAGCAAGTATTTTCAAAATTAAAATATGAAGCTGGTGCACATCGTGTTCAACGAGTACCAAAAACTGAATCGCAAGGTAGAATTCACACTTCAATTGCTACTGTAGCAGTACTACCAGAAGCAAGTGAGATTGATGTGAACGTCAACCCTAACGATTTAAAAATTGATACCTATCGTTCTAGTGGAGCAGGTGGTCAGCATGTTAACACAACTGATTCAGCAGTAAGAATCACTCATCTGCCGTCAGGCATAGTGGTGACCTCACAAGATGGTCGTAGTCAGCATGATAACAAAGATAAAGCAATGCGTGTTTTACGAGCTAAGCTTTATGAATTCCAATTATCGCAGCAACAAGGTGAAATTGGTGACATCAGAAAAAATGCTGTTGGTTCTGGTGAACGATCAGAAAAAATTAGAACTTACAATTATCCACAAAATCGTGTTACCGATCATCGTATTGGTCTAACATTAAATAAATTAGATCAAGTGATTGAAGGTAACTTAGATGAAATTATTCTCGCTTTGATTAGCGCAGAAGAAAGAAGAAAACTAGAAAATTTAGAGAATGAAGTTATGAAACTAAATTAGTAGTTTAGTTTCATTTTTTCAATTATAATTAATAGTAGAATATTTGAGGTGTTTTCAAAAATGAATTTCCAAGTTTTTGGCAATCGAATTAAACTTTTCTTTTTAATTACCATTATTTTTTTAATGTTGACTATTGGAATGTTTGTAGCATTTTTAGTTATTCAAACTAATCCCTCTCATACTTGATATTTAATGATGTTTGTTTGATTTGGTACAACGACAACATTATTATTTCATTATCTATTATGAAGAAATCTACCTTTCTTACAAGCATTGGATATTGCAAGAACTAACAATTACACATTTTTCTTATCTTTAATTGTTTACATTATCTTATTTCCAATTATTGCAATTTTATCGCTTGCTTTTTTAGTTATTTTTACGATAGCAATCTTAATTTTATGAATTAAAAGTTTATTCAAACGCAAAAAAGGTAAAGATCAACTTTAATTATGCAAATTTATCAATTTTTAAATCTTGCTAGAACAGTTAATGATAACGAAAATGTCAACAAAATAATTTTAGTTAATTTGTTGAATAAGGATTTAGTTTGATTGTATTCCAATCTCAACACAATTAAATATGATCAAAAGTTTTTAAAAAAATATTTAGCTTTAGTCAAACAATATGCTGATGGTCTACCATTAGGATATATTTTTGGCTATGTTTTTTTTAATGGCAACAAAATTTTAGTAGACAAGAATGTGCTCATCCCAAGAAATGAAACTGAAATTTTAGTAGATCGCGCTTTATTTTATGCAGAAAAGCTATTTGCTTCAAAAATACTAAACGTGCTAGATTTGTGTACTGGTAGTGGGTGTATTGCTATTAGTATGGCTTTAAAAAAAGCAAATTGAAATTTTATTGCTAGTGACATTAGTACTAAAACTTTAGATACTGCTCGTTTGAATCAAAACTTACATCAGTTAGTTAACGTTAAGTTAGTTACTAGTGATTTATTTGTTAATTTAGCAGAGAGCAAATTTGACTTGATTGTTTGTAATCCACCTTATATTGAAAAGAGTTCTGATACTTATCAAATTAGTAAATTAGCTCATGAACCAGAACTAGCGTTATTTGCTGATGATGGTGGGCTGGAATTCTATCAAAGAATTTTTGCTTCAGTTTTAAATTATACAAAACCAGATTTTTTGCTTGCTTTAGAAATTGGCTTTGATCAGAAGCAAGCGCTTGAAAAAATGTTAGCAGAAAAATTTAGTAGTTATTTTTATTGATTTGAAAAAGACTATCAAAATCATTGACGCTTTTTATTTATTAGCAGCAAAGGATTATAACATACATTTAAATTTAAATATCATTATTTTTTTCATTGAGATAATGATATTTTTTATATTTGAAAAAGGAAATTGCTCCATATCTTTTTAATTAGGATAATGGAGGCAATTTAATGGGGCGGTTTATTGAAATATTAAAAGAATTTCAAAATAACTCACAATCTCTTTCCTTAACTTATCTAACAGCAAAGTTTTCATTAACTATTAGAACCTTACAAAGGGATATTCAAAGAATTAACACTTTGTTATCAGAAATTAGTAATTGTAAGATTATTAAAAGTAAAGATCGATTAATTCTCATTGGAGATAATTCTGATTTTGCGATTAATAATTTACTAAAAAAATTTCTTAAACTTTCAAATAATAATGAGATAAAAACTTATCAATTACTTTTGTTTTTTATTTGAGAGAATCAGCCTTTATCTAATAGTAAATTGATTAGCTTTACTAGTGGTAATTTATATAGTTTGAAACAACAGTTAGATTTAATTAATAGTTTTTTTCAATATTATCAATTGAATCTTAGCTTGAAGTTTAAAACTAAAAAAGGATGATTGTTAGCTGGTTCTGAGCAAGATTTGCGATTACTTGCAACAAATATTTTAATCAATCTTAGTCATAATGCTTCAAATCCTAGTAATTATTTAGAATCTAATTTATTTCATCTTATTAACAAATTGAAAGAAGTATTGGTAAATAGTAGCATTTATAAATTCTATTATTCTGAAATATTATATTTTTTGATTATGGTCGTTAGAAGAATAAAGATTGATAAATTACTAAATAATTACGATTGTCATCAGCTTTTAACGCAATTAGTTAATTGCGAAAAGACGATCAAAAAACATTGTGATGAATTAATTAATTTATTACAAAGAAATTTTGCTTTGAAATTTAATCAACATGAAATGGATTATCTTAAATCTGTAATGTTTTTTAATCAGAAGCATTTTAATAATAGTTTGTTTTCAAAACTAATGCTTGAACTTAAGAATTTGATCAAAGATTTAATTTTTAAAAAATATCAGCTTACATTATTAGTTAAAAACTTTAAATTAACGCTTAATAATTTTCTGACAGAAAATTACTTAAGATTCCTGTTTAATCTTTATCAGTCTTTTAATTTTAATGAGGTTAAAAAAAGTCCTTTTTCAAATGATGATTCTTATTTCTATGGTTGAGAAATACTTAATATTATTAACTTTGCTTTTAAGCAATTTAACATTAACATCAATTTTAATTTATTTGTCAATGATTATTGATTGATGAACTTTAATAGTCTTTACTTGCGAAACAGTCAAAAAAACTGAATAATTCCTCTCTATTATCAAGAAAATCTAGCCTCTTATTCTGAGTTAAATAAAGTGCTTTTATTTATTAAGAATAAATATCCAAACATTATTTTAAAATCCTTAGATATAAATAATAATGTTTATCAATGGAATATTTTAAATAAGCAGTATATGATTTTGCTTGATGATACTCCCTCTTTAAAATTATCGCAATTTGAGCAAATTCTCCCAATTAAATATCATCATTTAACTTTAAATCAACTACAAACAAGTATTGATTTAATGATTGAAAAGATAATGTTTAATAAAATTAGTTCATCAATCTTAGTTCTTGATTTCTTTCTAAAACAAAAATTCTATAGCTTAAAAACTTTTTTAACATTGTTTCAAGCATTGTTAATTAGGAAGTTTAAAATAAATTGAATTGATTTTGATTTAAAAGATGCCTTTATTGATCAGAAATTTTCTGAAGCAAATATTCTCTTAGTACATAAATTAATCCCCATTAATAATATTGATTTACCTATTATCCTAATTTATTTAAAAAACCCTTTATTTTTTCATAAAAGAAACCCAATTCATTTTATTTTTATCTTAATTAATAATTCAAATAATTTATATCAATACGATTGAATGAGTTCGTATCTCAATTTAATTAAGAATAATTTTAATATTAAAATCACAAGTATCAAAAAATTAATTCAAGTTTGTAGCAATTCTTTATCTCATAAAAGTCTAGTGCGAAACTAGACTTTTATTTTTTTATGTTTTTTGACTTTTTAGCACTAAATGATATAATTTTTTCATATTTTTAGGTAAATTAAAGGAGTCTTATCATGACTGTTGTTGAACCAACTGAATTTAGTCAAATTGTTGACATCATTGATGCGGGCAGTGTTGTTGCTTTACCAACAGATACAATTTATGGACTTGTTTGCAAGTATGATTATGAATCAGCTATTGTACAGATTTATGAAATGAAAAAGCGTCCTATAACAAAGGCACTACAAATTTTAGTAGCTAATTGAGAGCAAGCAAAAGAGATTGGGATTTTCGATGATCATTTAGTTAGATATTTAGAAGATCAATATGCAACAGGTCATGTTACAGTGATTGTGAAAAAGCAAGAGTTGTTAGATAAAATTAAGTACTGACAACAATGAGATAGTGTTGCAATTAGAGTTACTAAATATCCTTTAGTACAAAAAATTATTGCTGCTGTTGGACCACTAGCAGCTACTAGTTGTAATATCAGTGGTCAAAAGCCAATTAATGATTCTAGCAAAATTAATTTACCTTTTTTAGAATATGTTGTAAGTGGAAAAATTTCAAAGCCTGAAGAATCAACTATTTATGATAGCGTCACTAAAAAAATAATTCGTTCTTAAAAAAAGGAGTATCTAATGAATGTAATTAGTATCATTGTTCTAACAGTAATTTTAGTACTGACAATTTGTTTAGTAACTTTTTTACTATCATTATTTCAAAAGCATCGTAAAGCAGTTTTAAATAACTTTGCTAAAGATTTAAATCATAATTATCAAAACGCCCAACTTAAAAAAATTGAAATTAAAGAACTACCAGTTGCAATAGATGAAATAAAAGAAGATATTTATTTTTGTAACAAAGCAGTGATTGGAAATTATGATAGTCCTGCTAGAGTTATCAATGAAAAAAATTTTAATGTTTCAAGTTTACTAGAAGCTAATAAGTTAGAAACTTTCTATCATTATAAAATTATTAATTTGGGTACTTCAAAATTTGTTCCGTTAAATAAAATTGATTTATTAGTAACTAAAAGTAAGGTTTATCTCTATCATCCTTTAGAACCAGAAACAATTACTTTGAATAAAATTAAGAATGTTACAATTTTTTGAGAAAAGAATACTTTAATTCAAAGAAAAGAATTTTTTCCTGGAGTTGGGTTCAATTGTCAGAAACGTAGTTATTTCTTGCTATTTCAAACATATAATGAAATGCTTAAGTTTCTTACTTGTTTGAATTTAACTTACTTGCTTTAGTTATTTGATATAATAGAGTTGCATTAAGAAAAGTCAACAAAATTTTTAGGTTTAGAAAGAGGAATTCAAATGACTGAAAATCAAAGTTATAAGAAATGTCAAAGTTGTGCGATGTCAATTAAAAAAGATGAAAACAAAGGATTAGAAGCAAATAAGACTTTAAGTATGAAATACTGTCAGTTTTGCTACAAAGATGGCGAATTTATTGAACCTAATATTACATTAAAAGAAATGCAAGAGAAGTGTGCTGAATTCTTTAAAATTGAACATCCAGTTATGTCAACATTATTTGGAAAAAAATATATTACCTCAATTGCAAAATTAGAACGCTGAACTCAATAAAAATAGTTAGTATATCTAACTATTTTTTATTATTATGGTTGAATTATTAGAAACAAAGGCGTAGAATTTTTTATTAAGTATAATTTAGTAAGAAACTAATTATCGAAAGCAGAATATTTCACCAAAGGAGCGTATCATAAATGACAGAAGCTACTTCAAATCAATCAAATAATGGTAATGTTTTTGTTCTTAATCATCCATTAATTTTAGATAAGCTAACAAGAATTAGAAATAAGAAAACAGAAAAGAAAGATTTTCAAGAAAATCTAACTGAGATTGTTAGTTTAATGGCCTATGAGGTTTTTAAAGATGTTCCTTTAGCAGATGTTACTATTGAAACACCAATTGCTCAAATGCAAGGTAAAACACTAGCAAAGAAAATTGTCCTTTGTCCAATTTTACGAGCAGGGTTAGGTATGGTTCATGGTCTTGAACATTTGATACCTAATGCAATCATCAGTCATATTGGTATGTATCGTGATGAAGCAACTTTAGAACCACAAGAATACTTCTTTAAGTATCCTAATGTTAGCAATCATGAAGATACTTTAGTTTATATTTTAGATCCAATGTTGGCTACAGGAGGTAGTACTCTAGCAGCAATTAAGAAATTAAAAAGTATTGGTGTTAAGAATATTGTCTTCATTGGTATTGTTGGAGTTCAAGAAGGTATCAATAAAATCCATAAAGAGCATAAAGATGTTAAAATTTACTTAGCCTCATTGGATGAAAAATTAAATGAACATGGCTTTATTATTCCTGGATTGGGTGATGCAGGTGATCGAATTTTTGGCACAAAATAAATCTAACTTTAAAACTAACAATACTTATCGAGTTAGTGTTGTGATGTTAGTTTATTGATTATTAATTAATGTTGTTCTATTTAGTTTAATCAATGTTATTAGTAATCAATGAATGATAATCAATGGTTTTAATTTAGGATTTGTTGGCAGTTTTATTGGTTTTTTAATTTTAGCATCAACAAGCAAGTGATTTTTTAGCAAAACTACTTTTAAGCAAGTTCTAGCTTATTTTACATTTTTAATTCGCATTGCTTTCTATGGAGCGATAGTTACTCTAGCAATAGTTTTTAATTCTTTCAATTGATTTAGTATACTTGGTGGATTTTCGCTATTAGTGCTTGCTACTATAACTAGTGAATTTTTATTTTTTAGACAAGGAAAGAAGGAAAAAACAAAATGTTAATAGCAGCGGGAATGGATAATTGAAATTATTGAAAAATCATGCCGCAATTAGTGACAATTGTTATTACCACAGTTTTCATTGTTACTATTAGTTTCATTTACAGCCGTAAGGTTAAGAAAATGAAATCTGATGATGATCCAAGAGGGATTGTCTTGGTGGTTGAGTTAATTGTTAAATACATTGAAAAGATGGTTATTGAAGTTTTAGGTGTTAAATATAAAAATTTAACTGTCTACTTAATGTATTTAATTCTTTATATTTTGATTGGTAACTGGCTTTCAATTATTGGTCTTGAATCTCCAGCATCAACTTATACAGTAACTTTATCATTAGCTTTAGTAACTTTTATAGGAATTTACTATGTTGGGATTAAATTTCAAAAATTAGTATTTTTTAAAAAGTATATTAACCCAATTGAGTTGATTACTCAGTTTGCCCCATTAATTTCTTTATCTTTCCGTTTATTTGGAAACATTATGGGGGGAGCGATTATCCTTAGTTTACTTTACGGAGTTACAGGACAAATTTGAGCTAAGATTCCAATTATTGGTCAAGCAAACTTTTTAATTGGTGGCATTGCTCCATTTCTACATATGTATTTTGATTTGTTTGCTGGCTCGATTCAGGCACTAATCTTTGGGATGTTGACAATTGTTTACTGAAAATTACAAATGGTAACTGATCAAAAATCTGAAGTAGAAATTAAGCTTCCAAAGAAATATCGTAAGAAGCACAAACAATCACATTTAACTGAAATTTTAGAAAATGAACGTGAATTCTTAGATCGTTTTTTAAAAGAAAAAAAATAGTTTAAATATATTTTGTTATTTTCAATAAGAAAATTTAATAAAATATTAATAGAGAAAAACCAAAGGAGAAAATTATGAACATATTTGCTGATGCTAGTCATCTTGATATTATTACAGTATTTTTTAGTCACATTTGAAATCTTTTAGAAACAACAGGTGATGTTGGGCAAGGATTAAAATTTGTTGGAGCAGGTCTTGCTATTATCACTTGTTTTGGAACAGGGATTGGACAAGGGTATGCAGCTGGGAAAGCTGTTGAAGCGGTTGCAAGAAACCCAGAAGTAGAATCGAAAATTAGAAATATGTTTATTATTGGAGCAGCGATTGCTGAATCTGGTGCTATCTATGGTTTAGTTATTTCTTTAATTTTAATTTTCGTTGCTTAGCTAAAAAGATTAAGGTTGTGTTTTTATGAATTTATTTGCAATTTTAGCAGAGGCGATTGATGGTGATGAGATCATCAATCAATTATTTCCTAATATTCCAGTTTTAATTGCTCACATCATTTCGACAATTGTGTTGCTGTTAGTTCTTTGACGTTGAGTTTATAATCCATTTCGTAAGATGTTGAATGCTAGACATTTAGAAATTAGAAGTAAATTAGATGATGCAGCAAGTAAGCAATCGTTAGCTAATCAAGATCGTAGTGAAGCAATCGCAAGATTAAATTCTGCTAAGACATCAGCAGATGATATCCTTAGTGCTGCTAAGAATAAAGCGTATGATGAAAGAAAAGAAATCATTGATAAGGCTAACGAAGAAGCAATGCGTATTACTAATCAGTCAAAGCATGATATTGTAAGACAACGTAGAGAAGCAGAAAAGCAGATTAAGCAAGAGATTGAATCGATATCTTTACAGGTAGCAAAAAAGATTTTAAAGGAAGAAATTAGTGCTAAAAAGCATCAAAAGCTAATTGATGATTTTATTGACGAATTTTAAAGGTTTAAGAAATTATGATTAATGAAACAATAGTCACTAATTGAAGTCATGCTTTTTTCCAATTAATTGTTGAAGAAAAAGAAGTAAAAGAATATAGTGATGAATCAGTCATTTTGATTGATTTATTTACTAAATATCAAGACTTTCTCCATATTATTGATAGTGCAGTGCTACCATTTTCAGAAAAAGCTACTATCATTAGAACAACATTTAAGCAATTTGCTAAATATATGGTGAACTTTCTTTTACTTTTAGCGCAAGAAAATTGTTTTTGTTACGTATTACTAATTTTAAAAGAATTTCGTAAAGAGTGTAACGCTTATTACGGTGTTCAATATGGTGTTGTTTACTCAGTTGTGCCATTAAGTAGCACACAAATGAAGAAGTTAGAAGCAAAAGTAAAACTAGTTACTAAGCAAACTGTTGAGTTAGTTAACAAAATTGACGAAAATTTAATCGCTGGGGTTAAAATTAAAGTCAAAAATCAAGTTTTTGATGGGTCAGTTAAAGCACAAGTTGACCAATTAAGAAATGACTTATTAAGAAATAATCAAGAAGGAAGGTAGTTCAAGTGTCCCTAAACATTGATCAAATTGCAGAGATAATCAAAGCCCAAATTAAAAACTATGGTGAGAAAATCGTTTCTAACGAAGAAGGGATGGTTCTTACTGTCGGAGATGGGATTGCTTTAGTTAATGGCTTGGATAAGGCGATGAATGGTGAGTTAGTGTTCTTTCCTAGTTCAAACACTTATGGTATGGTTCTGAACTTAGAAGAAAATACTGTTGGTGTTGTTTTGATGGGAAGTGATGCCAGTGTAAAAGAAAATGATATGGTTGAAAGAACAGGGAATGTTGTTGAAACTGTTGTTGGGGACAAACTTTTAGGGCGTGTTGTGAATGCTTTAGGACAACCAATTGATGGTAAAGGACCAATTCAAGGTGCTAAAAGTCGTCCAGTTGAAAGAATTGCTTTAGGGGTTATGACAAGAAAGTCTGTTTCTCAACCATTAAGTACAGGTCTGATTGCTGTTGATGCGATGATTCCAATTGGTAAGGGTCAAAGAGAATTGATTATTGGTGACCGTCAAACTGGAAAGACAACAATTGCAATTGATACAATTTTGAATCAAAAAGGCAAAAATGTTTATTGTGTTTATGTCGCAATTGGTCAAAAATCTTCAACTGTTGCTCAAATTGTTGAAAAGTTCACACAATTAGGAGCAATGGAGTACACAACAATTGTTAGCGCCACAGCTAGTGAGTTAGCACCTTTACAATATCTTTCTCCTTATACTGGAGTAACAATTGCTGAAGAATGAATGGAACAAGGTAAGGATGTTCTGATTGTTTATGATGACTTAAGTAAACATGCCGTTGCTTATCGTTCTATTTCTTTACTTTTAAGAAGACCACCAGGTAGAGAAGCTTATCCGGGTGATGTTTTCTATTTGCACTCAAGATTGTTAGAAAGAGCTGCAAAATTAAATGATAAGTATGGTGGAGGAAGTATCACTGCCCTACCAATTATTGAAACACAAGCTGGTGACATTTCTGCTTATATCCCAACTAATGTCATCTCAATTACTGATGGTCAAATCTTCTTGATGACACAATTATTTAACTCGGGAGTACGTCCAGCTGTTGATGTTGGATTGTCAGTTTCTCGTGTTGGATCTGCAGCACAAATCAAAGCAATGAAACAAGTTGCTGGCAGTTTGAAATTAGAACTAGCACAATTCCGTGAATTAGAAGCTTTTTCACAATTTGGTTCAGATCTAGATGAGAACACTAGAAATGTGATTGAGCATGGAAAAAGAGCAATTGAGTTGTTAAAGCAAAAGCAAAATAATCCTTTAAGTCAAATTAATCAAGTGATTATTTTGTTAGCAATTAAAAACAAAGTGATTAAGTGACTACCAGTTGAGATGATGGCTGACTTTAAAAAAGAAGTAATTTCTTATTTTGCTAAGAATCAACGTACTGACTATCAAAAGTTACAAGAAAAGTTAGAGTTTGATGACCAGTTGATGAAAAACATTAGTGAAGGAATTGCTCATGTTGTTTACGATCTAACAACTAAAATTTCTAAATATGACTTTAGCAAATATGGTACTGCTCAAGAATGAAAGATTTTAGCAGATTCAGTTAAAAAATAAATTAAGGAGGTAAGATTGATGGCTCAAAGTATGGAACAAATTCGTCAAAGAATCAAAGTGATTGAAGTTAACTATAAGATAACTAAAGCAACCCAATTAGTTGCAACAGCGAAGTTGAAACGAATTGGTAAGCGAATTGAAGCTATTAAACCTTATTATTCAGAAGTTTACGATACTTTTCATCAATTATTGCCAAAACTAGAGAATTCTCTGTATATTAAAGATAAGCCAATTGAACCTAAAAAAACTTTATGAGTTGTTTTTAACTCTAGTTTAGGTTTATGTGGAGGATTCAATAGTAATCTTAATAAAATGGTGCTACCACAACTAAAGGCTGATGATGAGATTATTGCGATTGGTAGCAAAGCAGTGACATTTTTTAAAAATCATCATAAAACTGTGATTAAAGAGTATCTCAATTTTAATATTAACTCAACGTATAATGACTCACAGGATATTGCGTTGACTTTAATGTCACAATTTAATGATCAAAGTGTTGATAGTATTAAAATTGCTTATACTAAATATATTAATACTGTAACAATGACACCAACAATTATTGATTTACTACCAATTGTTAGTGAGAGCAAAGAAACAAAAGGTAGTTTAGTGCTAACAGATTTTGAACCAAGTCCTGGAACTGTGATTGAAACAGCAATCCCCCTTTATATCGGAGCAATTATTTATGGAGCACTAATTGAATCGCAAGTCTCTGAGCAAGCTTCAAGAAGAGTAGCAATGGAGAATGCTTCTAACAATGCTCGGGATATGAAAGATGATTTACTAATTCACTACAACAGAGCACGACAAGGTGCAATTACTCAAGAAATATCAGAAATTATTGGTGGTGCTGATGCTCAAAAAACATCAAGCTAACTAAGTAAGGAGAAAAAAATGGCAGAAGCAAAAAAAGCAACAACTAAAAAATCAGCCCCAGCAAAAGTAGAAAAAGCTAGCGTAAAAAGTACTAGCACTAAAAATACTACTGATGCTCAAGCTGAAGAACAAAAGGTTGGAAAAATTGTCCAAATTTCTGGACCAGTAATCGACATCAGATTTAATGACAACCATTTACCTAATTTATATAACGCAATTAGTATCACTAATCATGATAAGCAATTAATTGTTGAAGCTTCACAACATATTGGTGATGATGTTGTTCGTTGTATTTCAATGGGACCAACAGAAGGACTAACAAGAGGTTTAGATGCAGTTGACTTAGGTCATCCAATTTCTGTGCCAGTAGGTGAAGAAACTTTAGGAAGAATGTTTAATGTTTTGGGTGAACCAATTGATGAAAAAGGTCCAATCAAGACAAAAGAAACTCATCCAATTCATCATTCAGCGCCAAATTTTGAAGACTTACAAACTAAGTCAGAGATTTTAGAAACTGGGATTAAGGTTATTGATTTATTAGTGCCATATGCTAAAGGTGGAAAAATTGGTTTATTTGGTGGTGCTGGTGTTGGCAAGACAGTGCTAGTACAAGAGTTAATTAACAATATCGCCATTGAACATGGTGGGATTTCTGTTTTCACTGGTGTTGGTGAAAGAACTCGTGAAGGAAATGATTTATACTATGAAATGATTGAAGCTGGTGTGTTGGACAAGACAGCATTGGTTTTTGGGCAAATGTCTGAACCACCAGGTGCTAGAATGCGTGTTGCGCTAACAGGTCTAACAATTGCTGAATACTTCCGTGATGAAAAGCAACAAGATGTGCTGCTGTTTATTGATAATATTTTTAGATTTACTCAAGCTGGTAGTGAAGTATCTGCTTTATTAGGAAGAATGCCTTCAGCTGTTGGCTACCAACCTACTTTATCTACTGAAATGGGGGCCTTACAAGAAAGAATTGTTTCAACAAATAAAGGTTCAATTACATCTGTTCAGGCTGTTTACGTTCCTGCGGATGACTTAACTGACCCTGCTCCAGCAACAACTTTTGCTCACTTAGATGCCAAAACAGTGCTAGATCGTAGTATTGCAGCTTTAGGTATTTATCCTGCTGTAGACCCTTTAGCATCAGCATCAAGAATGTTAGATCCAGACATTGTTGGTCAAGAGCACTATGAAACAGGTCAAAAAGTACAACAAGTCTTACAACGTTTCTCAGAATTAGAACCAATTATTGCCATCTTAGGGATGGATGAGTTGAATGAAGAAGATAAACTAGTTGTGGGTAGAGCAAGAAGAATTCGTAACTTTTTTTCTCAACCTTTCCATGTTGCTGAAAAATTTTCAGGACATAAAGGAGTTTATGTTCCAGTAGCAGAAACTATTGCTAGTTTTAAAGAAATTTTAGATGGTAAGTGTGACGATTTGCCTGAACAAGCATTTTTATATGTTGGTTCAATTGAAGAAGTCAGAACAAAAGCAAAAAACTTATAAAAATAGTGAGGTATCATGGCTTTAAAGTTAAAAATTATTACTCCAGATGGCATATTTTTTGATGGTACTGTTGATAGTGTTAACATCAAGACAACAGAAGGTTACATCACTATTTTAGAGTGACACACACCATTGATTGCTAACATTGCAATTTCTAATATGATGTATCGCATTAACAATCAACCGCATAACTTAAGTATTGCGGGTGGACTTTTAATTACGACCTTACATGATGTTAGAATCATCACTGATAAGATTGACAATACATCAGGTGTGAAAAATCAAGCAAGTATTAGTGAAAAAAAAGATAGTACTAGTCAGGAGTAGCGATGGATAGCAGTTTGTTAAGATGGGGAATTGAGTTGACAGTTTACTTATTAAGTTTTATTGTTAGTGCAATTGCAGTTAAGGCAATTCCTTTTAATAAATTTCTTGATCACAGTAAGGTTAAGGAAGCTTGAATTTTATATTTACTAACAGTTCTAGCTCTAACTTTTTGTATTGGTAGCCTAATTACTAAGTTTATTGGCATTGATATTTGACTACCAGTAAAAAATTAGCAATTAAATTTGCTAATTTTTTTATTTTAGCATTTAATAGCGATATAATTATCTGGGGGAAGATTTAAATTATTAAATTATTAACTTAATTACTATTATTAGTTATGAAGTATTGCAAACTTCTAGGGCATTACAAGAATATTAATTAAATTAATAAAAATAACGGAATTAATTAATTAAAGTTTCTTACTTTATGACTAATACATAGTAATTTAGAAATTTATCGCAATATGTGAATAAAATTTTAAATTATTTTTTTTATTTAAATAAACATATTATTTTTCCAATAATTAAATATAATAAGAGAGAAATTTAGTTTTTATAAGAAAACTAAATATTGTATATCTTAAGAAAGGGGAAAGTTGTAATGACTAAACTTTTTACCAGAAAAAGTAAAAATACTTCTGATGGTAGTGATAAGTTTAATTTTAAAATGCACTTCAATAAAATTGGTGGGCATTTATTTGGTAGGTTGCAAAACTTATCTCGAGCTATTGTCTTACCAATCGCGGTATTACCAATTGCTGGGTTACTATTAGGAATAGGTGGTGGTTTATCTGCTGCTTTTCAAAATTTAAATGATACTCAAGGAGCACATATTCCAATTGGTTTGATTAATATATTTGTTATTATGAAAGCTGCTGGGAATGTTGTTTTCGCTAATTTAGGAGTAGTTTTTGCGATATCAATTGCTTTTGGATTTGCTAAAGCAAGTAAAGGAGTGGCTGCTCTATCTGGGTTTATTACTTTTGCTGTTATGACAGCAGTTATTTCAGGATTATTTTTCCCAGTAACAAGAGACGGTGGTTTATATGCTGGATTTGATCCATGAAATTTAACCAATGGTAAGTCATTTGCTGATAATGATAATAAATATTCAGGTTTTTTTGCCAATATTTTAGGAATAAGCAATACTTTTGACACATCTGTTTTAGGTGGAATTTTGGTAGGTTGATTAGTTTCAGTTATCCATAATCACTCTTATAACATTCGTATGCCAAGAATTTTTGCTTTTTTTGCGGGCGAAAGATTTGTTCCAATTCTAGCTGTTTTCTTAGGGTTAGGGATGGGAATTGGATTCTTCTTCCTATGACCAGCCTTACTAAAAGGATTCCAAGCAATTGGACAAGGTATGGGAGCGGCAATGAATCTTAAAACTGAAGCTGGACTAGGAGAAATAAACGGTGCAGACTTTAAGCCAACTGTTGGTGGCGCTTTTATTGCTATGTTCTTTGGGATGACTGAAAGACTACTAGTTCCAACAGGATTGCATCATGTGCAATACACACCATTCTGATACACTGCAGTTGGCGGAACTTGAATGAATGCTAGTGGTGATGTTTTTAGTGGTGCATATTCAATATTCTTTGCACAATTTGGTTCTAGTGCTACTGGAGTTCATTTAATGCAAACACCAGGAACAATGTTCATGAGTGGACGATTTGCTTTTATGCAATATGGTTATCCATTTGCTGCGTTAGCAATGTGAATGTTAGCTAAACCAGAAAACAAGAAAACTGTTGCTGGTATCTTAGGTTCTGCTGCTCTGACATCATTCTTAACAGGAATTACAGAACCAATCCTATTCTCATTCTTATTTGTGGCACCATTAGCCTTCTTATTAGATGCAATTTTAGCAGGAATTAGTTTCATGATGGCATATTGTTTAAATGTTGTTGTTGGACAAGGATTTGCTGCTGGATTTATTGACTTTTCTTTCTTTGGCATCATGCCTCAAGCATTAGGTAAGGCTACTGGATTCTATTGAGTTTTTGTTACTGGATTAGTCATGGCACCATGTTACTTCTTTGGTTTCTATGGTCTGATTAAATGAAGAAATTATAAAACTTTAGGAAGAGAAGAAGGAGCACTAGCAAGTGAATTAGCTTTACAAGGTGTAGAAGCTTCTTTAGATAAAAGTACTAAAAAATCAGGTAACAAAGCGCTAAACTTATTAAATGGTTTAGGAGGACAAAGTAATATCGTTGATATCGAAGTTAAGGATCAAATCTTACTTGCAACTTTGATTGATGTTAAATTAATTTCAAAACCTTTAATTCGATTAAGTGGTACAAAATCAATTAAGGAAAAAGATCAAAAAATTGAGATTATCTATAGTGATGGTGCACAAGCAATGCAGAAGCAGTTGCAAGATGAAATGAAAAACATCCCTAAAACTAATAAAGAAGTTAATTCTAATACTCAAGATGAACGTTTAGAAACAATCTTTAAAGGTTTAGGTGGCAGAGAAAATATTACTGTGCTGGATAACTGTGCAACCAGATTAAGAGTTACTGTTGTTGACATCAATAAAGTTGATGAAGCAATCTTAAAAACAACAGGTGCAATTGCAGTTGTTAAGAAAGGTAACTCAGTTCAAGTTATCTATGGATTAGAAGTAGGAAACATTAAAAATAATTTAGTCAACATTTGAAAAGTTTAATTAAAAAAGGTCTTTACAAAGACCTTTTTTAATTTTTAAAATTTGATAATCATAGTTATTTTTAATAGTATAATAAAAATGTAGTAATTAAAAAAAAGGGGTGTCTTATGAAAAATTTATTAAGTGCATTAGCAATAGCATCATTATCAACAACTATTGCTGCACCATTAATTAATCAAAGTATTAGTAGTAACAATAACTTACAGTTAAATCAAGCATATCAAACAAAAGAACTTTATTGATATGAAGGACAAACAGAATTAGAAATTGAAGTAAGTTGAGCTATAGATACTACTGAAGTTTTTAGTTATATTATGGATTTAGGTCAGGATAGCATATCAAATTATAGAACATTTAGTGCATTGGATTTAAATTATCAATCATACACTAAAACTAGTTGAGGCAGTGATAATTATTTTGGTGATACTTTTAAAAGCATACAAAATAGAAGTATTAGCAGTGGTTTCGTCAATAGAAGAGTTGAAACAACTGCAGATATTATTAATAATAGTAAAATAGAGATGCTTAATGTTCATGCTGTACACGGTATGGCTAAAATGGAATCAGTTCAAAAAATTGGTTTTTCTTATTATTCTGATCAAAATGGTAATCATATGCAACTTTTTGGTTATCAATATGCTGAAAGTTGAATTTCAATGTCGGGTGGCTATATGTCAATTAATATTGGTCAAGGTATTAGATTAGAGTCTTAAACTTTTATAATACTTTGTTTAAAAGTTTCTTATCTTGCAAAAAAACGTGATTCACTTTATAATTAATTATAGAGTTTATCTTATTTTTTGATGTTTTTAAAAAAAATAAGAAACTATAAATTTTAAAAATTGATGGTGATTTAATCAATGTGAGATCGTAAAATTCTACGAAAAATTAGAAAACAAGTTAAAGCAATTCTTGCTTTAGAAAAAACTATGCAAGAGTTAACAGATGAACAACTTGCAGCAAAAACTGAAGAATTTCGTCAGAGACTAACTAATGGTGAAACATTAGATGATATTTTAGTTGAAGCTTTTGCTGTGGCAAGAGAAGCTTCAAGAAGAGTAATAGGATTACATCCTTATCCTGTGCAATTAATTGGTGGGATTGTGTTACATAACGGTGATGTTGCAGAAATGAGAACTGGTGAAGGTAAGACCTTAACTGCTGTTATGCCAATTTATTTAAATGCTTTAAGTGGTAAGGGTGTTCATATTATTACTGTTAATGAATATCTTGCTCAAAGAGATGCTGAATTGAATAAACCAATTTTTGATTTTTTAGGCATAAGCATTGGTGTTAACTTAAGAGATTACACACCACAATTTAAACGTGAAGCATATGCTAAAGATGTAACTTATACTACTAATGCTGAATTAGGATTTGATTACTTACGTGACAACATGGTGCGTAGTTTTAAAGATAAAGTTCAAAGAGGATTAAATTTTTCTATTGTTGATGAAGCTGACTCAGTTATGATTGATGAAGCAAGAACACCATTGATTATTTCTGGTGGTTCAAAAAATCGTACTCCGTTATATCAAGCAAGTGATGCTTTTTCTAAATCTTTAGTTCCTGAAGACTATAAGATCGATTGAGAAAGTAAACAAATTGCTCTAACAGTAACAGGAGTAAGAAAAGCGCAAGCTTATTTTAATTTAAAAAATTTATTTGATATTGAAAATTCTGAACTATTTCATCATATTCAAAATGCTTTAAGAGCAAATTATGTTTTTAAACTTGATGTTGAGTATGTTGTGAAGGATGGCGAAATTGTTTTAGTTGACCAGTTTACTGGAAGACTAATGGCAGGAAGAGTTTATAGTGACGGATTGCATCAAGCAATTCAAGCGAAAGAAAAAGTAAATATCCAACAAGAAACAACTACAGTTGCCACAATTACTTATCAAAATTTCTTTCGTCTTTATAATAAATTAAGTGGGATGACAGGTACTGCTAAGACTGAAGAAGAAGAATTTGTGAAGATTTATAATATGCGTGTTATTTGTATTCCAACAAATAAGTCAATCATTCGTGAAGATATGCCTGACTATGTCTTTGCAACTTTAAATGCAAAATTTAAAGCTTTAATTAATGAAGTTAAAGAAAGAAATGATAAAGGTCAACCGATTTTAATTGGAACTGCGAATGTTGATGTTTCAGAACGAATTTCTAATATGTTGCGTTTAGAAGGAATCAGACATGAGATTTTAAATGCTAAGAATCATGCTCGTGAAGCTGAGATTATCTCTAAGGCAGGAGAATTTCATGCTGTTACTTTAGCAACTAATATGGCTGGTCGAGGAACTGATATTAAATTAGCACCAGGAGTTAATGAGATTGGTGGTCTTGCAGTTCTAGGTACTGAAAGAAATGAAGCAAGAAGAATTGACAACCAGTTAAGAGGTAGAGCAGGAAGACAAGGAGACCCAGGGTTTTCACGTTTTTATGTTTCAATTGAAGATGACTTGATCATGCGTTTTGGTGGCGAAAAGTTGAAAAAGATTTTTGCTAGTTTGGGTGATGATTTTATTAAGTCAAAAATGCTAACTCGTTCAATTACTAGAGCTCAACAAAAAATTGAAGGATTGAACTTTGATGCGAGAAAGAATTTATTAGATTATGATAATGTTATTGCTCAGCATCGTGAAGCAATGTATGCGCAAAGAGATAAAATTCTAACATCTGAAAGTGTGTTAGATATTTTGAAAACTATGCATCGTACTGTTGCAAGAGATTTATTAAAAATCTTCAGCAAAGTTCAAGGTAGAGAACAGTATATTGACTATCAAGCTTTAGTTACAGGAACACAAAATAAACTTTTAAAACAAGGTACTTTAGAACCTGAAGTATTGAAAAAAATGCTTCCTGAAGAAGTGATCGACTTGATTAGTGAAAAAGCTTTTGAATTTTATTTAGAAAAGCGTGCTAGATTAAATGAAGTAATCATCAACCAAATTGAGTATGCAACTTTATTGCAAGTTTTTGATCGTTTTTGAACTGAACATATTGATGGACTAAGTAAATTAAGAGCAGGAATTCACTTACGTGGTTACGCTCAATTAAATCCTTTGCAAGCTTATATTGAAGAAGCTTCAAAATTATTTAGCTTAATGACAATTAACATTGCTCATCAAGTATTGATCATGTTGCATAGTATTGATCCAGATCAAATACAAGTCCGTAGTGAAGAAAAAATTCTTGATACAGTTCTAGCAAGTAACCCTGAAACAAAAACTAAAATAGGATAAATAAAAAGGCTTAATAATTAAGCCTTTTTTAAATTTTTGAGTTTTTGTGATACAATTATTAGTGCTAAAAATGCTAGTAGGAGGTGAGAAAATGAAATACGATTATGATGTTCTTGTCATTGGTGCAGGACATGCTGGTGTTGAAGCAGCCCTTGCAACAGCAAGAGCAGGCCATAAAACAGCAATCATGACTTTAGATAAGAACAAGATTGCTTTGATGCCTTGCAACCCATCAATTGGTGGTTCAGCAAAAGGAATTGTTGTTCGTGAGATTGATGCTTTAGGTGGCGAAATGGCTAAAGCAGCTGATGCTACTGCCTTACAAATGAAATTATTAAATAATTCTCGTGGTCCAGCAGTCTGAGCAATGCGAGCACAATCAGATAAAATTGCTTATTCAGAATATATGAAAAATGTGCTTGAAAAGCAAGAAAATCTAACAATCATTGAAACTTTGGTTCAAGAACTATTAGTTAGCGATGAGCAAGAAGTGTTTGGTGTTCGTTGTGAAGACAAGCAAACTTTTTTAAGTAGAGTTGTCATCCTAACAACAGGAACTTACATGCGTTCGCTAACATTACAAGGTTTCACTAAAAAAAGTGAAGGTCCAGACCAACAACGAACAAGTAATGGCATTTCTTTACAACTTGCTAACTTAGGGTTTCAATTAGTACGTTTAAAAACAGGTACACCACCAAGATTGCTTGCTAGTAGTATTGATTTTTCTCAAACGCAGTTAGAATTAGGAACTAACTTACCTTTAGCATTTTCTCATCAAACTAAAAAATTCTTATCGTTTGAAGAACAATGACCTTGCTATTTACTCTACACAAATGAAAAAACTCATGAAATTATCAACAATAATTTAGATAAGTCACCAATGTATAATGGCACAATTGATTCTAAAGGTCCAAGATACTGTCCAAGTATTGAAGATAAAGTAGTTCGTTTTGCCGATAAACCAAGACATCAAATTTTTTTAGAACCAGAATCAAAAGAATTAGATACAATTTATGTTCAAGGTCTTTCAACTTCATTAGGGATTGAAGAGCAAGATCAAATTTTAAGAACACTACCAGGGTTAGTTAATTGTCAAGTTGTCA
Source organism: Spiroplasma platyhelix PALS-1 (assembly GCF_021496725.1). Classification (GTDB taxonomy): domain Bacteria; phylum Bacillota_I; class Bacilli_A; order Mycoplasmatales; family VBWQ01; genus Spiroplasma_D; species Spiroplasma_D platyhelix. Next base: position 64,256 of record NZ_CP051215.1, read on the forward strand.
AATGAGCTTATGCGATTGAATACGATGCCATTGAGCCAACTCAATTATGACCAACTTTAGAAACAAAATTAATTAAGAATTTTTTTACTGCAGGTCAAATCAATGGTACTAGTGGTTACGAAGAAGCTGCTTGTCAAGGTTTAATGGCAGGGATTAATGCTCATTTAAAACTAACTAAGCAAAAGCCTTTAATTTTAAAGCGTGATGAAGCTTACATCGGTGTGCTAATTGATGATCTAACAACAAAAGGAAATAGTAGCGAACCTTATCGTTTACTAACTTCACTAGCAGAACATCGTTTGTTACTTCGCAATGATAATGCCCAAACAAGATTAATTAAGTATGGTTATCAAGCAGGATTAGTTTCTCAAATCCAATGAGATGAATTCAATCATAAGCAAGAGTTAATGAAAGTGATTGAAGATAAATTGAAGATGATTAAAGTTAAACCAAATACTGAGTTTGCTGACCTTTTAATTAAGAATCATCAAATGACAATCCCTGAAAATAGTATTAGTTGTTATGAATTATTGAAGCGACCAGAAATTAAATTAGCTTGCTTTAAACCACTAATTATTGAGATTAGTCAGTTAGATGATCATCAAATTTTAGAATTAGAAATTTCAATTAAATTTATTGGTTACATCAATCAACAAATTAAAGTTGCTCAACAAATGCTAAGTTTAGAAAGTAAACAAATTCCTAGTGATATCAACTATGATTTAGTAGACAATATTACACTAGCAGCAAAAGAAAAATTAAAGAAAATCAGACCATTAACTATTGCACATGCAACAAGAATTTCAGGAATCAGTCCAGCAGATATTCAAATGTTGTTGTTTTTCTTAAAAAATAAATATCCTTATTTAAATGCTAATTAATTTATTGATTGGCATTTTTTATTAGTTTTAATAAAATAGAGTTAACTTTAATAAATGCTATTTAATACTTTTATCAAATTTTAGCCTAATTTTTTGTATAATTAAATGAGATAAGAGATAGATAGGTGTTTTTATGTTTAAGCGTTTTTTGCTTTTAGTTGTAACAATTCCAACATTACTGGGTTTTACAAGCAAAATAGTTGCATGTCAATGGGATTTAGTCCCAGAAGTTTTATTAGTAACTAGTTATGAAAATGCTCAGCAACAATCTTCTGAAGATAAGATAATTTATCAAAAATTGCGTTCAATTTATGGTGATAATTTAGTTACGGCAATCTTTAGTGCAATTGATGACAACACTTATGCCAACATTTTAAGTAATTTAATTACAAGATTTAATTTAAAAAAGATTTTTATTTTAGATCCGAAATTTGTTGACTACTTGCCAAAGACTAGTTCTGATGTAACACCAAATACTAATTTAATTAGAGTCTTACAGCAATTTACTAATGTTGATTTTTATTTTTTTAATAATCAAATTGCTGATAGCATTAAAGTTACCAATAATATCTATGAATTTCGTTTTGATACACCAAATAAAGAACATCCAACTCCAGAACTAACATATGGTGCAGCAGCAGCAAAGCATTTTTATGATCAATTAACATTACCTGATGGTAGTGGCAACATTGACACTACTAGATATAATTTTGATGTTGACACTAGTGATAGTAAGTGAATTGTTCGTGTGGGAGTACTTAATAATATTGGTAGTGTCTATCAACAAAAAGTTGTTGATGATTTTATTGCAAGTTTAGCAAATAATATTCCTTTAAATACAAAATATGAATATTATGCGGTTGATCTTAAGATAACTAATTCTTATAATCATGCTAATGTCCAAATTATTGAACAAGCTGCTAGTACACTCTATCAATATAATCATGTTAACTTTGTTTTCAATAGTAATTATTGATACAATAACGAAATTGTTCATGCAGCAAGTAGTGCTAATCAAACAAAAACAACTAAATTCATTGCTAATAGTGTTGTGAATAAAGATGATTATAAGTATAAGGGTGGAAATTATCTGATGTTTGCTTATAATTTAGATTTAGCAATTCTTGATTACACAGTTGATAACTCATTTCCAGAAACTTTACAAGTGATTGATGATGCACCAGAAAAATTTCATGCTTATGGACTTAATAGTAATTTAAATTTTGTTGACGGTAATTAAGGAGAAAATCATGGAACATCCAGTTATTAAACTAAAAAATTTAACTAAATATTATGATGAGTATCAGAGATTAATTTTTTATAATACCAATTTAGAAATTAGCAACGAAATTCATGCGATTGTTGGGCCAAATGGAATTGGTAAGACCTCATTAATTAGAATGCTAGCAGGATTTGAAAGTCCTTCTAAAGGAGAAATTTTGATTAGTGATAGTGGTGGAGTTTACAGTCGCATCAATAATCCTAGTGAGATGCTTGATTTTAAAATGGCTTATGCAGGACAAGATGACAACTTCCTTGAAACACTAACTGTCAAACAAAATATTATTCTAGGTCTTGAATCTAGAAGAGCTTATTTCTTTTCTAATCCAAAAGAATCGGAATTTCGAATTAAAGAACTAATGGAACAATTTAAAATTAAATTAAATTTAGATAAGTTTGTTAAGGACTTAGCAATTGAGGAATTAAAAAAACTATCGTTATTACGTGCTTTGTTTAAAGAACCAAAAATTTTGTTGTTAGATGAACCAACAGTTGGTTTATCATATAGTCAAAAGGCAGAATTTTGATTGATTTTTAAGACATTAAGAGAAAAAGATATTACGGTTGTCTTTACAACAAGAGATCAAGATTTTGCTCAAGCTGTTGCTCATCGTGTTTCATGAATTAAAAAAACTAAAATTACTGGTACTAAAACAATGAAACTAAAAGAAAACATCAAATTATTTACTAATGATGAATGAAGTAAGATAAAGTATCAAAAGCCTGAAATTAAGAATCAAGTTCCTTTATTATATGTTAATAATTTTTCTTTAGATGATGCTAAGTTACCAAGTTTTTTTAATTTAGAATTTGCTATTCGACCAGGTGAAATTTATGGTATTTATGATTATGAAAATTTATATAGTGAAGTTCTGACTGATAGTTTAGTTGGGTTGGTTAAGTCTGCTACTAAAAGAATTTGATTTGAAGAAGATGAGATCACTTTTTATAGTGCCAAGAGATTCTCAAAATTAAATATCAATTGAGTACCAGGTCAATATGGTAAAAAAGCTGTCTTGCAAGATGACACCTTATTAAATAACTTTACGTTTTGAAATTACAATAAAAGAAAATATGTTACTCAATCAGGCATTGTAAAACGATTTGAAGTAAAAAATAAAGTTGCGATTTTATCTAAGGCTTATAATATTAGTAACAGTAGAGATGGCTTAGTTACTGCTAACAAACTTTCAAAAGGTGAGTTACAAAAATTTGTACTAGCAAGAAGTATTGAAGAAGAACCAAAATTTTTGATTCTTTCAAATCCTTTTTCTGATCTAGATTACAATTCAGCTAAGGTGGTAATTAAACGTTTGACTTCCTTAACTAAAAAAGGTAAAGGTATTTTAATTATTGATACTGATCCTTTTCTTTTACAATTATTATGTAACAGAGTAGCAGTTTTATATCATAAAGAATTTGTTGCTAAAATGGTTAGTAAGCAAGTAAAGGCAAGTAATATGATTAATCCTGCACTATGACCTAGTTTTGCGTTGACTAATGAGACATTTATTAAATCAGAAAAAATGTCAAAATTACCACAAACAAAATGATTTGTTAAGAAACAAGCAATTAAGAAATTCTTTAAAAAAGTATTTAAACCATTTATTGTGGCTAAGAAATGAATTAAAGATCAAATTGATGAAATAAATTCAAGGTTGGGGTAGAAATGACAGTTAATTTTAAAAAAGTCAGTTTTTGAATGATTACTTTAGCTCTAACAGTACTAATGTTGTTGATTATTAGTTTGATTCTTCTAGCATCGCAAACTAATCCACTAACATTTTTAGATGTTGTTTTTCTTGAACCATTTAAAAACATAAGTTACTTTAGTGGTTTTCTAAATCTTTTTTCAGTGCTATTGTTAGTTGGTTTGGCAGTTGGAATTACTTTTAAGTATAAAATTTACAACTTTGGTGTGTCAGGACAAATGTTGATTAGTGCGATTGTGACTTATGTTATCGCAGTAGCAATAACTAATGGTGGAGGCACTAATCGTGCTATTGTACTTTTTTTACTATTCATAGCAATTATTGTTGGAACATTTACTGGGTTTGTCATTGCTTTTTTAAAGAATTATTTTAAAATTAACGAAATAATCAGCACAATCTTATTTAATTTTATTGCTTTTGAAGGATATAAAGGTTTAATCACTAGTCCTAACTATCAAAATCAAGCGATGCCAGAAATTTTAAGTTTACGCTTTTCATTAACAAGTGGTCCTTTTAGTGCCAGCAATCTTTTCTCTGCTGGGATTATCATTGCTGTAATTATTTTAGTGATTACAATTTTATTATTTAATAATCGTACGCTTGGATTTAAATTAAATGCTGTAGCAAAAAATCCGTTAGCTTCTAAGCAAGCAAGAATTGATCCTAATCATCAAATGTTGAAAGTGCTACCAATTTCTGGTGCGATTGCTGGTGTTGCAGGCTATCTTTATTTTCTATCAACAAATAATAGTTTGCCAAAACTTGATAGCATCCCGCAAGAAGGATTTTATGCAATTGCGATTGCTGCGTTAGCATTTTATGAACCAGGAGTGATGGTGCTAAGTAATTTTATTTTTACTTTATTTATTCGACCAATTAATTTTAGTAGTTTTGCTTATTTAAAAAATCCAGCAATAGTTGTTGTGATGTTAGGTGTTGCAGTTTATTTAATGGGTCTATTTCCCTTTGTTTGATATCTTTGAGATCAATCGCCATTTATTCAAGAAAAATGATTTAAAATTAAAAGAAAGTTATTTAAAATTGCGACACCAATTGAAGAAGAAATTCCTGGTCTGGAGCGAAGTAGAAAAAATCAACAAGTTGAAACACTTAATATTAATTTAGCAGGAAAAAAAGATCATTCTAGAAGATGACATTTAAAGAGAAATAAAACAAAAGAAAAGAAAAAGAGGTAAGCAAGATGAGTTTAGATATTGGTAGCATTCTAGTTAGCACCTTATTAATTTCTTGTCCTTTAATTCTGCTATCAACAGGTGGAATTTTAAACACTCGTGCTGGGATTGCAAATTTTGGGTTTGATGGCATTATGTGTGCTGGAGCATCTTTATATTGCTTGATAGTTTCATTGTTGAAACCTTCGTTAGGAAGTAGTGTCGTGCTGTTAGCCTTTTTCTTAACAATTTTAATGGGTCTAATTTTTAGTTTGATTTATAGTTTTGCAACTATGACTTTTAAAGCTAATCAAATGTTGACTTCAATGGCAATTAACTTTCTTGGTTACGGATTAGCAATTGTTTTCCCAATTGCTTTTATTGGTTCTTTAAATTTCTCAATATCTTCAATTTATATTAAATTGTATGCTGTTTTGGCAATTGTTGTGACATTAATTTTAGTTTATTTGTTTGCAATTATTTTATTGCTAACAAGATTTGGATTGTACATCAGAGCTCTTGGAGAAAATCCAACTGTTGCATCTTTTAGTTACATTAAAGTTACTAGATCAAGATATTTAATTTCTTCTTTTAGTTCAAGTTTAGCTTGTTTGTCAGGAGCTTTACTAGTTTACATCAACCCTAATCTTTTCATTGCCAATAATAATTTTTCTGGGCTTGGATTTTTAGTGATCATCATGTGGATGATTGGTCGTAGTAAGTTTGTCTTTACAACGTTTGTTTGCATTATCTTTGCTTTCTTACTGCAATTAAGTATTAGTTTGCAAGTAATTAGTCAAGTGCAAGCAGCCCTACCAGGATGATTCTTAGGGATGATTCCTTATCTTGCAGCGCTACTATTTATGATGATTTTCCGTTACGATACTTCGCTACCTTTAAGTTGAAATGTCCCCTATATCAAAACAGGTCAGATTAAATAAAATTTAACTTTAAAGATTTATATTATATAATTTTATATAAATTAACTATCTAAGTTTTTTTAAGGAGTACTAATGAATTCTGATTGAAGTTTGAACTTGAAAAACTTTCAACTTACAAATGATATTAAAACTAAACTAGAAAAATACTATGAATTAATAATTGAATACAATCAAAAATTTAATCTAACAACAATAACAGAAAAAGAAGAAGTTTACTATAAGCATTTTTATGATACTTTATTAATTAGTAACGAAGTTGCTTTAAATGATCAAACTATTTGTGATGTTGGGTCTGGCCTTGGTGTTCCAGGGATAGTTTTAAAAATTTGTTTTCCAAATTTACAACTTACAATGATTGAATCTAATAGTAAAAAATGTCAGTTCTTAGAAGTAGTTGTGCAGCAATTAAAATTAGAAAATGTTTATATTGTTAATCAAAGAGTAGAAGAATTTGCTCATAAGTATCGTGAAACTTTTGATTTAGTTGTCGCAAGGGCAGTGGCACCACTAAATATTCTAAATGAACTTTGTTTACCATTAGTTAAAGTATCGGGATTTTTTATTGCTTATAAAGGTTTGAATATTGAATCAGAGTTACAAAGTATTAAATCAGGTTTAAAAATTATTGGTGCAGAATTAATCAAACAAGCAACTTATCAACTACCAAAAAATTATGGAACAAGAAATTTATTAATTTTTAAGAAACAGAAACTAACACCATTAAAATATCCACGAATATATCAGCAAATCAAGAATAAACCTTTATAATTATAATTTGTTACAATTTTTATATAGTAAAAGTAGAAATAATCAGGTGAAGTATGGGTAAAATTATTGCCATTGCAAATCAAAAAGGCGGAGTTGGAAAAACAACAACTGCTACTAATTTAGCAGCAGGTTTGGGGTTAGAAAACAAAAAAGTCTTATTAGTAGATTTAGATGCTCAAGGTAGCGCAACAATCTCAATGGGTTTTAGTTTTAATAGTATCAAAAAAGATATTTATGATGTTATTGTTGCAGATACAACAATTGAAGAAGTTACTAAAGCTAATGTTTGTAAAGGTGTAGATTTAGTACCTGCAAGTATCTCTTTAGTAGGAGCAGAGTTATTTCTTTTAGAGCATTCAAAAACTAAAAAAAATGTTTTATTAGAAAAACTTGCAAGTGTGAAGGATAGTTATGATTATATTATTATTGATTGTCCTCCAAGTTTAGGTTTACTTAATCGTAATGCACTAGCAGCTTCTGATTCGGTTATCATTCCCTTACAAGCTGAGTTTTATGCCCTTGGTGGTTTAGTACAACTGCTTGCGACTATTCGTTTAGTGCAACAATTATTTAATCCATCTTTAGAAATTGAAGGCATATTACTAACGATGGTAAATATCCATACTAACTCTTCAGTAGAAGTAATTAAAGAAATTAAAAAGAACTTCAAAGAGAAGGTCTACAAAAATTATATTCCAAGAAATATTACCTTAAGTGAAGCTCCTTCGCATGGCAAAAGTATTTTCAATTATCGTCCCAATTGTCGAGGGGCAATAGCTTATCGTAATTTAGTTAGTGAGGTCTTGAATAATGGCTAGTGAAAAAAAGAATCGTATTGGTGTTAAGGGTTTAGAAACAATTTTTGGTGATGGGATTAATGATTTGATTACTAATATTGAGAATTCTCCTGAAGTGCAACAAAGTTTGGCACAAGAAGTTCCAATTAATAAAATTATTGCCAATCCCCATCAACCAAGAAAACACTTCAACACTCAAGAATTAGAAGAATTAAGTCAGTCAATTAAATTACATGGATTGATTCAACCAATTATTGTTAGCAAAATTAGCAATAGCAATTTCTATCAATTAATTGCCGGAGAAAGAAGAAAAAAAGCAGCTGAGATGATTGGTTTAAAAACAATTAAAGCAGTAACAATTGATGCAACAGATCAACAAATGATGGAGTTTGCCTTAATTGAAAATATTCAAAGAGTAGATTTAAATGCTTTTGAAGAAGCTCAAGCTTATAAAACTTTAATTGACAAGATGAAATGAACTCATGAAGAGTTAGCAAAAAAAATAAATAAATCTCGTCCTCATATTACTAATACTCTAAGAATTTTAGATCTACCAGCTGAAGTTCTTAAGATGGTGAAGGATAATAAATTAACTATGGGTCATGTTAGACCTTTATTGCAACTAACTCCAAACAGCAACTTAATTGTTGCTCTTGCTCATCGTGCTTTTAAAGAAAAATGAAGCGTTCGTAAAGTTGAAGACATGGTTAGAGTTCAACAATTATTAGGAACAAAAAAAAGTCCAAATATCAAAGATAGTGATATTTATTTGATTGAGTTGGAAAATAGTTTAAGCAAAAAATTAAGTGCAAAAGTAAAAATCAAAAATCAAAAATTAATTATCAGTTATCTCAACGATAAAGATTTAAATCGTTTGTTAGAATTATTAAAATTAATTGATTAGCATTGTTTCAACAATGCTAATTTTTTTATTTGCTTTAGCTTGATTATATTTTTGATTTCAAATTTCTTGAATAGTGTCACCCATAATTTTAATTAAATCAACTACCAATGCATTACCCATACAAAAATATCTGAATCTTTCAGGCATATCAGTATTAGTTCAATTATCTGGAAAGCCATTAATTCTTTCAGTTTCTATTGGTGTTAAGAATCTTAGTTTTTTTGTTTTTGGATCTTCAATTATATGAGAAGAACGATTAATAGTTCCTTCACTTGTTAGCATTGTTCTTGCTGGAGAATCAATTCTATCTGGAAATGACATTTTTCCTTCTGAATAATAATATATATCACCATTTGGTTTGGTTCTTTGAATTCTTTTTCTATCTTTTAATAGGCTTAGTTTTAATTCTTGTGTTTTGGTTAGAAAATATTTTTCTTCAACTTCTGTATTTAAAATAATATTTTCTAAATTTTTAGGTTGGTTACTATAAGGTGTAGCGTTAGTAGTGAAAATTTTTGAGTCAATCATACAACCACTATTTTCAAAATCAAATTTAAAATTATCAGATACATCTGCTAAATCAATAAATTTTTCTTTGATATCGATTTCTTTTATATTATCTAAAGTTATTTCTTTTATTATTTTAAAACTTTTAGCAAAAAAACCATTTTTTTGAATTAAATCTAATGCATTATCAAAATTAGCATTTTTAATATTAAAAAAATTAATATCTTTTTTATATGCAAATATAAAAATTCTTCTTCTTTTTTGTTGCAAACCATATTCTGCTGCATTAATTACTCTTCACTCAACATAATATCCGTTATTATATAAATCTCTTAATATTATTCCAAAATCACGACCTTTGTGAGTTTTAGTTGATTTTAATAAACGATTAACATTTTCTAATAAAATCATTTTTGGTTTTTTTTCTTTAATAATTCAACTAATTTCTCATCAAAGAACTCCTTTTTCCCCTTGAATTCCGGCTGCTTGAGTTCGAGCTACTGAATAATCTTGACAAGGGAATCCTCCAACCAATAAATCAATATTATTAGGCATTTCAAATTTAGCAACAGCAATATCTTGGTTACTATGATTTTTACTATTACCAAAATTATGGTTATAGCAATTAAAAGCATGTTGTTTTTGTTTTTTAGGCTCTCATTGGTTAGCTCATACAGTATGAAAAATTTTTTTTGAAGAGTTTTCTAATCCTAATCTAAAACCTCCTACACCAGCAAATAGTTCAACTACTTTAATTTTTTTCATAAAGTAAAAAGCTCCCTTCTTTTATAATCTTGTCTACTGTTTTTATTTGTAATATAATATTAATAAATTTGATGCAAAAGATCAAGATGTTAAACACAATTAATTATAAATAATTTTATAGGAAGATCAAGGATATAGATTATGGAAGTAAAAACAGAAGAACAGGTACTTCAATTAGCTAATAGAATAAAAAACAAATCAATTAATCAAATTATTAAAGAATTAAGTAATACTAATGATGTTAACTTAGAAGATAAAGGTTATGTAGGTTATGTTATAGAAAGTTATTTTGGTGTTAAACGTAATAATTCTAGCAAACCAGACCTTAGTCATTTAGGAATTGAAATTAAGACTACTCCACTTAAAAAATTAAAGAATAAAAACGAATTTTCTGTAAAAGAAAGAATGGTTTTAAATATTATTAATTTTCATCAAGAAAATTTAGAAGATTTTTATCAATCATCATTTTTTATTAAAAATAAAAAAATATTAATGGTATTTTATTTGTTTAATAATGAAATTTCAGATAAAAATTATTTTATTCATACTATTAATTATCATGATTTATCAAAAATTTCTTTAAAAGATTTGAATATAATTAAAAAAGACTGAGAGATTATTGTTAATAAAATTAAAACTGGTAGAGCGCATGAATTATCAGAACGTTTAACTAAATATTTAGGAGCCTGTCCAAAAGGAAATAAGAAAAGTAATAGTTTAGTTACTCAACCTTTTTCAGATATTAAAGCAATGAGACGCGCTTATAGTTTTAAACCTCATTATTTGAAATATTTATTAATGCAAGATTGCTATAAAGATAAATTAATAAAATTTAATATTAATGAAAATGATAATTTAGTTGATTTTATTTTTCAAAAACTCTTTCCTTATATTAATTTGACTGCTAAAGAATTATGCAAGAAATTCAATATTAATTATAAAAGGAAAGATAAACACTACGCAATTTTAAAAGAGATTTTTGGTATTAATAGTTTTAATAATGTTGAAGAATTATTAAAAGAGAATATTAAAATCCGTACTTATACAATTAAACCAAATAATGTAATACAAGAAGAATTTCCTTTTCTTATAGTAAATCCTCATGAATTTGAATATAAGAATGAGAATTCTTTTTATGATTCTGAACTTTATAATTATTTTATTAATACTAAATTTATTTTTGTGGGGTTTAAGAAAGATGATGATAATACTTATATTGCAAAAATTTCTTATTTTGAGTTTCCTGAAAAATATCTAAATAAATTAGAAACTATATGAAATGATACACGAAGAAAGTTTCAAGGTGAGATTATATTAAATTTAAAATATACTAAAAAAGGTAAAATTATTACAACTAATAATTTAATTTCTAAAAAAAATGGTTATATTGGTCATATTAGACCAAGAGCTCAAGATAAAAATAATGAATATTGAATTCCTTGTGATAAAAAAATAACTAGACAATGTTATTGATTAAATAAAGAGTTTGTTCAAGAAAATTTTAAATATTTAACAAAAGATTTTAAATAAAGAATAAAAAAGGGGTAAAAAATGGAAACTGAAAATTATATTATCCAAAAAAATTTAGAAAAATTAATTTCTTTTAACAATCCTTCTCAGACTGGAATGATAATTCCTTCTTTTCCAAATAAAAAATTTGATGTTTATGAAGTTCCATTAGAATGATTAAAATTTAATCCTTATAATGATAGAATAGCGTCATATATTAGAAGTTATGAATTTAAAAATAAAAATAAAGATATAAATTATTGATTTTCTGATGAAGGACAAAAATTAATAGCAAATTTTTTATGAGAATCAGATGTCAATAGTAATGATAAAACTAAAGAAGATTTATTAAGAAATAAACAGCATACTTTTGCTATTATAGATAAGAATGGTTTAATTATAGATGGTAATCGTCGTGTATGTATTTTAAAAAAAATTTGTTCGGAAATAAATTATAAAAATTTTAATGTTAATTTTTTTAATAAGTTAAAAACTATAATAATTTGGGAGCCTTTGAATAAAAATCAAGTTATGGAACTTGAAACAGAAATTCAGATGGGTCAAGATGGTAAAATTGATTACCAACCAATTGAAAAATATTTAAAAGTTAATAAATTATTGAATGAAGGATTTCCTGAAGAAAAAATTGCCAGTTTAATAAAAAAAGAAGTAAAAGATATTAGAGAATATAAACAAGTTTATAATTTAATGAATAGTTATTTAGATTATATTAATGCTCCAAATCAATTTGAATTTATTAAAAGAATGGAAGATCATTTTATTAATTTAAATAAAACTTTAAATTATATGAGAAACGAAAATTATAGTGCGGATTGAAAATATGATGATACAGATATTTTTGATTTTCAAATTATAGCGTTTTGTTTTGTTCGATCAGGATATGAAGGGAAAAAATTTAGAAAATTATTAGGTTCAGCAACTCAAAGAAATGGTCCTTTTGCTAATAAAAAAATGTGAGATAAATTTAAAGAAGAAATTTTGGAAGAGAATAATAAAGCTGAAAAACGAATGATGCATAGAATTGATTTAATGAAAAAAGAAGATCAAGAAGCTGTTTATAAAAATGATAGTAATAAAATTTATTTAAAAGATAAATATAATGAAGTTTTAAGAGATATATCTCGTATATTAGAAATTAAGAATGATGGTTTCAAAGGTCAAAAATTAATGAAATCCTGTTTGCAGTCTATAAATGAAATAAATAATATTTTTGAAGAAATATATATAACGTCTGAACTCAAAAAAGATTTTAAAAAAATAAAAGAAATAATTTTAAATATTGATAAAAAATTAATTGAAAAAGGTAAAAAAGATGATTAAACTAGAGATTTCTAATGATAATATGATTATAATTTTAAATGCTAGTTACTTATCAGATGATAATAAGAGAAATTTAGATCTTTTTTTAGGTTCTAGTTCAAGAATTGCACAAAATTTTTTAACTATAAAAAATGATACGCAAGTTAATACTCAAAATTTATCATATTCTTTAATTCAAATAAAAAAATATTTAGATAAAAGTAGAATTAAATATATTTTAGGAGAAACTATTAAAAAATTTGAATCTAAACAAACTTTAGTTAAAGATAATTTTTTTAAATTGAAAAAAATTGGTGAAAATTTAAAATTGAATATAGAGATAATTCCTGAAGAATTTATTTGAGAATATAAAGATTTTGAAAAATTTACTAAAAAAAGTTTCCAAAAAGAACATATCCCATATCCAAATCAATTGCGTAGCGCATTTTTTCATTTAAAAATGAAAAAATCTTGTAATTTTTCTGATCCAGGAACTGGGAAAACAACTATAGTTTATAGTTTATTTAACTGATTAAAAAATAAAGAAGAAGATGAAATTGATGCTATTTTTATTATAGGTCCACTGTCTTCATTTCATTCTTGAGAAAAAGAATATGAAGAATGTTTTTGAAGAGTTCCAAATTGTATTGATTTTAAAGCAAAAAGTTTTGCGAGTCGTCTTAAAATTAGTAATATAGAAGATTTAGACAGAGTATATTTTTTAAATTATGATAGAGTTGATTCTTATAAGGAAGAATTAATTGAATTCTTTCAAAAGTATAGAATATTATTAGTTTTGGATGAAGCACATAGACTTAAAAATCCAGTATCAAGAAGATTTAAAGCATTGAATTGTATTTTAAATGCTTCAGGTATTAAAATTCCTTATCAGATTATACTAACAGGTACACCAATTCCTAACGGATACGAAAATTTTCATTCTTACTTTGATTTAATAAGAAAAGAAGAACCTAAAATTCTTTCTAAACAATTTCACGAACTTAGAAAAATTGAGAATACTGATTTATTAAAAATTGCTGAACTTACAAAAGAAATTTTTCCGTTTTTTTATAAGTTAAAAAAAGAAAAAATGAAGAATTTTAAAATTCCTATTGAAAAGTTACAAGATTGTAGTATGGATGAATTCCAAAATGAATTATTTGACAGACTTCGAAAGAATTTAATTGATTCTTGAGATAAAGAAAATGATATTCAAATTCATTTAAATTTTTATAGAAGTAAATTAATTAGATTAATGCAAATACAAACAGATCTTAGAATGATATCACAGCCAGTAGATAATATTATTTATTCAAATACTAATTTAAATGATAATGATGAAGATTTAGATGATAATGATTTTGAAGAAATAAAAAATCTTTTAAAAAATAAATCGTTTGAAAAGGAAATAGAAGAATTAGCACTTAATTCTTCTGATATCAAAGTTAAATTAAATACTTATGTTAACCAAAAGAAAATACCTGAAAAATATATTCAATTAATAGAAATAGTTAAAAAATTATTGAATAACAATCAAAAAATTATAATTTGAACAAATTGAATTTTTACTATTAATGAAATTCATAGACTCTTAAAAAATGAAGGTATAAATTCTGGTTTATTATATGGAAAAATTAAATATGAAGAAAAATTGAAAACTATTGATAAATTTAATAACCTTGAAAGCAATGAACTAATGGTTTTAATAGCAAATCCAGCTTCAGTTGCAGAATCAATTTCACTTCATAAAGCTTGTCAGAACGCGATATATTTTGATATTAATTATAATGTTACAAATTATTTTCAATCAAAAGATAGAATTCATAGATACGGGATGCTTCCAGACAAAGAGCAAGTAACATATTATTATTTTTTATCGGGCAATGGATTAGAAAAATATATTTTTAATTCTAATAAATCAAAAGAACAACAAATGAAAGAATTTTTTATTTCAAATGACAAAACATACAACAGTTTTATTCCTGAATCTACTGATGTTGAAGGAATGAAAAAAGTAATTAACATACTAAGAAAAACAAATATAGACTAGTTTATTATTTGTTTTAATAAAAATATTCTTTTTTTAGATTTTATGTTAGCATAGTATATGAAATAAAATCTTAAATAATCAAGGAGACAATTATGCTAACAGCAGGAATTGTTGGCTTACCTAATGTTGGTAAGTCAACCCTTTTTAAAGCAATAACTAATTCTCAAGTTTTAATCGAGAATTATCCTTTTGCTACTATTAAACCTAATATTGCAACTTGTCCTGTTAGTGATCCAAGAGTAAAGAAAATAACAGAAATTTTTCAACCTGAAAAAATTGTGCCAACAGTTTTAGAAATGCATGATATTGCCGGGTTAGTTAAGGGTGCTCATAAGGGTGAAGGTTTAGGAAATCAATTCTTAGCAAATATTAGAGAAGTTGATGCTATTTGCCAAGTAGTTCGATGCTTTGAAGATAGTAACATCACTCATGTTGCTAATAAAATTGATCCTGTTGATGATTTTGAAGTAATTGAATTAGAATTAATTTTTGCTGATCAACAAGTGATTAAAAATCGGTTAGAAAAGACAGTTAGAAAAGTTAAAGTTACTAATGATAAGGCAGCTTTAAAAGAAATTGAATTATTAAAAAAAATTAATCAAGCACTTGATCAAGGAGTTGTTCTTCGTAATCAAAAGTTAACTGAAGATGAACAAGAATTAGTTAAGCCATTTAATTTCTTAACAATCAAACCAGTGGTTGTTATTGCAAATATTGGTGAAAGAGATTTATCTAATAAAGATAACAAACATCTTGAAGCTTTAGAAAATTATGCAAAAGAAAAAGGTTTAGAAGTAATTTCAGTTTGTGCCAAAATTGAAAGTGAAATTGCTGAACTTGAAGATGCAGAAAAAACTGAATATCTAAAAATGTTAGATATTGAAATGTCAGGAATTGAACAAATTGTTTTAGCAACTTATAAATTATTAAATTTAGCAACATTTTTTACTGCTGGACCAAAAGAAGTTCATGCTTGAACTTTTATTAAAGGAATGAAAGCACCTGAGTGTGCTGGAATTATTCATACTGATTTTATGAAAGGATTTATTAGAGCTGAGATTTATAACTATCAAGATTTAATTATTTCTGGCGATGAAAAAAAAGTAAAAGATGCTGGAAAATTAAGAATTGAAGGAAAAAATTATCAAATGCAAGATGGAGACATTTGTCATTTTCGTTTTAATGTTTAATTAAGATAAATGAATATATAGGGTAGAAAATTAAAGCGAAGAGTATTAATAAAAATTAGAGAATTTAAATAAAAAAAACATTAATAGTTGATGGTTATTTGTTTTAAAAAAATGTAAAATTAAGTTGAAAATTAAAAAGAGGGGCAAAAAATATAAGGGGTTTATTATGAAAAAATTATTCTTATTAATCGAAAGTTTGATGCTTTCTTCTGTTGTTATTAGTCCAATAATGGCAGAAATTAATGAAAATTTACAACAAAATGAGATTAATACTAAATCACTTGATATGGTAGATTTAAGATTACCTTCATCAGGTGCTGCAATTGAAGTGGAATTACCTAATTTAAAAAAATTAGTAAATGATAATGTTAATCCAAATGAAACAGTATATGAAACTGGTATAACTTTAACAAATAAAAATAATGAATCACATGATTGATTAAATGATTTGTCTGATACAAGTCGTTTAAAAACTGTTTTAAGAGAAGATGACTTAAGTATTAATAAAGTTATAGCTCGAGTTTGAGAAAATAAAGGTGAAGGATTTAGTTATCTTATAGTAAATCTAACTTTTACTTCTTCTGAAAATAAAGAACCAAAAGTTATGCCAATCGGTAGATTTCTTTGATTTACTAATCAAGTTAGAAATTTTTGAACTGAAGCAATGAAATTTGAATATGAAGTATATTCAAAGTAATTTATTTTAATATTTTTTATAATAAAGAATTTTTATTTAGAAAATTATATTAAATTGTTGACTTTTTAATTTTTAAATCATTGTAACTAATACAATGATTTTTTATTTTTACCGCAGAATCTAGTAAATAATTCTTTCAATCATTAATTAAAATTGAGTAGACAAGTGATTTAGCATATATTATAATTAAATGATTAAATGTATTAATAAAGGTAAGGATGTGTTTATTAAAATGGATAAACAAAATAAGCAAATTGAATATCAAAAAGAAAGAGAAGAATATGCTCCGCATGTTGAAAAAGTTGATCCAGCTTTTAAGAAATTAAGACAAGGAAAAATAATGTTATTTTTTGCACCAATAGTTCATTTAGGGGCTTGTGCAGTTTTCTTAATTCTTTTAGTTATTGGTTTACTTGCGAAAGATAAATTAGGATTTACTTTAAACTCAACTCAATCAGCTTTAGCATTCTCTTATATTGGAGCATCAGTTTTAGTTGATCTATTACTTTTTATGTTTCCAGCAAAGAAAGCAAATAAGAAGTCACAATTTCGTATTATGGCAATCTTAACTTTAATTCTTTCAACATTAATTTTAAGTGGTTCATTTATTTTTTGGGGAATTCCAACTTTGTTATTTTATTCTGTGATAACATTAATTGTATGAGTATTTGAGGTTATTGCAGCAATTTATTTAATGTTAGTTGTTGAAGCATTACCTAATTAGGTGAGAAAATGAAAAAGATTTTTTTACATTTTAAAAAAAGTTCTGTTAATCAAAAGGAACCTTTTTTGCCTTATGAAGATAAGGTAAAAGTAGCATATTTTAGTTACTCAGGATTATTTTGATTTTTAGGCTTATTAGTGTATATTTTTAGTCTTTTTCTTATTATCAATTTAGCAAAAAATGGTAAATATCAAATTACTAGTGATATTAATGAAATCAATTTTTTCTTTACACCAATTTTAAACTTAATCTTAGTTACTGCTTCATGAGTCCTATTGTTGATTGCTCCTAAAAGAGCTTATAAAAGTCCAAAGCATAGTAGTATTTTATTTTATTGTAGTTTCTGATTTTTAGTAATTAGTGTGATGTTGAATGGACAAGTACAATTAACATATATGGAAGTTTATGCTCATGAAACTTTGTATCATTGAGTTAACATTGTTTTTGCTAAGATAGTTATTCTTCTTTCAGTTTTTGCTTTGTTTGGGATTCAAATCTTTTTTTGAACTATGCGTCGTAAGTTTGCTTTTATGCCAACTGATTACGAAATTTACACTCAAAGATCAATTGATAAGAAAGCTAAAAAAGCTGAAAAGCAATTGAAAAAACAAAATGCTAAATTAGCAAATAAAAAATCATAAAATGATATATTTATTTTAGGATGGAGAGAAAAAATATGAAAAGTCGAATTACTTGATTTTTATTTTTTTATATCATTTTAGCTATTTTTATTTGTTACGATTTGGCTTATTTAGGAGTCATCTGAAGCAACAGAGACCTACTTAATTTATATAACAATGGTTTTGAAGTTTCAGGACCAGGGAAAGATTTATTTAATTATTCAAATTCTTTTGCAGTTTATGGTTTACCAACACTTGGTACTTTATTTTCTCTTTTTGGTTTAGTTGCAGCAGTGCTTAGTCAATCTTTTATCTTAAAATCAAGTACACCAAAAAGTAAATTAATTGCTTTATCAACAAGTTTTATTGTCTTGATTATTGGTTTCTATTTCGATTTTATTGGTCAATTATTTTATAATGAATGAAATGATACTTCAGTGATGATTACAGAAACAGGTAAGTCACCTGTTGTGGCAAATACATTTTATAGTTACTGAATGTCACTAGCAGATATTTGAATTGTTTTTGCAGTATTTTTTGTGCTATTTATTGCTTCAATTGTGATCATAATTAAATTGTATTACTTAAATATTCAATGATTAAAATACGACAAAAAAGAAAATGCTCAAGAATTAAATTTAGAAATTACAGCTCCTTTTCCAAGTAATGTTGAGTTTGATCCAAATGAAACTCAAACAATTACTCTAACGCTTGATACAGATAAGTTGACACCATGGAAAACTCCTAAGAAAAAGGATAAAATAAAAAAGAAGAAAAAAACAAAAAAATAATAAAGAATGGATATGTTAAAAATGGAAATTCGTGTTAGATACGCTCCAAGTCCAACAGGTTACTTACATATTGGCGGAGCAAGAACAGCAGTTTTTAATTACTTATTTGCTAAGCATCATAATGGCAAGTTTATTGTTAGAATTGAAGATACTGATCTAGAGAGAAATATTGCTGATGGAATTTCATCACAATTAGATAACTTACGTTGATTGGGATTAGAAATAGATGAAACAATTGATCATGAAGGAAAATATGGGCCCTATCAACAAACTAAAAGATTAGATATTTATCGTAGTCACGCTGATAAATTAATTGCTGACAAGCATGCCTATCACTGCTTTTGTACTAATGAAGCATTAGACAAAATGAAAGCAGAGCAACAAAAAGTAGGAATTTTTTCTTTTCAATATGATGGTCGTTGTGCCAAACTATCGCCAGCAGAAGTTAAGAAAAATTTAGCTGATAAGGTTAGTTTTGCAATCAGATTGAAAACACCAAAAAACAAAATTTTTACTATTAACGATATGGTAAGAGAAGAAGTAAGTTTCAATACTAAAGATATTGGTGATTTTGTCATCATTAAATCAAATGGTGTTGCAACTTATAATTTTGCTGTTGTTATTGATGATTATTTAATGAAAATTACTCATGTTCTTCGTGGTGAAGAGCATTTATCAAATACACCAAAGCAATTATTAATTTATGATTACTTTAATTGACAAGCACCAAGATATGGTCATCTGACTTTAATTATTAGTGAAACTGGCAAGAAACTATCAAAGCGTGATGGTAGCTTGATGCAATTTATTGAACAATATCGTAATCAAGGTTACCTATCTGAAGCTTTATTTAATTTTATTAGTTTATTAGGTTGAAGTTCTCATCAAGAAAGAGAAATTTACACAAAATCAGAACTAATAAAGATTTTTAATAGTGATTATTTTAGTAAAGCTCCAAGTATGTTTGATGTTCGCAAATTATTATGAATGAATAATTACTACATTAAAAATTTAACGCAAGAGCAATATTTAAATTTAGTGGTTCCTTTTGTTAAGTCAGAACATGACTGAGAAAGTAAAGATGAGCAGTGATGACAAGAGTTGCTACTTATCTATCAAAAGCAGTTAATGTATGGAGCTGAGATTAATGAATTGATTAGTTTATTCTTTGAGAATAAACCACCATTAACAAAAGAAGCACAAGATTTTTTACAAACTAATCCAGATGCTTCTAAAAAGGTACTTGATGATTTTAAAGCAAAGCTTGCTACAACTGATGATTGATCACTTCAAGAAATTGAAAACATTATTCAACAAGTTAAGGCAGATACTAAGATTACTGGCAAAATGCTATTTATGACAATTAGAATTGCTTGTTCAAGACAAACACATGGACCAGAATTAGCCAAAACAATTAAGTTATTAGGCAAAGAACAAGTGCTGACAAGACTAACGGACTTAAAGTTATAGAGGTTTATTATGAAAACTAATAAGAAAATGTTTGCTCAAGAATTTATTCGTGATGCAATTCATAAAAATATCAACATCAATGAACCTGTAATTAGAGAATTAATTGCTAGTAAGGAATTTCAAAGATTAAGATGAATTAGTCAACTAGCAGGAGCTCAAGTTGCTTTTCCAAGTGCAACTCATACAAGGTTTACTCATAGTTTAGGAGTCTATCATGTGTTGAATCGTGTCTTTAGTGAAGTAAAGGGCGCTAATTTAATTAGTGACAAAGAAAAATTAGTTGTTAGAATAGCTGGTTTGTTACATGATATTGGTCATGGACCTTTTTCTCATACTTTTGAGAAAGTTTTAAATTTAAATGAAGATAAAGATTATCCCTTTAGCCATGAGTTCTATACTTGTGCCATCATTAGTGATGAAAAAACTGAAGTTAACCAAATTTTAAAAAAGTATCACATTGACATCAATCAAGTTACAAACATTATTAAAAAAGATCGTAGCAAATGTCCAAAGTATCAAATTCAATTAGTTTCATCACAACTTGATTGTGATCGGATTGATTATCTAATGCGAGATGCTTATTTTACTGGTGCCAAGTATGGTGCGATTGATTTGGATTGAGTTATCAGCAATATGATTCTTGACAAGAAAGAAGGAATTTTATTTAGTTACAAGGCTCTTTCAGCAATTGAGAATTATTTGATTACAAGATTTCATATGTATCTCCAAGTTTATTTTCATAAAAGTAGTATCTTTTTTGATTTAAAGTTACAAAAGTTGTTTCAACAATTAGTTAAATTGTGAAAAGAAAACTATCAATGAAAAATTGACATCCAAAAAATCATGCCAATTTTAAAGCAAGAGAAAATTGAAGTTAGTCAGTATTTAGAATTAAGTGATGTTACTTTAATTAACTTAATCAAAGATATTATTGCTTATGAAACTGATGAAACCTTAATTATTTGAGCAAAAGCAATTTTATACAATCAAGAAAAATATAAAATTGTTCTAGAAAGAAAAAAAGTTAGTTCAAATGCAAAAGTTTTAAATAATTTTATTTATGATACCAAAAAAGATCCAATTATGATTCAAACAGTTGACAATAAAGTTCTACCTTTAGAAAAAGTTTCACAACTTTTTGAAAATCCAACAAAAGAACAAAAAATCTTTTATTCTTTAGCAGAAATTAATTAATTTTGCTGTTAGTTTAATTTAAAAGAAAGATATTGCGATAATTCTAATATTATGTTAAAAATTAGTAAAAGTTTACTAACTTTTTAATTTGAATGAGGTATCTATTATGAACATCTTTCCATGTATGAATAAAGTTTTTATGTATCCTGATGATAAAATTTTAGACATGCCGTTAAATGATTTTTATAATAAGATAAGTCATTATCAATTTACTTATGAAGAATTAGTAATTATCTTAGGAATTATTTTAAATAAAGCAGTTATTAATCAAACAAAAGCACAATTAAAATTAGTAGCAAATGATTTCAAAGAAGAAGTAGTAATTACTTTTGCAATTTTTGCTTATATCTTTATTGGTGATGAGTACAATGATCGTATGACAATCAGTCACTTGAAAGTTAACTTACAAGAAGAAGAACGTAAGTTATTTATTGATACTTTAAATACTTTAATTAGTGATTCAAGTCGGATTTTTCATCTTTCAAGCGCTTTAGGAAATGATAACGATCGAGCTAATATGTTTGCTGTTAACGCACTTTTAAATATTAAACGAGGTCTGGGTATTGATAATTTCCATATTACATTGTTTACTATTTATCAATCTTTGGAATTAAAGTTGAAACATTGTTTAAAAAAATATATTGATAATGAACCAAGTGCCCAAAAGAAACAAATTAATTTTCATAATTTAGTTCGTTTAATTAAATTAATTAGTACTACCAGAGTGACTGATTCTGAAATGTCTGAAATTCTAAAATCTTTAAGAGAATATTTACGTTATTTTGAAAAAATTAATCCGGGTGGTCAAGCAGCAAGATATGAAGCAACTCCCAATAATAATTATTTTAATGAGAAGAGTTACTCATTTATTAATGAAAGAGAACTATTAGAGAACTTTGTTCAAGCTTTAACTTTGTTGCAACAGTTGTATATAAAATTAATTGAAATTTATGATAGTAAAGAATCAGAAGCAAAGCATGATTTTGAAAGCAATGCTTTGGATAAAAATTTAGCAGAATTAATTGGAGCCAACTTTAATGATGATGAGAATCTCTTTAATAACAAATTACTTAATTTGTTAGATCATCAAATTTTTGGAGATTATCAAGAATTAGTTAACTTAAGTTATGAAGAACTAACTGATTTACGTTTTTTAATTAGAATTGGATTTATGAAATCAATTAATCAAGCAGTTAGTCAATTTTTAAAAAAATAAAAAAACAATAATTAATTAGGTATAATAGAAATATTTTTATAAAATGTTTTTATTAAGAGGAGTCAGTCAGTGAAAGAAAGTAGTTACATAATTAGTACAATTCAAAAAATGCTTGTTAGCGCATTAAAACTAACAGAGTATCAAGTTGAAGAAAATGATATTCCTGTTGAACTTAATCAACAAAAAAATAATTTTGGTGACTATGCTTCAACAATTGCTTTGCAGTTAGCTAAAAAGTATCATAAGAAACCAGCAGATATCGCACAAGAAATAGTTAGCAAAATTGAAAAAAATAATTTAATTGAAAAGATTGATATTTTAGGAGCAGGATTTATTAACTTCTATCTTAGTCCTAGTAGTTTCTATCAAATTCTAGTTGAGATTCTTGATCAAAAAGAAAATTATGCTAAGTTAGAAACTAATAATTTAAAGTATAATGTTGAATTTATTAGCGCTAATCCAACAGGGTTGTTGCATTTAGGTCATGCAAGAAATGCAGCGATTGGTTCAAGTTTAGCCAATATTTTAGAGCATAGAGGCTATCAAGTAATAAGAGAATACTACATCAATGATGCTGGCAATCAAATCAACATTTTAGCAATATCAATTTTTATTCGTTATCAAAATCTTTGTGGAGCACAGTTAGAATTACCTGAAGATAGTTATCGTGGTCCAGAAATAATTGCAGCAGCACAAACTTTTAAAGATAAGCACGGAAGTGAATTTTATCAAAAAGAGTTTTCTTCTGAGATAAATAAAGTACTTGCAGAGTTTGGGATTGATTACATGCTAAATGAAATCAAGACTGATTTATCAAATTTTGGTGTTGAGATGGCAGTTTGATTTCATGAATCAAGTGTCTATCAAGATGGATCAATTAAAAAAGTGTTAGATATTCTAGCAAAGAATAATAATAGTTATCAACTTGAAGGAGCTACTTGATTAAAAAGTAAGCAATTTGGTGATGATAAAGATCGTGTGATTGTTAAGTCAGATGGTACTTATACTTATATGTTGCCAGATGTTGCCTATCATGATAATAAATATCATCGTAGTGATTTATTAATCAATATTTGAGGTGCTGATCATTCAGGATATATCAATCGAATTAAAGCAGGTTTAGCGGCACTATCAGATGATCCTAATAAATTAATCATTGTTCCAACACAAATGGTTCGTTTAGTGCAAAATGGTGTTGAGCATAAAATGTCAAAGCGTGCAGGAACTGCTATCACAATGAAAGATTTACTTCAAACTGTTGGCAAGGATGTTTTACGTTATTTCATGATTTCTCGTGCATCTGAAACACATTTAGACATTGATATTGATATTGCAAAAAGTAAGAATCAAGATAATCCAGTATTTTATCTGCAATATGCTCATGCAAGAATTAATCAAATTATCAGTCAAGTACCAAATTTTAAAATGGTTCAATCAATTGATTTGCTAACTCATAAAAAAGAAAAAGAACTATTAATTTTAATTGATGAGTATCTTTTAACTTTAAATCGCGTTGTTAGTACATTTCAACCACATTTATTAGCTAGTTATTTGCAAAGATTAGCAAAAACATTTCACTCTTATTATAATGAGTGTAAAATTATTAACATTGATAATAAAGAGTTAACTAATCAACGTCTAACATTAGTCTGGGCAGTTAAATATCTATTATCTAATGGGTTAAATTTAATTGGTGTTTCTGCACCAAATAAAATGTAAGAAGGGAAAATTAGAGGTGAAAGTATGGAAACTAACTTATTAGAAATTGCTTATAAGTATTTAGAGAAGCGTAAAAAGGCTAGTTTTAGTGATATTTGAAAGCATGTTAAGAAAGAATTAAATATCAGCCCCGAACATGAAGAAAAAGTAATTGGAAATCTTTATACAGGAATGATTTTAGATACACATTTCTTTTTAAAGAGTGACAAATTATGATACCCAAGAAGTCAAGTATCTTTAGATGAAATTAAGTCACAAGTTACTTCAATTGCTCAAGATCATGATGAAGAGTTTGATTTATCAGAAGATATTACTGATTTATCAGAAAGTTTTGTTGAAGAAGAAACTGAAGATGATGAAGAGGATGACGACACCATCTATATTGCTGAAGATAGTTATGATGATGGTGATCAAGAACTTGATTTAGATTTAAATAAAAAAGCTTTACAAGAAGAATTTCAAGGTTAAGGAAAAAAGATGGAAACTAAGTATATATTTGTTACTGGAGGAGTTGTTTCTTCGTTAGGAAAAGGAATTGTTGCAGCATCAGTTGGCAGAATTTTAAAGCAACGAAAATTAAAAGTATTCATGCAAAAAATTGATCCTTACATCAACATTGATCCAGGAACAATGAGTCCCTATCAACATGGTGAAGTTTATGTTACTAGTGATGGTGCTGAAACTGATTTGGATTTAGGACACTATGAACGTTTTATCGATGAAAATTTAACGCAACAATCTAATGTTACAGCAGGAAGAATTTATCAATCAGTAATTGAAAAAGAACGAAAAGGTCTTTACAATGGAACAACTGTCCAAGTGATTCCTCATGTTACTGATGAAATTAAAGCACGAATTTTTAAAGTAGCGCAAGAAAGCAAGGCAGATGTCATCATCACTGAAATTGGTGGAACAGTGGGTGATATTGAATCACTAGCTTTTATTGAAGCAATCAGACAAATTCGTTACGAAAAAGGTAAGGAACAAGTTGCTATTATTCACACTACTTTGATTCCATTTTTAGGTGCAGCAGGAGAATTTAAAACAAAGCCAAGTCAGTATTCGGTTAAAGAACTACTTTCTTTAGGAATCCAACCAGATATTTTAGTGTGTCGTAGTGATGCACAAGTCCCAAGTTCAATTTTAGATAAGTTGTCACTATTTTGTAATGTTCCAAGAGAATATGTCCTTTCACTTCCTGATTGCAGCAATATCTATCAAGTTCCATTAGTGCTAGCAGAACAAAAAATTGATTTATTTTTAGCTAACCTTTTAAAGTTAAAAATAAGTTCATTAGATATGAAAGAATGACAAACAATCAACAATAAAATTGATGACATTAAAAATGAGACTAGAATTGCTATTATTGCTAAGTATGCTAACTTAACTGATGCTTATTTATCAGTGATTGAATCATTGAAAATTGCTGGGTTTAATTGCAATACTAAAGTAAAGTATGACATTCTTGATGCAGAAAAACTAACTGTTAAAAATCTTAAAGAAACATTAGGTAAGTATGAAGGGATTATAGTTCCTGGCGGGTTTGGTGCAAGAGGAATTGAAGGTAAGATTTTAGCAATTAATTATGCTCGAACTCATAAGATTCCTTTCTTAGGATTGTGTTTGGGAATGCAGTTAGCATGTATTGAATTTGCTCGAAATGTTTGTAAGTTAGAAAATGCTAACTCAACTGAGTTTGATTTGCAAACTCCTTATCCAATTTTAGATTTACTAAGAGGAAAATCTTATAGTGATCAAATGGGTGGGACTTTACGTTTAGGAAATTATCCAGCAACTTTAAAAAGTAACACACTAGCAAGCAAACTTTATCAGAAATCAATTGTTGAAGAAAGACATCGTCATCGCTATGAATTTAACAATGATTTTCGTCAAGAGTTAAGTGATAAAGGTTTGATTTTTAGTGGTACCTATCAAGAGCAAGATTTAGTTGAAATTATTGAATTGCCAAGTAAGGTTCATCCATTTTTTATTGCAAGTCAATTTCACCCTGAGTTTACTTCAAGAATCAATCGCCCTAATCCATTATTCTTAGGATTTATCAAGGCTGTGACTAAATAAAATTTAAATTTGGGTAGTTATAGAGTTAATCATCGTGTATAATTGCTCTTAGAAATTAAAATATTTAATTTATTAGAAGGTGTATAATGGAAAATTTTATTAATGCTAAGTCTTTAGTTGATAAAGCTAGAGCAGGAAAATATGCTGTTGCTCATTTTAATATCAATAATTTAGAATGAACAAGAAGCATTTTAGAAGTAGCGCAAGAAACACAATCAGGAATTATTATTGGTGTTTCAGAAGGAGCAGCTAAATATATGGGTGGCTATCATGTTGTTGGCAATTTAGTTAAGTCTTTAATGCAAGATTTGAAAATTACTGCTCCAATTGCCTTACATTTAGATCATGGGCAATCATTTGAAGCATGTCAACAAGCTTTAGAAGCAGGTTTCACTTCAGTGATGTTTGATGGTTCACATTTAAGTTTTACAGAAAACTTAGCAATAACTAAAAGAGTTGTTGAACTAGCTAAAAAATATAATGCTTCAGTTGAAGCAGAAGCTGGCTCAATTGGTGGAGAAGAAGATGGCGTTGTTGGACTTGGTGAGGTAGCTGATCCAAATGAATGTAAGCAATTAGCTGATTTAGGGATTGATATCTTAGCAGCAGGAATTAATAATGTTCATGGACCTTACCCAGAAGGTTGACAAGGTCTAAACTTTGATTCTTTACAAAAAATTGCGCAAGTAAGCAATAAACCATTAGTTTTACATGGTGGTTCAGGAATTCCAAAAGAACAAGTTAGCAAAGCAATTAGTTTAGGAATTTGTAAAGTAAATGTGAACACTGAGTTGCAAGAAGTTTTTGCGGCAGCAATTAGAGAATACATTGTTGCAGATAAGGATAAGACTAAAAAAGGTTACGATCCAAGAAAAATTATGCGTGCACCAATGGATGCAATTAAGAATACAGCAAAAGAGTTACTGACAGAATTTGGTTCTTTAGGTAAGTCATAGTTTTAAAAATAATTTATAAGTGATTATTTTTTAGATTATCAATGATACATTCATGATAAAATTAATATGTAAGACCTAAATGTTAGTTGATGACAGATAAGCTTAGTTTGCTTTGGAATCTAACCGCGGTGTAAACGCGGAACCATTTAGGCATTTTTTATGATTAAATCCCATTTTGAACAGCTACAATAAAGTAGATTCGTTAAATGGGATTTATTGCTTCACATTTTAAACACAATTTTGATATTGTTTGACATTGTTCTTTTATAGTATAGTGACAAAAACAAGAAATTTTTTTATGAATAGTATCAAAAAACATATCTATGTCTTTATCTCAATCTTTTTGAGAACCTATAATGATTCTACACATAGAGGAAGTTAAACCAGCATAGTAATCAGAATATCTTATTAAAGGTGATATTGATGAATCTAATTGTGTTACAATTATTTTCACATTATTAAATTTAGAATTTATATATAGTGATGTATTTATATAGCCTTCAAGCGATTCAAGATTATTTTTACGATTTATTTTCGGTGTAGATTTTCTTTGATCAATAAATATTTTTATCGCAATTTCTTCATTAAAATTGATATTTGATTTATTTAAAGTTCTGTCTACTAGATAATAAACCATCATATTATATATTGCGTCCAAATTTAAAGCTCTATTATTTTTTGCTTTTCATTTTTTTAAATTACAATGGATGCTTATATTTTGTTGATTAAAATTTTTTATATTTTCAATTAAAAATTTTTTATTATCATATGATAGTGTATGTCATTTTAGTTCTCTGTCTTTTTTTGTATTTTCTGACAAGATATATTGCGCTAAATTTTGCTCATTATTTTTTCGATATGCTTTGATAGAATTTTCTGTTTTTAAAATATTAGCTTTAATTTTAGTTTCTATTTTTTGAATTTGAGTGTGGTCATTAGAAATATTATAAAACCCAGCGATAGTAAAAAACGCTGATGTAGTATTTCCACTTTCATCTAAATAAAAATTAATAAATCATTTCAAAAGATATAAACCCCCATTTATAAAAAAAGAGGGTTGCCCCTCCAGCATAGAACTGTCCGTGCTTACATCACGGTTAAGCTTTGCTACATAATTCTATGTCTTACAAATTTATAGTAACATTTTATTTAAAAAAATAACAGCAATTAAATTATTTTTATTTTTTTTGTTACAATTAAACAAAAATAAACTTTAAAAAAGTTCCGAGGTTTTTTGTGAAAAAAAAGATAATTGAGATTACTAATTTAGAAAAGACTTTTGCTAGCAAAGTTATTCTTAAAGATGTCAACTGAAGTGTTGAAGAAGGAGAACGAGTAGCAATTTTAGGAGCTAATGGTGCTGGTAAGACAACATTTGTCGAAATGATTAGCCAAGTTTCTAAACCAACAAAAGGAAAAATTAAAATCAATTTAGATGGAAATATTAAATCACAAATTGGAATTCAATTTCAACAAGGTGATTGAATTCCAGGGTTAAATGCGCAAGATCTTTTAGAATTTTATCATCACCTTTTTCCTGAGTTCAGTGAAAAAAGAGAAAAAGAATTAGCAGAGATTTTTGAGATTAATGAATTTAGAAAAACTAGTTTAACTAAATTATCTGGTGGTCAGAAGCAGCGCTTTAATGCAATGCTTTCAGTTTTAAACAAACCGAAGATTGTGATTCTAGATGAACTAACAGTTGGTTTAGATATGGAGTTACAATTTAAAATTTTAAACTTCTTTAAAAAAAGTACTAAAGAAGAAAAGCAAACTTTATTAATTGTTTCTCATAATGCCCAAGAAGTTGAAATGTTGTGCACAAGAATGATTATCATTGGAAATCAAGGAATTTTCTTTGATGACTCAATTAAAAATGTTCAAAAAAATTATGGTGGGGTAAGAAATTTAATGGATAATTATTTTAGAAAGGAACTAAAAAATGGCAAAAAATAGATTTTCTAGTTTCAAACGTAAAAGTGAAAATTATTGAGGACTCTTTAAATTAATTGGTAAATCTTTTTATCGTAATCCTCGTGGACCACTTTTTCTTTATATTGTTCCTGTTTTTTTCTTAGTACTATTTTATTTTGTTCTGGGTAATGGGATGGACAATGCAGGTAAAGTTAGCTTGTTGTCTAGTTACTTGTTATTACCAGGGCTAACGATTTTAACTTCTTTAGCTCCAGCAATTGTTGAATGAAAAAATTCAGTTTTTTTAAAGCGAATTGACAGCACAGGAGTAAACAAATCTTTATTTTTATTAGCATTGTGAAGTTTTTACTTTTTAGTTGGATTAAGTGGCATCTTTTTTCAATTTCTTATCGCCTTAGCTTTAGGGAATAAAATTTTTATCGAACATTTGCCAACGATTCAATGAGGATACTTTATTTTAGGAGTTTTCTACACAATTATTTTAGCAATAGCAATTGCTACTCTATTAGGCGGACTTTTTAGTAATGAAGGAGTAATGCAAGGACTGACAATGATGATTTATTTTTTATCAATTTTCTTATCAGGGATAATGTTGTATCCAACTTTATATGAAACAAGTGAATTTATTAGAATCTTTACTTATTTAATTCCTCAAAAATATGCATCTTTCTTAATTTTAATGGCTCAAGATGTTAAAGGACTAGCAGGAGAATTTAACAATGCTAATCCAAATCATCAAGATTTTACAGCTGTTTGACAATTAATAGTTGGTGGATTATTGTTTATTATTTTCTTTTTTGTAATCACTAACTTTACTTTTAAATGAACTGCTAAGCGATAACAACAAACTTAATTTGCATTTTATTTAATTATGTCTTTTATTTTTTGTTAGAATTATAGGTAAAGAATTAGAATGATAAGGAAGTGTCTTAGTGAATAAAAAGGTAATTGCGATTGCTAACGATCATAGCGCATCTGAATTTCGTAAACCAATTATTGAATATTTAGAGCAAGCAGGATATGAAGTTTTAGATTTAGGAACAAAAGATTCCAAACCAGTAGACTATCCTGATTTTGGTGTCAAAATTGCTAAAGCAATTGTTGCACAGAAAGCTGAATTAGGGATTGCTATCTGTGGAACAGGAATTGGAATTAGTATTGCAGCTAACAGGTTTCATGGCGTTAGATGTGCTTTAGTGTATGAAGAAGAAACAACAAGGTTAGCAAGACAACATAATAATGCTAATGTGATTGCGTTAGGAGCAAGAATTATTTCTTCTTATAAAGCAGTTGAGTTAGTAAAGATATTTTTAGATACACCAATTAGTTCTGAAACTCGTCATCAAAATAGAATTAAAAAATTGGATTAAAGAAAGAAGGAAACAAAATGAATTATGATAAGGAGCAATTTTTAATGAAAGATGAAAAACCTGATTTAACAATAATCAATAGTAAAACTAAACAAGATGCTGCTTTTAATAAAGGGTTGGATCCACAACTAACTGAAGTTGTTCAAAATGAAATTGTACGCCAACAAAATCATGTTGAGTTGATTGCTTCAGAAAATTATGTTTCTGAAGCAGTTTTGAAGTTAGCAGGAACAGTACTGACAAATAAATACGCTGAAGGTTATCCAAAAGCAAGATACTATAATGGTTGTGAGTATGTTGATGTTAGCGAAGAACTAGCAAGAGACAGATTCAAACAATTATTTGCTTGTGGTCACAAGCCGGGTGAAAAATTTAAAGATGAAAATGGCCGAGAATGAACTTGTAAGCAAGCAAATGCTCATGCTAACGTACAACCACATTCAGGTAGTCAAGCAAATGCTGAAGCTTATGGTGCAGTTCTAAAACCTTTAGATACAATTTTAGGAATGCAACTTGACGCAGGTGGGCATTTAACTCATGGTTATCGTGTCAACTTTTCTGGCAAGACTTATCATGGATTCGGTTACGGAGTAAGTGAAAAAGATGAACAATTAGATTATGATGCAATCTTAGAACTCGCAAAACAATGTCAACCAAAAATTATTATTGCTGGAGCAAGTGCTTATTCAAGAACAATTGATTTTTCTAAGTTTCGTGTCATTGCTGAAGAAGTAGGGGCATACTTAATGGTTGATATGGCACATATTGCTGGACTAATTGCTGCAAAGCAACATCCAACACCAGTTTGTCATGCCGACATCATCACAACAACAACCCATAAAACTTTAAGAGGACCAAGAGGAGGAGCAATTCTATCAACTGCTGAATTAGCAAAAAAAATTGATAGTTCAGTTTTCCCAGGTAATCAAGGTGGACCATTAGAACATATTATCGCTGCTAAGGCGCAAGCCTTTTATGAAGCGCTAACACCAGAATTTGTTGAGTATCAAAAGCAGATTATTAAGAATGCTAAGGCGTTTGCTAAAGTGTTTAGTGATGCAGGGTTTAATGTTGTAGCACAAGGAACAGATACTCATTTGTTCACAATTAATGTTCTAGCAATTAATGGTTTAAATGGTGAGACTGCTGTCAACATTTTAGAAAAAATTAATATCGTTGCTAACAAGAATGCTGTTCCATTTGATAAGTTGCCACCAAAAATTACTAGTGGTGTACGATTTGGTTCTCCTGCCATGACAACAAGAGGATTTAAAGAACAAGATTTTGAAAAATTAGGACAAATCATCATCAAAGCTTGAAGTCTACCAAAAGGGATTGAAGATCCAGGACTGGTTGCTTTAAAAGTTGAAGTTGAAGAATTATTGAAACAATTTCCAATTTATCCAAATATGACATTTTAAATTAAAAACCTGCAATTAATCTTGCAGGTTTTTAATTACTATTCAATTGTTTCAATTTCTTCTGCTTCTTTTAAAGGTTGTTTTGTTATTCGTGCTTTTAGTTTTTGTGAGTGAGATTTAATTTCTTGATAGTAAGTAAAGATGAAAGTAACTGCTAATGTAACAAAGGCACCAATGGTCGTACCAACTGTTAAGAAAATGAACATATTGGCTTCAATATTAAGAATTAATTGATAGATAGCAAAACCAAGATTTACAGCAATGATAATTGGGATTACAACTAAACAAAGAATTCTAAAGATATATTTATTTCATTTAAATCATGAAGTTTCGTTGTTGTGTTGTGCTATTTCAGGGTAGCACTTTCATAGTCACATAACACCAATTAATTCAAAAATTCCAATAATCATTTGTCAAATTCCAGCGACTCAAATAGCTAGACCATCAATTAAAGCAGCACTGTTATTAAAAATAAATACAATATCAACTAGAATGCTAAGAACAATAATTCCGATGATTATTTTATAACGTTTAATTTTTCATTCTGTTTCTAAAGGATTAACAACTCCTTCAAGCATGGCAATTAGTGAAGAGATTCCAGCAAAGAATACTGATAGGAAAAAGAAGATTGCAAGAATATGACTAAAAACTAATAAAGCAGTTCCTTGACCAATGATAGCAAAAATTTGAGGAAAGACTTGAAAAATTAAAGTTGGACCTGGTTTGAATACTTCATCAATTCCAACATTTTGATTTTTAGCAATTGCAGAAATAGTTGCAAAAACAATACAACTTGTAATTAAAGCAATAATAGTTGTTCCTGCTGTAATGATTAAGGTTTTATTAGTGTTGTCTTGATTTTTTGGTGCATGACTTGAAAAGATAATAATTGCTCCCACACAAGTAGACAACATAAAGAAAGCTTGTCCAAAAGCATCTGTTCAAATGTTTGTTTTAGCAAGGACACTACCATGGAAACTAAACATTCTTTTTAGTCCATCTCCTGCGCCATCTAAAGTCAAAGTGTAGATCATCATAGCAAAGATAATTAAAAATAATCCTGGAACAAAAATTTTATTTGCTTTATCAACACCTTTAGTAACACCACCTAAAACAATTACACCAGTTAGAACTCAAACACCAATTAAACTTAATAAAACTCAAATACTAATATTGCCTAATTGTGAAAAACTAGTTGGATTAGGATTAGTTTGCCCAATAATAACATCAAGAAAATAATCTTTTTGTGTTAATCCTGGTAAGAAACCCATTATTAAAGCTAATAGTGATCAAGCAACTAGAACACTATAAAAGATTCCCATTAATCAAACAACTGCTGATTGTAAGAAACCAAAGAATTTACCAGGTTTATTAGCTAATTCTTCAAAAATCATGACATGATTTTTACGGTATTTGTTTCCAAGATTCATTTCAATTAATAAAATTGGAACAGCGCAAATAATTAGCGCTATAAAAAATGGGATTAAAAAAGTACCACCATATTGGTTCATTTTTGTTGGAAATCCCCAAATTCCACCAAGACCAACAGCAGCACCTAAAACTGACATGATAAATCCTCAAGCTGAGATTGTTTGCTTATTTTTCATAAGTCACATTCCTTAAATAAGTATATCTTTAAATGATAACGGATAATTTTTAGAAAAACAATCTTTTTTTAGATTTAATCTTAATAAAATCGCATTTTTATTAGTAAAATGTACTATAATTAAAAAGAAAATAGTAATTAAAAAGGTGAATTTATGTTTAAGTTAGTTGCGCCTTATCAACCAACAGGTGACCAACCACAAGCAATTCGAGAACTTGTTAGTGGGATTGAAAATAATATTAAGAATCAAGTTTTACTAGGTGCTACTGGAACTGGTAAGACTTTTACTATGGCTAATGTTATTACAACTGTCCAAAAACCAACATTAATTTTAGTTCACAATAAAACGCTAGCAATGCAACTTTATGGGGAACTAAAAACTTTTTTTCCTGAAAATCGTGTTGAATATTTTGTTTCTTATTTTGATTTCTATCAACCAGAAGCTTATCTTCCTAAAACTGATGTTTATATTGATAAGAATTCAAAAATCAATCAAGAAATTGAAATGTTACGTTTAAGTACATTAAATGCTTTATCAACAAGTAAAGATGTGATTGTTGTTGCATCAGTAGCAGCAATTTATGGTGCTCAAGATCCAGAACAGTATAAACAGACATTTTTTGAGTTAAGAAAAGATACAAAAATTAATCGTCAAGATTTATTGCATCGTTTAGTATTGATGGGTTATGAGCGTAATGATTTAGAATTGAAGCCAGGAACATTTAGTGCTAAAGGTGATGTGATTAAGATTGCGCCTTCTTGAACTGATCAGTATTTTTTAAGAGTTAGTTTATTTGGTGATGAAATTGAAGAAATTGCTAAGGTGGATACTTTAAATGCTAATGTTTTAGAAAGATATCCTTTCTTAACACTCTTTCCTGCGCAAGATTACATTAGTACTAAAGAAAGAGTTGACTATGCTGTTCAAGAAATTGCTAAAGAACTAGAAGTTACGCTAGCTAAATTAAGAAAAAACAATTTTTTATTAGAAGCACAAAGACTAGAGCAACGAACTAATAATGATTTAGAGTCTCTAAGAGAATTTGGAATTTGTAATGGCATGGAAAATTATGCTCGTTTTTTAGAAAAACGTAGCCCAGGTTCTGCTCCTTATACTTTATTTGATTTCTTTCCAAAAGATTTTCTAACAATTATTGATGAGTCACATATGACTCTACCACAAGTTAGAGGAATGTATCTTACTGACCGTCATAGAAAAGAAACTTTAGTTAAGTATGGCTTTCGTCTACCAAGTGCTTTAGATAATCGTCCCTTAAATTTTGAAGAATTTAAAGCACGATTAGATTATGTAGTTTATACTTCTGCAACACCAGGTGATTATGAATTAGAATTAATTAAAAAAGAAAAATCTGGTTTCAATCAAACAATTCAACAAGTAATTCGACCAACAGGACTATTAGATCCAACAGTAGAAATTAAACCTTCTTTAAATCAAATTAATGATATCATTGAACAAATTAAAGCTCGTGCTGCTCAACAAGAACGTGTTTTTATCACTACACTAACAATTAGAATGGCTGAAGAACTAACTGCATACTTACAAGAACAAAAAATTAAAGTTGCTTACTTACATAATGAATTAAAGACATTAGAACGAACAAAAGTTTTATTAGATTTAAGACGAGGTGTCTACGATGCTGTTGTTGGGATTAATTTATTAAGAGAAGGATTGGATGTACCAGAAGTTTCTTTGATTTGTATTTTAGATGCTGATAAGAGTGGATTCTTAAGAAATACCAGATCATTAGTTCAAACAATTGGTCGTGCTGCTAGAAATGTTCATGGGCATGTTATCTTGTATGCTGATGAGATTAGTCTTGCAATGAAAGAAGCAATTGGTGAAACAGAAAGAAGAAGAAATATTCAAATTGCTTACAATAAAGAACACAACATCACTCCAGTTAATGTTAAGAAACCATTAAGTGAAATCATCAGTACTAAAGAATTAGATACTGACTTGAAAAAATTACGAACAACAAAAGGCAAGGAAAGACTAACAGCAAAAGCTAAAATTATTGCTGAGTTAAGAGTAGAAATGCTAGAAGCAGCTAAAGCATTAAACTTTGAGAAAGCTGCTGCCTTACGAGATTTAATTTTAAATATTGAATCAGATGATGACACAAAGAATGATAAGGGAAAATAATGGCTAAAAATTATGGTTACTATCATAGTCCAATTGGTTTGCTTGAAGTTATTGGTGGTCAAGAAATAATTAAAATATCATTGATTGAAAATGTTGGTAATAGAAATTTGTCATTAGATTCATCAAATAATCCTATTGTTAGCAAATGTATTAAACAATTGCAACAGTATTTTGAAGAGCAACTGCAAACATTTGACATACCACTTGTAATTAGAGGAACAGAGTTTCAAGAATTAGTTTGAAATGAGGTTGCTAAGATTCCTTATGGTGAAGCAATTAGTTATCAAGAAATAGCAAAAAGAATTAATCGCCCCAATGCACTTCGTGCAGTTGGCACAGCAGTAGGCAAGAATCCAATTCCAATTATTATTCCTTGTCACCGTGTTGTTCGAGCTGGTAAATCTAAAATCATTAGATTTGGGTGGGGCAAAGAAAGAAAAATTTTCTTGCAAAATTTAGAACAAAAAAAGAACTAGTTAACTAGTTCTTTTTCATTAATTGTTTTTCATGTACTGAACAAGTGACTTAACGTGAACAGCTTGACCACGGTCGTTGTTGTAAGCAGTTCCTGCGATGTCTAGATGTAAGTAAGGTTTGTCTTCAGCAAATTCTTGTAGGAATGCTGCTGCACTTGATGAACCACCATAGCTATCTTTAGTGATGTTGCTTAGATCTGCAACAGGAGAACTTTTGATTCCTGCAACGTTTTCTTCATGAATTGGCATTCTTCAAATTTCTTCATTTGCTTGATCGGCAGCAGTTTTAAAGCCGTTGAATAATTCATCAGTGTAACTAAAGGCACCAGTCATGTAGTGACCAAGAGCAATTAAGATTGCTCCAGTTAGTGTTGAAAGTTCAATAATCTTTGTGGCATTTCCTTTTCTTAAAGCATAAGTCATCCCGTCAGCAAGCACTAATCTACCTTCGGCATCAGTGTTGTTGATTTCAACAGTCTTACCATTCATTGACTTAACAACAGTTTCAACTAATGTTGCATGACCACCAATACGGTTTTCTGTTAGACAGGCAACAGCAACGAAGTTAGTTTTCAATCCTAGTTTAGCTGCTGCTAGAGCACTATTGCAAACAATTGCTGCTCCAGACATATCAAATTTCATACCTTTCATAAACTGACTAGGTTTTAGTGAGTAGCCGCCACTATCAAAAGTGATTCCTTTTCCTACTAAGCCTAGAATTTCTTTACTGCTGTCGTCACCATGATATTCAAGCACAACAACACGAGGTTCGTAGTGTGCTCCTGCGTTAACTGCTAGTAGCAAATTCATTTCTAAATCTTGAATTGCTTTTTTATCTAAGATTGTTACTTTTAAGTTAGGAATTCCTTTTGCTTTTTCACTAATGTGGTTAGCAAAAATTTCAGGATATAAAATATTAGGTGGCATATCTTGTAGGTCACGAGCAAAGTTTAGAAACTCACTTTGAGTTTTAATTTGTGTTTCAGAAGTATATTCTGGTAACTTACTTGATGATACTAAGTTATATTTAATTTTTGCTTCAGTAGTTTCTTGCTTAGTTTTTAAAGTATAAGGTGTATGGTCAGCATAAAGAATTGCTTCATAAATTGTTTGTAAAGCTTCGGCTTCACTAAACTTTTCACTAACAAATGACTTAACATCAATATCAACGTCTTTTTGAATTTCTTTACTTCTAATAATTTTAATAAACATTTTTGCTAAACTTGTTCTTGTTAGTTGATTTTTTTCACCTAAGTATAAGAAGTAAGTTTTTGCTTCGCTAATTAAAGTAATTTTATTGTTTACTTTTGCAATCAGTTCATTAGGTAGACTATTTTTTGTTACAGCAACTAATTTTAATTGATAAGAGTTATTAGTACTGATTTGAATGTTACTATCCATATTATTTTCTCCTTTGATTAATATTTGATTAGAGTATGCCTTT
Source organism: Spiroplasma platyhelix PALS-1 (assembly GCF_021496725.1). Taxonomy (GTDB): domain Bacteria; phylum Bacillota_I; class Bacilli_A; order Mycoplasmatales; family VBWQ01; genus Spiroplasma_D; species Spiroplasma_D platyhelix. The sequence goes on from NZ_CP051215.1 coordinate 101,935, forward strand.
TATTATAATATACTTTTGCTAATTCTAATAGATGTTATTATATATAATATAAGAAACTTTGACATATGGAGGATGATTAACAGTGAAACGTAGTGAATTAACGTCAGCACAAAAAAAACAATATTGTTGAGACTTTTCTCATTTATTTAAAAATGATGAACATTGAATTAAAGGTTTAAATGATTTAGATCAAGTTGCAAGTAAGTTAGTAAAATTAAAAGGAAAATTAAAAGAATTAAAAAACTTTAAAAATTACTTAGAGTTGAGTAAGGAACTTTCTTTAAATTTAATGAAATTAGGACAATACTTGCATTATAGTGATTTAGATCAGACTAATTTAAATTTTCAAAAATTAAATAATTTATTTGCTATTAAAATTACTAACATCAATCAACAACTTTCATGAATTGAACCAGAAATCAAAGCAATTGGTTCAAAAACAATTGATAAATGAGTTTCAGATAATCCTGAGTTAAAAAACTATCAACATACTATGAAAGTATTTTTTCAATTTGAAAAATATATTTTAAGTGAGCATGATGAAAACTTATTAAGTAAAGTTAGTAAGTCTCGTGGTGCAGTTGGTGATTTGTATGATACTTTAGTGTATGCTGACAAAGAAAAGGTTTCAATTAAATATAAGAAGAAAGAGCAAGAATTAACTCAAACTTTATATTTAGATATTTTAGAAAATACTCATCCAACTAAAGATCAAGAACTTAGAATTCAAACAAATCAAAAATTCTATCAAGACATCGTAAACAAAAAACATTCCTTAGCACAAATTTATCAAGGAATTATTGAAGTGGGAATTGAAGAAACAAAAATTCGTGACCCAAAAGAAAGTCTTAGCTCTTTAGAATATAGTTTGCTTGGTGACAATGTTAGTTTACCAGTCTATGAAAATTTAATTAAAGTTGGACAAAAGCATGCTGATTTAGTTAGAGAGTTCTATCAGATTAAAAAGTCATTCTTTAAATTGAAAAAATTCTATCCAACAGATACTAGTTTACAAATGGCAAAATTACCAAATCAAAAATATGATGTTGAAACAGGAATTAACATTATTAAATTAGTTTTGAGTGTTTTAGAAAATGAATATTTAGAACAATTAAATTTAGCATTGCTACCTGGTAGAATTGATTACTTTGAAGATACTAACAAAAGAACAGGAGCTTATTCTTCTGGAGGAAATGGTGTTGAACCAATTATTTTAATGAATTGAGATGATACTATTAATGCTATCAACACTTTAGGTCATGAGTTAGGTCATTCAGTTCACACATTACTAGCAGATAAGTATCAAACTTACCCTAATAATAATTATCCGATTATTTTAGCTGAGGTTGCTTCAACTGTTAATGAACATTTAATTTTTGACTATTTATATAACAAAGCTAAAAGTGATGAAGAAAAAATTTATTTGTTACAAAGTCATATTGAAACAATTATTGGAACTTTTTTCCGTCAAATTCAATTTGCTGAGTTTGAATGAGAAGCTCATAAATTAGTTGAAAAAGAAGAACCATTGAATGCTGATGTTCTAGCAGATTTGTATCGTAAGATTGCTGATAAGTATGGACAAGATGTTTTGGATCTTGCTGATGACAAGCAAAAGAGTTATAGTTGACCACGAGTATCTCATTTTTTCCATTCACCCTTTTATGTTTATAAATATGCAACTTCAATTACAGTTTCTTATAAACTTTATGAAGATATCAAGCAAGGAAAAAAAGATAATTTACTAAAGTTTTTAAAATCTGGAGGAAGTGACTATCCATTAGAAATTCTAAAAAAAGCTGGTGTCAATTTAGAAGATATAAATGTTTATAATCCACTAGTTGAGAATTTGGCAAATTTAATCAATGAATTAAAGATATTAACTAAACAAAAATAGTGTTAAGAAAAATTTAAAAAACTTTACAAAATAAGAGATTTAGTAGTACTATACTAGTAAATGTATTAAATTGATAATTTATAAGGAGGAAAGTATGGCTAGCAAAGCAACAAGTAAGAAGCAAGATCATAAAGAAGAAACAAATGTAAAGTTTCCTGAAGTCATTGCGATTACTGCTTGTCCAACTGGGATTGCTCATACTTACATGGCAAAAGAAAAAATTCTTGAAGCAGCAAAAGAATTAAAGATGACATGTAAAGTTGAAACACAAGGCCGAAGTGGAAATGAAGATGTTCTGACTGCTGAAGAAATTAATCATGCTAAAGTGATTATTTTTGCTGCTGATAAGGCTTTAATTGGTGTAGAACGATTTAATGGTAAACAAGTACTAGAAGTAGGAACAAAAGATGCTATCCTAGATAGTAAAAAATTAATCAACAATTACCTTGAAGGTAAAACTGAAGGAAAAGCAAAACTAACAGTGATTAATCAATCTGGTGGTGGCGGAGAAAATATTGAGTTTTCATTTAAGAACTTTAAATATATTACTCGTAACCTACTAGCAGGAGTATCTCGTATGCTACCTTTTGTGGTTGCAGGAGGAATAATCCTAGGAATTGGTTTCTTATTAGATAGTGGAAATTCAGGTGGAGATTTTGGTGTAACTAGAGGAGTTGCAGCATGATTCTCTGGATTAGGAAAAGTTATCTTTTCAATGATGATTCCAATTTTAGGAGCTTATATCTGTTACGCTATTGTTGGTCCACAAGGTCTACTACCGGGGATGGTGGCAGGGTTAATTGCCAATGCACCAGAAATGCTTTATAAAACAGATGGTACTGGATGAACTAATACTTGAGGAAGAATTTTTCCTAGTATTCAGAATTTCAACTCGGGATTTTTTGGCGCTATTATCGGTGCCTATTTAGTAGCTTTTGTTGTCTATGGGCTAACAAAAGGAATGAAAAAAATGCCAAAATCACTACAAGGTGTAAGAGATATCGTTTTCATTCCTGTGATTAGTGCTCTAGCAGCAGGAGTTATTATGTTCGTAATTAATATTCCGTTAGGATATTTAAATTATGGTTTAGGTTTAGGTCTAACAGAAATGGCTAAGCATAACCTAAGTGCACTAGCAGGATTAATTGTTGGAGTTATGATGGCTGTTGATATGGGTGGTCCAATTAACAAAGCCGCTTATGTCTTTGGTACAGCAACAATTGATGCATCTAACACAGCATTTGATTCAATTAGATCAACTAACAATGGTACAATTTTTATGGCAACAGCAATGATTGCAGGAATGGTACCACCATTAGCGATTGCGTTATCAACAAGAATTTTTAAAAGATATTGAAGTAAAAAGGATGTTGAAGGTGGAAACACTAATTGATTCCTATCAGCTTGTTTCATTACAGAAGGAGCAATTCCTTATGCAGCAGAAGATCCAAAAAGAGTGATTCCAAGTTGTGTTGCAGGAAGTGCAGTAACTGGAGCAATTCTTACAGGATTTGGGGTGACATTAAGTGCACCTCATGGTGGAGTCTTTGTCTTTCCACTATTAGGAATTCAAGATAATGGAAGTAACTGATTCACTATGCCAACGCAAGCTGGTTCAATGGGAATTGCAATTCTAATTGCTTTTGTTGCTTTATTTGCAGGAGCTTTAATCTCAGCAGCAATTCTTGGTTTCTGAAGAATGAAAAACATTAAAGATGGTACTTTAATCTTAAAATAAAGGATAGAAAATGATTTACACACTAACATTAAATCCAGCAATTGATCAAATGATTAGTGTTCCTAATTTCCAATTAGGAGCAACTAATAAAGCAAAGGATCAGTATCAGATCCTTGGTGGTAAGGGTGTGAATGTTTCAGTGATGTTACAAAACTTAGGTCATAAAAATATGGCTTTAGGTTTTATGGCTCAAGGTGAAGCAGCACAATTTGAATCATATTTGAAGACAAAAGAAGTTGTGAGTGATTTTCATAAAATTGCAGGTCACACAAGACTTAATTTAAAAATTAGAGACTTATCTAACAATCAAGAAACAGAATTAAATTGTTTAGGCTTTAGTATCTCAGATACTGATGAAAAAGCACTAATGGATGTCATTAAAAAATATCTAACAAAAGAAGATATCTTGATCATGTCTGGTTCAATTGCACCAGGCAGTAGTAAGAATCTCTATCAAACAATTGCTCAATTTTGTTCTGAAAATCAAATCACATTTGCGATTGATGCAACAAAAGAAGTGTTGCTGTCAACATTGCAGTATCATCCTTTGTTGATCAAACCAAATCTAGCAGAATTAAATGAAATATTTAGTGCTAGTACGAGTTTTAACAACATTGAAGAAGTGACTAACTTAGCAAAAAAGTTACTCAGTTCAGGAGCCCAAAATGTTTTGATCAGCAATGGTGGTCAAGGTAGTTTGTTAGTTACAAAAGATCAAAGTTACCTAGCAAATGCAGCTAAAGGAACTTTAGTTAACTCAGTGGGTGCTGGAGATTCAATGGTTGCAGGGTTTGTTGGAACATACAGCAAAACTAAAGATATTAGAGAAAGTCTACTAGTAGCTTCGGCAGCAGGAGCAGCAACTGCTTTCTGCCAAGGTATTGGTGACTTAGATTTAGTTGAAAAGTTGAAAGCACAAATAAAAATTACTCCCTAGGGAGTAATTTTTATTATTAACTATTTTTATAAGGTTTATTTTCTTGTATGGTTATCATAAGATGAGCAATTTCTACAATTTGAACAATCTGGATGATTACCTGCTTGAGTACAATTACAATTGCACCCATAACAAGGTTTGTCACAATTTCCTGACATATTAGTCCCCCTTCTAATAATTATTTTTCATAAATAATTTTAGACTGATATATTTTTAATACAAGATTATTTTTAAAATTTTAATAGTTTTAAAAAAATAAATTAAGTACTTGTTCTATCTAGATACTAGCGTTAATATTGATTTATAAAGTTATTAAAGGAGTTTATTAAATGGAGAAAATAAAAATTTATAAATGAAATATTTATACTGCTAAAGTGCCATATACAACAAATTTTTCGAAAAATAAAGAACGACTTGTTATAGTTATAAGTATTATTGGTGATGATTTAGTTATATTGCCAATATCAACAAAAATTCATAAGAAACAAAAATGAGATTTTGATATTGAATTGAATAATCCAAGTATTATTCAGATTGGAAATATACAAAGTATTAATAAAAATGATATTATTAATCCATACTATCGAAGAAAAGAAAAAGTAGTTAGTAAAATAGATTTGGAGTTACAAAAAGAAATTTTAGCTTCACTTAATAATATTTTTTCATAAAAAAATTTGGTTATATAACCAAATTTTTAATTTATTTAACTTCTTACCTTAAATACTTAAGATAAGACAATCCCTTACGGGTTACATCTGACTCCTAAAATTAAATAACTTTAGGCAAAAACCTTTTTATAATAAAATTATATTATGAAATATATCTTTATTATATTAAGGTACATTAATAATAGCATGTCGAAAAAGTCTTGTCAATTCGTTAGCGAAATTCGTTAATTTTATTTGTAGTCATCGGTCGTTTTTTATTTAAGTCTCTTTAGATCACGAGCAATGATTGGTTTTAAAAATTCTCCTGTGTAAGAATTTTCATTTTTAATTACTTGTTCAGGTGTACCAGTGGCGATAATTTTTCCACCATATTTTCCACCTTCAGGACCTAAATCGATAATATAGTCTGCTACTTTAATAACTTCTAAATTATGCTCGATAACAATAACTGTATCACCATTATCGACAATTTTATTTAAGACTTTGATTAATTTTTTAATATCGTCGATATGAAGACCTGTTGTTGGTTCATCAAGGATATACATTGTTTTACCTGTTGCTCGTTTTTGTAAGTAGGCAGCTAGTTTAATTCTTTGTGCTTCACCACCAGATAGTTCAGTAGCTTGTTGACCAAGTTTGATGTATCCTAATCCGACTTCTTCTAAGACTGATAGTTTTTTATAAATTTTTGCTTGGTTGGCAAAGAATTCTAATGCTGTTTCGACAGGCATTTCTAAAACATCAAAAATATTTTTTCCTTTTCATTTTACTTGTAGTGTTTCACTATTGTAACGTTTGCCTTCGCAAACTTCACAAGCAACATAAACATCAGGTAGGAAATGCATTGAAATTTTAATTACACCATCACCATTACATCGCTCACATCTTCCACCTGGAACATTGAAAGAGAAACGGCTTTTTGTGTAGCCACGAATTTTAGCTTCAGGGCTACTAGCAAATAAATCTCTAATGTCATCAAAAACAGAAGTGTAAGTTGCTGGGTTACTTCTTGGTGTTCTGCCAATTGGTTCTTGTGAGATAGCGATGATTTTATCAACATTTTCATAGCCTTTAATTATGCTATTTGGTTTTTGATTTTTTTTCATTAAAATTTTATGCAAATCATTATATAGAACTTCATTAATTAAACTTGATTTTCCACTACCAGAAACACCGGTGATACAAATAAATTTTCCTAATGGGAATTTTGCTGATAAGTTATTTAAATTATTGACAGTGGCATTTTTAATTTCTAAAACTTGACCATTACCACTTCTTCTTGTATGGGGAAGTTCAATATATTTAGTTCCAATTAAATACTGACCAGTGATTGATTTTGGGTTTGCCATAACTTCTTCTGGTGTACCTTCTGCAACAACTTTGCCACCATGAATTCCTGCTTTTGGGCCGATGTCAATTAATCAATCTGCTGCTAGCATTGTATCTTCATCATGTTCAACTACTAATAGTGTTGTTCCTAAATCACGCATTGTTTTTAAAGTGGCAATCAATTTATTGTTGTCTCTTTGGTGAAGACCAATTGAAGGTTCATCTAAAACATATAGCACACCTGTTAGTTGAGCACCGATTTGTGTTGCTAGACGAATTCTTTGTGATTCTCCTCCTGAAAGAGTTTGTGCATTTCTTGATAGACTTAAATAATTTAAGCCAACATTAATTAAAAAATTCAAACGTTTGTTAATTTCTACAAGAACTAATTTAGCAATTTCTTGTTGGTGAGGTAACAATTGAATATGTTTGATTGCTTCTAAACTTTCTTCAATATCTAATTTTGTTAGTTCACTAATATTTAATAATTGTTTTTTATCTTTTAGAGTTGTATGAATTTTGACACTTAAAACATCTTCATTTAGTCTTGAACCTTTACAAGTAACACAAATTCTTTGTGTCATAAATTTACGATAGTATTCTCGTGCTAGATCACTAGTTGTTTCAATATAGCGTCTTTCAATTAAAGTTGCTACACCTTCAATATAATCATAGTTAGGATATTTTCTACCATTAGCTGATGTTAGACTATAGTTGATTGGTTCTTTGCTACCACGCATAATAAATTGAATTTGTTCTTTTGTTAGTTTATTTAAGGGTAGATTCAAATCAATTAGATAGTGATGACATAGAACTTGTAATTTTTGTCACTCCAAATTTGTTGTGTTGACAATATTTTTATAATATTCAATTCCACCTTGATTAATTGATAGACTCATGTCAGGCATTAGTAAATCTTCATCAACTTCTAAACGAACACCAACACCCTTACATTCTGGACAAGCTCCTGCAGGAGCATTGAATGAAAACAAACGAGGTTCTAAATTAGGTAGTGAAAAACCACAAACCTTACAAGCATATTTTTGAGAAAATAATCATGTTTCATTAGTATCATTAATTGTTACTTTTGCTAGTTCATTACTATGTTCTAAAGCTACTTCTAAAGCATCATGAACTCTTGAGATTGTGACATCATCATTTTTGAAAACAATTCTATCAATCACAATATCAATATCATGTCTCATATTTTTATTTAATTCAATTTCTTCATCTAAAGTGTAGATTTTATTGTCAACTTTGACACGTAAAAAGTTCTCTTTCTTCAATTGTGCTAGTAGATCTTGATAAGTTCCTTTTTTACTAGTGACAATTGGAGCTAAGATTTCAATTCTTGTTTCGTCTTTTAAAGTTTGAATTTGTTTAATCATTTCTTTTAAAGTTTGATTACTAATCTCACCATGACCATTCTTACAATAAGGAGTTCCTACTCTTGCGTATAATAAACGTAAGTAGTCATAAATCTCTGTTACTGTTCCAACAGTTGATCGCGGATTATTACTTGTTGTTTTTTGATCAATTGAAATTGCTGGCGATAGGCCATCAATTGAATCAACATCAGGTTTTTCACTGTTACCTAAAAATTGTCGAGCATAAGCTGACAATGATTCAACATATCTTCTTCTTCCTTCAGCATAAATTGTATTAAAAGCTAAAGAAGATTTACCACTTCCTGAAACACCAGTTATGACTACTAATTGGTTTTTAGGAATACTGATATTAATGTTTTTTAAATTATGTTCTCTTGCACCTTTAACAATGATATATTTTTGTTCTTCATTCATATTTTTACCTCGTATAATAATTAATACTAATAATTAATTATACTAAAAATTTTAAGTTAATTTAATACTATATTAATTTTCTTTTTTTTGTTAGTCTTTAACTATGATAGAGAAGCAATTTTTGTTAATTAAAATAATAGGAGAAGGTGTATAGTGATAAGTACTCAAGAAAAGTCAGATAGCAAATGAGAAAAAAGAGAATGATTATTTATATTTAGTTTTTTAGTGTCTTTAATAGTTTTAAATATTATTTTTATATTTATTAATTGATTTGTATGAAAAAATGATAATGTTACGGTAGTAACAACAGTTACTAGTATTCTTAATATGTCAATTTGTTTGATCTATTGATTTATAGCTATGTGAAATAAATTAAAAAAATAAAATTTCTTTAGCAAACAAAAAAGAAATTGAATTCTAGATAGAGATCTAAGGTGATAACTATCTAGAATTTTTTTAATTTTAGTTTTAAAAAGACTAGATTTTAATATAAAAAAGATATTAAAAAAAATAAAAAAAATTGGTTTTTCCTCTTCCTTTCTTATTACTCTATATGTTATACTTACTAGGCATGGTTGTTTTGTGTCTTTACTGATACACTGATGCTAGTTGTAGCATTAAATAACCTTGTCTTGTTCTTTTTAAAAGTTAGCAGAAACGTTAAGACTAACTTTGAAATTATTTCATAAATTTGATTTAAAGAAATTTATGAATTTGTTCTAATAAGGAGGAAACAATCAATGGCAATCATTGAAGATCGTGTAAAAATTCGTATAGTAGGATATGATCAAGAAGCACTTGACAACGTTGTAAAAAAGTTCACTACTACTTTAAAAGAAGAAGGTGTTGAAATGTCTGGGCCAATCCCATTACCAACACATAGAGAACTTTATACAATCTTACGTTCACCGCATAAGCATAAAGACTCACGTGAACAATTTGAAAGAAGAATTCACAAGAGAATTATTACTGCTAAGTTGTCACAAAAAGCTTTAAACGCTTTAAGTGGAATTAAGTTGCCTAGCAGCGTTAGTGTTTCTTTGGTACTTGAATCAAAATAATTCAATACTATTGAATAAAATTAGAAAAAAGAAAAATATTTTAAAATCTTCAAGGAGGAGAAATGAAAGGAATCTTAGGAAAAAAACTAGGAATGTCACAAGTGTTTTTAAGCAATGGACAACTAGTTCCTGTTACAGTTATTGAGATTCAACCAAATCTTGTTAGTCAAGTTAAAACTGGAGAAAATGAAAAATACAACAGTTTACAACTTTCAACATTCGATTTACGTTTGAATTTAACTAATAAAGCAGTAGCAGGTCATTTTAAAAAAGTTGATAGTCAACCTAAGCGCTTCGTAAAAGAAATTCGTAATATGGCAGGCTTTAACGTTGGTGATATCATCAACGCCAGTGATGTTTTTACAGCTGGAGAGTTTGTTGATGTTACGGGAACTTCTAAAGGAAAAGGTTTCCAAGGAAGAATTAAGAGATTTAATCAAACTCGTGGACCGATGGGTCATGGTTCAGGATTACATCGTCAGATGGGATCAACTGGATCAATTGCAGCCAATCGTGTCTTTAAAAATCAACCAATGCCAGGTCAAATGGGTAATGCTAAGCGAACAATTAGTAACTTAGAAATTATTAAGGTTGAAGAAAAATATATTTTAGTTAAGGGTTCAGTTCCAGGACCAAAAAAAGGATTCGTTGTGATTAAAGAAGCAGTAAAGAATCCTAAAACAGTTGCAGCAGCTAACTTACATAAATGAGCAAGTGCACAAAGCACTGAAAACACTAGTGTTGCTAGTGCAAGTGTAGAAACTGAGTAGTAGTATGGAGGAAATTATGAAAATTAATGTCGTAGATAGTACTGGTAAGAAAGTTAGTGAGTTTACATTAAACGAAAAAGTTTGAGCAGTAACTCCTAATCAACAAGCTCAGTTTGATAGTTTATTAAGTTACAATGCAACAAAAAGACAAGGTACTCACAAAGTTAAGACTCGTGCTGAAGTCTCAGGTGGGGGAAGAAAACCTTGAAAACAAAAAGGAACTGGAAATGCAAGACAAGGGTCAATCCGTGCTCCACAATGAAAAGGTGGGGGAATCGTGTTTGGTCCGACTCCTGAAAAGAACTATTTAATTAAATTAAACAAAAAAGTTCGTAAATTAGCTTTAAAATCAGCTCTTGCTGCTAAGTTACAGAATGAAAATATTATTGTTATTGATCAATTAAAATTTGAAAAACCTTCAACAAAATCAATGTTAGAAGTACTAACAAATTTAGAATTAGCAAATAACAAAACTTTGATTATTAGTGATGTTGAAAATCATCAAACAGTAATCAAATCTGCAAGAAATTTAACAAGAACACAAAGTATTAATGCTAAGAGCGTTAACATTTATGACTTGTTGAATGCTAATAAAGTTTTAGTGACTTTAGAAGCAATTAAAAATATTGAGGAGGCTTTAGGATAATGCATTTAAGTGAAGTAATTAAAGGTCCGATCTTATCAGAAAAGACATATGCTCAAATGGCAAATGGTGTTTACACATTTTCTGTAAATCGTAAAGCCAACAAAACTCATATCAAAAAAGCTTTCGAACAAATTTTTGAAGTTAAGGTAGAAAAAGTTTCTATCATCAACAGCAAACCAAAAACTAAAGCAGTTGGCCGTTTTATTGGTAAGACTTCTGCAGTGAAGAAGGCAGTTATTAAGTTAGCTGCTGGAGAACAATTAAGTCTTTTCAATGATGAAAGTCAAGATAAATAGGTTTATAAAGGAGTAAGACATGGCAATTAAATCAAAAAATCCCATTACAAATGGGCAAAGAAACATGACAGTACTTGATTATAAAAGTACGATTACTACTAATAAACCAGAAAAGGCTTTATTAGAAAAATTAGTTCGTAAGTCAGGAAGAAACAATCAAGGGAAAATTACTGTTAGACATCAAGGTAGTGGACACAAAAGAAAGTATCGTGTTGTTGATTTCAAAAGAAATAAAGACGATATCTTCGCAACTATTAAGACTGTTGAATACGATCCAAATCGTAATGCCAACATTTGTCTTGTTAATTATGCTGATGGTGAAAAGCGTTACATCTTAGCACCAAAAGGTATTGAAGTAGGACAAAAAATTATCAGTAGTACTGGTGACAATGAGAATGTTAAGGTTGATATTCTTGTTGGTAACTGTCTACCTTTAGCAAAAATCCCACAAGGAACACTTGTACATAATGTTGAATTGAAACCAAATAAAGGTGCTCAATTAGCAAGAAGTGCAGGAACAAGTTTACAAATCTTAGGAAGAGATGAAGATGGTAAGTATACCTTACTAAAAATGCCTTCTGGAGAAGTAAGAAAAGTATTAAGCATTTGTAGAGCAACAATTGGTGTTGTTGGTAATGAAGATGTTAACTTAGTAAACATTGGTAAGGCTGGAAGAAATCGTTGAAAAGGTGTGAGACCTACTGTTCGTGGTAGTGTTATGAATCCTAACGATCACCCACATGGTGGTGGTGAAGGAAAAGCACCAATCGGAAGAAAAACTCCAGTAACTCCATGAGGAAAGAAAGCCCTAGGCTTGAAAACTCGTGATAAGAAAAAAGCATCAAACAAGTTCATTGTAAGAACTAGACATGCTGCCAAGAAGAAATAAAGGAGAATAAATTATGGCAAGATCATTAAAAAAAGGTCCTTTTGCTGATCAATCATTGATCAAAAAAGTAGAAGCCCTAAATCAATTAAAGAAAAAACAAATCATTAAAACTTGATCACGTCGTTCAACAATTTTTCCTGAATTTGTTGGTCACACATTTGGAGTTTATAATGGAAAAACTCACTTACCAGTTTATGTTACAGAAGACATGGTTGGACACAAATTAGGTGAATTCTCACCAACAAGAAAATTTGGTGGCCATGGAAACGACAAGAAGAAGAAGTAGGAGTTAAGTATGGAAGCAAAAGCAAAACTATCTAAGCTAAGAATGAGTCCAAGAAAAGTACGTTTAGTTACAGACTTAATTCGTAATCAAACTGTTGTTAGAGCAATTACTATTTTAGCTCATGAACCAAAAAAAGCTGCAAAACCAATTAGCACTTTATTAAATTCAGCAATCGCAAATGCAACAAACAACCACGGGATGGAAGCAGATAAGTTAAGAATTAAAACAATTTATGTGAATGAAGATCCAACACTAAAAAGATATCGCCCACGAGCACATGGTAGAGCATTTCAAATCTTAAAAAGATCAAGCAATGTAACTATTATTGTTAGTGATGAAAAGTAGGAGGAAAATATGGGTCATAAAGTTAGTCCAAACGCCTTAAGATATGGCGTGAATAAAGATTGACAATCTCGTTGATACGCAGCAAATGATCAAGAAATGGCAAAATGAATCTTAGAAGATAATCAAATTCGTAAAGTTTTACTTAGTCATTTAAAAAATGCTGGTGTGTCAAAGATTGAAATTGAAAGAACAAAGACACAAATTACTCTATTTATTCACTGTGTTCGTGTTGGATCAGTTCTAGGTCAAGGTGCAGCAAACCTTGAAGTATTAAAAAAAGTAGTACAAAAAACTATTAAAAATCGCAAGATGGATGTAAAGATTAATGTTGTTGAGATTGCTAACCCTGATCTAGATGCTCAGATACTAGCAAACACAATTGCTCAACAAATTGAAAATCGTTTATCTCATCGTGCAGTACAAAAACTAGCAATTCGTAGAGCTCTTAGATCTGGAGCAAAAGGAATCAAGACAAAAGTTTCAGGAAGACTTGGTGGTGCTGATATGGCACGTACCGAAGGATATTCTGAAGGTAGCGTACCTTTAGCAACTCTAAGAAGTAATATTGATTTTGCTCAAGCAGAAGCAAATACTGTTTCAGGTAAAATTGGGATTAAAGTTTGAGTTTACAAAGGTGAAATCCTTCCAGGAGAAAAACTTTTAAGAGAAACAAACTTCAACCCAAGAAATCGTCGTAATGCTAATTCTCAGTCAGTAAATCGTCGTAGGGAGGCTAAGTAAAATGGCAATTCCAAAAAGATATAAATATCCTGCTGTTCATCGTTTAAGTTACGAAGGCAAAGCAAAAGGATGCAAAAATGTTGATTTTGGTACTCTAGGACTACGTGCTGAAGAAGGAAGCTACATTACTGAAAGACAAATTGAAGCAGCTAGAATTGCAATGACAAGATATATGAAACGTGGTGGAAAAGTTTGAATTAGAATTTTTCCTCAACTACCTATCACTAGAAAACCAGCTGAAGTAAGAATGGGTTCTGGTAAGGGTTCAATTGATCATTGAGTAGCTGTAGTAAAAAAAGGAACGGTAATGTTTGAAGTAGATTATCCAAATCATGATATGGCAAAAGAAGCTTTACGTTTGGCAATGCATAAGCTACCAATTAAATGTAAAATCGTTGGTAGAGAAGACTTATCAAACAAAAAAACAATTAAGCAAGAATTAGGTGAAAACAATGGAAATGCAAGTAATTAAATCTAAATCAACTGCAGAGTTACAAGAACACGAAGAACAACTTCGTGCCCAATTGTTTGCTTTCAGAATTCAAAAAGCGATTGGTAAGTTAGATGCACCGCATATGATTAATCAACTACGTAAAGACATTGCCAGAATTAAAACTGAGTTACAAAGCAGAAGCGAAAAAGGTGAAGTTATCAAACCTTTAAATATTAAAAAGATGACTCTACCTGAAGAAAAAGAAGACAAAACAACAAAAAAAGAAGATAAAAAAGTTGCTAAGGCAACAAAAAAATTAGATAAAGAATCTAATAAAGCAGATACTGAAATCAAAGAACCAGAAAAACCTGAAGATAAAAAAATAACAACAGATTCAACTCCAAAGGAGGAAAACAACAATGACAAACAGTAATATTATGTTAAAAAAACATAAAACTTTTATTGGTACAGTAGTATCTAATAAAAGTGATAAGACTATCGTTGTTAGTATAGAAACATCAAAAACTCACCCAATTTATAACAAACGTTACAAATCAACTAAAAAATACCATGCTCATGATGAACAAAACCAAGCTCAAATTGGTGATGTTGTGAAGATTATTGAAACTCGTCCATTGTCTGCTCTAAAGCGCTTTCGTTTACTAAATATTATCGAAACTAAGGCAGAACAAGTTGCAAAGGAAAATAATTAATTATGGTTCAAAATTTATCATGATTGAATATTGCCGATAATACGGGAATCAAAGAAGCAATGGTTATTAGAGTTTTGGGTGGAAGTAACAAAAAAACAGCTAACATTGGTGACATTGTTGTTTGCTCAGCAAAAGTTGTAACACCAAATTCAATGGTTAAAAAAGGACAAATTGTGAAAGCAGTTATTGTTCGTACTAAATTTGGTGTGAAACGCAGTGATGGTAGTTGTGTAAAATTTGATGATAATGCAGCAGTTGTAATTAAAGAAGATAAGACACCAAGAGGAACAAGAGTCTTCGGTGTTCTTGCAAGAGAAGTTAGAGATCGTGGATACAACAAGATCGCTTCACTTGCAGAAGAAATAGTTTAAAGGAAAGAATTATTATGGCGTTAGGTAAAAAAAGTAAAGCAATTAAAATTCTTGATACAAAACTAAAAAAAGGCGATAAAGTAAAAATTATCGCTGGAAAATACAAAGGAACTGTTGCACCAATTATTAAAGTTTTACGAGATAAAAATCGTGTTGTTATTGAAGGTATCACTATGAAAAAACATCAAAAGCCGACACAAGAAAATCAAGAGGGTGGAATCATTGAAATTCCAGCACCAATTCATATTTCTAATGTGCAGATTATTGATGGTAAATCAGGAAAAGCAAACAAAGTTTCAAGACTTGGGTACACATTTAAAGATAAGAAAAAGATTCGCGTTTATCGTAAATCTGGTTCTGAAGCTTAATAAGGAGGACAATTAAAAATGAATCGTTTACAAGAACAATACAAAAAGACAATTGTTTCTCAATTGCAAGAAGAACTAAAGTATTCATCAATCATGCAAGTACCTAAGATTGAGAAAATTATTATCAACATTGGTGTTGGTGACGCTGTTGCTACACCAAAAATGTTAGATAAAACAGTAGCTGAATTAACTAAGATCACAGGTCAAAAGCCAGTGATTACAAAAGCAAAAAAATCAATTGCCGGATTCAAACTTCGTGAAGGAATGCCAATTGGTTGCAAAGTGACTCTAAGAGGTCAAAAAATGATGGATTTCTTGGATAAATTAATTTCTATTGCTCTACCAAGAGTTAGAGACTTCCAAGGTCTATCAAAAAATTCATTTGATCAAAATGGTAATTACACCTTTGGTGTAAAAGAACAAATTATTTTCCCCGAAATCAACTACGAAGATGTTGAAAAAATTCGTGGGTTAGAAGTAACAATTGTTACTTCAACAAATGATAAGCAAGCAGCAACATTATTATTAGAAAAATTTGGATTCCCTTTCAAGGGAAAGGCAAAGCAGGAGGCGTAGTATGGCAAAGACAGCTTTAAAAGAAAAACAACAAAGAAAAGCAAAATTTAGCACTAGAACTTACACACGTTGTCAAAAATGTGGACGTCCTCATGCAGTTATTCGTAAGTTTATGCTTTGTCGTCTATGTTTTAGAGAATTAGCATATAAGGGACAAATCCCAGGCTTAAGAAAAGCTTCATGATAAGAAGGAGGTATGTTAAATGTTAAATGATCCAATAAGCAATTTACTAACAGTTATTCGTAATGCAATCAGAACATCTGATAAGAGTAAGCATCGTACTGTTAGTGTGCAATCATCAAAGCAATTAGTTAAAATTGCTGATATTCTACAAAAGAACGGGTATATTGAAAAATATCGTGTTAACGAATATCAACCTAAAAAACCAACTTTAGAAATCCTACTAGGACATAGTGGAAAGAACATTCTTGGTTTAAAACGTATCTCAACTCCGGGATTAAAAGTATACGCTCAAGCTAAAGCTCTACCAAATGTGCTAAATGGTTATGGAATCGCAATTATCTCAACTTCAAAAGGAATTATGACAAACAAAGAAGCAAAGAAACTAGGCCTTGGTGGCGAAGTTCTTGCTTATGTTTGATAAGGAGAATTAAGTATGTCAAGAATTGGTAACCGTATTCTAACAATTCCAAATGGAGTTCAAGTTAAGTTAGATGAAAATAACTATTTAGATGTTGCTGGAAGTAAAGGGAATTTAAATAAGTTCCTTCCAAAAGGAATTAAAATTATCATTGATCAAGAAAAGAAAACTATTAGCACAGAAAGACCAAATGATAACAAACAAATGAAACAATTGCATGGAACTGTTAACTCATTAGTTAATGGTATGTTGATTGGAGTTTCTAAAGGCTTCACAAAGCACTTAGAAATTAATGGTGTTGGTTATCGTGGTAATGTGCAAGGAGATATTCTAAATCTTAGTTTAGGATACTCACACCCAATTAAGTATGATATCCCTAAAGGAATTACAATTGTTTCACCAAAACCAACTGTTCTTGAGATCAGTGGAATTGACAAACAATTAGTAGGTCAAGTTGCTGCCCAAATTCGTCAATTTAGAACACCTGAACCTTATAAAGGTAAAGGGATTAAGTATAGAGATGAAATTATTCGTCGTAAAGAAGGAAAATCAGCTGGTAAGTCTAAATAGACTTGCTAGGATGATTAAAGGAGACAAGTATGTTCAACAGAAAAGAAGCTCGTAAGATTCGTCATTTGCGAATCCGTAAGAAAATCGTTGGTTCAGAAATTAGACCACGTTTAAATCTTTTTAAATCAAATAATAGTCTTTATGCTCAAATTATTGACGATAGCAAGGGAAATACTATTATTGGTTTATCATCTTTGACTTTTAAAGATTTAAAGTCAAAGAAAAATATCGAAGCAGCAACAAAATTAGGTCACGAAATTGCTAAATTAGCAGGTGACAAGAAAATCAAATCAGTAGTGTTCGATCGTGGTGGGAATTTATATCATGGCAAAGTTAAGGCATTCGCTGATGCTGCCAGAAAAAGCGGATTAGAATTTTAGAAGGAGAAATTGCAATGAACTTAGAAGATAAAAAAGAAACTCAAGTTAGCTCAACTGCAACAGAAGCAAAGCAAGAAACTGCAGTAGCAAAAAATCCTAAAGATAGCGCAAGTACTAGCACTAGTCGTGCTGTAAACGCTAACGATACTAGAAGACCATTTCGCCCACAAGACAAAAATAAGTCAAATAAAGACCGCCCACAAAGAACAAGACAAGATTTTCGTAAACCAAAAGAACAAAGTGACTTTCAAGAAAAAGTTATTTGAATTAGAAGAATTAACAAAGTAACTACAGGTGGAAGAAGACTAAGATTTTCAGCAGCAGTTGTTGTTGGGAACAAAAAAGGAACCGTAGGACTTGGAGTTGCAAAAGCAAATGAAGTTAATGATGCCATTAAAAAAGCAATTGCAGCAGCTCATAAAAATCTAAAACAAGTATCAATCAACAAAGATTATTCAATCTACCATCATGGTATGGGTACTTATTGTGCAAGTAAAATTTTATTGAAACCTGCAAAAGAAGGGATTGGAGTTAAGGCCGGAGGAAGTGCAAGAGACGTTGTTGAACTTGCAGGAATCCAAAACATTTACTCTAAATCACTAGGGTCAAACAATAAAATCAACTTAGCAAGAGCAACAATCAATGGATTGAGCTCTCTTAAATCAGCAGAATTTTTTCAAAACAAAAACATCAAAAGAAAAACTACTCCAGTTACTTCTGTAGCTAGTTCTGATGTTAGAAAGTAGGAGGAGACTAAAATGGAATTAAAACTACATGAATTACAAGCAACTCCTTTTTCAAGAAAAAAACCTAAGAGAAAAGGAAGAGGAACTTCTTCTGGTCTTGGGAAGACTGCCGGTAAGGGAACAAAAGGCCAAAACGCTAGAACTGGTGGAGGAGTAAGACCTGGATTTGAAGGAGGACAAACTCCTTTATACAGAAGAATCTCAAAAAGAGGATTTACAAATCCAACAACTATTAAATATGCTATTATCAATTTAGATCAAATTAATAGCATTAAAGAAACTGATGTAACACCACAATTGTTATATCAATTAAAAATTATTAAGGATAAAAAACATCAAATTAAAGTTCTTGGCAACGGAACTTTAGCAACAGCTAAAAATATTCAAGCGCATAAATTTTCAAATGCTGCTAAGTTAGCAATTGAAAAAATTGGAGGAAAAGCTGAGGTGATTTAGGTGTTTAAGACCACTCGTGAATTAACAAAACAGTATAAAGAAGTTATTCTTCGAATCTTATTTACTATTTTTGTATTAGTGATCTTTCGAGTTGGTTCCTTCATTACTGCTCCAGGAGTCCATTTAAATGGTGATTTAAATGGCAGCAACAATAGTGGATTAGAATTCTTTAACCTAATCTCAATGTTGGGTGGAGGTGCGATTAATCGCTTCTCAATTTTCGCTCTTGGAGTATCTCCTTATATTACAGCTTCAATTATTGTTCAGTTGTTGTCAACTGATGTTGTACCAACACTAACAAGATGAGCTAAATCAGGAGAAAAAGGGAAACGCAAGTTAGAATTAATGAACAGAATTCTAACTGTTCCATTTGCCATTATGCAAGGCTTTGCAACAATTTTAGGACTACAATCTCAAGGCATCATTAGTGTTGACTGATCAAGTGGTTCTGGAGTTGGTCCAGCAATGTTTTACTACTTTTTGGTACCAATGGTTCTTTTAGCAGGAACTATGTTATCATTATGAATGGCAGATCAAATTACTAATCGTGGGATTGGTAACGGGATTTCATTAATTATTTTTGGTGGGATTGCTGCCAATTTACCATTTAATTTAGCTGCTACTTTTAAATATTGAGTAGGGCCAGATTCAAACAATGCTGTCATCTTCCAAGGAGCTTTACAATTTGCATTATATTTACTTGCTTTCTTGTTTATCATCTTGGTCGTAGTGTTTTTTAATGAGTCTGAAAGACATATTCCAATTCAACAATCAGGAAGTGGACTAACACTAAAGGGTGATAAGTCTTCTTATCTACCTTTAAAAATTAATTCTGCTGGGGTTATTCCTGTCATCTTCTCCTCAGCTTTAATCACTGCTCCAATGACAGTTGCTCAAATTATTCAAAGTGGCAACCCAAATAGTGGTTTTGCGAAATTTACGCAGAACTATTTGTCGCTTCAATCATGAGTCGGAATTAGTATCTTTGCTATCATGACGATACTGTTTACTTATTTATATGCTCATGTCCAAATTAACCCTGAGCAAATGTCACAAAACTTTCAAAAAGCAGGAACGTATATTCCAGGTGTCAAACCTGGCAAGGAAACAGAAGTATACATCAAAAGAATGTTAAATCGTTTAAGCACAATTGGTGCAAGCTTCTTAACATTAGTTGCAGTGCTACCATTCTTAATTTCTAAGGTTGCTAACCTGCCTTCATCATTAGCTATTGGTGGAACAGGACTAATTATTATGGTTGGAGTGGCTTTAGATACTGCAAAACAAGTTAAAGGAAGAATTACTCAACATTCATTCTTAAATTACAAAGAACAAAAAGTTTCTCAAGAACACTTATGATCTTAGTATTTATCAAACATTTATAAATAAATGTAAAAAAAGGAAGAACACATGAATTTAATTATTTTAGGACCTCCAGGCTCAGGAAAGGGAACTCAATCAGATTTTTTAGTTGAACAATATCACTTTGTTCATCTTTCAACTGGTGACTTACTAAGAGATGAGATTGTTGCTAAATCAGAAATTGGTTTATCAGCAAAAAGTTTTATTGATCAAGGTAAGTATGTTCCTGATGATGTCATGAATGGCATCATTGACAATAAAATCACTAATCTTAAAGATAACTTTATTTTAGATGGTTACCCTAGAACTATTGGTCAAGTTAAGTTTTTAGAAACAGTTCTTCAAAAAATCAATCACAAGATTGATGTGGTCTTATATCTAGAGATTAAAGAGCAAACGATTGTTGACCGTTTACTAGCAAGATTGGTTTGTCCAGTTTGCAAAACAACTTACAATCGTATCTCTATGCCACCAAAAGTGGATACTCTTTGTGATAAGGACCAAACACCATTAATTCAAAGAACCGATGATACTGATAGCAATAAAATTGTCACTCGGTTAAATGAATATAATGTATCAACACAACCTTTAGTAGATTACTTTAGAAGCAAGGGACTTTTAAAAGTAATAGACGCTAATCAAGATAACACAACAATTCGTCAGCAATTAAAACAAATTATTGAGGCAATTCATGGTTAGTATTAAAAGCGCATCAGAAATTGTTAAGATGAGAAAAGCTGGAAAAATTGTTGCAGAAATTCATCAAGAATTAGCAAAACTAATAAAGGTTGGAACAACAGGAAAAATGCTTGATTTAAAAGCAAGGGAAATTATTAAGAAACATAAAGCTACACCATCGTTTCTTAATTATCATGGATTTCCAGCAGTAATTTGTGTTTCGGTTAACGAACAACTAATTCATGGAATTCCTAATGATAGACCCTTCAAACTTAATGATCTAGTGAAAGTTGATGCTGGAGCAGCCTTTGAAGGCTACCACAGTGACGCAGCCTTTAGCATGTGCGTTGGCAAGCCAACAGCAGAGCAAGAAAAGATTATTAATGTTACTAAAGAAGCATTAGAGAAAGCGATTGAGATTATTAAACCAGGCATAAGAATTGGTGACATTGGTGCAACAATTCAAGCTTATGTTGAAAGTCAAGGCTTTTATTTACCAACATCATACACTGGTCATGGTATTGGTAAATCCCTTCATGAAGACCCAGCAATCCCTAATGTTGGTGTTGCAAATACTGGTATGAGGTTACATGCTGGTATGACCATTTGTATTGAACCAATGGTGCAAACTACAACTGATAAAGTTAGAGTTTTAAAAGATCAGTGAACTGTTGTAGCTACAGATAACAAACCAACCGCTCATTTTGAACACACATTATTAGTGACAAATGATGGTTGCGAAATATTAACCAAGTAGTACCTTGCAGTATTTTCAATACTGCACTACTTTAAAAAATTGTTAAAATATGATATATTTAGAGAGGTATTTAATGGCCAAAAAGAAACCACAACATCAAAAACAAAAAAGTACTAGTTCTACTGGTAGCAATAGTTTTGAAAAAAATAAGCCAAATACTATTTTATGTGAAGCTCAAGTTGTAGAAGTTTTACCAAATACAAAATTTAAAGTTTTATTAAAGGATTTTGATACAGTTATTGATGCAACTCCTTCTGGAAAAATTCGTTTGAATCACATTCGAATTCTTAAAGGAGATTTTGTTACAGTTGAGTTGTCAACTTATGATCTAACAAAAGGTCGCATCGTGTTTCGTCATAAAACTAATAAACCATCAAATTTTAACAATGAACAAAAATAATTAGGAGACAAAAATATGAAAGTACAAGCGTCAGTAAAGAAGATTTGTGACAAATGTCAAATAATTAAACGTAAAAACCGCAATATGGTTATTTGTGTCAACCCAAAACACAAACAACGTCAAGGATAATTAGGAGGATTATATGTCAAATATGAATATCGCTAGTAAAAGAATTGGACAAGTAAACATTCCTGGAAACTTGCATTCTGATATTGGTCTAACAAGAATTTACGGAGTTGGTAGAAGTAGTGCTATCAAGATTTTATCTGAATTAAGTATCAACCCAACTACAAAAATTGCTGAATTAACAGAAAAACAAATTAGTGCCATTAGTGCAGAAATTGAAAAAAATTACAAAACTGAAGGAGAATTACGAAGAGAAGTTTCTTTAAACATCAAACGTTTAATGGAAATTGGTTGCTATCGTGGGATTAGACATAGAAAAGGTTTACCAGTAAATGGTCAATCAACTAAAACTAACGCTAGAACTCGTAAAGGTCCAAGAAAAACTGTAGCTAATAAGAAGAAAGCGGCATAAAGGAGAAAATTAATATGATTAATAAATCAACTACAAAAAAGAAAATTAAAGTTAATCCTAATTTTCTTAAAGCAAAAGCTTACATTAAAGCAAGCTTCAACAACACAATTATAACTATTACTGATGTTAACGGGAATGTTATTGCTTGATCTAGTGCTGGAGCTGTTGGCTTTAAAGGAACAAGAAAATCAACTCCTCATGCAGCCCAAAAAGCAACTGAAGCTGCAGGGAAAACAGCCATGGAACATGGAGTTAAAATTTTATCAATTTATGTTAACGGGACAGGACCAGGAAGAGAACCAGCAATTCGTAGTTTACAAGCATTAAATTTTGAATTACATGAATTAAGTGATGTAACACCATTACCACATAATGGTTGTCGCCCACCTAAGAAGCCAAGAAAATAGGTGAATGGAATGAATCAATTTTTAAGACCAAAATTTCTTTTAAATCAAGAAGATCCAAATGAAAATTATATGGAATTTAATGTTAGTCAATTAGAACGTGGCTTTGCTACAACTTTAGGTAATGCTTTAAGAAGAACACTATTATCTTCTATCCCTGGTGTTGCAATTTATGGAGTAAGAATTCAAGGTGTGAACCATGAATTCAGTACAATTAAAGGTGTTGTTGAAAATGTTTCAGAAATTATCTTAAATATTAAAGATATTGTTCTAACATCTAACAACATTGCTGCAGATAGCAAAATTGAAAACTTAACTTTAAATGTTAAGGGTGAAGCTGCCGTAACAGCAGGAGACATTGTTTGTCCAACTGGTGTTGAAGTTGTGAATAAAGATTTAGTTATTTTTCACACAACTAATCGTAATTTAGGTTTAGAAGTAGAATTTTTTGTTAAGAAATCTCGTGGTTACGCAAGTTTTGAAGAAAACAAAAAATTAGTTGGAAACAGTATGGGAATTATGGCAGTTGATGCAAACTTCTCACCTGTAACTAAAGTAACTTACAAAGTAGAACCAATTACAAAAACTATTAAAGGCGTAGATTATGAAAAATTATTGCTAGCTATCCAAACAAATGGTGCAATTAGTCCTGCTAGTGCCATTTCAATGGCAGCAAAAATCTTTTTTGGCCATTTAGAATTATTTATTAATTTAAGTGATGAAGTAAGAAACTTTGAAGTAATTGCTACATCTGACAATAAAGAAAATGATAATTTAAATCTAGTTCTAGAAGACTTAGACTTATCTGCTCGTTCATACAACTGTTTGAAACGTGAAGGATGTAAGACTTTAGGTGACTTCTATCACAAAAAACTAGTTGAATTGAAAGACATGGAAAATTTAGGAGATAAATCATTAGAAGATATTATCACTTCTGTTCTAACAGTTTTTCAAATCGACAAAGATGCGATTGATCGTATTATTAAGAGTTTTAAAAAGAACTTTGATAAATGAAAAGAAAAATCATTAGAAAATATTGTTGATGAATATAAAGATGAAGGGAAATAAGGGAGGCAAATAATGTCATATATTAACGATAACGGGTTTACAACTAGTAAACAGTATGGCCAATTACGTGATTTATCTAGCCAATTGATCTTACATGGTAAACTAGTTGTTACTGAAAATACTGGTAAGAAGTTGCAAACTTTTATTGAACCATTAGTAACACTAGCAAAACGTGGTGACCTTCATTCAAGAAGAATGGCAATTGCAAAATTACGCAAAATCACTACAAAAGAAAGTGATAAAGATGTTGTGATTCAAACACTATTCACAACAATCGCTCAAAGATATCAAGATCGTAATGGTGGTTACACTAAATTAATTAAGATCAACCCAAGAGCTGGAGACAACGCTAAAATGGTGATCATCACATTCGTATAGAATGATGATTTAAAAAAAGATGCTGAAAAGGCATCTTTTTTTTGTAATGTCAGTATGACAATAACTATATTCATGTTTATAATCAATTATATATCAGAAAAAAAGGAGAGGTTTAAATGAAAAAAGGATTAATTTTACTAACAAGTTTAGTACTAACAGGAACTGCAGTAGCTCCAGTATTACAGCAAAATAACACACAAGAAATAGTAACTCCTTTGTTCCTAGTAAGGGACAATGTTGATTTAACATTACCAGAAAATGAAGATTCAAAAACTGTTGAATTAAAAAATTTAAAAAGAGGCTTAAATGAAATTTTTTTAGTTGATGAAGTTGTGGGTGTTAGTGAATCAGCAGCAACAATAAAATATGCTAATAATAATCAACAAGAACTTATTTGATCAAATGATGAAGATGTAAATATTCTGTTAGAAGGAATTTTAGAACATAACGGATTTATCACTAAAGCAGAATTAAATATTTCACTTATCGATAATAAAGCAAATAATGTTGTTATTTCTTGAACGCAAGATGATAGTGAGGAAATTTTATCTGCTGTCATTGGAGAATTAGATTGAGAAATAATGGGTGTTAATCCAGCTGATTTTTTCACTAATGATATTGAATTTAAATATTATTTATGAATGAAGTTAAAGTAGAATTAAATAGTTAAAGAAAACTTTACTTAAAAAGATGCTGATTAGCATCTTTTTTATCTTTTTAAAAGTTTAGTGATATGACAATAAAAATATTCATATTTATAATCATTATATTATAAAGAAGGAAGGGATTATTCATGAATAAAGAACAAAATCAATCTCATAGTAATCTTAATAAAGATGTTACAAAATCATTAAATGAAATTTTTGAATTTGTTGACACAATTGACTTAACAAATTTAGCAGCAGAAGATATTGAAGTTGATCTACCTAATTTTTATCAAGGATTGATGGAACTTAGAGCACAAGCAAGAAAAGCAGAAACAAAAAATCTTCACATCTACCTAACTAATCCAGAAGGTGAAACATTTGGTGGTAGAGCCGCTTTTCCATCTGACTGATTAGTGATTGCCTTTTTAATAGAAAAGCAAAGTTTAAAAATTAATCGAATAACATTTAAAGCGACAGCAAAAGCTCCATATCTTAACACAATTTTGGTTTATTATAATCATCCAGAACTTTTTCCACCCAATTATCAATTAGTTGATGAAATTGGTAGAATTAATTGACTTCAGATTAACATGAAATTATGAGAGTCATATTGAACTGAAAGCGTTAAATTAACTTATCAACTAAAAATTTAGTTACTAGTATTAAGAATAAAAAAAATACTTTTTAAAAAAAGTATTTTTTTTATTCTTTGATATATAGACAAATAATTTAAAAGTGATATATTAAGTTCTTAGTTAAATTTATATTAATAATATTATTAATATTATAATAATATATGAAAGAGGATATTATGAAGCGATATAATGGCTATGTTGATAGTGTGAAGGCAGAATTTGCAGAAAGAGTTTTTAGCAGTAGAAAAAGAGTAATTAAATTTATTGCTATTTGCTTTGTTCCTTTTTTATATGCTTTTATTTGTATCTGAGCATTTTGAGATCCAATTCCTAAGATTGGTGAAGCACCCATGGCTATTGTTAGCAATGATGCACCAATTAATTTTATTGTTGGCAAAACATCAGATGGGAAATTAGCTGCTGGTGAGGCCTATAGTTATATTGAAGGTGGTCAGCCAGTTGTTATTGATGATAGCACTGATTGAGGTGCTATTGCTGATGGTACCGAATTTATCACAACAGCAGGAACAAAAATTGTTAAGTCTGCATCATTTATTCATAATAAAATGTCATTAGTTGACAACTTAGTGGATGCCTGAAAGTCAGGCAGTGTTGACAATATTTCTTATGATCAAAATAAAGATAAATTTACTATTAAAGTTAATGAGACTATGTCGCTAACAAATTTGACTTATTTAAATGGTGCAGCAGCAAAAGAAATTGCTGAGCCTAAGTCAGATGGTTCTTGAGATGTTAAGAATGAAAGAAAATATTGAGCTCAAATTCAAATGCCAACAAAACTATCCAGTGATGTTCTAGGTTATTTTGATGCTAGTTTACAAAGAGCTTTTAAGTTACCAGTAGATGAGAATCAAGCGAAGGATCCAAGTGACTTCCTTACTGATTTGCAAAAAAATAGTATGCATTTTTGATCAACTTACAAGCATAATTTCTTATTTGGTCAATTCATGTATATTTTTGATGAATTTAAAAGTAGTTTATTAGTTGACTTAGGGCCACAAGTTATCAGTCAAATGATTTCTTTAATCATTCAAAACTCTCTAAATAACATCAAAAGTCAACTTGTCTTTACTGCTCCAGAGAATGCTGCTAAGACACTACCTATAGCGGGTGACCATGGTTCATCAGAGTTTCATAGTGTTTACTTTAAAGTTACGCAAGGAACAGAATATGTTATTCGTAATAAAGAAATGATTGATGCAATTAAAGCTGATACTGATTTTTCTAGTTGAACTATGCCAGAAAAGAGTATTGAAGGGACAACAGGAACAGATATCAGTCAACCTTGAGGAACAGATGGGTTTTTAAGCGTTCTTTCTGATAATTGGAATCAATTGATGCAAAGTCAAAATGGTGATCTCATTGCTGGTAGTTTAGCAACGACACTAACTAAAAAAATTAATAGTCAGTTAATTGAAAAGAACTTAGGAAGTCTAACAATTGATAGTGATGGAATTAAAAAGTTATTTTCAACAGCAGGAAATATTGCTGGATTATTAGAGCAAGATGGTACTATCATTCCAAATGATAGTAATGCTAACTTTCCAATTAAAGCTACTGGACCAATTGCTAGTCAAGTAACTGATTATAAAAGTTTAATCACTGTTGCTTCAGGTCCACTTCATACACAGTTTAATTTAATTAGTATTTTATCTGCTAATAGTAAAACGAGTACAAGTGCTTATGTCTTGCCTTTTGGAGATTTAGCAAAACCACAAAAAGGAACATTTAACTATAATTTACGTCATGATGTTAATGCTATTATGTATCTGGTTCTTGGTAGAGATGTTGCTGAAAATCAAACTCAAACATTAATTGCGCCTAGTTTATTTGCATTAGATGGATTATTGCCTAACTTAGATGACTTTATCAAAACGACTATTGTTGGGAGTCAATTTAATCCTTATGGGATTGGATTAGGACAGTTCTTCTTATGTATTGGATTATGAGTTGGTACTTTAATGCAAACATTTGTTTATGATCGAGCTAAGCGAGTTAAGAAAGCTAAGCCATGAGCATGATACTTATCAAAAACAACTTTAATGCTTGTTACAGCATGAATCCAAACAACAATTTTGATGATTACTGTTTACGCTTTAGGTTGATCAGTTATGGGTTCAGCATTTGGGTTGATGTATTTATGAATGATGTTTACTGCAACTGTTTTTGTTGTCATTCAGCAAGCTTTATGGTTTAGTGTTCAAGATGAAACAGTTGGTAAGTTTTTAATAATTCTTTTATTAATTATCAACTTATCTTCTGGATGAGGAACTTTTCCAACATTTATGCAAGCAGGAATCTTTGATGTTTTAAGTTATATTGCACCATACACTTATTCAATGCATGGTCAAGGGGTCATTATTTATAGTATTGCCATTAATGGTGCTAATTTAGCTGATACTTTATATATCTTGCAACAATTAGGAATTTTGATAATTTGAACTGTTGGTTTCTTAATTATTGGGTTACTAGCTTCAATTTTAAGAAATCGCGAAATATATTATGGAACTTGTAAGAGTAAGAAACTCGCGAAGATTTTGATGGAAGAAAAATTAACTAAATATGTTGATCCAAAAACAAATAAAGCAATTTGAAAAAAACTGCCAAAAGAAGAGATGCCAAAAGTTCGCAAAAAAGTAATAAAACGTTTTCCAGAAGAAGGTCAGTATCAGTGGTACAAAGATTGAAAGGCAAAAAATAATCCTGATAAGCCAGTCACAGCTTCTGAGAGTGATGATGAAATTATGCGTCGAAATAATTAATTGCAGTTTAAAAAAAGTTCATTCTCTTTAAGAATGAACTTTTTTATCTTAGTATTAAAATTGCAGGAATTAGAAATTTAATTCGAACTCAAGTTTTACATCTTTAGTTCAGAATGGTGCCATGTCGATTCCTCGTCAATCAAATCGGTTGATTACTCTAGAACTATTTTTTACTTCGTCTTTTTCTACATAACTATATTGTGCCATAAGGTAATTTGCATATGGAGTTCCACCTGAAACTTCAAGTTTTATTTCAGTGAAATGTACTTGATCATATCCTAATATTCCACGTAAACCACTGTTGTCAAAACTTGATTCACTTTCAATTACTGTTCCATCTGGAGCTGTTAAAATCATAAGACTAGTTTGTAGTGATTTTCCAACACTATCATTTAATAGTTGTGTTAAATTAGGTGTATCTGCTTTAACATTACCTCATCATGGCATTGTTAGATCAAGAACATCAAGTGATTTAGTCTGTTCTTGAATTGCAGCATCTTGTGTCTTAGTTTGACTTAGTAATGGAGTTACTGCAGTTCCTGTTATTAGTAAACTTGTTAGTAAAAATAATCCTTTTTTCATAATAATCCCCCTTTAAAAATTATTCTTTGAAATTATATCTCTTAGAAAAAAATTAGCAAGACCACTAAAGTATGAAAATAATTTATTTTTAGTTTATTTATATAAAATATAAATTGATATTTGTAAAATTATTGGTATAATATTATAAAAAAAGTGAACAAAGGTGAGCAAAAGTGAACAAAGGTGAAAAAAATATAATAAAAGCTGATAAAGAAAAAAATATTTCTTTAAGCTTAAAACACATCACTTATCGCTACAAACCAGAATATCCAGATGCTGTTCATAATGTTTCAGTAGATATTAATCATGGTGAATATGTAACGATTATTGGTCATAATGGTTCAGGCAAATCGACACTTTCAAAAATTATAATCGGTGTTCTTCATAAACAAAAAGGAGATATTAAAGTATTTGGTCATTTAGTAACTAATAAAAATATTAAAACTTTAAGAAAATATTTAGGGATTGTTTTTCAAAATCCTGACAACCAATTTATTGGTTCAACTGTTCGTGATGATATTGCCTTTGGCTTAGAGAATCATTTAATTCCACCAAAAGAAATGCCAGAAATTATTTCAAAAGCAGCAAAATCTGTTGGGATGGAAAAGTATTTAGATCATGAACCTTTATGACTATCAGGTGGACAAAAGCAAAGAGTTGCGATTGCATCAGTCTTGGCTTTAGAACCAGATATTATTATCTTTGATGAAGCAACTAGTATGCTAGATCCGAAAGGAAAAAGAGAAGTTAAAGAAATCATTTTAAAATTAAAAGCAGATCGTAATAAAACTATTATTTCAATTACTCATGACATGGATGAAATTCTTCATGCTGACAAGGTTATGGTGATGAATAAAGGTAAGTTAGTTCGCTTTGATACTCCAGAAAATATTTTAAAAGATTGAGAATATCTACAAAGTATTCATTTAGATATTCCTTTTGTGCTAAAAGTAGCCTTAGGATTAAAAAGTCATGGAGTTAAGGTGAAACAAACTTTAAGTGAAGAGGAGTTAGTGAAAAATTTATGCCAATTAGATTCAAAGAAGTAAGTTATATCTATTCACCAAAAACTCCCTATCAGTATCAAGCTTTAGATAAGGTTTCTGTTGAGATTTCTGATCATAAAATTATTGCAATTATTGGTGAAACAGGAAGTGGAAAGTCAACTTTAATTCAACATATCAATGGGTTACTAATTCCAATGAATGGTGAAGTTGCAATTAATGATTTTGTCATTAAAGCTAATAAGAAGAAAATTCGTGATATCAAGCAAATTCGTAAGCAAATCGGATTGGTTTTTCAGTTTCCTGAGTATCAATTATTTGAAGAAACAATTGAAAAAGATATCATGTTTGGTCCAGTTAACTTTGGTGCAACAAAAGAAGCAGCAAAGAAGCTTGCTAGTAAATATATTAATGTTGTTGGGATGGATGATAGTTACTTGCCACGGTCACCATTTGATTTATCTGGTGGTCAAAAAAGACGGGTTGCTATTGCAGGAATTTTAGCCTTACAAGGTCATACTTTAATTTTAGATGAACCAACTGCCGGTCTTGATCCAGATGGAGAGAAAGAATTACTAAAGTTATTTTATAATCTCAACAAAGAAGAAAATAAAACAATTATCTTGGTTACTCACAACATGAATCATGTTCTTGAAGTAGCAGATGAAGTGATTGTCTTGCACAACACTAAAATTCTTACTAAAGCAGATCCAATTACTATTTTTAAAAATCAAGATTTGATTGCTGAAACAGGGATTGAACCTCCTAAAGTTTATAGTTTTATTTATAAACTCCAACAAGCTGGGTTTGATACAAGTAGTCTTACTGCAAGAAGCACAAAGGAACTAATTGAGCAACTAGCAGCAATTTTAAAGGAAAAGAAAAATGAAAGTTAGTTTTGGCCGATATCTACCATTAAATTCAATTATTCATAAAGTTGATCCAAGAATTAAGTTAGTAGTCTTAATTTCTCTAATTGTTTCAATTTTCTTCAATACTGGGTTCACAGGATATTGTATTATCGGAGCTGTTATTCTTTTAGTATTTTTTAGTGCTCGTCTACCTTATACTTTATTAATTCGCTTACTAATTCCAATGTCTTTTATTATTGTTATCTTATTTATTTTGAATTGTTTCATCATTAAAGGAAATTCTGAGAATATTGGTGTGATTTGAAATTGACAGTTTTTAACTTTATCTTATCGAGGGATTTTTAGTAGTGTCTACATTGGTCTGAGAATTTATTTGATGATCATCACAACAACAATTCTTACAACAACAACGCAACCATTAGACTTAACTCTAGCATTAGAAGATTTGATGATGCCATTGAAGTTGATTAGATTCCCTGTTCACATCATCTCAATGATTATCTCAATTGCTTTACGTTCAATCCCAACTTTATTTGATGAAGCTGGAAGAATTTTAAAAGCACAAGCATCAAGGGGAGTAGATTTAAAAAATGGTCACTTTAAAGAAAAAGTTAAAGCTTTAGTTTCTTTGATTATTCCTTTATTAGTTTCTGCTTTTCAAAAGGCTGAGGATTTAGCTTATGCGATGGATTCAAGAGGATACGATCCGCAAGGAAAGAGAACAAGATTTCGTCAGTATCATATTGATTTTAAAGATGTGCTTTTCTTTGTTCTTGGAGTTGGACTTTTAGCTTTCATCATCACTTATAAATATCATCCAGACTTTATGCCAAGAATTCCAATTGATCGTTTTGTTATGTAAGATATGAAAAACAATTTAAATAGTAGTAGTGTTAAGATGAAAAAACCAACAACTTATTGTGTCAGAGTTGCATATGATGGAAGTCATTTTTCAGGATGAGCAAAGCAAATCGGATTAAGAACTGTTGAAGGAGAAATTAATAAAATTTTAAGAGCAATTTTTCAAGTTGAGATTGCAATTAATGGGGCTAGTAGAACAGATAGTGGTGTTCATGGCTACGATCAAGTTTTTACTTTTGCTTTGCCTTTTTGAATGGAACCTAATAATTTAAAAGTAATTTTAGAGCAACATTTCACTCGTGACATCAAAATTAAGAATGTTACAGTAGTTGCAAATAAATATGATATTCGTAAGCATGTTAGATATAAAGAGTATCGCTACTACATCAACACAGGCGCTCATAATCCTTTTAAAATTAACTATCAGTTGCAGTATTGTAAAAAAATTTCCTTAAAAAAATTAAGAAAAGCTTTAAAATTATTTACTGGACGCAATTATTTTTATAATTTTAGTGGCCTTGCAAAAGGAGATGCTAAAAACCCTTATCGGAGAATTGACAAGATTAGAGTCTGACAAAGAAAAGGCCAGCTAACAATTGTGGTTAAGGCTAAAGGATTTGTGCGTTATCAAATTCGCTATATCATTGGAGCAGCACTTGATTATTCGCAAGATAAAGTAACGTTAGATGAAATCAAACAATACTTATCAGCAAAAGAAAAAGAAAAGTATCCTTATCCTAAAGCTTCTGCTTCAGGATTGTATCTTTATAAAATAGTTTTGAATTAAAAAGTCCTCAATTAATTGAGGACTTTTTAATTATTTAATTTTCTTAGCAAATATTTTGTTGACACTGAAATGAATCACTAAAATCATTAGTGTAGAGAAAACAAATGTGAAGGCAGTATCAGAGATTCAATGGAATCTTTCAACAACTAATGAAAAGTTCATAGATAGAACATGAGCTAGTCAGAAGATGAATAAGACTTTAATTTTTCAATTAACTTTATCATTATTCTTATTTTTTAAAAATAGTAGAATTCCTGTTGCAGTACAATAAGTTGCATTGACATGGCCGCTAGGGAAAGCATATTCTCAAGGTAACTTGAATCTTGGCATGTAGGCATTTGAATCTACTAAATTAAGACTTGGTTTTCATCAAGGATATTGTAACTCTCAAGGAATATTGCTAGCATGATCAGCACCATACCCATATTGGAAACCAGAATTTTTATAGGCTTCTAATAAGTCAGGGCGAGTACTAATTAAGTCACCAAAGATGGCATTGTAGTAGTAAGTTCGACTTGTTGTTCCTTTTAAAACAACAATCACAACATAAGTAATAATCACATAACTTAGACCTTTGACTGCTTTCAATCAAAATTGTTCTACAAGAATTCTTTGTTTCTTAACTAAATGGTAACGAACATAGTAAAATCCTAAAACCAAGAGCATAGTTTGAAGTGTGAAAGCAATAATTGCTCCGGTCAGTTGATATTTAATATCATCAAGTAAAGTTCTATCAATTCCTTTACCAAAGCCATAATCAGTATTTGGTATTAAAATAATATTAATCAGATTAAAGCCAACTCAACCGATAAAAATAATAATATAATATGTGTCAACAACTCAATAATTTTTTTTAAAGCCTTGTTTTTTTTGATTGATTTTTGTTAGGAATAAAGTTTCTAAGATGATTGCTATGTAAACAAGAATAATGACAACCAGTTCTGTGTTACCTAATTGTTCATAAAAGCGAGTTCAATATTTTCCAAATTCAGATTGTAAACCTTTAGCAAGTTCTTCTGAGATTTTATAATCAACACTATATCAACCTGTAGCAATTACTACACCAGCACTAACTAAAACAATAATTAGCAGTGGAATAAAAAAGAAAAAGAAGCTTGAATTTTTTTTCACAAAGAAATTAATTTTATTGTTATTCTTCATTTAGTTTCCCTTAAATGTAAATTATTTATAGGTTTAAGTTTACCATGTAAGAAAATAAAAATTAAAAAAAATATCAATAAACTATTAAAAAATAGGTTTAGATATTTATTTTTTTCATGTATAATATTGTAGGTTTGAATAAATGGCGGTTGTGGCGTAGTGGTCTATCGCATCGGTTTGTGGAACCGACATTCGTGGGTTCAAATCCCATCAGCCGCCCCATTAATTTTAAATTATTAAGATTTTATCAATATTGATAAAATCTTTTTTATTTTTCTTCTTTTTCTCAAGGGAGTTTTTGATAATTAATTGTATATCACATAATTTGGCGATGGATAGTTATTAAAGCAACATGGTAGCAGCTAATAATTAAAATTT
Organism: Spiroplasma platyhelix PALS-1; assembly: GCF_021496725.1. Taxonomy (GTDB): domain Bacteria; phylum Bacillota_I; class Bacilli_A; order Mycoplasmatales; family VBWQ01; genus Spiroplasma_D; species Spiroplasma_D platyhelix. The sequence goes on from NZ_CP051215.1 coordinate 135,850, forward strand.
TTCATCAGTCATTTTTTAAAGTTTGAAAGTAATCCAAACTTGTGTGGTAGGCAATAGCTTCAGCAAACATATAGCAAGCAGCAAGTCCGAAAAAAGTTAGTCAAAGAAAACCAAATAAAATTAAAAGATAACGATAAAGTTTTGGTTCGTAACCTTTGTTGTCAGTTTTAATTTGATAGACTGTTTCATAGATGCTATTGCTGATGCTAAAAGCATACAAAATACCTAAAAAAATAAAATTTACAAGCAAAGTTAGAAGAATATTAATTAATTTTGCTTCTGTTGTTTTTATTAAAACACTGCCTAGAATAATGTAAATTATCATAATAATTAAATTAGCAATTGTTAGAGTAAAAAATATTTTTTTCCCTCAATATTTAATAATATTTTGTTTCATCTATTTCTCACCTATTCTATTTTAATATATTTTATACACATATTAGATAATAATTAGTGCTTTTTTCTTTTTCCCTCAATAATAAATATGATATTTTTTAAGATTAATTTTTAGAAAGGGGCTTAAGAAGTGTCCATTGAAAGTGAAATTAGAAAAAAACGTTTAAGATTAGGATGAACCCAAGTTCATTTAGGTGAAGTTGTTGGCGTCAGGCAGGCAACAATTAGTCGAATTGAAAGTAATGCAAAAAAGACATCCTGAGGCTTATTACAAAAAATTTTAATTGCTTTAAATGTTGATATTAATGATGTTAATACAATTACTAATAATTTTATTTTAAAAGAAAGTGATTTTGATTTATTTTTGAAATTATTATTAGCTAATTCAGAATTAAAAACTAATATATTATACAATCCAATTCATTGTGCTCGAGTAATTATTGATGCTTATAATAAAGGATATTTAAATTTTAGTAATAAAAGATAAGTGATTTAATAAAACAAAAACCCTTGTTAAAGTTGATTTTTTAAATATAATATAGTTATTAGTAGTGATGGGTGAGGTAGTAGAGATGAGAAAAATCTTTAAACTATTAAGCACTAGTTTAGTTTTATTAAATAGTTCAATTGTTTTAGTTGGTTGTCGACCAACAACTCTGGGCGAAATATGAATTATTACTGAGGGAGGAGACTTATTTGATAAAGCATTTAATCAACAAGTTCTTGAAGGTAGTCAAGATTTTGTTGAAACTTTTAATGCTAACCGTGAAGTAATTAGTAACATTCCAGGTTTTGAGCAATGAAAAGATCAACCTGCTCGAATTAAATGAATTATTTCTAAAGATGGAGAATTAGCAACCCTACAAAATAATTATAATATTGCTAGTTATGCTGGAGCTAAAACAATTATTTGTGCGGGGTATCGTCATATTCCAGCATTAACTCCTGAAATTCAAAAAATTTATGCTGATTTAGGAGTAAGATTTATTTTGATTGATTCATTAATTAAAAATCCTATTAATCTAGCAGGGATAACTTATGCTGCAGAAAAATCTAGTTATCTAGCAGCTTTAGCAGGTGCTATTTGGTTAGTTGCTAATCATGAAAAATATCAAAGTAATGGATTAAAGATGTCAACTTTTGGTGCTATACCAACTGATGTTGTTGTTGAAAATATGATAGGTTACTATTGAGGCGTTTATTATTTTAATTTAAAAAAACTGATGATAGCAATATCTTAACAATGATTAACCAAATTAGATCAGCACAAGGTTTAGCAGATATGAATTCATCAGAATTAGCAAATTATAATATTACTTTTGATAAATTAGAAAATAGTTTTACTGGTGGTTTTGAATCAGGAACTCCAAACGCAAAAGCAATTACTTCACAATTAATTAATGATAGAAAAACTGATATTGTTTTTCCAGTTGCAGGAGCACAAACTACTGATTTGATTTCAGCAATTGTTAATTCACCTTCTAATAAAGCAGCAAAAATTATTGGTGTTGATGTTGATCAGAGTGAACAGTATGATTATGCAAAGGAATATTTTTTAACTTCTGCAAAAAAAGGAATTCGTGAATCAGTAGACTGAATGTTGTGAAATTCTTTTAACTTGAAAAATGATGAAGGTACTATTTCTGATTATCCTGATAGTGAAAAATATTTTAACAGTGAGATTCCGCCATTGGCAGATAAAAAATATATCGGTATTTTTGATAATTTATCAATTCAACCAATTTATCAAAAACTAATTGAACTTGATGATACATATTGAAATTTAGCAGATAAAGTGATGGAGATGTTTAAAAAACTTTCAGATGATTTAGCAAATAACACTAACTCAAAAAAATGAGATAATGCTTGACAAACAGTTATTGATGTCAACATTCCAGATTATCGTCCAGATTTTTAATTAAAATACTTGCATCAAAAAAAGTTTTATAATACAATTCACCAGATAGGAGTTATCAATGAGATATCATATACTGGGATTAAAAAAAATATATTTTTATTACAAAAGAGAAAGTTTTTTATTTTCTCTTTTTTTATATTTGTTAAAATAAATTAAATGATGAAAGAGGACAAAAATAAATGAGAAAAACAATTAAGATAATGGTAGCATTACTATTTGCTTCAACAACTTCAGGTTCAATAGTTGCTTGTACAAATCCTTTTTCTGACTCCAATATTTTTCGAATTACGATTGTTACAGATGGACATACTATTACTGATCATTCTTTTAATGAATCGTCTTATCAAGGTGCTTTAAAATTCAAATCGAGTTTTGAAGCATGAGTTGCTGATGCAAGTAGCACTGCTCCTGATGAATTAAGAAATAAAAAAGTTGTCATCACACCAATTCAACCAGCAACAACAGATTTAAATACTTTACTTTCAAGTTATGGTCAGGCTGTTGTGATGGATAGTAAAGTAACAATTGCTTCTGGTTCAATTCAAAGTAGTGCTTTGGTTGCTGCCCAAAATGGGTTTTTAAAAGATCGTATGCGTTACATTTATGTTGACGGCGATACTCCTAATAAAGATGTTTCTTATCAAAATAAAAATCTCGCAGGATTACTTTATAAAGCTGAACAAGCAGGTCTAATGGCTGCTCTAGCAGCAGAGTCTTGATTGATTGCGCATGCGCAAGAATATGGCGGTTATGGTAACTTAAAAATGTCAACTTATGGAGGACTTAATATTCCAGCGGTAACTAATTATATGTATGGATTTTATTGAGGAATTCAATTGCTAAATAATAGTGAAGATTCTAGTCCAATTATTTCAGAGATTAAATCATGAATTAAAGATTTGAATCCTGATTTTGATGATAGTCAGCCAGTACCAAAAATTGGTTTTGTTGAACTTCCTAATCAGTTTACTAATAATTTTGATCAAGCTTCTTCTGAATCTAAATCGGTAAATAGTTTACTTGTTGAAAATGGCGCAAACATCATCTTCCCTGTTGCTGGGCCTCAAACATCTGATACGCTATCAGCAATTCAATCTAAAAGAAAAAATTATAAAGTGATTGGTGTTGATACTGATCAAGCTTTACAGTACACTGAATCAGCTGATTATTTTCTAACGTCAGCTTTAAAAGATATCTCTAATTCAGTTGACTATATGTTATGAAGAGCCATTAATTATGATGAAACACCTGCTCATGGCGAATTGCCAGTAGGTGAACAAGATAAAGTTTTTAAAGAAGATGCACTAAATCGTGGATTTGAAGAAAAATTTATTGGAATTGCTGACAATAAAGCGATTAGTCCGATATATAATAAAGTTATAAGTAGTCCAGAGTTAACAAAAGCAGGAGGTTTTATTGAAAAAGTTTCAGAAGGCTGACAAAAAGTTTTAGATCATAATGGTGATTATTGAATTTATGGTAAGACAATCAATCCTTTTGAATAATAGTAAGAAAACTTAGGAAGGTATATTGAAATAATGGCAGAGAAGACTATTAAATATGCAGTGGAGATGAAAGGGATTACAAAAATCTTTTTAGATACCATTATTGCTAATAATAATATTTCTTTAAAAGTTAAAAAAGGTGAGATTCATGCGTTGGTTGGCGAAAATGGCGCAGGTAAATCAACATTGATGTCAATTTTATTTGGTTTGTATCAGCCAACAAAAGGGTTAATTAAAATTAATGATAAGCAAGTTGTGATTTCTAATTCAATTAAAGCAACAGAATTAGGAATTGGGATGGTGCATCAACATTTTAAGTTAGTTGACAACTTTACAATGACAGAAAATATTATCTTAGGTAGCGAATCAGTTGTAGGTTGACAGTGATTAGATTTTAAAAAAGCTAAGAAGCGTATTGTTGAACTTTCAAAAAAATATAAGCTCAATATTGATCCTAATTTAAAGGTTGAAAATTCTAGTGTTGGCATGCAACAAAGAGTAGAAATCTTAAAAGTTTTATATCGTGGTGCAGATATCATAGTGCTAGATGAACCAACAGCAGTGCTAACACCACAAGAGATAACTAGTTTATTAGAAATTGTTAAAGAATTAAAAAATTCAGGAAAGACAATTATCTTTATTAGTCACAAATTAGGTGAAGTAAAGGCAATTGCTGATACAGTCACAGTAATTAGAAATGGTAAGGTAGTTGAGAGTTTTCTTGCATCAGAAAAGACTAAAAGTGAAATTGCTGCTTTAATGGTAGGACGAGAGTTAGTTGCAGTTAAGAATCAAAGTAATATTGAATTAGGTCCAACCCTATTAAAAATTGAAAACTTACATGTTAAGAAAATGAATAGTGGTGCTAGTGCAACTAAATTTAAATCTTTATTTAAGAAAAAGAAATCTCGTAATCATGAGCAAATTTTAGGATTAGAAAAATTTAATTTAGAAATTAAAGCAGGTGAGATTGTTGCGATTGCTGGTGTTGAGGGTAATGGTCAAAGTGAATTAATTTATAGTTTGACTGGTTTGATGAAAGTGACGAAAGGAAAGGTTTTTTTAAACAGTCAAAATGTAACTAATTTTAGTGCTCGTAAGTTGTATCATCATGGCTTAAGTCATATCCCAGAAGATCGACATAAGTATGGTCTGGTTTTAGATTATACTGTGATTGATAATATGGTCTTACAAAATGTTGATCAGTATCCCTTTTCTAAATTTAGTTTATTAAGAAAGAAAGCAATTCAGAATTATGCGCAAAAAATTATCAGCAGCTATGATGTTCGTGGTAGTGATAGTGGGTTTGCGTTAGCAAGAGGTCTATCAGGTGGGAATCAACAAAAAGCTGTTGTTGGACGAGAGTTAAATCGTAAGCATCAACTTTTAATTGTGGCTCAACCAACAAGAGGATTAGATATTGGTGCGATTGAATACATTCATCAAAAACTTTTAGAAGAAAAAGAAAAAGGCAATGCTGTGTTGCTGATTTCTTATGAATTATTTGAAGTGATGACTCTAGCTGATCGTATTGTTGTGCTGCATTCTGGCAAAGTTACTGGTGATGTTAGTGCAAAGAATATTAAAAAAGAAACACTAGGTTTGATGATGGCTGGTCAAAAATGAAGTAACATCAGTCCAAAATCTACTGGAACTAAAAAAGCAGAAAGGAAATAGCAAAGATGACAAAGTTTCAACAAAAAAGATGATTCTGGACTCGTCGTAGTCGGCTTTTTCTTGGTTCAAAAGAACTACAAGGTAGTGTCAGCAAATTTAAAGGTTCAGTTTTTGCAGTTATCTTAGGATTAATTATTGGGTCTATTGTTATTGCAGCAACAGGAAACAGTGCATTTACTTATTTTCATTATTTATTGTTCTTTGCTTTTAGTAGTTATGGTTACAACAATTGAGATAACACTTTAGTTTGATGAGCAATTTATATTGTTGCTGGTCTTGCCTTGGTGATGTCTTTTAAAACAGGAATGTTTAATATCGGAGTTGCTGGACAAATGTTAGCTGCTGGTTCAGTGGTGATTGCAATTGGGATTAGATACGATTTTTCTCAACCGATTGCGATTATTGTTGCTCTAATTGCAGGAGTGCTAGCAGCAGTATCAGTTGCTTTAGTGACAGCTTTACTAAAAGTTTGGTTTAATGTTCATGAAGTGGTGACCTCTATTTTATTAAATTGAACAATTTGATATCTAATTAAGTGATTATTCACAACAAGCAAAGATTTATATGATGATAGCAGAGGAGCAACTTTACAATTACATGATAGTATGAATTTTGCCATATCAGGTTACAAATTCATTTTGCCTTTAATTCTAGCTTTTGTTTTGGTGGTTGCTGTTTGATTCTTATTAAAAAAGACAACTTTAGGTTACAAAGTTAAGACAGTAGGATTAAATCCTTTTGCTGCTGATTATGCAGGGATTTCTCGTCGTCAGTATGGTCTTAGTTCATTTATTATCTCAGGAGCCCTAGCAGGAGTTATGGGAGTGATTTATTATATCGCAATGAATCCATCTTTAAGTTTTGCTACAGATGCTTTACCAAGTATTGGGTTTGATAGTATTTCAGTTGCCTTGGTTGGACAAATTAATCCGTTTGGAACAGTGGCTGCTGCCTTTTTATGAGGACTAATCAAAAGTGGTGGACCAATTGGTAGTGTCGGTCTAGGAATTCCAAATGCAGTGAGCGACATCATTTTTGGAGTGATTATTTATTCAGCTGCTTGTGCAATTTTACTTTCAAAGATTGCTCCAATTAAATTTTTAATTAGTTACTTTAATGTAGAATTTAATAAGAATAGAAGAAAAAAATTCCATCACTATATCAGAAATATTTGAAAAGATTTTATGAAAACTTTTCAAATTAAAAAAGCCTATAATCACAAAATTAAAGCATGACAAAAAGTAAATAATAAAGAAAAAGTTGATGAAATAAAAAATAAAGAACGAATTACTTTAATTAATGATAAGAAAGATAATATTCAGGTCTGTAAGTCACAAATGCAGCAAGAGTGACAAAGTTTAAAAAACTTTTTCCATCAAGAATACGATAGGATTTGAACTTCAGGTCTTAAAGGAATTAATAATAAAGCAACGCAAGCAAAGAAGCAAGTGTATGCAGAAAATTTAAATCATTATATTAACACCAGAAGTACTTATGAAGAAACAGTGCACAGTTTAAGTCAAGATTTTAAAGATAAAGTTACTGTATTGAGTAGAGAAAATGCACCTGAGTTACACCAACGCATTAAAGGTTTGACTCATCTTTATAAGCAACAAGTTAAGATTGAAACAAGTAACTTCAATCAACAATTTTATAAATTGATTGATGAAGAGCAAGAAAAGTTGATGGTGATTCAGAAACAACTAAATAAAGCCAAAACTGCCTATCATAAGAAAAGTAAGTCAGCAAAAAAGAAAGCAGGTAAGTAAAGATGGATGCATTACGAATGATTTTAGAAAATTCTAGTTTGATTTTTGTTGTCTTGATTTTTGGTGCTTTGGCTGGTTTGATTTCTGAACGTTCAGGAGTAACTAACATTGGCATTGAAGGTATGATGACAATAGGTGCTTTAATTTTTGCTGTTTTTGCTAAGGGAGTGGGTGCTAGTTGAGGTAACTGATCGCAAATTATTGCCTTACTATGTGCCGGGTTAGTAGGAGTACTCTTTGCTAGTTTACATGCTTTTGCAGCAGTAACTTTGAAAGCTGATCAAATTATTTCTGGTGTTGCGATCAACATTCTAGCAGCAGCGATTGCTTTATTTGTTGTACAACTACCAGGGAATAATGGATTTATTGCTTTTAATACAATTTATACTCTTCCTAAAATTGGTTCTGGTGAGTTCTTCAACATCTACTTATTAATTGCTGTTGTAACGATAGTAATAATTGGATTGGCCTTAAAGTACACTAAATGAGGTTTACGTCATATCGCAACAGGAGAAAATCCTAATGCTGCTGATGCTGCTGGGATTAATGTCATCAAAAGAAGATATGCAGCAGTGTTGCTTTCAGGATTTCTAGCAGCAATGGCTGGGGCAGTATTTACGATGTACGCTAGTGGAACATTTCGAGCAGTAGTGAATGGGAATGGTTTTCTTGCGATTGCAATCTTAATTTTTGGTCAGTGAAGAGTGCCTTTGATTACTATTGGTGCAGCACTATTTGCCATTGTTGAAACAACAGGAGCAAGAATTAGCTATCAAACAGGAGTTTCAAGTTGAGTGGTGACAAATAAAGAACTATTTAACACACTACCATTTGTTATATCACTATTAGTACTGGTCTTTACTTCAAAATGAAGCAAAGCACCAAAAGCTTTGGGTGTGCCATTTAATAAATCCAAACGTTAGCATTGCATTTGATAAATCACTTATATATCAAGTTATATAAGTGATATTATTTATATGTAGAATAAATGATTAGAAATGGAGCAAACTATATGAATAGTGAAAATTTAATTCCTACTGCTCACATCAATGCTAAGAAAGAAGATATTGCTAAAGTTGTTCTGATGTCTGGTGATCCTTTAAGAGCAAAGTATATTGCAGAAAATTATTTGCAAGAAGTTAGTCAAGTGAATAGTGTTCGTAATATGTTGATGTTTACTGGCAAGTATCAAGATCAAAAAATCACTATTGCTAGTAGTGGTATGGGGATAGCTTCAATGGGCATCTACTCATATGAGTTATTTAAGTTCTATGATGTTGATTGCATCATCAGAATTGGTTCAGCTGGTTCTTATCAAAAAGAAGTTAAGATTTATGATCTTGTTAATGTTGAATCAGTTTATAGTGAATCAACATATGCTAAGTATGCTACTAATTTTGATCAAAATATGATTAAGAGTTCTGAAAATATTTTTAATTTAATTAGCAAAGTAGCAACGGATGATAAAATTGATTTAAAGTCAGGATTAATTCATTGCAGTGATGTCTTCTATCGTGCTAACAAAGATGAATGAAAGACTAATGAAAAAATTAAGTCATGTCTAGCAGTTGAAATGGAATCTTTTGCGCTTTTTAGTAATGCAAAATATCTAAAAAAAGATGCTGCTTGTTTGCTAACAATTTCTGATTCATTTATCACACAAGAAGCAATTGCTGCAGACTTAAGAGAAACAAGTTTTAATAAAATGATGCAGTTAGCATTAGATTCAGCAGTTGCGTATATGAAAGAAAGAAAAACATAATGACAATATTAGCAATAGAAACTAGTTGTGATGAAACTAGTGTCGCAATTATCAAAAACAATCAAATTTTAAGTAATGTGATTTCATCACAAATTAGTTTGCATCAAAAATATGGTGGTGTTGTACCAGAACTAGCAGCAAGAGCACATAGCGAAAATATTAGTTATGTTCTGTCTTCTGCGATTAAAGATGCTAAAATTGATTTAGCAGAAGTTGATTACATTGCTTATACAAGTACTCCAGGGTTGGTTAGTTGTTTGCATGTTGGCAAAGTTGTTGCTGATACGATTGCAACTTATCTAAAGAAACCTTTGATTCCTTGTAACCATTTATTTGGTCATATCTATGCTTCATTGATTGACAACCAATGAGAATTTCCCGTTCTAGGTTTATTAGTTAGTGGTGGACACACACAATTAGTTTATTTAAAAGAACATCTTAAGTTTGAAATCTTAGGTCAAACTTTAGATGATGCTGTTGGAGAGTGTTACGATAAGGTTGGTAGAATGTTAGGTTTAGCTTATCCAGGTGGTCCAGAAATTGATAAATTAGCTAAATCTGGCCAGAGTACCTATCAACTACCACTGCCAAAAAATGATAAGACATTAGACTTTAGTTTTAGTGGTTTGAAGTCTGCTGCAGCTAAGGTGATTCAGCAAGAAAAAGGGCAGTTAAATGTTGCTAACTTTAGTTGTTCTTTACAAAAGACAATTGTTCAGACTTTAATCAATAAGTTAACTTTAGCAATTGAACAGTATCAACCAAAAACAGTAGTGCTGGCAGGAGGAGTTAGTGCTAACAGTGAATTAAGAGCAAACTTTTTAAATTTAAAGCAAAAGTATCCAAATTTAAACTTTATTGTACCAAAGTTAGAATATTGTACAGATAATGCAGCAATGATTGGAATTTTATCAAGTTATCAAATTAAAGCAAAATAGGGGGTTAAGCATGATTCTTGGAATTATTGGTGAAGCAGGGGTTGGTAAGAGTACAGCTTCAAATTTTTTTGAACATCAGGGTGCATATGTTATTTCTGCTGATTTAGTTGTGAAATATATTTATCAGCAACCTGAAACTACAAAAAAAATTATTGCAAAAATGGGTGAACAGTTTTTAAATGATGATGCTACTCTTAATCAGTTATCTTTAAGAAAATATGCTTTTGAAAATTATGAATTTTTAAAAAAATTAGAAGAAATTATTTGGCCAGAAATGATGAAAATTATCATCACTGAAGTAGAAAGTCATAAGACAGAAAAATTGATTGTGATTGATTGTGCAGTTTTGTTTAATGCTAAGTTAGATTATCTTGTTGATAAAGTTTTATTAATTGAATCAGAAGAAAATTTAAAAATTAATCGTATTAAGTCTCGAGATGGTGTTTCAGATAATGAAGCAAAGACTTTATTAAACTTACAAAAAAAGCATTTAATTCTTGATCGTGCGATTGATTTTATTATCAAAAATAATGGATCAACAAAGGATTTTCTTGCTGATTTAAATAATTTAATGGCAAAATTAATTAGTGAATAAGAAAAAAACTTAAAAATTACTTTAATAAATCATGTTTTTATAGTTATAATATTATTTGTCAAATTAATTAATAATGGAGCGGTACTCAAGTTGGTCGAAGAGGCTTGTTTGCTAAACAAGTAGGACGTTGAAAGATGTCGCAAGAGTTCAAATCTCTTCCGCTCCGCCATTTTTAAAACTTAGAATTTCTAAGTTTTTTTTAATTTTTAATTAGAATTATTAGTATAATTTAATTATTGATGGTGAATAAATAGTTTTAAAGCCAATTAAAGGAGTATTAAATGCGTAAAAGAGTGAATCTTTTGTTATCTTTTGTTTTGTATCTATTTTTAATTTGCTTGACAGTATTTTTATTCATCTATTACATTCGTTACTCTTGAGTGCTGTTACTAATTGTTGCGATTGTGACAATCCTAACAGTAATTATTATTTTTCTAACTAATCGTTTAATTGATGTTAAGTTATCCTGAATTATTGTTGTTGTTTGTTTACCAGTTTTAGGAATTTTTCTTTACTGAGTTTTTGGTCGACCTTATCGTTATCGTAAGAAGCAAAAAGTACATTTAAATTTATTTAAATATTTTTACAAGCAAGAAGATTGAAATTTTACTAGAGAAGTCTTGAATAATGAAAATCCGAAATATAGTGCTGAAGATTTAGCAATTTTTAACTATACAACAAGAATTTCTTTTCGTCCAATTTACACCAATACTGATGTTCGTATTTTAGTTAATGGACCAGAAAATTACTATCAAATTATTGCTGATCTTAAAGAGGCTAAAAAATATATCTTTATGAATTACTATATTATCGGTGATGGAGAGCTGCTAGAAACAATTTTAAAAGTTCTAGAAAAAAAAGTTAAGGAAGGCGTAAAAGTTTATATCATTTATGATCATGTTGGATCATATTTTCAGTTATCTCATGAAACAATTAGAAGAATTAAAAAAATGGGAATTAATTTTCAACGTTTCGCACCAATTAAACTACCAATCCTAACAGGAAGTTATAATTTCCGTAATCATCGTAAAGATGTCATCATAGATGGTCATATTGGCTACGCGGGTGGGATTAATTTATCAGATACTTACATTCATTTATCTGGCAGAGGCTTTTGACGTGATACGCAAGTTCGCTTAGTTGGGGATGCAGTTAAGTCATTAGAATTAATTTTTCGTCAAGACTGACATTTTATAACAGGAGTGATTCTTGATGTTTCATTTAATACTTCTAGTGTCAAGATAAAAAATGACATCATTGTTCAGTTAGTTGACGATGGACCGCTAACAAAAGAAGCAGTTCAAAAGGACTTATTTATTAGATACATTAGTATGGCAAAAAAACGAGTTTGAATTACAACTCCTTATTTATTTCCTACTGGAGATTTAATTACTGCATTAAGAAATAGTGCTTATTCTGGAGTGGATGTTCGTTTGTGTCTTCCTGGGATTGTTGAGCACTATCTATTGTTAGATATGGGAAGAACTTATTATGATGCTTTATTAGAAGCAGGAGTTAAGATTTATGAATATGCTCATGTTGTCAACCATTCAAAAATGGGAATTTTTGATGATAAATTTACGATTATTGGGTCAACAAATTTAGACTATCGTAGTCTCTATTCTGATCATCAAACTTTGGTTTCAATTTATGATGAAAAAACGAATGAAGTCCTAGCAAGTAAATTTAGCGAAGATTTTAAATACTCTAATTTAATTAAGAGCAACCCATTATTGCAACGCAATAAATTTTATCATTATGTCTTTTTATTCTTAATGAGAGTTTTAGCGCCATTATTTTAGTATAATTAGTATAGGTGAGATTATGAATTTAAATTTTAAAAAATTAAAAAAATTAATCAAAAAAGAAAAAAAAGCAGAAGATATTGATTTTTTTTATGTGCCTGATGATGGTGATGACAACAAAAATAAAAAAAACCATAAAGCTAAGAAAAGTCGTAATATTTTTCAGCATTTCCGTAGAAGAAACACCTTACAAATTATTAAATATTTAGAATCTAAAAATATTTTTAATTGTTTTTTTTATACCGATGTTCATAATATTCCATTAATTTTAGAGCAAGGAATTAAACCAACTGGACAAATCAAATTAGATCCGAAAGAAGAATACACTGTTTGAACATATCTAGAGCATGCTACTTATTTAGAATTAGAATTAGGAAATTCAACAAGACATTACTTTTGAAAGTGGTGCACAGATCAAAAAGTTGACTTGAATAATTTGGCGATTATTTCTGTTGATGTCAAAAAATTATTTCAAACAACAAAATTAGATTGAGAGTTGAATTTAGAAACTAATCGCATTCAAATTTATGAAAAAATTTCAAATGTTGCGATCGATTGAATTTTGATTAAGAATAAAAAGATGTTCAACTTAACTAAAATTCATGCTGAAAAGCAGAATTTAAAGTTGAAAGTATTTCAAGGCAATGCTGGACAAATTATTATCTAAGAAAGGAGAAAGTCATGACTCTTAATTGAACAATTTTCTTATTTATAGCACTGGCCACTTTATTGTTACTTATGATTTTTTTCTTTGCAAGATTAAATAGTCGTAACAATCAATACTACAACACGATTCATAGTGATTTGATGAATTTAGTGCCATTAAAAATTGATTTAGAAAATGAAATGATTACATTTTTTAGTCGCTTAGAAGTTTTAAATAATAAAAAGCGTACGTCAATTTTTGTTTTTAAATCAATGATTAATCGTAAAGCTAGGGTTGAATTAGAAATTTTGTTTCAAAACTTATTAGTTAACAAAGTTCCTTTTAGTCCAGTTAACTATTTAATTTATTTTCAATTGCATAATAAAATTATTATCTATGATTTGACATTAGATTATTATGATCAGGAGCATAAGGTTTTATATGGTCAAATGCAAAGTAACACAAGATATAATCGTTTTGTGATTTCAGAGCATTTTGATGTTAATCCTGCACAACTAACTGTACCTAAGGCAGATTTTATTGCAACAATTTTAAGTTTTTTTAAAGGTGTCAAATATAACCCTAAAGAAAAAAATCTTTATGAGTACATGATTTTAATTAAAATTAGAAATTATAATAATTTAGAATCAATCTTAACAATTAACAATATTCAAAGTATGGAGTTGTTACTAACTTATTGTGCTAAGAATTTATTAGGTGCTACCAACACTTTAATTTGTAAGTATTATGATGGCGAGTTTTTAATTTATTCAAGACATAAGAAATTTAACTTATCAATATTTCAAAGACGCTTAAATAGTTACATTAAAAATAATTTAGTTGAAAAAAGTAGTTACTTACAAATTCAAACGCAAATTGTTGCTGTTTACTCTTTAATTAAGGGTAAGGAGTCTAATGTTTCAAATTTATACAATAAGATTATCGATGTTAACTTATTGAATACTAGTGATAAGGATTTAAGAGAAATTAGATTACGAACATCAGAAAATCAAGGTAAAATTAATAATCATTATGAGTTAATTCACTCACAAGAAATTAAAAAGCTTTTAGATATTACGATTGCTCCAGTTTATAAAACTGATAACGCTAAAGAACCAGATTGTTATTATGCTCGTTTGGGGTTAATTGATAACGCTTATTATGGAAACTACATTAATTTAATTCGTAATATTCAAGATGCAGGATTGTGATGAAAAGTTTATGAGCCATTGTTCTTACAAGTCTTACAAGATTTTGCGCAATTAAAAGTAAAGAAAAATTTGATTGTCCCTTTTTTATTAATGGAGTTAGAAAACAAAACAGTGCTAACACAAATTATTAACATCATTAAGAAACGTCAAAATTTATTTAAGGATGTTAGTTTAATTTTTGATTTCCAAGACAATTGTGTGACAAAAATTAATAATTGAGTTAAGTATGAAAATATTATTAGTACTCTACGTGAACATAATGTTAAAATTGCTTTTAGTCATGAATTAAGAAATATTAACAACTTTAAATTAATTAGTCATTTTAAACCTGATTTTGTGATCTTAACAGCTAACTTATTACAAAATGTTGCCTTTAGATTTAATCGCTATATCAAACTTATTATTTGTTTGAATTATTTAAGTATTTTAGGTTCAAAGAAGATTATTGCTTTAGGAGTTGATAGTGTTCCAGAGATTATTATGCTAAAATCATTAAATATTAAATACTTATCTGGTGACATTTTTGAATCAGAAAATGTTGATAAAATAATTGATTCTTTAAATTATCCGAATTATTGAAGTTGAAAGAAGAGTCAGAATAAGAAAGGAAACAACTAAATGGCCAAAGGCTTTAATAAAAATATTACTTTAAGAAGTGTTGATTTTGCTAAATGATATACCAATGTTATTACAGAAGCAGATCTTTGTGACTATGGTGATAGTAGTGGTTCACCAAAAGGAACAATTATTTTTCGTCCTTATGGTTACGCACTTTGAGAAAATTTTCAACAAGAATTGAATCAACAATTTAAAAAATTAGGTGTACAAAATGTGATGTTTCCATTGTTAATTAATGAAAAAACTTTTGCTTTAGAAAAAGATCATATCCAAGGTTTTGCACCAGAATGTGCAATAGTTACTCAAGTTGGTGATAAAAAATTACAAGAAAATTTAATTATTCGTCCAACTTCAGAAGTTTTATTTTGTTCACATTTTCAAAAAATAGTTAGCAGTTACAAGCAACTGCCATTACTTTATAATCAATGAGTTAGTGTCGTTCGTTGAGAAAAATCAACTAGACCATTTTTACGTAATACAGAATTTTTATGACAAGAAGGTCATACAGTTCACGCTCAAGAGCAAGAAGCCCTTGACCTTGTGCTGACAATAATTAATTTGTATGCTAGTTTTGTTGAAAAGTTCTTAGCGATTAAAGTGATTTTAGGTAAGAAAACAGTTCATGAACGTTTTGCTGGTGCTTTAGAAACTTACACTATTGAAACAATGATGCAAGATGGACAAGCATTACAAGCAGGTACTAGTCACTATTTTGGTCAAAAGTTTGCTGAAATTTTCAACATTAAATTTAGTAACCAACAAAACAAACAAGAATTTGCTTATCAAACTTCTTGAGGAACTTCAACTCGCTTAATTGGAGCATTAGTGATGGCACATAGTGATGATTTAGGGTTGGTGCTACCTGCTTTGATTGCCCCAACTAAAATGGTGATTTTAAATTTAATGCCAAAAGATCAGCAAGTTAGTCAAGCAGTTGATAAGTTAGCAAAAACTTTAGCACAAAAGTATTCAATTAGTGTTGATGCAAGTGATAAAAGTGCTAGTTACAAAAAATCTGAAGCAACAATCAAAGGTATACCCTTAATAATTGAAGTTGGTCAACAAGAGCTAACAAAGCAAGAAATTAAAGTAACAGCAAGACATAATCTACAAGCAACTTTTATCAGTATCAAAGATGAACAGCAACTTTTAGCTAGTCTTGATCAGATTTTAGCAAGTTCTAATCACGAGTTACTGCAAACTTCAACAAATAATTTTAATAGTAACTTAAAAGAAGTTACTGATTTTAAAGAGTATCAAACTTTGATTAAAAATCATAAAGGTTACATCATTGCTCCTTTTTGTGGTGATTTTCAATGTGAAGCAGAAATCAAAAATCTTACTAGTACTACTTCACGTTGTATACCGCTAACACCATATAAACCTAATGCTAAATGTTTTAAGTGTCAAAAAGATAATTGTCCTTGAACTTATTTTGCCCGTTCTTATTAGCACTAACAATTAGTGCTAAATTTTTTAAATTTTAAGTATTTAAAAAAAAGGAATTTTTCATCATCTTATTTAATTAATTTATGAGGTGAGATTTTCATGAAAGATTCTTTATCACTTGATGAAAAATTTATTAGCAATATCTTTCAAAAATACAGCAAAGCAAAAATCATTTTGCAAAATGAAGGAATTAAAGATGCTGATGCTTTGCAAGAAAAAGCAATTTCTTATGGCCAAGATTCAACTGAGCTTAGTCAATTAATTGACTATCAACGTTATTTACAACTTATTGAAACAATCTTAGCTTTGATGCCCAAAGCAGAGTATACTTGTTTGATTAAGGAGTTCTTAGCAGAAGATGCTAAAGCTTGATGGAAAAAACATTATTCGCAAGATACTTATCAAAAATTAAAGCACAAAGCAATTACACGCTTTTTATATTTATTTTTAATTTAAAATCTTATCAGATCAGCATTTTAGTTAGACTAGCTTTTATGTTATAATATATCAGTAATCGTATGATAAAAGCAAAGCAAAAATGCTTTTAATTTAATGGAGAAAAATATGGATGTTTTAAAGACAATTCAAAAAATTATTAAAGACAATTATCCGCAAATTAAGCAAAATATTACTTTAGATACTGTTTTAGGAGATATTGATTATTTAGATTCTTTAGAACTAGCAACAATTGCAGTTGAATTAGAAGATAAATATGAAATTAGATTTCCTGATGAAGATTTAGAAAATATTAAAACTAAAACTGTTAGAGAAATTGTGAAAGAAATCGAAGCTTTGATTGCAAAAAAGAAATAGGAATTTTACTATGGAAAAAAATCAAGTTAAGTATGATGATATTCTGCAAAAATTACAAGATAAAGATTATCGTTTAACTGATATTCGCAAGGCGATAATTAAAATTTTTACAACTGAAAAAGATATCAGTATTAACGATATTATTAGTAAATTAAAAAAGAACAATGATGTTGTCAACATCATGAGTGTTTACAATACCATTGACTTATTAATGAAAGAGCATATTATTCATGCTAATGTTTTTGAAGACAAGCAAGTTTATTATGAGTTATCAGATAATGCAATTCATGTAATTTGTAATATTTGTCATAAAATTATTCACTTTGATGATGATGAGATAGCAAAGATTGGATTTTTAGATTTAGATAAGCTAACAACATTTTTAGAAACAAAGAAAAAATTTCTTTTTTCCCATTTTACCTTAGAAGTTCATGGAATTTGTGCTAATTGTCAAAAGCAAATGAAAAAAGTTTAAATTTGATTGTAATATTAATTATATTTCAGTAAAATTTAACAGTAATATTTTTAATATTCTCTTTTCATTAGGGGGTGTAGTTTAGTGGTAGAACTTCGGCCTTCAGATCCGAGTGTGTGGGTTCGATTCCTGCCACCCCCGCCATTTAAAAAATCACATTGCTGTGATTTTTTTTATTGTTTGAATTGTAAGTTTATAAGTTAATCTTTTCATTGATATTAAAGCTAATAAAAGCAAAAGTATCTAATCCTGTATGAGCAGCTATGACATTTGATAGCTTTGAATATTCAACATTGCTAAACTCATAATTTTCGATGTAAGATTTTGTTTCATTAAGTAAAGTTGGATTAGCAAACGCATCGACAACATATAAAGTAGTGTTGTTTTTATTTAATTTATGAAACTTTAGAATTTCGTTAAGAGCTTTGTTGACTGCTTTTTTTCAAGTTCTAGTAGTATCAAATTTATCGATTGTGCCATCAAAAGTAAGAATTGGTTTGATTTTTAGTAATTTAGATAGACCTGCTGCAGATTTAGTTATTCTGCCTCCTCGTGCTAGATAGGACATATCATTCGGAAGAATAAAAGCAATATAATTATCACGAATATTTCTTAAAGCACTTAAAATTGCATTGACATTATTTTCTTTAACTTCCGCCATTTTATATGCTTTTTTGACTAATAAATAATTAATGATTGAAACACCATTTGAATCAAAAACATAAACTTTATTTTTGAAGTTTGGTTCTTTAGCTAAGACTGAAGCAGTGCTATATTGTCCTGATAGTCCTTTTGATAGAGGAATGAAAATTAGTTTTTCAAATTTTTTTAACATTTCTTCTCAAATTTCAATAGTTCTTCCTAAAGGTGTTTGAGATGTTTTAGCAAGTTGTTTTTTAGTTGTTATTCGTTCAATGAATTCTTCTTGTTTAAATGTTCTAGGATCATCATCAAAGGTTTCATCGTCATTGAAACTTATTAGTAATGGACAAAAGCCAATATCGGGCATTTCTTCAAAGTCTTTTACTGTTAAGCCTGATGAGGAATCAGTAACAATCCCAATTTTCTTTTTCATATTTTACCCTTCCTAAATTTTTATTTTTGAATAAAGGTTAGTAATAATTATAGCATATTCATTAGTAGCAATTTTTGTTTCTTGCAAGAAAATATTTATTTGTTTTCAAAAATTAGTGATAAAATTATTTAAGAGTTAGAAACTGGAAGTGAAATAATGAATCAAAATCTTATTTTTGCCTTTGAAATTATTCTATTTATTGTTGCTACTGTGTTAGTTATTTTAGGATTACTACAAGGTAAAAAAAATCATAATGGTTTAGGCGCTTTGAGCGGTGGAAATCAAGAGTTATTTGCAAGCACTAAAGAAAGAGGATGAACACGTTTATTTTCAATTATTACTTTAGGATTAGGAATATCTTTATTTATTATTGCAATTATTATTAGAATTTTGATGAACACATTACTTTAGCAATGTGCTGCAGATAAAAAAACTAGTTGTGATGAATGCAAGCACTGATGTGCTTGTTTTAACGCTTAATTTATATTTTGTATATTAAGTAGTTATTTTTATTATAATTATAGAATAGTTAGAGATATTTATAAAAGAGATTTGGAGTTAAAAATAATATGAAACAACAAATTCTTGATGTTTTAAAAAATGCTGTTAAACCAGTATCAATCGTTGAATTAACAAGTAAATTAAAAATTATTAATCACGCTCAGCAAGAAGAACTATTGTCTGATGTTGAAGAATTGAAAACTAGTGATATTATTTTAGAAAATGATCAGAAAGAGTTTTATCTTGAAAAGGGATACAACAAATTTTTAATTGGTGTCATCCAAGTTACTATGAAAGGCACAGGTTTTGTGAAGCCTTTGAATAGTAATGATAAAGAATATCGTGTTAGTCCAAATAACACTAATCATGCTTTGAATAATGATGAAGTTTTATTTAGTGCAATTTCTAATGATGAAGCAATTGTTAACATTGTTTTAAAACGTAATACAACAAGTTTAGTTGGAACAGTTGTTGTTGATCAAGTAACAAAGCAAAAAACTTTAAGTGTTCAAAATAGTAAGTTGCAAAGATATCGTGTTCAGATTCTTAATGAAGATCAAGCAATTGAAAATAATATTGTTGTTGCAAAGATAAATAATTTTCAAGAAAATAATTTTACTGTGACAATTGAAAAAATTTTAGGAAACTTAAATGATCCTGGAGTGGATATTTTATCTGTCATTTATGAAGTAGGAATTAAGCCACAATTTGATCCTGAAACTTTGATGGCTGCCAATGCAATTAGTCAAACTGTTTCAGAAGCAGAAAAAAAGAATCGGATTGATTTAAGAAATGAAGTTTTAGTTACAATCGATGGCAAGGATGCTAAGGATTTTGATGATGCGATTTGTGTTTATAAATTAAAAAATGGTAACTATCGTTTGATTGTAGCTATTGCAGATGTTAGCCATTATGTGCAAGCAAAAAGTCCTTTGGATGATGAAGCATTTATGCGTGGAACTTCAGTTTACTTAGCTGATCGTGTTATTCCAATGTTGCCAACACAATTATCAAATGGAATTTGTTCGTTAAATGAACAAGTTGAACGTTTATGTTTTGTTTGTGATATGGAAATTAATTCGAAAGGCTACACAGTAAGTAGCAAGATTTATGAAGGATTAATGAAATCAGTAAGAAGAATGAATTATGATGAAGTGAACGAAGCCTATCATGATAAGAAGCCTGAATTTGTTAGCACTCATCCACAAGTATGAAGTATGTTGAAAGATGCAAAAGAGTTATATGAAATTTTAGCGCAATACAAAATTAATAATGGTGTGATTGATTTTGATATTGATGAAGCAAAAGTGGTTGTTAGTGAACAAGGTGAAGTTACTGATATTAAATTAAGAACACGAGATATTTCAGAAAAATTAATTGAAAGTTTTATGATTCGTGCTAATGAAACAGTTGCTAGAACAATTAGTAAAAGAAATTTACCTTTTATTTATCGAGTTCATGAGTCACCAAGAAAAAAGAAATTGTCACAAATGACAACTATTCTAAAATTGATGGGTTTGCAAGGTAACTATCATTGAGATAAGTTACATTCAAAAGACTTACAAATTTTATTAAACTCATTGAAAGATCTACCAAATTTTCAGGTTCTTTCAACTTTACTATTAAGAAGTATGGAAAAAGCACGATATAGCAACGCTAATATCGGCCATTTTGGATTAGCAAGTACTTGTTACACTCACTTTACTTCTCCAATTCGTCGTTATCCTGATTTAATAGTTCATCGTTTATTAAGACAATATTTAGTTGATAGGGACATCAATCCAAAAGTTATTGCAAGAAATCAAAACTTTACTGCCTTAGCGTCTGAACAATCAAGTAATATGGAAGTAAAGGCAATGGAATGTGAACGAATTGTTGAGCAAATGAAAAAAGCTGAATATATGACTAAATTTGTGAACCAAAAGTTTACAGGAATTATCTCTGGCATCACTGGGTTTGGAGTTTTTGTTGAGTTACCAAACACAATTGAAGGATTAATTAAATTATCTGATATGCAAGATGACTTTTATATTTTTAATGAAAAAGCAATGATTCTATTTGGTGAAAGAAAGCGTAAACAATATCGTTTAGGTCAAACAGTAGACATTCTTGTGAAGAATGCTAATAAAGCAAGTCGAACAATTGACTTTGTTTTTGCTGACATGAAGCAAGAAAGTAACAAAGATTTAAGAATAAAAGAGCATGGCAAAAAAATGAAATTCTATTATAGTAAGAGAAGTAGAAAATAAAACATAGCAAGGATTTATGATGAATCTAACAAAAGAAACAAATTTTAGAATGATAGAACAAGATTTACTTGAAATTCCTTGTTACTTTTATGGTTATTTTAAGTCACCAGGGCTAGCAACTTATCCAGAACTACTTTGAGTGAATGATGATTATAATTTAATCAAGACTAAAGACTTAGACGATGAAAATTGTTTGCGTATTGCTAATAATTTATTTTTATTGGGTCAAAAGTTTGATTTATTTCAACAGTTTGATTATTTTATCATGATGCCTTTAAAATCAACTTCTATTAGTAGTTTAGAAAAAATAATTTTAAAGTTAATTGGTATTATTGAAAGTAATTTAGCAATTAAAATAAAATTAATTAATGATTTATTTTTGGTTGAGAACTATCGTAAGTTTTGAGAAAATCGTTTGAATTTAAATGAAAGAAAAAATGAAATTTCAAATAAAATCATTCTTAAGCCAAACTATCAACATTTTTTTGATAGCAAAAATATCATCATCATTGATGATGTTGTTTCAACAGGAACTTCAATTGCTAAGATAGCAGCAACTTTAAAAGACTCTAATACTAACCTCAATGTTACATCAATAGCTTATGGATCAGTCTATCAATGAGAAAAAATTTATACTTAAATGTTTTTTAAATCGTAATATAGCATAATATATATTATGATATTAGTATATTATGATTACTGGAGTTTTTATGAAGATTATTGCCAAGAACCGAAAAGCATACTTTAATTATGAAATTTTAGAGCGATATGAAGCAGGGATTGTACTGACTGGTTCAGAAATTAAATCAATTAGAAGTGGTAATGTTAGCATTCAAGATAGTTATATTAGCTTTGAGAAAAATGAAGCTTATATCATTAATATGAATATTAACAATTATCAATTTAGTACTTCTTATCAAGTTGATGCTTTAAGAAAACGAAAATTACTATTAAATCGTCGAGAAATTTTAAAGTTGCAGCAAGAAAAAAAAACAAAAGGATTAATTATTATTCCTTTGAGTTTGTATCTAACTTTAAAAGGTAAGGCTAAATTAGAAATAGCACTAGCAAGACCAAAAAAACTTCATGATAAACGAGAAGCAATTAAAAGTCGTGATTTAAAGCGTCAGATTAAAGAAAATTATTAAGTAAAGCAAATAAAAAAGAGATTATTTAAATCTCTTTTTTAGTCTTTTTTAGGTTCGTTTGTTTTGATTGCTTGATTGTAGAAGATTAGGATATCTTGATAGACATCTGTTTTGATTGGTTCGTTTAGAATTTCATGGCGAGCATGAGGATAGAGTTTGAAGCTGACATTAGTGTAGTGTTTTTTAAATAGTTTGTAAACTTTTTTGACACCTTTGCCAAAGTTGCCAACTGGATCATCTTCGCCAGAAATAAAGAAGATAGGCAGGTCTTTTGGTCCTTTTTTGATGTTTTTTTTGCTGTTGATGAACATCAAACCAGTGAACATATCTTTAAAAGCGCTAGTTGAGAAGACTTGTCCACTTAACGGATCTTCTTTGAATGCTTTTTGTACTTTTTTATCAGTACTAATTCATTCAACGCCTGTTGCGCCTTCTTTATTAAAGCGTTTGTTGAATCTGGCATATGAAAGATTGTAAACCATTTGGTCTTTTTCTTTTGAACCAAGTTTTTTTTGATGGTGTTTGGCAATCATTTGTGATATTTTTAACACCATTTTAGTATGATACATTGTGCCACAAATCACCGCTGCGCTAATATTTGTTCCATATTTAATGATGTATTCTCGTTCCATAAATGAGCCCATTGAATGGCCAAACATGACTATTGGTAGATTTGGATACATTTTTTTAATTAAAAGTGTTACTTCATATAAATCATCAACTATTGTTTCTCAACCATTTTCTTCAGCAAAAAACCCTAAGTCTTCTTTATTTTGAGCAGTCTTGCCATGCCCACGATGATCATCGCTAATAACAATATAATCATTTTTTACTAAATATTTAGCAAAGTCATCATATCTTTTTGAATGCTCGGCACTACCATGAACTAATTGTAGAATACCTTTAACATTTTCTAACTTATCTGGTTTTCATTCGTACATATGTAATTTAGTACCATCGCGTAAAGTTTGATCTCATTCTTTTAGAGCCATTTATATTTTTCCTTTTATTAATTTATCTTGAATTACTTGTATGATATTAATTATAATCTAAATTTTATTTATTAATTAGTTTGTTATAATCAGTTATTTGAAGTTCTAGCATATATCATTCTCTTCCTAAATTAATATGTTTTTTACAAGGTGTGTAAAAGCCTGGTTTCATCGCTTGATAGTTAACTAAAAATTCTTTTTGTTGCTTAACAAATTTAACATTTTCTTCTAATCAATTATCAACAGAGGTAGGTAATTGAGGAACAATTGAGAAATCTCATTCTTCATCATAAAGAGTAGCAAAATCTTTTTCATAATTATTTTGTTCTGCTCTTCTTTTAAGCATTTTTGTAATATCACGCTTGTGTATTTCTCGACATTTTACACATTCAATAAATGTATCTCTAATTTCATAAATTCTTTTTAGTGCATCATTTTTTAAGTTAATTACTGTTAAATATTGTTCGTTTTTTGAATCTTCTTTTGCTCTTGCTGTAGAATAATAGTGATTTTCAATGCGATCAGCATTGAAGTTTTGACTATTTTCATAGTTTTGACTATTATTAGAATTTTCTAATTGTGATTTTTTAATTGTACTTTTTTGTTTTGTTTGATTATTTTTATTGTCTCCTAAATCAACATTGTCGTTTTTTCCAATTTTTGAATCATTTACCCCTAATTTATTGTCGGTATTTTTACTAAACATTTTTCTTCACCCCTTTTTTTATATTTGTAAACAAATATTGTTTAATTTTAATTATAAATTATTTTTTTGACAACAAAATAAATCAAATAGAATTTTTGGTAAAATAAATAAATAGTAGTAAAATTAATATTATTAAAGTTTTTTACAGAGGGGTTAGAAATGAAAAACAAACAATGATTTTTATTAATTGGGTTAAAATTTGCTTCAGTAGTTTTACATACTATTACTTTAGGAATTCCAAAATTATTATCCAAGATTGATAGCAAAGTTAAGAATTTGGCATTAGAATTAACTAATCAAGAAGAATTAGTTGCAGAAGAAATTGAAAAATTTGAGTAAGTAGTTTTTTTACTGAAAGATTGATAAAAATAGCTAAAAATAGTATAATATTAAGTGGGGATGTTTAGGTTTCGACAGGAGTTAATGGCAAGTGATTGCAGTGGTCTGGTAGACCATAAGACTACGAGGTAGAAATAACCGGAAACAAAAACAAATCTGTAGTACCTGCAGACATTAAAGAAAAGTTAAGTTCATTTAGCTTTGGTTTAAACAAATCAGCTAACTTAGCTACTTTAACTGCTTAAAATCAATTTAAATTGAGAACTACCGTTAATTAAATAACTGTTTATTGTTATTAATTAACGTATTACAAATAAACTAGAAAAAGCGATGTTAATAAGCTTTTTTGAAACTCTAATTAACTAGTTAATATTAAATTTGTGGAATTAATTAATATTAGCGAAAAAAGTAATTCTACTAAACTGTAGATATTATTTGTTGGTTACCTTTTGGACACGGGTTCAATTCCCGTCATCTCCACCATTTTTATTAGCACTATATTTGTGCTTTTTTTATTTGTTGTCTTGTCTTTTTAAAATATAGTTGATATGATAAAAAAGTGTTAAATAAGGGTTAATAAAAATATTTGGAGCTGTAGCCAAGTTGGTAAGGCACGAGTCTGCAAAACTCTCATTCGTCGGTTCAAGTCCGTCCAGCTCCTCCATTTATTAATGTTAGTAAATGTTACTATTTATTAAAATTTAACTTGTAAAATTTTTTTTTAGAAAGTATAATTGTTAAGGTCTGTTATTAAGGATTAATAAATTTGTGCGCCTATAGCTTAATGGATAGAGCATCTGACTACGGATCAGAAGGTGTGGGTTCAACTCCTGCTAGGCGCGCCAGCCTTCGGGAAGTGGCTTAGCTTGGCAAAGCGCTCGGTTTGGGACCGAGAGATCGCAGGTTCAAATCCTGTCTTCCCGACCATTTATCAATTTTAATGGGTTCGTAGCTCAGCTGGGAGAGCGCCTGCCTTGCACGCAGGAGGTCGTCGGTTCGATCCCGATCGGATCCACCATTAAATTTAAAAACTATCTTTGGCGGGGTAGTTCAGTTGGTTTAGAACATTCGGTTCATACCCGAAAGGTCATGGGTTCAAGTCCCGTCTCCGCTACCATATTGTTTGGACCCTTAGCTTAGCTTGGTTTAAAGTCCCCGGCTCATAACCGGGTGATCATTGGTTCAAATCCAATAGGGTCCACCATCAAATTTATATGGGAACTTACCCAAGTCCGGTTGAAGGGACCAGTCTTGAAAACTGGGAGGCGTTGTGAGACGCGCGGGGGTTCAAATCCCTCAGTTCCCGCCATTAAAATTTAATATATTTCGGAGTGGGGAAATGGTATCCCGTCGGGCTCATAACCCGAAGATTGTTAGTTCGAATCTGGCCTCCGAAACCATTGGTCTCGTAGTGGAATGGCTAACACGCCCGCCTGTCACGCGGGAGATCGCGGGTTCGAACCCCGTCGGGACCGCCATTAAATTGTTAATTAAAGTAAAAAGCTAACTAATTTTAAAAATTAGTTAGCTTTTTTGTTAGAAAAAATAGTTTATTTGGTCAAATCAGGTTCAAATATAATATAATTTTAGTAACAAGGATAGTTGATGGGAGTTTTTTATGTTTTTTAAAAAAATCAGACATAGTAGTAACAATGATGCAATAATGTTGTTGAAGTATGCTTTGTTAGGCCTGCTGTTGCTTCTAACACCAATAACATTATTTTTAACTGGGTTTGCTTGATATGGTAGTCTTCAGTTTTATAAAATTGGGAATCTTGAACTGCTTGAATTAGATCTTTATCTAAAAAATGGTCTGATTTTTGGTAGCGTTGGCTTGATTAGTTTTTTATTTTATTTCTTAATTTTTTTAGTGATTGATGCTTCTTTGAAACGTGTTGAATATAAGTGAAAGAAAGTTATTTTGTTGTTAGCAATTGCTGTGGCAACACTTTTCTTTTTATTGTTTGAAATTTTTTCAGCAATTTTTATTGAATATTTATATAGTTGACAGATGTCACTAGTTCTCACTTTTTGACCTTTAATTTATATCTTGATTCTTGTTCTTTTATTAGTAAATTATTTTGAGTTTTACAATGATTGAAAAATGCAAAGTGTCAATAAGAAAGCAGATGGTTCAAGATCAGAGATTGATGTTTTTCAAGACCGTACTGAGATTATTTCTTAAGATTTGCTAAATAATTTCTTTTTGTGATGGCAAATAATTTACAATCATGGATATCTGTACCTTTGATGAAATTATCATGTAATATACCTTCAAATTCCATATTGCAACTAAGCATTACTTTTTCTGAAGCAATGTTGTCTACAACACAAATTCCCTCAATTCTAATCGTATCTAAATTATTGAAAGCATAGTCAATTAGCATTGATAGAGCTTCTTTAGTGTAGCCTTTTGTTCAATAGTTTTGATTCAAAGCATAGCCAATTGTTAGACATTTAGTGATTGAATTGTAAGTAATAAAACCACAAGTACCAATAATTTTAGGATTATCTTTTAGCTGAATTCCTCACATTAGTTCATCTGATTTATTTATTTGACTAACAAAATTAATGCTATCTTCAATTGTTTGATGAGGCTCTCAAAAAACATATTTTGCTACTGCTTCGTTGTTGGCGTATTCAAAAATACTTTCAGCATCATTTAAAGTAAGAGCACGAAGAATAAGTCTTGAACTTGTTAGCGTTGGGATTTCTTTATCAGTCATAATTTTCACCTTTTAAAATAGAATATAATCTCTTAAATTATATCTTGTTATTTTATTATTTTATGATATTATTTTAAAGTTAGCGGTCGGGTAGCTCAGTTGGTAGAGCATATGATTGAAGCTCATAGTGTCGGCGGTTCGATTCCGCCCTTGACCACCATTAATAAAAATTATTTTAGGCAATAAATGCCTTTTTTTATTTTATAAATATGTTATAAATAATATAGTTTATTTATATAGTTGAAGAGGTAGTGAATGACTAGTGAGTTGATTTTAAAAAATGCTCGAATTGTTAGCACTAACAAAATTATTGATTTTGGTTGATTAGTAATTCAAGGCAAAAAAATCACAAAGATTCAATCCGGTGATTTTCATGATGTAAATTATGGAAATAATAAAAATATCACAATTATTGATTGTTTAAATAAAACAATTATCCCAGGATTTATTGATATCCATGTGCATGGGGGCTATGGATACAGTTTTATTGATGAAAAAAATGAATTAAAAGATTCGCTTAATAATTTTGCTCAAGTAGTAGTTCAAGAAGGAGTAACAAAGTTTTGTTGTGCTACTGTTACTTCAAAAAAACCAGTTCTTGATCAATTCTTTACACAATTAGGTTCTTACATGCAAGAAAAGCAACCAGAAAAACAAGCGCAAGTTTTAGGGGCTTATTTAGAAGGACCTTTTATTAGTCTAGAATATAAAGGAGCACATGATCCTAATTTATTAGTAGCACCTAATATTGAATGAATTAAGCAATGAAAGCAATTAAGTAACAACAGCTTAAAATTTGTTGCGTTTGCCTTAGAATGTGATCAAGAATTTAATTCTGAAACTAATAACTTCACAACACTTTTAATCAAGAATGATATCATACCTAGTTTAGCTCATAGTGCAGCAACTTTTAAGCAAGTCAAACAAGCGCAAAAATATGGATTAAATCATGTAACGCATCTTTATAATGGTATGAGTGGATTCAATCATCGTTTTCCTGGCTGTGTTCCAACAATCCTAGATACTAAAGATATGCAAGCAGAATTAATCTGTGATGGAGTTCATGTTGACCTTGATATTATAAAATTAACTTATAAAATTAAAGGTGCAGAAAATATCATCATGGTTAGCGATGCTATTAGTGCTAAGGGATGTAGTGATGGTGAGTATCATTTAGGTTCATTAGCAATTGTTAAAAAAGGTAGCGTTGCAACTTTAAAAGATAATCATCTAGCAATATCTGGTAGTGTTGCAACAATGATTGAAGGATTTAAGAATTTATTAAAGATAACTAATAATAATTGACAGGATTGTATCAAAATGGCATCTTATAATAGTGCAAAGCAATTAAAGCTTGATGACATAATAGGTGATATTCAAGAAAATAAATTAGCAGACTTATTAGTTTTAAATCAAGATAATGATGTTGACTTAACAATTTGTGAAGGTCAAATTGCTTTTAAAAAATAATTGAGATATGGTGAAATAATGCATTTAATTGTGACAAAAGATTCAGATGAAATTGCAAATTTATTAAGTAAAATTGTGATTGGTTTAGTTAATCAAAAGTCTAATGCTGTTTTAGGATTAGCAACTGGCTCAAGTCCAATAGCAACATATAAACTACTAATTGAAGATCATCAAACAAATAAAACAGATTGATCAAATGTTAGCACTTTTAACTTGGACGAGTATGTTGGTTTACAGCAAGAAAATCATAATAGCTATCATTACTTTATGGAAGAGCAATTATTTAAGCACCTTAACATTAAAAAAGCAAATATTCATATTCCTAATGGACTGGGTGATGTCAAACAAAATGCTACTGAGTATGAAAAATTAATTAGTGAACATCAACAAATTGATTTTCAAATTTTAGGAATTGGCAGTAATGGTCATATTGGGTTTAATGAACCTGGTTCAGATGTCAAATCTGTAACAAGAGTAGTAGAATTAAGTAAAGAAACAATTCAAGCAAATAAAAGATTTTTTGCTAGTAGCCAAGATACTGTTCCAACACAGGCAATCACAATGGGTATTGCAACAATTTTAAAAGCAAAAAACATTGTTTTGATTGCTACTGGCAAAAATAAAGCAGAAGCAGTGAAGGCTTTGGTGCAAGGAAAGGTTTCTGAAAAATGACCTTGTAGCTACTTACAAAATCATCCTAGTGTTCTGATTCTAGCAGATCAAGCAGCAGCATCACTATTAGAACAAAAAAGTTAATTTAAGGAGCAATAATTATGGAAAATGAAATAAAAGAAGATAGTTTGAAAGAAGAAATTCTTAAAGAAAATATTGCTATTAAAAGCAAAAAAGAATTTTGTAAAAAGTGTGTCGAAGAAATTTTGCCTGATCAAGATTCAGTTCAAGTTAACAATATTTTAATTAAAGGGAATTATCATAAAGATTGTTACATTCAAAATAAGAAAAATATTAAGTGATTAATTATTGCTTCTTATTTGATTCCTTTAGGAATATTTTTAATTATTACTGGCTTATTTTTGGGGATATTTTTTGGTATTATCATCCCAAAAATAAATAAATGATAAAAGGAGAAAAAGTAAAATGCGTAAAAAAATTATTATCGGAAATTGAAAAATGTATAAAACTATGAAAGAAGCAGAAGAGTTTCTAACTGAATTCAATGAACAAACTACTGGTTGAAGTTTTGATTGTGATTATGGTGTTGCAGCTAGTTTTACTAATTTGCATGTTTTAAAAGCAAAGAAAGCAAGTGATTTTATTATCGCTGCACAAAATTGTCATGATCAAGCACAAGGTGCTTTCACAGGTGAAGTTGCTACTAATATGTTAGAAGAGTTAGATGTTAGTTATGTTATTATTGGACATTCAGAAAGAAGAGAATACTTTAATGAGACTAACGAAAGCATCAATCGAAAATTAAACTGAATTTTTAGTAGTTCAAAATTACTACCAATTTTATGTTGTGGAGAAACTTTAGCACAATATGAAAAGCAAGAAACAAAGAAAGTAATTGAAGAACAAATTAAGGCTGCTTTAAAAGATTTAAAGCAAGAGGATATTAGTAAATTAGTTATTGCTTACGAACCAATTTGAGCAATTGGTACTGGTAAAACTGCAACTGATGTAGAAGCTCAATCTGTTTGTTCAGAGATTAGAAATATTGTTGCGAACTTATATAGTAAAGATATTGCTGATCAAGTTAGAATCCAATATGGTGGTTCAGTTAAGCCTGAAAACATTAAAACATTTTTAGCACAACCTGATATTGATGGAGCTTTAGTAGGTAGTGCTTCATTGAAAGTAGCAGATTTTATTAATTTATTAAATTAATTATTTGTTTGATTTAATAGTAAGGAGCAAATAAAATGAATCCAGTTGAACCTGAATCCATCAGTAATTGATGGCAGAATTTAAAATTAAAAAAACAAAATTTTCAATTTGCTAAGACAAAATTTATCTCTGATAAATCAGAAGCAAAAGTTAAGATTGTGCACTTATTGAATGATAAGATTGAACCTGTTAGCCAAATACCAAATTTTGGGTTGATTGTTTTAAATCAAACGATTTTAAACAGTCATGATAAAACAAGTATTGCTGAGCAAGGATTTATTAGTAGTGATTTCTTTAAAGCTAAAATCATTGATGTTGATAGTACAACTGTTAAGGGTGTTTATTTTCATTTAGTCAAAGTTATTTCTGGCATCATCACTATTAGTGAAGATTATGAGTTAACATTAACTACTGATGAATATTTTTGTCAGCAATTATTTGATAATAAATTAGCAGTTAAATTATTTAATTTATTTTTACATCATAATTTTGCTATTTCAGAAGATGTAATTAAAAAGATTAGCGTTAGAATTGATGATGATATCTTTACTTTAAAATTTAATAAGAAATTAAATATCAGTAAAGAGATGATTTTTCAAACGCGAGATGCAATTAATCAATGCCTAGAAAATAAGCGATTGAACTATCAAAAATATCCTTTTTTAAAAGATGAGTTAACTAAGTTAGAAAAGGAACGTCTAACAAAACTTGAATTGATTGAAGTTAAAAATTTTACAACACAAAAAAATAATTTTACTGTTGATTTTTTAGTCGGAAAAGAAAAGATTAGTGATTTCTTTATCAATAGCAAAAAAGAGTTATTTGCTGGCATAAAAATGATTAACCAAAAAATAAAAGTAATTAGTAGTGATAAAATTTCTGAATTTTATCCTGAGTTGATTGTTGACACTTATGAAAAATTAGAACAATTAAATCATGATTATCTAAAATTAAAAGATGATTTCACTAATTTTCAAAATAAAAATCCTGAGTTGATGAAGAACTTTATCAATGATTCAATTGAAACTCAGTATTCAGAAAAAATTGGAGACTATCAATTTATTCATATTAATTTTAATAATCTGTTGTTAGATCAAGATTTACTAGCATCAAAGGCAGCAGAAAAAATTCAAACAGCTGATGATCAAATTTTATTTTTATCTAATAATAATCTTGCTAATTCGATGGTTATTTTAAAAATTAGTCAGAATTTAATTAGCGAGATTAATATCACACCATTAGTAAATCAATTTTCTAATGTCTCTTTTAAAGCAATTAATTACAATCAAGAACAAGATGGTGTTTTTATTGAAGCAGATAACTATCAAGTAATTAACGATTTTATCAGAAACATCATCAACTTCTTTAAAATTAGTAACAATCAAACAATTTAAAATTAAGCAAAAGTAAATTTTTGCTAGAATCTGTGAGGTTTATATAAAATTATGAAAAAACAACCAATTTTACTAGCAATTTTAGATGGTTTTGGGATTGCTAAAGAAAGTAGCACTAACGCAATTTCACAAGCAAAAAAACCTAATTTGGATTATTTTTTAGCAAATTATCCACACATGCAATTAGATGCATCAGGACTAGCAGTAGGTCTTCCAGAAGGACAAATGGGTAACTCAGAAGTAGGTCACTTACATATTGGTGCAGGAAGAACAATTTATCAATCGCTAACATTAGTCAACAAAGCGATTGATGATAAGAGTTTTTTTAGTAACCAAGTAATCAAAGCAGCAATTGCAAATGCAAAAGAAAAAAATAGTAAACTACATATAATTGGTTTATTAAGTGATGGAGGAGTTCACTCTCATATCAATCACATTTTTGCTTTATTAGAATATTGTGCGCAAGAAAAATTTAGTAATGTATATGTTCATGCAATTTTAGATGGTAGAGATACTAAAAGTAATGTTGCAAAGATTTATCTACAACAATTAATTGACAAGATGGCATCTTTAAAAGTAGGAGCACTTGCCACAATTTCAGGAAGATATTATGCAATGGATCGTGATCAACGTTGAGAGCGCTTACAGTTAGCATATGATGCCATGGTGTTTCATAAAGGAGCAAGTTTTACTGAACCTTTAGTTTATATTGATCAAGAGTATCAATTAGATCATAGTGATGAATTTGTGATGCCAGCATACAATCAAAACTTGGAAAATAGTAAAATTAGCGATGATGACAGTATCATTTTTGCTAACTTTAGACCAGATAGAGCAATTCAATTAGCTAGTGCACTAACTAATTCAAACTATCCATTTTGAAAAGATAATAGTGCTGAACCACTAAAAAATATCTATTTTATTTCAATGATGACTTATGCAGATAGTGTTAAGGCAAATGGTGTTATTTTTCCACCAGTTAAGATAACTAATGGGTTGGGTGAGTGATTAAGCAAAAATAATCTAACACAATTAAGAATTACTGAAACAGAAAAATATGCTCATGTTACTTACTTTTTTGATGGAGGAGTAGATGTTGAGTATCCTTTAGAAACAAGAATTTTAATTCCTTCACCAAAAGTAAAAACATATGATTTAATGCCAGAAATGAGTGCTGAGTTGATTACTCAACGTTTAGAAAAAGAAATTAAATCAGATAAATATGATGTGATTATCTTAAATTTTGCTAATTCAGACATGGTTGGTCATACTGGTAACTTAAAAGCAGCGATTGCTGCAATTGAAACAATTGATTGATGTTTAGGAAATATCTATCAAAATTTAAAGCAAGTTGATGGAACTTTAATCATTACTGCTGATCATGGTAATGCTGAAGTTATGGTTGATGAACAAGGTGAGATTAATAAAAAGCATACTTCTCAACCAGTACCATTAATAATTTGTAAAAAAGGTTTGCAATTAAAAGAGCATGGCAGTCTAGCAAATGTTGCTCCAACAATTCTTGATCTTTTAAAAATTAAAAAGCCAGAAGAAATGAAAGAGGAATCTTTATTGAAAAATTAAGGTTTTTCAAGAATTTTAGTTAATTTTTGTTGTGAAAAAAATTTTTTTAAATTATTATTTACTTGTATAAAAATACTTTGTATGATTTGAAAAGAATCAACTAATATGAAAGAGGTTAAAAAATATTATGTCAGTTATTATTGATGTTAGAGCACTACAAGTAATTGATTCTCGTGGTAATCCAACAATTCAAACAGAAATTTGAACAGATGCAGGAGGCTATGGAATTGCCCTTGTTCCTTCAGGAGCTTCGACTGGTTCAAGAGAAGCAATTGAATTACGTGATCAAGATCCAAAAAACTATCAAGGAAAAAGTGTTTTAAAGGCAGTTGAAAATGTTAACACAATGATTGCAGAAGCAATAATTGGTCAAGAAGTTTCAGAACAAAAGTATCTAGATCAAATTATGATTGATTTAGATGGAACAGAAAATAAATCAAAGTTAGGGGCTAATGCAATTTTGAGTGCTTCTTTAGCAATTGCAAGAGCAGCAGCAAATGAGCTTGATATGCCATTATATCGTTATTTAGGAGGAACTAACAGTTGTCAGCTACCAGTTCCAATGTTTAATGTTATTAATGGTGGAGCACATGCTGACAACAATATTGATTTTCAAGAATTTTTAATTATGCCTGTTGGAGCAAAAGACTTCAATCATGCGATTCAAATGGCAGCAGAAACATTCCATTGTTTAAAAGATATTTTAAAATCAAAAGGAATGGTTACTGCAGTTGGTGATGAAGGTGGATTTGCACCAAACTTAGGTAGTGCAGAAGAAGCATTAGATTTAATTATTGAAGCAATTAAAAAAGCAGGGTACGCACCAAAAACTGATATTGCAATTGCAATGGATTGTGCTTCAAGTGAAATTTATCAAAATGGTAAATATGTTTTGGGAGCAAAACCAGCAGCTAAACCTGGAGATAAAAAAGAATGAACATCTGAACAAATGGTTGATTATTTAGTTTCATTAGTGAAAAAATATCCAATTATTTCAATTGAAGATGGTCTAGCAGAAGGCGACAAGCAAGGATTTAAATTATTAGTAGAAAAAACTAATAATGAAGTACAAATTGTTGGTGATGATTTATTTGTTACAAATCCAAAGATTATTGCGGAAGGAATTAAAGAAGGACTAGCAAATTCAGTTTTGATTAAATTAAATCAAATTGGTACGCTAACTGAAACTATTGAAGCAATTCAAATGTGTCAAAAAGCAGGTTGAACAGCAGTTGTTTCTCATCGTTCAGGAGAAACAGAAGATACAACTATTGCAGATCTAACTGTAGCATTCAACACAGGTCAAATTAAAACTGGTTCAATGTCAAGAACAGATAGAATTGCTAAGTATAATCGTTTGCTTACAATTAATGCAGATTTAGCAGAAGATGCAGAATTTTTGGGAAGTGAAGTTTTTTATAA
The DNA here is from genome assembly GCF_021496725.1 of Spiroplasma platyhelix PALS-1. GTDB lineage: Bacteria > Bacillota_I > Bacilli_A > Mycoplasmatales > VBWQ01 > Spiroplasma_D > Spiroplasma_D platyhelix. The sequence goes on from NZ_CP051215.1 coordinate 170,881, forward strand.
TTTAAAAAAGAATTAAAAAACAGCTAAATTAAAATGGGGATTTAAATATGAGTGAAACTAATAAAAAAAGAAAGATTGCAATTTTAACTTCTGGAGGAGATGCTCCAGGAATGAATAATGTTATTAGCGCTGTCTACAAAACAATTAAAGCAATAAACTCTGAAAAGCAAGCAAATAAAAGTCTGAGTCCAGAAGAAAAACGACCGTTAGAATTGATGTTAGTTAAAAATGGTTACAAAGGAATTTTAGAAAAAGAAATTTATGAGGTTGATGACCGTTGAAAAGAGTTAATTACTATCAGTACTAAAATTGGTGGAACAATTATTGGAACAGCACGTTTTAAAAGTTTTGAAGAAGAAGAAACAAGAAAAAAAGCAAAAAAAATCTTAGATGAGTTTGGGATTGAAGCTTTGATTGCTGTTGGGGGTAATGGGACATTTGCTGGGTTACAAAAGTTAAGTGAACTAGGCGTTAAATGTGTTGGGATTCCAGGAACAATTGATAATGATATTGTTTCAAGTGATGTTACAATTGGATTTGATACTGCGCTCAACACAATTGTTGACGCAATTGATCGTATTCGTGAAACATCAGACTCTCATTCTCGTATTTCAATTATTGAAACAATGGGTCGTCATTGTGGAGACTTAGCAATTCAAGCTGCTGTCAACTGTGATTTAGTTGCTACTCCTGATAACCCAAAGATTCAAGAGCATGAATTAATCAATATCATCAAAGATTTACATACTAAACAAAATTTACGTTCAATTGTTGTTCTAACAACAGAACATTTATATGATGTGAAAAAGTTAGCAAAAAATATTGAACAAGAATTGAAAGTTGAAACAAGAGCAACAGTTCTTGGTCAAGTTCAACGTGGTGGTTCACCAAGTGCTTTTGATCGTTATCTTGCAACTATGATGGGAATTTTTGCAGTTGAACAACTTGAAAAAAAAGGCAACTCAAGTTCAATCATTGGATTGAATGGTAACAAATTATCAGCAATGCCAATTCAAGTTGCTTTAAGTATGCCAAAAGCAGATCACTTTAATGCAATTAGTAAGATTTTACGTTTATCTGGAATTTTTTATAAAAGAAAATAGCATCATTTAAATACTACTTAAAAAGTACTGGATAACTAATTATTCAGTACTTTTTTGCTTTTTATTTAGATTTAAAGATGTTAAAATGATTTTAATAAAGTATTGAATTATAAAAAAGAGGATAGATTATGGAAGTTAAAATTTTAAATCAACAAAATCAAGAGCAAATTGTCAAGTTTAGTGACAAGATTTCAGGGTACGATTTATTAAATCAATATGCAAAAGAACAAAATAAAAATGATATCGTAGCATTTTCTGTTGACAATCAAGTTAGAGATTTATTTTCTCATGTTAGCAATGATGCAACAGTTAAATTTATTTACAAGCAAGATCAAGAAGGTTGAAAAGTTTTAAATTATAGCTGTGCCTTAGTTTTGGCTTATGTTGTGAAGAAGTTGTATCCAAAAGCAACAATTGCTGTGGCACAAAATACTGATACTGGGTTCTACTTAGATTTTGATTATCAAAAGCAATTGAAACAAGAAGATTTATTAAAAATAAGTACTGAGATGAGTAAGGTACTGCAAACAAAATTAGCAATTACTCATAGCTGTCAACAACTACCAGAAGTATTGGATTTATATAAAAATAATCCTTTTGCCCAACAATATGCTGAATTGACTCACATCAATGGTCGTAAAGCATCTTATTTAGTTGACAACAAAACTAAAGTGATTGCATCAGGAGTAGCAATTAGTACTAGTTCACCAATTAAGTATTTTCAACTAACAAGTGTTACTGGAGCTTATTGATTAGGTGATGATAAGAATAAACAATTACAAAGAATTAGTGGTATTTGTGACTGGGAAAAAGAAGGGCTAGTAGCAAAAATCGCTGAGATTGAAAAAAGAAAAAGTTACGATCATCGTGTTCTTGGTAAGAAGTTAAATATCTTTATGTTCAATGATGAAGTAGGTAAGGGTCTACCAATTTTTTTACCTAATGGTATGACAATTAAGAAAACTTTACAAGCTTATTTAAGAGAACAAGAATTTAAATGAGACTATCAAGAAGTAAGCACACCAGTGCTTGGTTCAGTTGAATTATATAAAAAGAGTGGTCACTGAGACCACTATCAAGAAAATATGTTTGCACCAATTGTCAACGATAACGAACAATTAGTACTTCGACCAATGACTTGTCCACATCATTGTATGATTTATCAATCAGTGCCACGTTCTTATCGTGACTTACCAATTCGTTTAAGTGAACATGCTTTATTGTATCGCTATGAAACAAGTGGAGCACTGACAGGATTAGAACGAGTTCGTTCAATGGAACTAAGTGACTCTCATATCTTTGTTCGTCTTGATCAAATTAAAGAAGAATTTAAGCGTTGCTACCATTTGATAACTGAAGTTTTAGAAACTTTAAACATCAAAATATCTTATTTCTCTCTATCTTTAAGAGATCCAGAAGATAAAGAAAAATATTATAATGATGATCAAATGTGAGATCATGCTGAGAATGAATTAAGAGAAGTACTAAATGAATTAAAGATTGACTATCAAGAGATGATTGGTGAAGCTGCATTTTATGGGCCAAAATTTGATATTCAAATCAAAACACCTTTAGGTCATGAAGTAACAATTTCAACAATTCAATTCGACTTTTTACTACCAAAAAGATTTGAACTAACATATATCGACAATAAGAACCGCGAAATGAGTCCTGTCATCATTCATCGAGGGTTGATTGGTACTTATGAACGTTTTATTGCAACTTTATTAGAGCAAACTCAAGGAGTTTTTCCTTTATGACTTGCTTTTCAACAAGTAGCTATTCTACCAATTAATGATAGTGAAGTAATTAGTCAGTATACTGAAGAAATTCATAATGCTTTAAAAGCAAAAAATATTCGTAGTGAGATAGTGAAAGAAGATACTTTAGGAAAAAGAATTAGATTAGTTCATGAGAATAAAATTCCTTATGTTCTGATTATTGGAGCAAAAGAGCAACAAGCTAAGAATCTAACTTATCATACTTATAAAGAACAAAAAGATAACAAAACCTTAAGTAAAGAAGAATTTATTAAGTTATTAGAAAAAGAAATTATTGCAAAAAAATAAAAATAAAAAATGCTGTTACATTTAAGAACAGCATTTTTTATTGTTGATAGCTACTTGAACTTCCAGATGAAGTTGAACTACTTGAAGAAGAACTTGCAGAACTGCTTGTAGAACAGTTTACTTTTTCAGCTTGTAGGCCACTTAATTTTTCAGCAATTGAAGTTTCGCCTTTAGATCATCAGTAAATAGTGTAAATTAATCCGATAATGCAAACATAACTAAAATATTGTAGTAAACTAAACATTCCATACATAAACTTTTGTTTCTTACCTTTTCCTACTTGCATTCCAACGATAAGTTCACCAAGTGAGTTAACATCAAAGATCCATAAAATAGCATTGATAATAAACAAAAGAGTATTGATTAAGCTTTTAACAAAACGTCTAAGTTTCATTAGTTTTCCCCTTTCTTAGTTTTATTATTGCCTTTATTATACTATTTTCAAAATGTAAATTAAGAAATATAATAAAGCATGGTAATAAAAAAATCGTTTAATTACTTGCGTAACTAAGTATTATTTGCCACCAGACATGTGTAGTCCACTTATTTTTTCAGCAATTGAAGTTTCGCCTTTGTATCATCATCAAATAGTGATGATTAATCCAACAATAGTAGCATAAGTAATGTATTGTAGGAAACTACATAATCCATAAATAAGCTTTTCTTTTCTTGTCTTACCAACTTGAATCCCAGTAGCCATTTCTCCAAGAGAATTCATATTGAAGATTCATAAGATAGCATTGATAATAAATAAAAAGTTATTAATTAAACTTTTAAGAAAACGTTTAAGTTTCATTAGTTTGCCCCTTTCTTAATTATTACTGCTTTATTATACTATTTTAAAAAAGGAAATTAATAAATATAATAAAAGCAGTCTAATGGAAAATATTGATGCTGTTGGAAAATAAATGGTATATAATTTTATTTGTAAGTTTTAATAGTATTTAATTATTAAGCAAATGAAATCAAAAAGGAGTAAAAATGACAAAAGATAATATTATCAAAAATATGAAACGAACAAAAATAATTACAACGATTGGGCCTTCAACAAATTCTGCTGAAGCAATTGAAACTTTGTTCGCAAATGGTATGACAACAGTTCGTTTGAACTTTTCTCATGGTGATCATCAAGAGCAAGGAAATAGAATTGTTTGAACAAAACAAGTAGTAAAAAAACTTGGTAAGCCAATCTCAGTTATGTTGGATACTAAAGGTCCAGAAATTCGTGTTGGTAAGATGCTTGATGACAAGCAACAAATTGCTAAAGGTAGTATGGTGACAATTTATACAACAGAAGCAGATTATACAAATAAAGTATGTGGTTCAACTGAAATGACAGTGTCATATGATATGTCAAAAGATTTAAAAAAAGGTGATGTTGTTTTAGTTGATGATGGGAAATTACATTTAGATGTTATCTCAGTTAGTCCAGGTGTTGTTCAAACTAATGCATTTAATCATCATTTATTAAAAACAAATAAAAGAGTTAATTTACCAGGAGTAGATTTCTCTTTACCTTTTTTATCAGAAAAAGATGTCAAGGATATCACTTTTGGTGTTGAGCAAGGAATTGACTATATTGCTGCTTCATTTGTGAACACAGCAGCTAACGTTAAACAAATTCGTGATTTATTAAAATCACTTAATGGTGAAAATATTCAAATCATTGCCAAAATTGAATCACAAATTGGAATTAACAACATTGATGAGATTATTGAAGCTTCAGATGGAATTATGGTTGCTCGTGGCGATTTAGGATTAGAAATTCCTTATTATGATGTTCCATACTGAGAAAAAATTATGATTAGAAAATGTCGTAAGGCAGGGAAACTTGTTATTGTGGCAACACAAATGTTAGAGTCAATGACAGATAATCCTGCGCCAACAAGAGCAGAAGTAACTGATGTATACTTTGCTACTGAGTTAGGAGCAGATGCAACAATGCTATCAGGAGAATCAGCAAATGGAACTTATCCTTTCATTGCTACTGATGTGATGGCAACAATTAATCGTCGTGCTGAGATGGAATTTTATTCAAAATTATATTATGAAAAGCAATTTGAAGATGCTATTCAATCAGCATCAGCTTCAAGAGCAGAAATTGTTAAGAAGTTAGCAGAAAAATGTAAGTCTGGTGAATATGAATATGCTGTTGTTCTTTCAAAAACAGGAGAACTACTAAGAGCACTTTCAAAGTTTCGTCCTAACACAGTTGTAATTGGAATTTCAGCTGATGAACAATTGTATACAATGTTTGGATGTTATCATTCAATTTTTATGAATAAAGTTGACAACTATGATAAATTTATTAATTCAGATGAAGAAATTATTAATGTTGCAAAAGCTTGAGGAGCAAAAATTAATAGTAAAATTCTTTTCATGCGTAGTGAAGAAATTAGAGAGATTACTATTAAATAAATATATAAAGAATAAATTTTTTTCATATATCAAAGTTAAAAAATGTATTTGTATCAGAATAAGATAAAATATTAAAAATTTTATAAGGGAGAAATATTATGAAAAAAGTTTTTTTAGTAATCGCAGGTTTGGGACTAACAAGTTCAGCTATACTAACAAATGTTAAGTTGGGTGATGAAAAAACTGTTCATAGTGCGCTATCTTATAATGAATTATATATTTTAGGAGATAGTTTATCAGATACAGGCTCGTTAGTTGGTGCTGCTAGTGAAATATTAAAAGAATTTCAAATTCAAGATTAAGATTTTTTATTAGAAGAACCATTCTATCAGAGTAGATCATTTTCTAATGGTCCAGTAGCAGCAGAAATATTAGCAAAAAAGTTAGATTTAAATTTAAAGCCTGCTTGAGATTTTAATTTTTTAGATCAAAAAGAATTTAAACAAGTTGGTAATAATTATGCTGCAGGAGGTGCACAAACATCAGAAACTTCTAGAGCAGAAGGTTTGCTACTAAATAATTTTACGATTAAAAAGCAAGTTGATGCATTAGTAAATCAACATACAATTCAAGAAAATGATTTAACTTTTTTTGAAATTGGCAGCAATGATTTGATTCAAGGATTAGATTTATTGCTAGATTATAAAGAAGTTGTAACAAATGCAATTGCTAATCAAAAACAAGCATTAGAAACTTTAATTGAACATGGAAGTAAACATATTTTACTGATGAACACACCAGATTTAGGGAATGTTCCTAATTTTAAAAATACTGGTCAAAAACAACAAGCTTCAGAATTGAGTAAGCAGTATAATAATTTATGATTAGATATGGTCAGCAATTTACAAGCAAAATATCCTCATTATTTTAAGGTTTTTGATCTCTATCAGACCTTTCCTAAATTATTAGCAAATTTTGCTAGTAATGGGGGCAATATTGATGAAGGTGCTGTTAGTTATGAACTTAATCCTGATATTATTATAGAAGGTAAGATTACACCAAAGTGAGAAGGATCAGCTTCACCATCAACAATTGATCAGTATTTTTTCTTTGATTTTGTTCATCCAACTGCATCAATTCATGCGACAGTAGGAGAAATGTTGTATCAAACAGTAAATAGTGCATGATAGTTTTATGATAAGAAAATTCAATAAATTCTTGCATTTTTAGAAAAACTTGCTATAATTTTCTATAGCATAAAGAAAGTAGTATTCACTCACCTGATAACTATGCTGTTATAGGTTAAAAGCTTTAAAAGTTATTTTTTAATAACAAAAAAGGATTTAATGGTGAGTGTGCTTTATGCACACTTTTATTTTATAAATTTACTGGAGGTTGTATGGTAAATAAAAAGCAAGATGAGTTCTGAAACGAAAAAATTCCTTTTCAAGAATTTTTAGTGATTGATCAAGAGGGTAAAAATTTAGGGGTTATGAAAAAAGATGATGCTTTAGCAAAAGCATATAGTTTGAATCTTGATTTGTTATGTATCTCACCAAATGCTAAACCTGCTGTTTGTAAGATAGTTAATTATGATCACTATCGTTTCCAACAAGAGCAGAAAGATAAACAACAAAGAAAGTCACAACGCGCTAGTGTTGTTAAGGAGAAAGAAGTTCGCTTAACAGTTAACATTGGTATGCATGACTTAAAAGTAAAAGCAAAAAAAGCAAGAGAGTTCTTATTGAAAGGTGATAAAGTCAAAGTATCACTAAAATACAAAGGTAGAGAAATTCAGTATCGTGAACTTGGGTTTGAAAAGATTCGAGCATTTTATGACGAAGTAAGTGATATCGCACTTTGTGATAAGGATTTAAGTAATTTAGAAAAAACTAAATTTGATGGTAATTTTTTAAATATTTATTTGACATTAAAAACTAAAGACTAAATAGTGGAGGAAAAAATGCCAAAAATGAAAACTAAAAAAGCTTTGAAAAAAAGAATCAAAGTTACTGCGTCAGGAAAATGAATGCGTGGTAGTGCTTATGTTTCGCATTTAGCACCAAGAAAAACAACAAAACAAAAGCGTCAATCAAGAGGATGAACAACAGTTTCTAAATCTGATTACAAGCGTTTAAAAGATTTAATTTAAAAGGAGAATAGAAGATGGCAAGAGTTAAAGGTGGTTACACAACTAATCATCGTCGTAAGAAAGTTTTAAAGCAAGCAAAAGGTTACTATGGTTCAAAGAGTACTTTATATCGTACAGCTAATGAACAAGTAATGAATTCTTTAGCATATGCTTATCGTGATCGTAAGAATCGTAAACGTGATTTTCGTAAATTATGAATCACAAGAATTAATGCTGCTGTTAGAGCAGAAGGGTTATCATATTCAACTTTCATTTCTGGTTTGAAAAAAGCTGGGATTGAATTAAATCGTAAGACACTATCAGAGTTAGCAATTAATAATCCTGACGAGTTTAAAAAACTTGTTGATAAAGCGAAAGCAGTTTAAGAAAATTGAAAAAAAGTCTTATTTTATAAAATAAGACTTTTTTTATTTTAAATTTTTTGATTTAATTTAGAAAGCGATAAAATATATAATAAGAATAAGGTGTAGAAAATATGAATTTATTTAGTGGATTTACAGATAGTGATTTAAAAGAAGTTGTTAGCCCTTTATTTGGTGTCAATTATTGAATAGGACTTAGTATTTCAGTGTGTCTAATTGCAAGTTTATTTATTTTTAAAGGTTTTTATGCTCAAGTTAGTAGGTATAATGTTTTTCGTTACTCTTTAGGTAGCTTGCAGTTGATTCTTTATTTTTTATATTTTTATTTTCATGAGATGAATGGTGATATAAATTGAAAAGATTATATGCCATTTCACTTATGTTCACTTTTAGATTTAGTTAGTATTTTTTTATTAATTTGTCCTTCAGATAAATTATTTAGTTTGACTTTTCCTTTAGTTGGACCGGTTGTTTTGCCATTTCTTTTTCCTGACAAGCATGTTTATGGACCTGATAACTTCTTTTACTATCACTATTATCTAAATCACTTAATTATTTTCTTTGGCTTCTTTTATTTATATACTTATGGTCATGTAAAGTTTAATTCTTTATACTTGAGACAAATATGTACTTTTATGACGGGGTTTGCTTTATTTGTCTTCGTTTTCAATATTACATTTGGTACTAATTATTTATTTATTGGTTCAGCAGGATTTACTTTCACTGATAAGTATTGACTTTTAAGTACTGGACATTGAAATCCTGTCTTTCGTTTTATTTTTATGTGGTCAGTTGGAATGATGTTTATTTTAATATTTAATTTTTTGATTAAAAAATATTTTCCGCCTTTTTATTTCAACAGTGGTAGTGAGGTTAACAAGTATTATGACAATAAATTATCATTATTTAGTAAAATTAAGAATAGATTAAAAAAAACTAATAAGTTAGGAGCATAACTATGTTGAATAAAGAACAATTGCAAACAATTATTAAACTACAAGCAGAATTAGATTTAAAAATTGTTCAAACAAAAATGATTGAAGAAAGTCAAGATGTACTGACAGCAAAATTTTTAGCTTTACTTGTGGAGATTGGTGAATTTGCTAACGAACAACGTTGTTTCAAATATTGAAGTTCAAAGCCTGCATCATCAAAAGCAGTATTGTTAGAAGAATATATTGATGGACTTCATTTTATTATCAGCATTGCAAACAATTTAAAATTAAATCTTAGTGATTTAAAAATTGTTGAACAAAAGTATGACAATTTAAATTTAGCTTTTTTAGATTTATTTTCTGAAACTTTAGCATTAGCAAAAGAAAAAAATCTAAGTATCATCAATCAATGATTTAATATTTACTATACAATCGCCAAATTGTGTGATTTTAGTGGGGATGATATTTTTAATGGTTACTTAGACAAGAATAAAATTAACCATTTGCGTCAAGAGCAAAATTATTAGTTGGAGGACTAAATGGAAGTTAGAACAATTTTTTATGATGAAAAAAAATGAGAGTATATTGTTGAATATAAGCAACAAAAAAATCTTTATCTGAAATTAAAAGGTAATAAAATTTTTGTTAGTGCTCCTTTTTTTGTTAAGTCAGAAATGATTGAAAATTTTGTTCGTGAAAATTTAGCAAAGTTAGCTGCTAAGATTCAAGAGCATGATTTGCAGCATGAGTTAAAAATTGAACGTATTGCTTTCCTTGGTGAACCTTTTATTTATTTTTTAGATAAGAAACTAACAATGATTATTAAGTATCAAAAGCAAACTAAGTTTTTTATTAGTGATGATGGTTTTTTTGTTTACACACCGCTAGCAGTAAATAATGAGAATGAACAACTTTTACTCTTAAAAAAAATTAACGCATTTTTAAAAAAAGTAGCGCACCCAATTTTTTTAGAACGATTAACTCACTGACAAACAATTATGAATTTAAAAGTTTCGACCTTAGAAATAAGATTGATGAAAAGTAAGTGAGGAGTTTGTTTTCCTAATTTACAGAAGATAACTTTAAATTCAAAATTAATCCATTTTAGTTATCAAGTGATTGATTATGTTGTCATTCATGAGTTAGCGCATTTAATTTATCCTAATCATAGTAGGGATTTTTGAAATTTAGTATCATTGTATTGTCCAGAATATAAAAGTTGTAAGAATATTTTAAAATATAGTAGTGTTAGCGTAGGTAGTAGTAATGAAAAAGATTAGTTCTTTAAGTAACCCAATAATTCAATATCTGAGAACTCTAGCAAAAAGTAAGAATCGCTATCAGAATCAACAATTTTTAGTTGAAGGTAAATATCTTGTTGAAGAAGCTTTAAAGCATAGAGCAGTAGCAACAATTTTTCTTGATGAGAGTGAAACTGGTAGTTACCAATTTTTATTAGATCAAAAGGTTGAGATTTTTTTAGTAACAAAAGCGATTATTAAAAAAATTAGTCAAACAGTTACACCACAACCAGTTGTAGCTTTATGTAATTTTCAAAAGTATCAAGTGAAAAATAAAGATAACATTATTGTGCTAGATAACATTCAAGATCCTAGTAATTTAGGAGCAATTTTAAGAAGTTGTTGTGCCTTTGGTGTTGAAAAGATTTTTCTTTCAGAAAATAGTGTTGATTTTTATAATCACAAAGTGGTTAGTGCTAGTAAAGGAGCGATATTTAATATTGCTTTTGAATATTGTGATTTAATTACTTTGATGACTAAATTAAAAGCAGAGGATTATTATTTTTATGGAACTTTCTTACATGAAGCAAAGCAACCAACAAAGTTAAATCAAATTAAATTTCATAAAAAGAATGGTTTTTTGTTTGGCAACGAAGGACAAGGTATTAGTTCTGAATTAAGAATATTAGTTGATGAAAATTTTATTATTGAAACAACTAATAAAGTAGAATCACTAAATTTAGCAACAAGTGTTGCTCTAACAATTTATTCCTTATTTATTGATGTTAAATAGTAATATTGTATTACAATATGATTATTAAAATGATTGGTGGCAAATAATGAAAGATATTAATAAAATTAAAGAGCATTTAAAGAAAATTTCAACAGATGCAAAAGCAGATGTTAAGAAAAATTCTGAAGTTAATTTTTTGCATTTTTTAAAGTCAAAGTATTTAGGAAAAAAATCTGCATTTAGTGATGTTCTAAAATCATTAACTAATTTTGATGATAATCAAAAATCTGAACTTGGTAAATTAGTAAATAATTTTAAAATGGAAATTATGGAGTTAATTAATGAAAAAATTGTTAAGCTTGAACAAGAAAAATTAGAAAAGGAATTAAAAGAAAATAAGATTGATGTGACGCTACCAGGGATTGGTTTACAAGTTGGTTATCGTAATCCATTATTTTTGGTGATTGATGAGATTACAACAATTTTTAAAAATTTAGGCTATCAAGTAATTAGCGGTACTGAAGTTGACAATGAAGAATATAATTTTAATCGTTTGAATTTACCTGAAAATCATCCAGCAAGAGCGATGCAAGATACATTTTATTTAAATGATACTCGTAAAGGTAAGAATCGTATGTTGTTGAGAACACATTGTACAAACATGACAGCAAGAATCCTATCATTAGTAAATAAAGATATGAAAGAACCTTTAGCATATATCAGTTTAGGAAATGTTTATCGTAAAGATGATGATGATGCAACGCATAGTCATCAGTTTATGCAAATGGATGCTTTTTTAGCAGGTCATGGTGTGACTTTTGCTAATTTGAAGTGAACATTAGAATATTTCTGTCAGAAATTATTTAAAGCAGATAGTAAGATTCGTTTGCGTCCAAGTTTCTTCCCTTTTACTGAACCTTCTGCTGAAGTTGATGTTAGTTGTCCAATTTGTGGTGGTCGAGGTTGTGCTTTATGTAAGCATACTGGTTGAATTGAAATTTTAGGAGCAGGGATGATTCATCCTAATGTTTTTCATGCTTGTGGCATTAAAGATCCTAATATTACTGGTTTTGCTTTTGGTGTTGGAATTGAAAGAATTGCCATGATTAAATATAGTATCGATGATATCAGATTATTTTATAGTAACGATTTACGTTTTTTAAAACAATTTTAGAATTGGAGAAAAAAGAAGATTATGGTAGTTTCAAAGAGAATACTTAATCAATGAATAGATGTTAGAAAAATTAAAGATCAAGAAATTGCTAAAGCATTAAACAGTTTAGGATTCGAGGTTGATAAGGTAGTTAATTTAACTACTACTAACACTAATTTAATTGTTGGTGAGATTTTAAAAATTGAAGAACATCCAAAAAGTAAGAAATTAAATCTTTGTTATGTCAACATTGGAAGAAAGATTGTCAAAATTATTTGTGGCGCAAGTAATGTTCGAGTAGGAATTAAAGTGGTTGTAGCTCAGGTTGGTAGTAAGTTAGCAAATGATTTGGTGATTGATCACAGAGAAATTTTAGGTGTGATGTCTCATGGGATGATTTGTTCATTATCAGAACTTGGCTTGAATCCTGAAGTGCTATCAGAAGAAGAATTAGCAGGAATTGTTTACTTGCCTGATGATGCTCCAGTTGGTAGTTTAAGTCCCTTACATTATTTAGAATTAGATGATTCAATTTTTGAAATTCAATTGACATTAAATCGTAGTGACTGTTTGGCTATGTATTATCTAGCTAAAGAATTAAGTCACTACTTTAAGTTGCCATTAAAAAAGATTGCTGTTAGCAATTTTAGCAACATTCAAACAAGCAAACAAAGTAAGCATGAATTCATTCATGCTTTAGGAACATTGAAAATTAATTTATTAAATCATGGTCAAATTGACGAAAGTTGAATTAAAAGAACTTTGCAACTAACAAATATCAAACCAAAATCATTCTTTGATAACTTAGTTAGCATTGTGATGTTAGAGTTGGGTCAACCAGCTGTTGTTTTTGCAGCTGATAATTTAGAAGATTTTAAAATTACTTTAGCAAATAAAGATTATCTAACAAAAAGTTTTCAATTTTTTAAAAATGATATTGTGTTTAGTAATAAAGAACAATATTTTAGTAACTTAGCAGTTTCAACACTATCAGATTATTTTGTTGAGCCAAAAACTAAAGCTTTAGTTTTTGCTTCATTAAATTTAGATGGTGATTTAGTACAAGATCAAATCAAACGTAATAGTTTCAATCCAAGTAATTTATTCTTACAAAGACTAAACAAACCAATTGTGCCAGTAAATTATTTACTTGTGTTACAAAGAATTTTATTCTTATTGCATCAATTTCATATCAAATTTGAAGTTGTTAGTTTTGTTAATGAGGTGAACTATCAATTAAAAGATAACTCACGCACAATTAACTATCAAATGATTAATAAACTTTTAGGAACAAATTTAAGTTTAGCTGAGATTGTTAGTGCTTTAAACACAATTGGTTGTAAGGTACTAAAAAAATCAAAACTATCAGGAATAATGAAGATTAAGATTCCGAGTTATCGAAATGATTTGAATAATGTCAACGATTTTACTGAAGAAGTAGCAAGAGTTGTTGGATACAATAATTTGCCAAAAATTAAACCAAAATTTGTCATCAGAGCTGAACCATTAAGTAACTTACAAATTCTTTTAGCCGATATGAAAAAATATCTATTGGATTATGGCTTTCATCAAGTGAAGACTTACAACTTAACTAATAAAGATACGCTAGCAGACTTTAACTTTTTTGGTTACAAAAAACCAATTACTTTAATTGCTCCAATTAATTTAGCAAGAAAAGCAATGCGTTTTAGTTTGTTACCTAGTTTATTAGAAATTTGTCGCTTGAATGCTAGTTTCAAGCAGGATAGTTTAAAAGTATTTACTGATGAAGTGATTTATAACAATGATCCAGAAGCAGTAGAACATGCTAATCATCATTTAGCTTTTGTTGTCAACAATGATTTCTTTGATGTGCAAAATTATTTTAATCCTAATTCTGAAAAGTCTAATAATTATTTACTAATTAAAGGATTTTTAGCAGCTTGATTCACTAAGCAAGGGGGTAAGGAATTTAATGATGCCTTAACTTATCATAGTTTTGATCAAGAAACAATTCACCCTTATTTGAGTAGTAAAATAAAGTATAATAATATTCATTTTGCAACAATTGCAGCTTTACACCCAGAAATTGCTGAAAGAATTGCTTTAAGTAAGCAAGTATTTTTAGTAGAGATTAATTTTACTGAATTAGTAGCTATTTTTGCTGAGTTGAAAGACAAGCAAGTAGTGAAATATAAAAGTTGATCAAAGTTTAATCCATTAAGTAGAGATTTATCAATTATCATTAGTAGTAATGTTGAATATGAAGATGTTAAGAATGTGATTTGAGCAGCAAGAACTAAATACTTGCAAAACCTAACTTTAATTGATATTTATTCAGATGAAGTTTTAAAGCATAAAAAGAAACATTCTTTAACTTTTAATTTAGAATTTAATAGTAAAAAAGAACAATTAGATGAAGATAGAGTTAGTCAAGAAATTAAAATGATTCAAAGCCTAATGCAACAAAGGTTTAATGCAGAGATTCGTTAGTTTGAGTGTTAGTTCTTAGCTTATGTTCTTATTGAAGATGGTGTTGAAATGAAAAAATACTGAAAGGACAATCTTAATTTTTACTCTAAAGGGTTACTATTTATTATCCCAATTTCGCTTCAAGCATTAGTTGAAACAGTGTTGGGTCTAATGAATACTTTTATTGTTGGCCAGTTTGGAAACGATGATGTGATTGCAGGGGTTGCATCATCAGTTAATGTCTACGATATGATTTGATATGTTTTCTTTGCGATTGTTGCGACAGGAAATATTTTTTTAGCGCAATATGAAGGTGCAAACATGAAAACAAAAATTAAAGAAACAACTAATGTTAAGTTGTTTTATGTTTTGTTGATTTCAGTTATTTGTTTGATAGTACTAGAAGTTTTTGCTAAGGATATTTCTATTTTGATTTTAGGAGCACATGGTGGAGAGCATTATGATGAAGCAATTAAGGTGGCAACACAATATAGTCGACTAATTGCTTGAAATTATCCTTTATTAGGTTTTGCTTACATTATGTCCCTAACAATGAATGTTGCAGGAAATGTTAAGACTCCTTTGATTGTGGCTTCTATTTCTTTAGTTTTGAATACAGTTCTAGTTTGTACGCTTTCACTACCCTATCAAGGTTCTCCTAACTTAGGGATTGAGGGACTAGCAATTAGTTTGATTACTTCAAGAGCAGTAGAATGTTTAATTTTTATTGGTTACTTAATTTATAAAAAACCAGAGTACGCGCCAAATTGAAATATCTTTAAAATTAGTAAAGAACTACATTGAAACTATTTTAAAGCTTTCATTCCAATGTTTATTAATCAATTATTTTTTGGCTTGTCTCTAATTATTCAAACGGTTATCTTTGCTTACTATGGTAGCACAACTGTTGTCGCAGCAACTAGTATCGTTTCAACCACAATGGCAATTTTCTATTCAACTTATCGGGGTTATAACGCCTTAGTTTCTTACTATGTCGGTCAGAATTTAGGTAAGGGTAAGTTAGCTTTGGCAAAAGAGAACGCCAAGAAAATTTTACAATTGGTCTTTTTAATTTCAGTTGTGACAGCTTTAGTTATTTTAAGTTGTGCTTTCTGAGTACCAAGATTTTTATTTGTCAACTTAAGTGCTGAAGGATTGAGTCTAGCAATTTGATATTTAGCATTTAGTGCGATTGGTTATTTTTTCTTTAATATGATGCAACCAATTTTTAGTTTCTTATATGCAGGAGGTTACACTTTAATTGTTAGCATCACTGATTTGTGTTTAGTTTGAATTGTTGACATTTTTGTTACTTTTGCATTATTACAATGAACTCAAATGGATATTAAATATGTGATGATGATTTCTTGTCTAACAAAATCAATTGATTTTGCTGTTAGTTATGTTTTATATCGTGTTGTTCCTTGAAATAAAAAAATTATTAGTAAGAGTGAAATAAAATTACCAAAAGCAATTTTAGAATAAAATTAAATAATATAAAATTTATTTTTGATTCTATTGTTAATTATTTTTAGAGGTATATAATTTAATTTATATTCGTTTAATATTTTTAAAAATATTAAACTTTTGAGGGGGTATTAATTTATGAAAAATTTATTAAGCGTTTTAGGAATTATTGCTATTGCTGGTAGCGCTCCAGCTGTATTGGTTAACAGTAATCAACAAAGTGAAAATTTTTCTCAACAGTATTATTGAAATGGTAGTCATAGTAATGAAGCACGTTCAGTAACAGCTTCACCTTCTGTAAATGGTGAAACAAATAGAAGCGTATTGACTTTAAATTTAGGAAGCCAAAAACCTAATTTTAGTTCTTTTTCTTTCAATGGTAATCATGATATTAATTTAAGTTGGGGTGGCGACTCTTATGGTCCTTATAATGTCAATTTTGGTGGACTTGCATTTGGATCAAATAATAATGAAAAGGTTACTGAGGCTAACACTGATGCCATAGATAAATATTCAACAATTGAAATTTTTAATGAAAGATATTCTTCTGGTTTAGCAAAACTTGATGCTACTATTTATTTTGGTTATACATGATATTATGAATCTGGAAACTATTATTTTCAATTATTAGTAAATCAATTTGTTAATCCAATGAATTCTTTTTCTTCAGCAACTCTTGATATTAATTTAGGAGTAGGCGCAATTTTAAGTTAGAAAATTGCAAATAACAATTTAAAATAAAAAAAATATCCTAATAAATTAGGATATTTTTTTATATTGTCAATTGATTTCAATTTTCTAAAGCATCAGGACTATAGTAGTCTTTAAGATCTTTAGCTACTAAATAATTTGCCAGTTGATAGATACTTTGTTTCACTAAAAAACTTACCCCACCAAAGCCACTATCAGGGTTTAGATAGTGGTTAAAATCATCGCTTCATAGTGAATCATTATGGTAGCTGGGCATGTAAACATTAGATCTTGCTTGAATGTCACTTAATTGTTTTAAAAAACGAGGATCTTTAGTTTGATCTAAAAGATTAAAGATAACATCATTATTGTATTCTTTAATGAAAGACAAAATATCAGTGTTGGTGTATAAATAGTTGTTGTCATATTCAATTGCTGTAGTTTTGCTAAATGGTTTTACTAAAAGAACAGGGAAAGCTCTGGTGAAACTAGGATATTTCTTTTCAATTGTAACTATATCTTGATAGTCAATCCCAGTATGGTTGTATGCTGAATTAGCAATAGGTAGACTACCTGTTCCATTGTTACCATGATCAGAATTGATAACAATCATTGTGTTGTCGTAGATGTTATTTGCTTTTAAATAACTAATAAAATTGTTGATTTTTGTAACAAAGCCTGTTGTTGATTTATAAATGTTTTCAATTGTAACATTAGAAGTTTGATAGTTACCAAATTGATCCATAACAGTTGGACTATGGTTGCTTTCATTCATAATTGTCATAAATTTATTATTTTCAGTATCTTGAATCTTACAATGACTTAGATACTCACTAATTGAAATAAAGTTAGCGTTGCTGCTTTTTAAAAAGAATTGATTAGGTAGATTTATCTTTTTATATAAGTTAGGATATTGGTAGTAAAGTAAACGAGTAACATCATTGGAGTTAATTGCTTTTAAGTTATATTCTTTAAAATCAGATTCTAATGTTTCTCAATTTGAATCTCAGTATGATTTATTTGAATTATAGTTATAGTACTGATTGCCTATAGCACTTAAGTCTCAGTTGCTTTGACCAAAAGCGCTTATTAAAATATTCATTGCATTTTTCATATAGTCTTTAAATTTAATACTTTCAATTTCTGCTGGACCATGATTTTTATAATAAGGATTAAAATCATATCCGCCAAAAATATTAGGAACAGAAGCATTGGTTCCTCAATTGGTTGAAATAACATTTAAATAATTAGTGAATCCAGAAAAATTATTAGCCATTTCTGGGTTAGATTGTAAAATTGAAGTCACATCAAATCCAGTTGTCATGTCAATCATAATATAAACAACATTCTTTTTATTCTTTGAAAGAGTCATAGTTGCTTCAACTTTAGCAAAGGTGTTAAAAGGATAGCGATAAGGACTAAATATAGTGCTAACAGCTATTATAATGATAGTTAAAATAATAAGAAAGATAAAAAATGGAATTAGAATTAAATTTCAAGATTTTTTCATCAATAATTTCCTTTAGCAAAAGTTTATGTCTATATTATAAGGAATTTTATTATAAAAAAACATTTAAAGAAATGTTATAATCTTGTTTTTTACAATTAAAAAGGTAAAATAGTATCATACTATTATCATGAGTATCAATATAAAAGAGTAAAATTAAATTGTTAATATAGAGACTTAATGGTTGGTGGAAATTAAGCAAAGTTTAGTTTGAAGGTAGTTTATATTGTTGACAAAATTAATAAACTAATTGAGTGCTTCAATATTTAAAATATTGAAGAATTAGGATGGTACCGCGTTAAATAACGTTCCTAAATTATTTTTTAGGAACATTTTTTATGAAGGAGTAAAAAAATGGAAACAAAATACAATCATAAGACAATTGAAGCAAAGAGCTATCAAAAGTGACTGGATGAAAAATTGTTTGTTGCTAGTGCTGAAAGTAAAAAGCCTAAATTTTGTATTGTTTTACCACCTCCAAACATAACAGGACAATTACATTTAGGTCACGCTTGAGATGGAACAATTCAAGATGCTTTAATTAGATATAAACGTCTACAAGGTTTTGAAACACTTTTTGTTCCAGGAATTGATCATGCTGGGATTGCTACTCAAGTTAAGGTGCTTGAAGAAATTAAAAAAATACAACCTGATGTTTGAAAGAATTTAGATCAAAAAACATTTTTTGATTATGCTTGAAAATGAAAAGATAAGTACTATCAGGTTATTCATGAACAGTGAGCCAACCTTGGATTGTCGTTAGACTATACAAGAGAAAAATTTACTTTAGATCAAGATGTTAGTCAAGCAGTAAGAAAAGTTTTTGTTGACTTATACAACAAAAAATTGATCTATCAAGGAACAAAAATTGTTAATTGAGATCCTTTATTGAAAACAGCAATTTCTAATATTGAAGTAAACTATCAAGAAGTTAAGGGAAAATTATATTACTTAAAATACTATCTAGAAGATAAGTCTTCTTATCTTGTTGTTGCAACAACAAGACCAGAAACAATGTTTGCTGATCAAGCATTAGTTGTCAATAGTAAAGATGAAAGATATCAAAAATTTGTTAACAAGAAAGTAATTAATCCAGCTAATCAAGGATTGATTCCAATCATTAGTGATGATTATGTTGATGTTAGTTTTGCGACAGGAATTATGAAATGTACTCCAGGGCATGATTTTAATGACTATCAAATTGGTTTGAATCATAAGTTAGCAATGCCAATTTGTTTAGATGAAGCAGGAGTAGTGAACCAATTAGGTGGTAAGTATGCTGGTCAAGATCGTTTTCTTTGCCGTAAAAATTTAATTTCTGATTTACAGAAAATACAACTAGTAGAAAAAATTGAAGAGTATGTTCATCAAGTAGGTTATTCAGAAAGAACTAATGTGGTTGTTGAACCTTATTTATCAAAGCAATGATTTATTAACATGAATCCAGTAGCTCAGATGATTTTGAAGAATCAAGCAGATGAAAAAGATAAAGTAGATTTTTTCCCAGAATTTTTTGAAGAACAACTATTAAAATGAGTAAATAATATTCAAGATTGATGTATCTCTCGACAATTATGATGAGGACATCGTATTCCTGTTTGATATCATAAGCAAACTAAAGAAGTTTATGTTGGCGTTGAAGCACCAAATAATGTTGCTGATTATGAGCAAGAAACAGATGTTTTAGATACATGATTTTCAAGTGCTTTATGACCTTTACTAACTTTAAATTGACCTAATGAAGATGCTGTTGAATTTAAGAATTTCTATCCAATAAATGTTTTAGTTACAGCGTATGATATTTTATTTTTCTGAGTTGTGCGAATGATGTTTATGGGCTTAGAGTTCACAGCGACTAAACCTTTTCAACATGTTTTGATTCATGGGTTGATTCGTGATGAGCAAGGTAGAAAAATGTCAAAATCATTAAATAATGGGATTGATCCAATTGCCGTCATTGATGAGTATGGTGCCGATGCTTTGCGTTATTTTTTAATTAGCAATTCTGCACCAGGACAAGACTTACGTTTTAGTAAAATTAAAATTGAAGCAGCTTGAAATTTAATTAACAAGTTATGAAATGCAGCAAGATATGTTTTATTAAACTTACCTGAAGATTTTAATTATCAATTTGATGCAAATGCTGTTAAATTTAGTTTTATTGATCAATGAGTGCTAACAGAATTAAATCAATTGATTAGTAAAGTTGAAAAAAGTATGGATGAGTTTGATTTTATTAGTGTTAGTCATGAGTTATCAAATTTCATTTGAAATCAATATTGTTCGTGATACATTGAATTGAGTAAAGTTAACTTACAAAATAAAGAGTTAGCTGTTGCTTCAATCAGTACTTTAATTTATGTTTTGAAACAAGTCATCATCATGTTACATCCATTTTTACCTTTTGTAACAGAAGAGATTTATCAAAAAATGAAGTATCAATCAAGTATTTTATTAGAAAACTATCCAAAAGTTGAAAGTTATAATTTTGAATGTAATGCTGAAGTATTTGTTAAAAATTTGATTGAGATTATTTCTGCAGTAAGAGAAATTCGTAATCAATTTGGTTTAGCTTTTAAAACTAAACTAGATTTACATATTATTTCAGATCAAGATTTATTTAAAGCAGAAAAAGATCAATTAAATAAATATTTATTAAAATTAACAAATAGTGAAATTGTTAGCATTGACATTGCTTCTTTTACTAAAGAAAAGAAAATTAGTAAAATTATTAGTAATGCTGTTGTTGAAATTAAAACTGAATTAGCAGTGGACAAAGATAAAGAACTAGTAAAATTTAAAAAACAATTAGATAAAATCACACTTGAAATTGAAAAATGTGAAATCCTTTTAAATAATCAACAATTTATTAGCAAAGCTGCACCAGAAAAAGTTAAATTTCAACAAGAAAAATTAGCGCAAAATCAAAAGCAAAAGGAATTAATTTTACGAAAAATCAAAGAATTAAGTTAAAAAAATATTAATGTTATAATTGCTTTGAGGTGGAATAATGTTCGTCTTTTATGGCCTAGATAATTTTTTACTTAATCAAACAGTGAACATTTATTTGAAAATGAATCATCTGACTGATCAACCAAATCAGGATGTACATGAAAATGATGCAGTTGTTTCTTACTACTTAGAACCAGAGTATTTTCAACTAACAATGGAAAAAATTCTGAACGAAGTTAGTAGTTTAGATTTGTTTAACAATAAAAAAATTATTATTATCAATGATTATTATTTAACTTTGAATAGCGATTTAGCATTGGTTGAAAAGTTTATTACTAAACTGCAACAATTTAAAAATGATAACCTTGTTATCATTAAAATGTTGACTAAAAAATTAAATCCACAATTTTTCAAAGCTAAAATTGAATCAATTTTTGTTGAATCATATAATAAAGAACAATTAAAAAAATGAATTATTAATAAAAATTTAGAATATAAAATTAAGTTTGCAGAAAATGCACTTGATGCAGTTGTGACAATGTTTCCTAATTCTTTAAGTATTATTGACAATGAATTGAAGCAATTGCAACAATTAAATCAATCTATTGATGTAGAACGAATTAGAAAACTTAGCAGTAAATATTTTGCTTTTAATCCCTATCAATTAATTAATTTATGATTGCATAAAGATTATGTAACATTTTGATTTCACTATCATTCTTACTGAGAAAAAATTAAGTATGATAAGTTAAATTTATTTTTAATTGCAACCTATCAATTAGAGTTAATTAGAAACATTAAATTGCTTTTGCAAGATGGTTGTTCTGAATACGAAATTGGTGTCAAACTAAATATTTCAATGCTGCAGATTAAAAGTTTATTAAAGTGCCAATTAGAAATCAAAGAGATCAATCAATTATTAGTTAAGGCACATGAGTTTGATTTTAAGGTAAAAAGTGGAAAATTAGCAAAAAATCTCGCAATTGATATATTTTTTTGCAAAATTTAAGATATAATAATATAGTTATTATAAAGAGGTGAAGAGATGAGTAAAAAAGACGACTTATTAAATAATAACGAGGATAAGAAAAAAGAAATAAAACCAAGAAAAAAGAAAACTGAGCAAGCAGTAGTATTAAAAGATGAAATTAAAGAATCAAATATTGATCAAGATCAATATTTAAATAAAGATGAAATTATTACCGTTGAATTATATAATGAAATTTTAAGCACTCTTTTTAATAGTTTAAGTAATCCAATTGTCAGAAATGAAATTAAAGTTAATGAAAATATTTTAAAATATACTGAATTACAAATTTCTAATTTGTTCTTTTTAGAAACAGCATTAAGTAAAAAACTAACAGGTCAAAAAATGGCAAAAGAATTTTTACAATTAACTGCTAACATTACTGACTTAGCTTTATCAATTAGCAAAAGTCCTAAAAAGACAAGAATTGATATTTTAGAAGATCGTAATTTATTAATTGTAACTATTGTTAATAGTTGTAAAGGTGTTGAACGTGAAAGTTTAGAAAAAGTTCGCACTGTTGATTCAGCAGCTTTAAAAGGTTTAAATGATCAAATTTCTGCTCTAAGTAATTTTACTAGTGAAGAAAAAAGCAATACTGCAGATCAACCTGTTTTCAATCAAGATAGTAATTCAGAAAATACTAACAATCAAGTTGAAAATAATAATTTAAATAATACTAATATTAGAGATTTAAATAACAATATGGCAAACTTAACAAAATTAGGTGTGTTGCCACAGCATCCTGCTTCAAGCCCTAATTTTTATCCATACTTGACTAAACCTGGAATTGTTCCAAACTTGAAGAAAGCTTTAGCAGGATTATTGATTCTTTCAAATTTATTTATTATCATTACAATAATTATTTCATCATTTGTTAAGGGTCCACTTACAATTGATATTAATAAAGAACCAGTTGATTTTGTTTTAAGTCAAACAAATAATTGACTTATCTTAATCATGACAATAATCTTATATTTTTCATTTGCGTATATTTTTATTAGACCAACAAAAATTTTAAGAGAAAAATATCGTATTTCTTTCTTTATGTTAGGTTTATTATTCTTTTGATTAATTGTGACAATGTCTTATTTCTTTTGAGAAGTAAGTGATAATTATTATCAAAACTTTTTCCTATCTGTAGTAAAAAAAGAAGACTTAAATCCTGACGTTGTTAAGCATTTGAAAGCTTTACCTAACTTTAAAGTATTTAAAATTTTTGCTATTATCACTTCTGCTATTTGTATCCTACCTTTACTTCTTGTTTTAGTGTTGATCTTAATCAATCCAAGAGTTGATCGTAACAAGGTTATGAGAGCTAATGTTGAGTATCAAAATGCAATTAATGCTGCTTTGAATGGTAAAAAATATGACATAGATCAAAGTTTATTTGATCATGATGAACCAGCAAATAAAGACAAGAAAAGAAGAAAAGCTAACTTTAGTGGTCGATTCTAACAACAAAACAAAATAGTTTAAATAAAAAAAATAGTTCTTAAACAGAACTATTTTTTTGCTTCTAAGCTTTTATTATATTTAGTCATCATTCTAGCTTTTTTGTTAGCTGCTTTGTTAGCATGGAAAACACCTTTGCTAACTCCTTTATCCATTAAGCTACAAAATTCGTTTACTAAAGAACCTGCTGATTCTGAGTGAGCATTAATTGCTGCAATTGCTTTATTGTAAGCAGTTTTTACTTTGCTTTTATAGCTTTTATTGATTTGATGATCTTTTTCATTAGTTTTAATTCTTTTAATTTGTGATTTAATATTTGCCATTATTTTCTCCTTGTTTAATCTTTAAGTTTTATTTAAGTTTTTAAAACAAAAGTAATTATAGCAAATAACTTCAGATTTTGTAAGAGAATCTCAGGATTTTTCTTTCATAATTTTAAATTGAATTTAATAAAATCTTGACTGATAAACGAAATTGTAATAGTAATATCAAATAAAAAAGTATAAGATAACTATTGTGATTTAAAGAAAAAAAGAAAGGATAATAATTATATATGAATTTAATTTTACAATCTGATGTTAGCGATGCAGTTGTCAATACACTTAAAAGTTGAGGATTTTGAAGTGCTATTATCGCAACAATTGTTGTCATTGGACTGGGTTTTCTTTTAACAAGAAAAAACATCTTAAAAAAAGAATGAGATAAAGTTTTAATTAAAATGGTTATGATTATTGGTCTACCGGCATTAGCTTTACAAGGATTCTTAACTGATATTACATTAAAGCAATTAACATCTGAAGGTTTTGTACTGCTAACAGGATTCTTATTCTATGGAATTATGGTTTTTGGTGCTCGATTATTTTATTTAAAATATGATAAGGATATTCAAGATACTCTAACTATGTGTACTGCCTTAGCATCAACAACATTTTTTGGAATTCCAATTGTTAGAGAATTATTTGGAGATGGTTCTTTAATTACTGCTAACATGTTCAATGTCCCATATCGAATTTTCCTATATTCTTTAGGATTTATGATTATGTCACAAAAGCATATTGGTGCAGCACTTTCAAGAAAAGAAAAGAAGGCAATGGAATTGCTTGCAATTCCAAATAAAGAAAAAAATCCAGAAGGATACGCGAAATATCAAGAGAAGAAAATAGTGCAAAGAAATACAAATTTAAAGAATATTTTTTTAAATCCAATTTTAATTTGTACTTTTGTTGGACTTTTTATTTGAATTACGCAGTTGATTCCTGGGATTAATTGTGTGCCTGGTAAACCATTTGGTTCAACAACTGATTTTTCACCATTAAGAATTGATTTATTGTTTCCACCAATTGCGAAAATTCTTTCAGTAGTAGCTGCAATTTGTACTCCTTTAGTTTGAGTGGCAATTGGAATGCAACTAGCTGCAGGAGATTTTAAAAAAGCAATGCGCTCAAAAACAGTATGATATGCTTCAATTATGAAAGTAGTTGTTGCACCAACAATTATTTTATGTCTAACATGTATTATTGCTGCAATTGCATTTGCTGGTCGTGGTAATGAACCAGCAATGACAGCAACAGCATTAGGAGTATTAGTGATTATGACAGCAACTCCACCAGCAAGTGTTGTAGTATCATACGCTATTGCATATGACAAAGAACCACAATTAGCTTCTAATTTAACATTAGTATCGACACTGCTATCAATTATTACTTTACCAATTTGAGTTATTATTGTTACTGCGATTGGAGCAACTCCATTATTTGGATAGGTGAATAGAATGGCAATTAAAATTGTATGTTATGGTGTAAGAGATACTGAAAAAGAATTCTTTACATCATTAAATGAAAAATTTGGATACGAATTAGTATTGGTAGAAGAATTATTAACACATGATAATATCAACACTGCACAAGGTGCTCAAGCAGTAATGTTGCGAGCAAACTGTGTTGCTGATAAACAAAATTTAGATAAGATGAAAGAATTTGGTATTAAATATGTCCTAACAAGAACAGTAGGAGTCAACCATATTGATGTTGATTATGGTGATCAATTAGGATTTAAAATGGCTCGAGTACCATTTTATTCTCCCAATGCTGTTAGTGAGTTAGCTGTAGCTTTAGCAGTTGGATTTCTAAGAAATACTTTCTACATGGCTAATAAAATGAGACAGAAAAACTTTAAAGTTGATGATTTCATGTTTGCTAAGGAAATTAGAAATTCAACAATTGGTGTGATTGGAACGGGAAGAATTGGAATGGAAGCTGCTAAGGCTTTTAAAGGAATGGGCGCTAAAGTTTTGGGATATGATATTTATCCTAATGATGCTAACAAAGCAATTTTAGATTATGTTTCATTAGATGAGTTACTTGCTCAAAGTGATTTGATTACTTTACACTCACCATATATTCCAGGTCAAAATGATAATATGATTAATAAAGATACAATTGCAAAAATGAAAAAAAGTGCAATTATCATCAATGCTGCAAGAGGTGAATTAATTAATCCTGAAGACTTACTAGCAGCAATTAAGTCAGGACATATTAAAGGTGCAGCCTTAGATACTTTACAAAATGAAAGTCAAATTTTCTTTAAAGATTTTGAAGGTAGAGAACTACCAATTAAAGTTTATGAAGAACTTCATCAATTCTATCCAAGAGTGATCTTCACTCCTCATGTGGGTAGTTATACTGATGAAGCTGTCAAGAATATGGTTGAAACATCATATGAAAATTTAGCAGAATTTGAAAAATCGGGACAATGTAAGAATATTGTTAGCACTAAAAAATAGTCTCTTCGAGACTATTTTTGTTTATCTAAAGTTATCGTGTAAAATTATAATGAGCAAAGTTAAATTGCATTAAAGGAGACCTAGTTTATCTATGTTAGATTTTAAAAATAAATTAGAAAAAACAATAATTGATTATTTTATTAAATATAATGTTAATCCTAATCCAGTCAACGATGGCAAGGTAGTTGTTTTTGATCCAAAAAATCAAATTCATTATATTAATTCACTTGCTTCAGCTAGTAATTTAAATGTTGCTGTTTCTAAAAACTTAGTAACACAAAAGCAATATGATAAGGCGCTAGAAATTATTAAAGTATGACAAAAAAATAAAATGCCTTTTACATGAGTTGTTGTTTCAGACTCCCAAGAGACAAAAGAAAAAGAATTCTTTTTAAAAGAAGGATTTATTCATTCAGAAACTATTATCGCTATGGTTGCTGATTTAAATCAATTTAATGAAGTGTTGCCTTTGAATAAAAATGAAAAAATTAAGCAAGTTGAAACTTTAGCAGATGTTGAAAAATTTCGTAGTGTCATCAAGAATTCCTTTTCATTAATTTTGATTGATTTACAAAAATATTATGGACTTTATGAATTAAGAAAAACACAAAAAATAGACTATCAAGTATATCTAACAGTTGACGAAGTTCCAGCTTCAACAGGTCAATTTTATTATGAAGATGATTTAGTTATCATTGATGATATTGCAACAAGTCCTAATTTTCAAAAGCGAGGTTTAGCAAAAAAAGTATTAAATCATTTGCTGACTACTGCAAAGAAGATGGGTTATCAGCAAGTTGCTTTAATTGCAACTCCAGAAGGATTTCCATTGTATCAAAAGCTTGGTTTTAAACCAATTAAATTATATTTTAATGTTTATGAAATTAATTATTAAAAATCTCATGACATTTTTTAAAAAGTGAAATATAAAGTTATCATAAATTCAAATGAAAGAGGTTTTTATGATGCCAAAATTATTAATTTCACTGGCTGGTTTAGCACTTCTGACAACTGCGTCAACATCACTTACTCAAGAAACAATTAATACTCAAATTAAGCAAAACTTTTCTATGCCGCAAGAATGAAATATGAAACCTGCCACTGTTAGCGAAACGAAAGGTCCTAATGAAAGTTTGAAGTTTATTGTTAGCGTAATTGATTTAACTTCATTGAAAATTAAAGATGAACATCAATTTTTACATGACTATAAATCAGTTATCATTCCTGAATTAAAAGTATCTTATAATGGGTTTGTAGCTTTAGATACTGATAGTTGAAATGTTAAAGATATGCGACGTCAAAATAATGAAATTTGAACAGAATTATTTAAACAAGTTAGTGATGCAACTACTATGACTTTAGAACGTGGTTATTATTTATATTATGATGTTTTTGATCGTCATTTAATGTTACGCTTATCATATCGTGCTTCAATGATTATTGAAGAACCTACAGGAAATAAAGGTGGAGAAATTAGTTTTTCACGAGGTTCTGTTATTAATATCACATAATCATAAATTCAAATAAGATGGAAAAAAAATAGCTTATAAAGCTATTTTTTTTATTCTTCTACTAGTAAGACATTTTTTAATTCTGGTTCTTCAAGTTTTATTTTATTTTTATGTTTTATTCTTTTATATAAATAGTAACTAAATCAAACTAAGTAACCAAAAGCCATTGAACCAAGATAAGAGAAAAGCATAATACTGTTGGTAATAGTTCAAGGGTCACCAATTATTGGTGGAATTAGTGTTAGTAGTAAAATTACAACAATAACACCCATGGCAAGAAAATAAAGCATTAGTTCTCATCATGGAATTTTAAGCATTTTCTTTTTAAAGTGCAGATAGCATATTGCAATAAAAGTACCTAAATAGTTGACCATGTAAACAATAGTTCCTGCTGTGACCATACTTTCAAAAGCATTTTCTAAATTGAAAATAATTGGGATGATGACAAATAAGATCATTGAAACAATTGTTGCGCCAAGTGCTAAATACATTGCATTTGAATACTCACCAAAACGATTTTTTTTCTTAAACATTTCAGGCAGATAACCATCTTCTGCCATTGGAGCAATGATTCTTGCATATCAAATAGTGTAACCAAGTTGACTGCTAAGACGATTAAATGTTGCTCCAATAATGAAAATAATTAATCCAGTAACTGAGAACGCTTTGAGAAATATTCCTTCATAACCTTTAATATTTTGTGCGCCATTAATTCCTAAAAATAAAAGACATGTTAGCAGATAAAATGAAAAAACTAAACTATAGATGATAACCATTATTTTTTTAAATTTAGTGATGCCAATAGTATCTTTTGAAAGGGCTGCAATATTATTGAACCCATTAAAAGCAAAAATAAAAATCATTGTTTTAGCAGCGATAGTTGAAAGATTTATTTTTTCAGTTGCATTAATGTTTTCACTAAAACTGTTATCTTTGAAACAGAAATAAATTATTAAGATTGTTCCACCAAAGATAATTAAATATTTAAATATTGCAAAGATAAGTAAAAAGATTTTTGAAACTTTTAAACTAAAAACAGCAATTAGTGTAATTAGAATAAATAGTATCACTGAACCTACTTTATAATAGGTTTGATTTGCTGGTGTGCTATCAAGTAAAGTCAGAAGTTCAGAAAGAAATAAAGGTGCTGTTGCTGAAAGCAAAAAGATATGAGAAATTTGGTTTCAACCTTGAAAGAAAGTAGCAAATTTGCCAAATGCTAATTTGGTGTAACCATATGTTCCACCAGAAACTTGGGGATACTTTTCTGTTGCTCTTGCAAAAACTAACATAGTTGCAAAAGAAACAAAGGCGGCAATAGCAAAACATAATAAAGATCAAACGCCTAAGTTAACAGTTTTTGTTAGAGCTGTGATAAAGCCAAAGCCAACAATTCAATTGAAACCAAAACAAATGAATTGAATTGTATTCAATTTACTTTCGCTTTTAAATTTAATCATTTGTTTATATGTTTCCTTTCTAATTAGTAAGGTATTAAAAGAATTATTATAGTAGTTAAATTAATAATATAACATTTCTTTATATTTTATATATTTATATTTAGTGTAATTTAGTAATTTGTTTTTTTCTTTGAAATTCAGTATAATTATTACATTAACAAATAGAAAATGTTAATTGTTGGTGAGTGTTTATGAGTTATTATTACAAGAACGAATATAAATTTTCTGATCATGCTTTAAATAGAGCTAAAACTCGTTTAAATTTAAAAGATTTGAGTGATTCAGAAGTAATTAATCATTGCTTAAAATTAATTGAATTAAGTCATGAAATGCATGAAACAAAAACTTGTAAATATATTAATGTTAATAAAACAAATCTTTATTTTGTGGTTGATATAAATGAAAATTTGATTATAACACTATCACCATTTAAACCAGACAGATTATTAGGAATATTAAATAGTTAAAAAAATAAAAAGGTGAAAAAAAGATGGATTTAAAGAGTTCATGATGAATGCTACTTTTAATGGCAGTTGTTTTAATAATTTTTATTGTTTCTTCAGTTGGATCAAAAAAACGTAAGAGACAAGAAAAGCAAAAACGTCAAAAAGAAGTAAAAGAAGTAATAAAAAATTATATGCGTGATGAATTAAACTTACGTCATAAAACAGTTGAATTTGATCAAGTAATTGCTCGCAGTAGTAAAGATTATCGCTACCGTGATGTTTTTGATGTGGTTGTAAAGCTTTATGATTCAAAGAAAAATGATTTATATGCTACTAAGGCCTTTGAAGTTGAAGGATTTGCTAAGCAAATTTCTAAAAAAGAATTTGAAACTATTTGAAAAGTTAACTCTGAGTTAGATTTTGATGAAACTTTAAAACGTATTACTTTAGAAAAACGTAAGTCTAAGAAAATTAAAAAGAAAACTGTCGATGATAAGAAGTTAATTGCTGAAGAAAAAGCTGCTTTGAAAGCAAGTATTCAAGAAGAAAAGCAATTAGCTAAAGAAAGAAAAAGTAAAGTAAAGAATTATGAGAAGCCAAAAGTTCCTGTTGGTGAAAAATTTACTGGTTTAAAAGATTAACATAATTAATTAGGGGTGTTTGATGAAAATTTATAAAGATGACTACAAACATTTTCGTACTTGTCAGAAATTAGCTTGATTCTTAAGTGAGAAACACTATCACTTAGCGAAGAAATTGATTGACGATAAGTTAATTGTCAACTTTATTGAACTAACAAATACCAAAACAAGTAGTAAAATTAATGGCTTTGAAGCTAAATTTGAAACTGAAGAACAAATTCGAACTGTTACTGATTTGGATTATTTAAATTTTGAAGATCAAGAATTTCAAGAAGAAGTTAGTGATGATTTTTATGCTGGTGAAACAATTGCTGATGGTTTAGAAACTGGACACTATGCTCAAGAATATTTTATGCAAGACTATCAATGTTTCAATTTTGAAACACAGCAAACTAACAATCAAAGTGAAATTTTAAATGATAAGAAGTATCAAGTTTTTTTTGAACCAAGATTTGAATACAATAGTTGTGTGACTAAGTGTGATATCTTAAAGCGTAATGGTAGTGGTTGAGATTTAATTGAAGTAAAGGCCGTTACTTGAGTTAAAGAAGAGCATATGTGAGACTTATTATATCAGTATGATATCTTGACTAAATGTGGGCTTGATATTGTGAATGTTTACATCATGTATTTAAATAATGATTACATCAGAAAAGAAAAGCTTGATTTAAAAGCTTTATTTATTGCTAATGGGTCAACTTGACAAAAATCTAATAAGACTAAAAAATCTTTTAGTTTGTATCAATCAATTCAAGAAGAATTAGTTGATCATCATTTAGCACAAGAATATCAAACAATTGCTGATATTCTAGCAATTGCTGATGAGCAAGAAGCATTAAAATTACTAACAAATAAATATTGTGATGCTAAGCAGCAACAATATTGTTTCCATATTTTTAATTACTTTGATCGATATAACACTATTTTTGAACTCTATCGTTTAAGAAAAA
The DNA here is from genome assembly GCF_021496725.1 of Spiroplasma platyhelix PALS-1. Classification (GTDB taxonomy): domain Bacteria; phylum Bacillota_I; class Bacilli_A; order Mycoplasmatales; family VBWQ01; genus Spiroplasma_D; species Spiroplasma_D platyhelix. The sequence continues at coordinate 202,326 of NZ_CP051215.1, forward strand.
AGAAAAAAGCATTTTGATACTATGAGCATGATTTACTTTCATTGCAAGATGAAAGATTACTAACATTTGTGGTTGATAGTAAATTACACTATCGTCAGTATCAAATAGCTAATCATGGTGAGCAAGTAATTAATTTATCATATTTAAATCAATTAAAAAGTGAACTATCAAAATATCAGTATCCTGTTTACATGTATGATTTTGAAACAATGAAATCAGCAATTCCTAAATTTATCAACAGCAAGTCCTATCAGCAAATTCCTTTTCAATACTCAGTTCATGTTTTATTAGGTCCTGACTTTGATTTTAAAACTAATCAAAATATCAAGCACTATCAGTTTCTAGCAGATGGTACAAATGATCCAAGAAAAGAAGTTGTTAGTCATCTATGTCATGATTTAATTGCAATTCATGGTTTAGGGACTTATGTTGCTTACAATCAAAGTTTTGAAAAATCAGTTTTAAAAAAGTTGATGTTTAATTTTAAAGACTACTATCATGAATTAGAGAAAATTTTCAATAGAACGATTGACTTACAAGATTTCTTTAAAGATTTTAAAATTTATAAGTCAAGTTTTGCAGGTTCACTATCAATTAAAAAAACACTTCCTGCTTTTGATAGCAATTTTTCTTATCAAGATTTAGCAATTCAAAAAGGTGATATGGCTTCTGAAGTTTTTCGTAGAAGAGTAGAAAACAATATTTCGCTTAAAAACTGACAAGAAAACTTTTATCAGAACATGTTGGATTATTGTACAAGAGATACTTTAGGTATGGTAGTATTATTTTGACATATCAAACATTTGATTGAGAATAATCAAGAAATAAAGTAGGAGTATCATGGTAGAAAAAGTTAATGTTTTATTTATGGGAACAACAATATTTGCCAAAGAAATCTTAACTAGTTTACTAGCAATGAAAGAAGTAAACATTGTTGGGGTGGTTTGCCAACCAGATCGAAAAATTGGTCGAAAACAAGAGATTGTTTTTTCGCCTGTCAAACAATTAGCCTTAGCAAAAGCAATTAAACTTTTTCAACCAGAAAAGATTAGTTCTGAATATGATAATTTAAAAGCCTTAGCAATTGATGTGATTGTTACTTGTGCTTATGGACAATTTCTACCAAGTAAGGTGCTAGAACTAGCTAAAATTCTGCCATTAAATATTCATGCTTCTTTGCTACCAAAGTTACGAGGTGGAGCGCCAATTCAATGAGCAATCATCAACAACTTTTCTGAAACAGGTATTACTTTAATGAAGATGAGTCCAAAGATGGATGCTGGTGACATTTTTAGTCAAGAGCAAATTAAAATTACTAGTGAAGAAACTTATTCTTCTTTAGAAGTAAAATTAATTGCCTTAGCAAAGCAAATGATTGAAAAAGATTTAATTAAAATCATTAATGGTCAGATTCTAGTTAAACAACAAAATGAAAATGAAGTTACTTTTGGTCTAAATATCACAAGAGAAGATGAATTAATTAATTGAGATCAGAATGCTGTTTTAGTTTCTTGTAAAGTAAGAGGATTATATGATCATCCGATTGCTTACACGACAATGAATAACTTTATTTATAAAATTCATCAAGTTGTTGTTAGCGAACAGAAATCACAAAAGCAACCAGGAACAATCACTTTAATTAATAATTTAGGAATTTTTGTAGCAACAAAAGATTATGATGTTGTGCTTAAGCAAATTCAAGCAGCAGGCAAAAAAGTAATTAGTGCTAGTAGTTATTTTGGTTCTTCAACTAATCCTTTAAAAGTTGATTTAGTTTTTAATTAGTGGTTCATTAAATGTATCGCTTTAAATCAATTAAATACCTTGCAGTAACAGGATTCATGACAGCTTTGTTGTTTGTTGTGGCTTATCTTTCATCATTATTTTTCGCTTGAACAATTAGTGTCTTTGGTGGTACAACAACTTTACAATTATTTGATGCTTTGTTTGTTCCTTTTTGTGCAATTTTTAAAGGACCAATGATGCTGTTTGCTGGTTCAATTGCAGGTGGAATATTTGATTTAGTTAGTGGAGTTAGAATTATCACGATTCCAGTGACAATTCTAATTAGAGTTTTAATGTTTTTTATCATTAAATTACTAACTAATCATAAGTGATGAAGTTCATTTTATAGTTTTTTTATTGCAGTGGTTATTTTAATGTTTGGTTATCCGTTGTACTATGTTATGATTTATCATGATAGAGCAATAGTGATTAGTGAGTTGATTGGGGATACTATTCAGGCTGGGTTTGCTTATGTAGTTGCAGTACCACTTTATTACTATTTGTCTCGTATACAAACAAATAATCATTTTTGAAATGATAGTCAATTTGATTATTTAAGGTCAAAACAAAAAAGCGAATTTAAAGAAATTTATGATGGAGAAGAAAATGGCAATTGATAAAAAATATATTCGTAATTTTTCCATTATTGCCCATATTGATCATGGTAAGTCAACTTTAGCAGACCGAATTTTAGAGTTGACACAAGCTGTTAGCGCAAGAGAGATGAAAGATCAATTATTGGATTCAATGGAACTTGAACGTGAACGTGGCATCACAATTAAATTAAATAGTGTGCAATTAAATTATCATGGGTTAGATGGACATGATTATTTGTTACATTTAATTGATACTCCAGGTCATGTTGACTTCACTTATGAAGTTTCAAGAAGTTTGGCTGCTTGTGAGGGTGTTATCTTGGTGATTGATGCAGCGCAAGGGATTGAAGCTCAAACCTTAGCAAATGCGTATTTAGCTTTAGATAATAATCTAGCAATTGTGCCAGTAATTAATAAAATTGATTTGCCAAGTGCTGATGCTGAACGAGTTCTGTCAGAGATTGATTCAGTGCTTGGGTTAGATGCAAGTGATGTGCCTTTAATTTCTGCTAAGAATGGGATTAACATCCGTGATGTCTTAGAAGCAGTAATTAAAAATATTCCTTATCCTGATCAAGCAGATGATCGTGAACCTTTAAAAGCACTAATCTTTGATTCTTATTATGATAAGTTTCGTGGTGTTGTTATTTTTATTTGTGTCAAGCAAGGAACAATTAAAGTTGGCGACAAAATTAAAATGATGTCAACTAATAGTGTTTACGAAGTAACAGAATTAGGTGTTCGTACACCTAAAGAAATTAAGAAAGATGAACTAGTTGCTGGAGAAGTTGGTTGATTAGCAGCTTCAATTAAAGTTATTAGTGATGTTCATGTTGGTGATACTATCACTCATGTCAAGAATGCAGCAGTCCAGGCTCTACCAGGATACAAGCCGTTAAAGCCGATGGTTTTTTGTGGTTTCTATCCAATTGATACTAATAAATATAATGATTTAAAAGAAGCACTTTTAAAAATCCAATTATCAGATGCTTCATTGATTTTTGAACCAGAAACTTCACAAGCTTTAGGGTTTGGATTCCGAATTGGATTTTTAGGTCTTTTACATATGGATGTCATTAAAGAAAGATTAGAACGAGAATACAATCTGAATTTAATCTCAACAGCACCTTCAGTAATTTATCATGTTAACTTAACTAATGGTGAAACTTTAAAGATTGACAATCCTGCTAAATGACCAGAAGTACAAAAAATTAAAACAATTGATGAACCTTTTGTTCAAGTGACAATTATTTGTCCTGATCAGTATGTTGGAGCAATTATGCAATTGTGTCAGGCTAAAAGAGGAATCTATCAAGATTTAAAGTATTTAGATCATATGAGAAGAAATTTAACATATAAAATGCCATTAAACGAAATTGTTTTGGATTTTTTTGATAAATTAAAATCAATTTCAAAAGGTTACGCTTCATTAGATTATGAGTTAATTGGTTACAAAGCAAGTAAATTAGTTAAAATGGATATCTTGATTGCTAGTAATCCAGTGGATGCTTTATCAGTTATCGTTCATAATGATTTTGCTTATGACCGAGGTAGAGCTTTATGTGAGAAATTAAAAGAAATTATTCCACGTCAAAATTTTGAAGTTGCAATTCAAGCAGCAATCAATAATAAAGTTCTTGCAAGAGAAACTGTGAAGGCAGTAAGAAAAGATGTTATTGCAAAATGTTATGGGGGAGATATCACAAGAAAAAGAAAATTATTAGAAAAGCAAAAAGAAGGTAAGAAAAAAATGAAAGCAATTGGTAGCGTTGAGTTGCCACAAGAAGCTTTTATGGCTGTGTTGAATATTGATGAATAAAAAAGAAAGAGAGAAGTAAAATGAAATTAACAGATAAATTTGAATTTATTAAAAATAAACCAGCAAGAAATCGAATTGTTATGCCACCGATGGATACGCTAATGGCAAATGATGGGTTTGCTAATGAATTTCACATTCAACATTATGGAGCAAGAAGTTATGGTGGAACAGGGACAATTATTATTGAATCAACTGCTGTGCAAGAAAATGGCAGAATTAGAGAAAAAGATTTAGGACTTTGAAAAGATGCACATATTGAACCATTTAAGCATGTTGTGAAGGCAATTAAACTTGGTGGAGCATTAGCTGGTGTGCAATTGAATCATGCTGGAGCTAAAGCAGAATTAAAAATTAATACTGTTGGTGCAACAAATTTTTATGACTACATTGATCAAACTAATTTTAGTTTGCTAACAGTTGAACAGTTAGCAGACATCAAGACTAGTTTCATCAAAGCAGCAAAAAGAGCCCAAGAAGCAGGGTTTGATTTTGTTGAGTTGCATGCTGCTCATGGTTATTTGTTAAGTGAGATTCTATCTAAAAAAATTAATGAAGTTACAAATGATCAAGATATTTTAAAAAGGGCAAAAATAATTATTGAGATTGTTGATGCAATCAATCAAGATATTAAGATTCCTGTTGCGATTAGATTTTCAATTTCTGATCATAGCAATGATGGGATGAAAGTTGAAGATTTTGTACCACTATTAAAGGCATTAGAAAATAAAGTTGTTTACTTCCATATTTCAAGTGGTGAAGTAATTAGTAGAGTTGATATTCCAAAAGTAATCCAAGAAGCAGGAACTAAGTTATTTAGAATTCCTTTAGCACTTAAAGTAAAGCAAGCAGTTGCAACGCCAGTGATTGCTGTTGGTAATTTTGATTCAAGAAAAGATGTTGATAGTGCAATTAGTTTAGGAATTGATGCAGTAGCAATTGGTAGAGAACATTTGTTTAATCCTAATATTGTTGTCAACACTTTATTAACTACTGAAGAAGTTGATGAAAAGTTGTATCATTGAAATAACAATATCTGATTCAACTATAAAGGTTATAAAACTTTAAAAGATCATTTAGATAGTTAGTTTTTAATTTTTAGATCAGGGTTGTCGCTTATGAATCCATAAACTTGATTTTGATAGGCAGCACTTATTTGTGCTGCTTCTTCATTTGTTTGGAAAGTTCAAATATTTAGTGGTTTATTAAGTGATTTTAATTTAGCAATCATTTCTGGATTTAAAGCTGTAGCAATCCCAGGATGAATGTAGTTAAAGTCTTGGCCATATTTTTCATTAAAGGTTGCTTGTGTTTCAAATAAGTAACCTTTTTTCATTGGTTGACTAATGCGATGATTGATTTCGTTTAAGATAGCATGATTAAAAGAAGAAACAATGACTTCAGCTTTAGTGTGGTCAAGAAGTTTTTTAATTGTGCTAAAGATAAGATCAAGTTCTTTACTAGTGTAGTTACGATTGATTTCTTCTTTGATTTCAACATTTATCATTTGATAGTTGGAACTTAATTTTGTGATGAAATCAAGAAATAATGGTGGAGTTGCAGTTGGATTTTGTTTGAAAAATTCTAATTCTTTTATTGCTTGATAGGTTAAGTCGTGTACGCTAACATCTTGATGAGCAATTCTTTTAAATGTGTCATCATGAAAAATAATCACTTGATTGTCTTTAGTGAGTCTGATGTCAAATTCTACTGCTGGACAAATTTTTAAAGCATTTTCAAAATCAATCATGCGATTTTCTCCTGCTGCAGAACGGAAACCACGATGGGCAACTAAAATAGCCATAATTTAAACTCCTACTAAATAAATGTTTTTTTCTTTTATTATAATCTTTTTAGTTTTATAAAAGGTTTATTTGAAAATGATTTATTAATATTAGGTGAATTATGTTATATTTAGGTTATTGGATAGTTGAGTGTTTTAAAGGAAGAGATAGAATGTTTAATAGTTATGTTGGTCCTTGAGGGATTTCTTCTGATTATGGTTGGTTTCATGTTTATGCTTTTACCATGTTCTTCGGAATGGTAGTAGCAATTCTTTTTTCATGATACCGTTTGTACAAACAAAAAGTTCCAACTGATGGTTTTATTTGATCAGTTGTCTTTATTATTCCTGCTTCTTTGTTAGGAGCTAGTTTTTTTGGTAAGGATGATCCAACCCGACCAATTGGTTTTTGAGAGAAATTTGCTTTCTGACAGCCTGGAATGTCAATTCATGGTGGCGTATTGTTTGGTGCAATTGTTGGGTTGATTTTCTTTGCTATTTATAAAAAGAAGACTAATGTATCATTATGAGTTTATGGGGATTGTATTATCCCAAACATTCTATTAGGTCAAGTGATTGGTCGTTGAGGAAACTTTTTTAATCATGAACTTTTAGGTGCAGTTGTTGGTTACAGTGATGTTTTAAATGCTAGTCATATTTCTGCTATTTCTTGACTACCAGCATTTATTCGTGATAACTGTTTTCAATTATTGGGTGGTAGTCCAGAAACAGCATTCATTGATGGTAAAGAGATGATTGTTTTTCGTGCACCAATCTTTTTATATGAATCACTAGCTAATTTAGGATTTTGAGCTATTCTAACTTTTTTACTACCAAATGCTTTTCATTGATTCAGTAAGAAACCATGGAAAGTGGAAGCAAAGAAATATCAACTGTTGACAATGGCAGATATTCAGAAAAAAACTAAAACTAAGAGTAATTCAGTTTCAAATTACTTTACTTTAATTCACCAAAATCATAAGCTAAAGCAAAAATATTGAAATGAAGCTTTTTATAATTATAAAGCTGATGGTTTTGTTGTTAAGGAAATCAATCAAAAATATAAAGCAAAGAAAGCAAAAGCAATGAAAGAACAATTCTTTGTTAGAAATGATTTAATCACTAAAGCTTATTTTGCTAGAAGTAGCAAACTCTATCATTTGAATAATCCGAAAGGTTATGTTGTTCTTCGTTCTGGAGTACAAATGTGACTATATTTCTTTGGTTGAAATTTCATTCGTTTCTGTTTGGAGTTACAAAGAGATGATGCAGATTTATTTTTAAAGCATCGTCGAACTTTAGATTACACAATTTTGATTTTAATTTTTTTTCTAGGCTTGGTTTTAGCAGTTTTAAGTCAATTAGTTTTTGCTAGATATTTTAGAAAAAATGGTTGAACTTATGAAAAAGAATACTAGCAGTTAATAAAGTTTTGCTAGCATTTATTTGTCAAATAGGGAAAAAATTTCTTTGTTTATATACAAAACAGAAATTAACTGTTATATTTTGATATAATTATAATGAAAATTTAGATATTTAAGAGGGTTAGTAATGTTCATTAGTGCCAGTGACTCATCAAATACGATTGATTTTTTAGGAATTCAAATCTCAATCTCTTCTTTTTTACTAATAGCTGGTGGTATTGCTTTATTAGTTTTTTTAGGTTTATTAGTAATCTTGCTCTTGATGTATTTGCGTAAAAAAATGGCAATTAAAGGATATTTAGGTTTTGATAAAAAAAGTTATCAAGTAGAAGATGAAATTTTAGAAATTGAAGGAGAAATCTTACAAATTCAAAAAAAACTTTATCTTAACAAGCAAATAAAAAAAACAAAGAAAGTTTTTTCTTAGCATAGGTGGGTCTAGATGGCTAAATGAAAAGCAAAGTTTGCTGCAAAAGTTTTGAACAATAAAAAAGAAGAAAGTCATGAGCAACAAAAGCCCAATGACTATTTTCATAATATTGTGCCACCAATTACTAGTAGTTTAGATAGTAAGCAAAATGCTAGTGATGTTCAAAAGATTCGTACTATCAAAGATGTTCAAGTTACATCTTCTTTTGTTATCCCATTAAATGAAAGAGCAAAGCAAAGTTCTTATCCTCCTTATCCAAATAACAATGATTTTTTCCAACAAGAGCAAAATTTAGTTAGTGAACCGAAAATGGATACGATGGCTTTAGTTAGTTTTAAAAATAATTTTAAAATTCCTCAAGCAATTGGTTTTGAAATTAGAATTGAAAAGTTAAAGCAGTTACTTATGTCTTTATTTAGTTTAATTGTGATTTCAATTTGTTCAACATTTATTGGTTTTTATTTTAGTGACTTAAATTTAAGTTATATTCCTCATCCAGTTCTCACAATTCCTTTATTGATTTTTTCTTTGATGATTCTAGCAGTGAACTTAGTTGATTTTTTTTCTTTGAAAAAAGAAGTTAACTTATATATCGAGAAAACTTTAAAAGGTTCTTTGATGCCTCCTAATTTTATCATTAGAAATTATCGTAAGATTCATGGGCGCTTAATTATCTTCAATTGAATGTTTAGTTTCTGTTACGTTCTGATTGGATTAATTACTTTAATTATGTATCTAATTTCAGGACAAAAGTTGACTTTTTTAATTCAATCTTGAACAGTAACAGTTCCTGATTTAAAAACTGATGCAGTCACTTTATCAGTCGTGCTAGCAGTGATGTTTTTTATCCATATGATGAGTATTGTTTTCTTTAAAAAACGTAAAGGTAACATCATTAGTTATTATGGCTATGAAGTTGTTAGCCCAAATGATTTAGAAGTTTATAAGAAAAAAATTAACCGTATTTGTCTGATTATTGCAATTAGTTTTATTGCAATTATCTTTTTTGCCATTGCAATTCCAATATTAGTTGTACGTCGTAGAAAAAAGAAGGCTTAGTTAGCAATGGAACAAATAATTAGTCAAGATTTTTTTCTTAGTGAAGCAACAGTTGTAGCAAAAAACTTGCTAGGAAAAATTTTAGTTAGAACTATTAAGGGTCAAAAAATCAAAGCAAGAATTGTTGAGACTGAAGCGTATATGGGTGGTTTTGATCGTGCTTCTCATAGTTACGGATTTAAAAAAACACCAAAAACTCTGCCTCTCTATCAAGAGGGTGGTAGAATTTATATCTATTTAATATATGGGATGTATTATTGCTTTAATATTGTAGTTAATACAAAAGATAATCCGCAAGCTGTTTTAATTCGTGCTGTTGAGATTATTGAAGGACATGAAGTAGCAATAAATTATCTTGCTGGTAATAATCATAAAAAAAGATCACATCATTGAACTAATGGTCCAGGGAAACTTGCACTAGCATTGAATCTTGATCAGAGTTTAAATAATTTACATTTGTTGAGCAATGATTGTCTTACTTTAGTTAGCGATGATTTTTTTGTTGGTCCAGATGAAATTGTAGCAGCAAAAAGAGTCAACATTGATTATGCACAAGAAGATAAGGAGCATTTTTGAAGATTTTATTTAAAAAATAATCTATTTGTTTCTAAGGTGATTAAATAGTTAGAAAAATTTCGTTATAATAAATATTAGTTACTAAGGGAGTGAAAATATGAATAAAATTGAACAAATGTCAGCTTTAATTAATGGTCAAAGTTATCAAAATGGTAAGTGAGTTGAGATCATTAGTCCAACAACAAATGAAGTTATTGGACAAGTGCCTGCTCTAACAAAAAATGAAATTGATAAGGCTTATCAAATAGCATTTGATGCTCAAAAATTATGAGCAGAAATGCCTTTATTAGCAAGAATTAAAGTTTTAAATCAATGAAAAGAATTAATCACTAGTCATAAAGAAAAAATTGCTGATTTAATGGTGTTAGAAATAGCTAAGGGTAGAAAAGCAGCAATTACTGAAGTTGAAAGATCAGTGATGTATATTGATTACACATTTGAAGAAATGAAAAGAATTCATCCACGAGCATATAATGGTGATAGTTGAAATGCCAAAAATAAACTAGGAATTTTTGAGTATGTTCCAAAAGGAGTTGTGTTGGCAATTTCACCATTTAATTATCCAGTTAACTTAGCTATTTCTAAGATTATTCCTGCGTTAGTTGCTGGTAATAGTGTTGTTTTTAAACCTGCGTCTCAAGGTTCACTAGTAGGTCTTTATTTAGCACAACTAGCAAAAGCAACAGAAATTCCAGCAGGAGTTTTTAATGCTGTTAGTGGTAAGGGGAGTGAGATTGGTGATATTTTAGTTGAGAATCCATTAATCAATGTCATCTCATTTACAGGTTCTCCTGAAGTTGGAAAACATATTGCAAGTAAGTCTTTAAAAGTTGACATGATTTTAGAATTAGGTGGTAAGGATCCAGCAATTGTTTTGGCAGATGCTGATTTAGAGGATACTGCTAGCAAAATTATTAAAGGTGCCTTTAGTTACTCTGGACAACGTTGTACAGCAATTAAAAGAGTTTTAGTTGATGCTAAGGTGAAGAATCAGTTAGCAAAAATTTTAGTTGCTAAGGTTGCTAAATTAAGTGTAGGCAAACCTGAAGATGATTGTGATATCACACCAGTGATTGACAACAAAACAGTTAAGTATATTCAAGGTTTAATTAGTGATGCATTGAAAAAAGGGGCAAAAAATTTAATTGGCAATAAAGTTGAAGGAAATTTAATGATGCCAACTTTAATTGATAATGTGAAGGAAAATATGAAGTTAGCATGAGAAGAACCTTTTGGGCCAGTGCTACCAATTATTAGTTTTAAAGATATTGAGCAAGCAATTAGCATTGCTAACAAGTCAGAGTATGGTTTACAAGCAGCAATTTTTACAACTAACATCAACTCTGCTCTAAGTATTGCTAAGCGTTTAGAAACAGGAACAGTGAACATTAATGATCAAACGCAAAGAGGACCAGATCACTTTCCATTTACTGGAATCAAAGATTCAGGATTGGGAGCACAAGGAATTCATGATTCTTTAATCTCATTTATGCGTCCAAAAGGGATTGTTCTGAATTGAAAAGACTAAACAAATTTTTTAAAAAGTGTAGTCAAATCAACAAATAATGTGCTAAAATATATAGGCTTAAAAGATATTTTATTAAGCGTCACATTAATTAATTCATAGCCTTGTGCTTTCAATGATAATGAAAGTGGTTGATGTTCGAAATTAATGGAAGAAAAACAAATTTACTAAAGGAGAAATTATGTCTATTGTAACAAGAGAAAAGCTTTTAGAAGCTGGAGTTCAATTTGGTCATCAAACTAAAAGATGAAACCCAAAAATGCGTAAATATATTTTTAATCAAAGAAATGGAATTCATATCATTGATTTACAAAAAACAATGCGTAAATTAGATGAAGCTTATAGTTTTGTTAAAGAACTTAGTGCTAATGGTGGCAAGATTTTATTCGTTGGAACTAAAAAACAAGCTAAGCAAGCAATCCAAGATGGAGCTTTAAAAACAAATTCACCATATGTAACAGAAAGATGATTAGGTGGAAACTTAACTAACTTTAAGACTATTAAAACTAGTATCAAGAAGTTAATTGATCTTGAAAATAAAGAAAAAAGTGGCGAATTAAAATTACTAACAAAAAAAGAACAAATGCTTATTGCGAAAGAAAAAGATCGTTTAGATAGAAATCTTGGTGGGATTAGAAATATGTATAAACTGCCAGATGCAGTTTATGTTAGCGATATCATCACAAATAAAATTGCTGTTGAAGAAGCAGTTAAATTAGGAATTCCTGTTATTGCAATTTGTGATAGTAATAGTGATCCAGATGACATTAGCTACATTATTCCAGGGAATGATGATGCTACAAAATCAATCACTTTAATTACTAACATAATTGCACAAGCAATTTTAGATGGTAAAAAACCTACTGGTCAAACACTAACTGAACCTGTAAAAGAAGAAGTTAAAGCAGAAGCAACACCATCAGCTGACAAACCAGCTGAAGAAAAACCTGAATCTGATACTAAACCAAGTACAGAAGAAGGTAAATAATAAGGAGATTAGCATGTCTGATATTAAAGTTGATATTAAATTATTAAAAGAATTAAGAGCAACAACTGGTGTTGGTTTTAATGATTGTCGCATTGCTTTAATTGAAGCTAACAATGATTTAGATAAGGCCTTAGAAATCTTAAAGGTTAAGGGGCTATCAAAAGCATTGTCTAAAGTAAACAATGAAGCAACTGAAGGTGTTGCTAAGATTTTAATTGATAAAAATCGTGCTGTGATTATTGAGTTAAATTGTCAAACTGACTTTGTTGCCAATAATTTAGAATTCAATAATGTTTTGAATCAAATTTCAGTAACACTTTTAAAATCTGAAGCTGTATCAACAATTGATCAAGCCTTAGCTTTAGCAGTTTCTAAGACAGAAACAATCAAAGATTTAATTACTAGTGCAATTACAAAATTAGGAGAAAACATTGTTTTAAAACGTTTTCAAGTAGTTGATAAAAAAGAAGATGAAATTTTTGGTTCTTATATTCATACAGGAGCAGTCAGTGCTGGACTTGTTGTTCTAGAAGGAACAAAAGATCAAGAGTTAGCAAAAAATATTGCAATGCAATTGGTAGCAATGAAACCAAAGTTTATTGATGTTAGTGATATTGATGAAACAGTAAGAGCAAAAGAATTAGAAATTGCTCAAGAGCAAGTTAAGGGTATGGAAAAGCCACAAGAAATCATTGAAAAGATGGTTCAAGGAAAAGTTAACAAATCCCTAGCTGAACTAACAATTACTAGTCAAACTTACATTAAAGATCCATCATTAACAATTAAGCAATATTTAGATAAAAATAATGCTAAAATTAAAAGTATGATTAGATATGAAGTAGGAGAGTTGGTTTAATTACCTAACTCAAAAAAATACTTTGAGGTGAAAAAATGGCACAATTTAAAATTATTTATTATATAGTTTTAGTAATGTCTTTTCTATTAATTGCAGTTTTTCTTTGAGGAGCTGTTACTTATAAAAAGTCTAAAAGTAATGTACGATTTTTAAATCGTCCTTTATTAGCACTAACACTATCTATTGCAGCAGTTAGTTTTATTCTTGCTTGAATTCCAATTATAATGAAAGTTTGAGCATATGATGATGAATTTGTTAGATCAGATCCAGCATTTATTTCAATTTTAGTTTTTGAATTTATTTTCTTAATTGCTTTCTTAGTTTTAGCTTATGTTTTTGCCTTTGATTTTGGGATGACATTAGAGCAAGATACTAATCGCTTACAATTCTTTGGTCAAACAGTAAACACTGAAAAAATTATTGCCTTAGAAGAAAAGCCACATTGCTTAAAAATTGTTTACGAACAAGGATTTAAAAACATTAAGAAAAAAATTACTATCTTTAGTCCTAAGGCAAGACTTTTTGCTAAGGAGATTTTAACTGATATTGTTGCAGCAAATCAAAGTCAAAGAGCAGCAGCACTAGCAATAGAAAATATTGAAACAACAGATTCAACACAAAATGTTGAACTTGAACAAAATTAATAAAGTAAAAAAACCACAAACACAATGTGGTTTTTTATAATTAAAGTAGAAATTTGGAGGGAATAGTGGAAAATTTTAAATATAAAAGAATTTTATTAAAAATTAGTGGTGAAGCATTAGGGTCAACAGATGACTTATACAGCAATGAAAAAATTGATAAGATTTGTCAACAAATTAAAACTTTAATCAATAGCAAAGTTCAAGTTGCACTAGTTGTTGGTGGAGGGAATATTTGAAGAGGTGCCAAAGAAGGTCAAAAAGTTGGGTTGGATCGTACTAACGCTGACTATATGGGGATGCTAGCAACTGTGATGAATGCTTTAGTGTTGGAATCAAAATTTAGAGCATTAGGTCTAAATGTCATTGTGCAATCAGCTTTAGAAGTCAACAAAGTAGCAGAACCTTATTACTATAAAAAAGCAATTAGCAGACTAGAAAAAGGTTATGTTGTGATTTTAGCTGGAGGAACAGGTTATCCTTACTTTACAACTGATACCACAGCAGCTTTAAGAGCAGCAGAGATTAAAGCAGATGTCATTTTAATGGCAAAAAATGGGGTGGATGGAGTTTACGATCAAGATCCACAAGTAAATAAAAATGCTGTTCGATTTTCTTCTTTAGACTATCAAGATATCACTAGCAAGAATTTAAAAGTGATGGACCTAACTGCTTCAACAATGTCAATGGAAGCTGATTTAGAAATTGTTGTGTTCGATATTAATACTCCAGATAACATCATCAAAGCAGCACAAGGAACAGCGATTTCTACAACTATTAGTAGCAAAAAAAATATCAATTCTAAGGAGTAATCTAAATGAATTTAGAGCAACATATATTAAGTACAATTTATAAAAAAAAACCAGAAAAACCAATTAGAATTTTATTCCCTGAAGCAGAAAATGAAAAAGTTCAAGCTGTAGCATTGAAGTTGATTCAAAATACTTTTGTTTACATAACTGAAGATAAAAAAGAGCAAACAATTAGCATTAAAGATATCATTGAACCAGTTTTATTGTTTGATGAAAAAGATAGTATTCCTGAAGCACTAGCTAAGCAAGTTACAATTATCAAAACTACTGATCAATCAAATTTGGCTCAAAAGTTGTACCAAATTAGAAAAGAAAAAGGTCTAACATTAGCACAGGCGCAAACTTTAGTAGCTGGTAAGAATTACTATGGCATGATGCTACTTGATGGCAATGAAGTTGATTGTTTAGTTGCTGGGATTAACTACAAAACAGCAGATATTTTAAGACCAGCTTTACAAATTATCAAAGCAGATAAGAAAACGGTTGCCAGCACTTTTATTATGAATAAGAATGAAGAAACTTATCTTTTCAGTGATTGTTCAATCAATATTTTACCAACAGCAGAACAATTAGTTGAGATTGCAGATAGCACCATTAATTTTGCTCTTGATTTTGATTTTAAAACTTTTGATTCAATTAACTTTGAACATTTAAATGTTGCCATGTTATCTTATTCAACTAATGGTAGTGGTACAGGTCAAGATGTTGATAAGGTGAGAACAGCAAGTCAAACACTAGCGCAAAAGAATTGAAATGGTGAACAAAAAGTAAACATTGCTGGAGAAATTCAGTTTGATGCAGCATTTGATGAAACAGTTCGCAAAAAAAAGTTTTCTAATCTTGAGATGAAGGGTGCATGTAACATTTTTATCTTTCCTGACTTAGAAGCAGGGAACATCGGTTACAAAATTGCCCAAAGAATGGGAAAATTTAAAGCAATTGGTCCAATAATTTTAGGGTTGAAAAAACCAGTGAACGATTTATCACGTGGTGCAACAATTGATGACATTTATGATACAGCACTAATCACTTGTGCCCAAAAATTTTTAAAAAGTAACTAACTGAAACTTTGACTGGTATTTAGTAAAATATCAGTTTTTTTATTAGATTCTTGCATTAAGGTACATTGAAAAAATCGTTAATTAGTATTAAAATGATAGGACATTAATTTTAGATTTAAAAAGGAGAAAAGAATGAATTATAATTACGACTTAATTATTGTTGGAGCAGGCCCTGGAGGATATATTGCAGCAGAACGTGCTGGAAAATTAGGGCTAAAGACAGCAATTGTTGAAAAAGGAACTTGGGGTGGTGTTTGTTTGAATATCGGATGTATTCCAACAAAAACATTGCTAAAAAATGCTAAGGTTTTTCACTATCTAGATGTTAGTGAAAAATATGGAATTAATTATGATAAGAACAGTATTCATATTGATTGAAATGTGGCACAAAAGAGAAAAGATGATGTTGTTAAGAAGTTGACTACTGGTGTGCAATTTTTAATGAAAAGTAATAAAGTTGATAGCATAGTTGGAACAGCATCAGCAGTTGATAGTCATACAATTAAAGTGACAGATAAAGAAGGGTCACAAAAAACTTATACTGCTAAATATCTAATCATTGCTACTGGTTCAAAAGTAAAAATGTTTGATAATCCAAATGTTCCTGTTACAGGGTTGAGTACAAATGATTTAAAAAATAATCAAACTTTACTAACTTCAACTGAGATTCTTTCTTTAAAAGAAATTCCTAAATCACTAACAGTAATTGGTGGTGGAGTTATTGGTTGTGAGTTTGCTGCTTTGTTTAGTACACTAGGTACTAAAGTAACAATTATTGAGTATTTGCCTTCAATCTTAGCTATTTCAGATCGTGATATTAGTAATGAACTAACAAAGATTTTTATTAATAATGGCATTGAAATTCTAACAAATCATAGTGTTGCTAGTTTAGAAGGAAATACACTAACTTATTATGCAGCAGATGATAAGGAACGAAAGAATCCTAAAACAATTACTAGTGACTATTTCTTATTAAGTACAGGAAGAATACCAATTACAGAAGGTTTTGAAAACCTTGATTTACAAATTAAACCTAATGGTGCTTTTGCTGTCAACAATAAATTAGAAGCGTTAGATAAGAACAATCAAGTGCTTGATAACATTTACATTATTGGTGATGTAACAGGAGAAAAAATGTTAGCTCATGTTGCTTCAAGTCAAGGATTGATGGCTATTAACAACATCTTAGTAAAAGAAAAGAAAGCAAACTATCAAGAACGAATAGTTAACTACAATCAAATGCCAAGTTGTATTTATTCTTTCCCTGAAGCAGCTAGTGTTGGTTTAACAGAAGAAGAAGTTAAGAAACTCTATCCTGATGACTATTTAAGTAAGAAGATTCCATTTAGTATTAATGGAAAAGCTTTAAGTGATGGTGAAACTGATGGGTTTGTTAAATTGATTATCAGTAAAAAGTATGGTGAGATTCTTGGTGCTCATATCTTAGGAACAACAGCAACAGACATGATTGCTGAAATTGTGAATATTATGGTGAACGAAGATACTATTGTTGAGTTAGCAAATGCTTGTCACCCCCATCCAACGCTATCAGAAGTAGTGATGGATGTTGCTCAAGATTTAGCGTTACAAATTAATAAATAAGCATAAGCAAATTAAAGGAGCAAAAAATAAATGAGTGACAAAATTTTAGTTATTAACGCTGGTTCTAGTTCAATTAAGTTTCAGTTGTTTAATATTCTTAGTAGCAAACCAGAATTTCAAATTCTAGCAAAAGGTTTAGTTGAACGAATTGGTATCAAAGATAGTAGAGTTAGCATTGAATTAATACAAAATAATAGTTTTATTAAATATGATAAGCAAATTGATGTTCAAGATCATGCCTTTGGTGCGAAATTAATTATTGAGCAATTGCAACTTTATTCAGTGATTTCAAATTTTGATGAAATTGTAGGGATTGGCCATCGTTTAGTTCATGGGGGAGAAAAATTTAAAACTTCAACAATAATAAATCAAGCAGCTGAAAATGCAATTATCAAAAGTGTTTCTTTAGCACCTTTACATAATCCTGCTGCTTTAAAGGGTTACAATGCTTTTAAAGCTTTAAATCCAAAGATTAAACATGTTGCTGTTTTTGATACTTCTTTTCACATGACTCTACCAGAAGAAAAGTATCTTTATTCAACACCCTATCAGTGATATCAAAAGTATCAAGTAAGAAAATATGGTTTTCATGGCATTAGCTATCGTTACATTTTAGAGAAACTAGCAGCAATTTTAAAAAAAGATGAGAAAAAAATTAATGCTGTTGTTTGCCATTTAGGGAATGGAGCAAGTATTTGTGCCATTAAAGATGGTCAAAGTTTCAACACAACAATGGGTCTGACACCTTTAGATGGTTTAATTATGGGAACAAGAAGTGGTGTGGTTGATCCTTCAATTCATCAATATATTTGTGAGATAACAAAAAATACTAGTGATGCTCAAACAATTGCTAGTGTGACAGATATTTTAAATAAAGAGTCTGGATTGTTAGGAATTAGTGGTGTTTCATCTGACATCAGAGATGTGACTGCAGCAAAAGAAGATGAGAATCATCCTAAGCATCATCTAGCTAGTTTGGCAATTAAAATGTTTTGTCAGCGCATTGCAAACTACATCATTCAATATAGCAATGATTTAGACAATAAAGTTGATGCCTTAGTTTTTACAGCAGGGATTGGTGAGAATGGTGTTTTAATTAGAAAATGAGTGCTTGAAGAAATTAAGATTCTCTCATTAAAACTTAACAGCAAAGCCAATGAAGAAAAGTATGATGATTATGTTTTAATTAGTGATTTATCTTCAGTGTTTCCAATTTATAAAATCAGAACAAATGAAGAAATTATCATTTGTCACGATACTTACGAATTATTAAATAAAAAATAGTAGCAATTGCTACTATTTTTTTAATTTCTTCAAATGTAAATTAGAGCATTTGCTGGTTTGCCACAACCGCAAATTCCAATATTTTCTTTCTTTTCTTTTAATTCCATATTGGCATTAAAGTGATCTGAAAATCCTTTGTTTAGTGATGATGAAACATACTCACCAATTTCTACTGCAGCAAGGATTGTTTTTCCTTCAGTTAGTAAGTTTTCAATGTTACTAAAATCCCCATCAAGGATTTCAATCATGTTATTTAAATCTTTTGCCATTTCTCTACCTCTTTTTTAATTTATTAAGAAAATTGTATCATGCTTGCTCTTAGTTCTTAGCAGATAAATTTATTTTTTTCTTTATTAAAGAAATTAATTTTTTTAGTGTTCAAAGGTTTATAATATAAATTAGAATGGGTATATAAAATCCAAATGAATGATTTAAGGAGTATAGATTATGAATAAAAAAACTAAGGTTGTTTTGATTGGTATTAATCATGCAGGGACAACAGCAGTAAAGGCTTTAATTAGAAATAATCCAAATGCAGAAGTTGTTGCTTACGATCGTAATGACAATATTTCTTTTTTAGGATGTGGGATTGCATTATGAGTGGGAAAAGAATTTAGTAATCCAAAAGGACTATTTTATGCTACAGCAGAAAAGTTGGCTGCGATGGGTGTAAACATTAAAATGAGTCATGAGATGACAAAATTAGATGTAAGCAAAAAAACTTTAGAGATTAAGAATTTAAAAACTAATGAAACAATTACTGAAACATATGACAAGTTAATTTTAGCAATTGGATCATGACCAATTTTAAATCCAGGTGGCAAGGAAATTCCAGGATTATTGCAACTAACAAATGGTCAACCAACTGAAGACTTTTTGAATGGTTACAAGCTAACAAAAGGAATTCATCTTTCAAAACTTTATCAACATGCACAATTAATTATTGAACATTTAAATAAACCAGAAGTTAAAAATATTGTTGTGATTGGTGCAGGATACATTGGGATTGAATTAGTAGAAGCTTTTGTTAAGGTGAAAAAGCAAGTTACTTTAATTGATTTTGAAAGTCGTATTATGCCAAGATACTATGATCCTGAGTTCACAAATGATTTAGAAACAGAAATGAAGAAAAATGGAGTAAAATTACAATTAGGTGAAACTCTTGAAAGATTTACTGTTGAAAATAATCAAGTTGCAGGAGTAGTAACAAATAAAGGAAATTATCCAGCTGATTTAGTTATTATGGCTGTTGGCTTTCTACCAAACACATCAGTTTTAAAAAATACTGATGGATCAACACAACTAAACTTAGATGCTCGTGGAGCAATTGTTGTCAACCAATATTTTCAAACTTCTAATCCAGATGTTTATGCGATTGGTGATTGTATTGCTATTCATTCTAATGCTTGAGGAAAAGATGTCAACATTGCCTTAGCAACTAATGCTGTTCGTAGTGGATTAGTAGCAGGACTAAATATTAGTACTGACAACAAAGTACCATTTCCTGGTGTGCAAGGAACAAATGCAATTGCTGTTTTTGGATGAAAGCTAGCTGCAACAGGACTATCAGAAATATCTGCTAAAGCAATTTTAGGAAAAGATAATATTGAAGCAGTGTACTATCAAGATACAGCTTTTCCACCATTTATGAAAGAAAATCATTTAGTTAAGATTAAAATTATTTGAGAAAAAGAATCAAGAAGAATTGTTGGAGCAGAAATTGGTTCAACACAAGATCACACTGAAGTAATTTTTATGTTCTCATTAGCAATTATGAAAAATCTAACAATTGATGAGATTGCCTTAATTGATATGTACTTCTTACCGCACTTTAATAAACCATATAACTATGTAACAGCAGCAGCACTATTAGCAATGGGAATATTAAAGCAAGAAGATATTGTGTATCCAGATCCCTATCAAGAAGAAAATAAAAAAAAAGAGTTATTTAGCACAGAAACTATTGAGCAAATAAATCAAATTTAATTGGAGTAAATATGTTACAAGAAAAAAGTAAAAATGTTGCACCGATGCCAGCAAAAGCACCTGCTGTTAAAGAAATTAGATATCACTTTTTTTGGGTGTTTCAAATTTTACTTTTTTTAACATTGCCTTTATGAATTCTACCAACTTTAATTATTAATTTAATTATTGGTAGAAAGTTGCGTGATGCCTTAGAAATTATTCCTAAAGCAGGACCAGTTAACTTTCCAGGTTATGAAGGTGTTGACTTCAACACTTTAGAATTTTATAATCGTGACATGGAGATAAAGCATGCACCAAAAGAGTTATTTATTAGTTCTGAAGAATGATTTAGTATGAAACCAGAGAATGTAGCCATTCCTACTTTTGATGAAAAAGTTCTAGCAGCTTTCTTTTTAGTTAACCCAAAACCAACTAATAAATGAATTGTTGTGGTTCATGGGTGAATGCAAAATCGTTACAGCATTTTATATCTTGCTAAGCATTTTTATAAAGGTGGCTTTAATGTCTTGGTTTATGATGCTAGAAATCATGGTTCAAATGCTGATAGCAGTTGTACTTTTGGTAGTAAAGAAGCAAAAGATTTATTTTATGTTGTCAAGTATGTTAGAGAAAAGTATCAAGGACAAACACTTGAGTTTGCGTTGATTGGTAACAGTATGGGTGCATCAACTATTTTACAAGCAGTTACTAATTATGATTTAGCAGCTGTTGGTGTCAAATCAGCAATCTTTGATTGTGGTTACGATGACTACACGCACATGTTGAAAATTTTAGGTAAGACACGAGTGCACTGACATTGATTTTGATTCTATTACGGAGTTAAGTTCTGACTTAATGTAAAGGATAAATTTAGCCCTGTTGAGATTAGACCACTTAAGAAAATTCAAAATTGTGCCAAAATGCCAATGTTGTTCATTCATGGAACAGCAGATCAAACTGTACCACTAACAATGACTAAAAAAGTTTATAGCGAAAAAATTAAGTATGAAGTAGCAACAAAGAGTAAGAAACCTAGCGAATTATTGCTAGTTCCTCATGCGCGTCATGTTGAATCTGCATTGACTGATTATCCATTATATAGCAAAACAACTTTAAAGTTTGTTAGCAAATGATTCAGCAAGGATAGTAAGAAGAAAACAAAGGAATAATTAAACAATGATTTATTATGTCAATCAAAGTAAAGATCCATATTTTAATTTAGCATTAGAAGAACTACTAACAAAAGATGACAGCATCACAGAAGAAATTTTATTACTATGACAAAATGACAATACAATCGTTATTGGAGTCAATCAAAACACGATTGAAGAAATTAACAATGATTACGTTTCAGAGCATCATGTTAGCGTGGTTCGTAGACTATCTGGTGGTGGAGCAGTCTATCATGATTTAGGTAACTTAAATTTTACTTTTATCTTCACCAAGAATAAAGATACTGTTCGTAATTATGCGTTGTTTACTCAACCAATTATTGATGTACTACAAAAGATTGGACTGAATGCTAAGTTTAGTGGCAAGAATGACATCTTAGTTGATGGCAAAAAAATATCAGGTAACGCACAATATAATCACAAGAATCGCATTATGCATCATGGCACAATCTTATTTGATGTCGACATGAGTATTTTGCCTCAAGTGCTTAAACCCGATTTGTTGAAATTGCAATCAAAAGGAATCAAGTCTGTGCAAGCAAGAGTAACAAATATTTTACCTTTACTAGCAAATAAAATTAGCATTGATGAGTTTAAAGAATTAATTGTGCGCGACTTACAAGAAACTAAGCAAGCTAAGATTGTTTACCCTAGTAAAGCATTAATTGCCCAAGCAGAAAAATTAGCTGATGAGAAGTATCGTACTTGAGTGTGAAACTATGGTCACTCACCAGAATTTAATCTTACAAATAAAGTGCGAATTGAAGGCAAGGGAACAGTTGATGTTCGTTTAGCAGTTGAGAAAGGACTGATTAGATCAATTAAGATTTATGGTGACTTTCTTGGTACTTTAGGTACTAAAGCATTAGAAGATAAGCTGATAGATCAGCCTTATCAATTAGCAACCTTAAGCAGTATCATTTCAGAAGAAGACATCAAAGCAGTCTTTGGAGCAAATTTTAGCAAGGATGAAGTTCTTTCTGTTTTGATTAGATAGGACAAAAAATGGCACGTACAGGCACTTATACAAAGTGATTAGCAGAAGAAGATTTATATTGTGTTGATAGATTTATTAAAAATTATTTTGAAAAATTAATTAAATCTGGTCAACCTGTAAATAGTAAAGCGATGGACTTAGAAGTTTATTTATATAATGAACGTTATAATAAAAAAAGAACAGAAGCAAGTGTTAGATTAAAATTTCATAATATAGAACATTTAGCTTTTAAATGAGTGAAAGAAAATGGTAATCCTTATAATGTAAATATAAAAAAAGGTATGTCAAAAAGATCAAAGCAGTGTTTGAAATTTTGAGAAGCACAAATTGAACAATATTCTAATGAAATAAATAAATGATTAAATAAAAAATAGTCCTATATAGGACTATTTTTTATTAACCTGCATTAATTGGCGCAGTGGGTTGAGATTCTTCTAGAGCATCGTAACTGATGATGTAGTACTTCAATCGTAGGTCTCATAGATGCATCACAGGTTGATAGAGGACGCCTGCGACAACAGCATTGCTGACTCCGTGAACAGCATCGAACAACAGACCATTCAATCAATAAGCAAAGAAAGCACTCTTACCATACATCAGCAGATGAAGAAATGCATCTAAGGTACCAAAAGTGAAACCTCATAAGCTATTAAGGACAATAAAGAGTCATCAATGTTTTTTGATTACTTTTTTAAATGATCAGATTAAGAGCACTAATAGTGGTCAAGCAATAAAGTATAAGATAACTCAAGTTGCTACTCCTCTTAAGAGAATTTCACATAAATTAAAAATTAGTGGGATAGAAATGCTAATAGAAAGTGGGAACACTAGAGCTGCAAAAGAAAGTAAGAAAGTCACCACTTCAATATTAGGTAAGATAGCTAGTGCTTCTTTTAGGGCAAAAACTAGTGCACTATATAAAGCAATAATTAGTAGTCTTAGTAGCTTTTGAACATGTAAACTCATTTCTTCTCCCTAATAAAAAAGCACACTAACTTTGAGTGTGCGTGAAAAATCATTAGTTTTCTAACTGCACCCAGAGTTGTTTCTTGGTTTATTAATTAAATCGGTCTCCTGACTTAACTTCATTTTACTAGTTAGCCTTCTCAAAACATTTGTTTCAATGGTTTATCTAACGTTCATCAGTATTACAGTTGCTGGGGCAGTCTTAGAATTGCACTAAATTCCCTAAATATTTAATTAATATTAAGTTTGTCTTTTTATTATAAATTATTTTTGGTCTTTATTTAATAAATCTACTAATTTATCTTTTTCTAAAGTTAGCATTTCCTTTTGGTACTTAGTGAATAGTCGTTGGCAGTCATTAATTTCGTTTAGTGCCTGCTTAACATCCATTCATCCTTTAATGACAACTTTTTTATTTTGTAAGGCTTTGTATTGTAAGAAGAAGTTAGTTATCTCGTCTAATAGATGTTTAGGAACGTCTTTTAAAGTTTGATAGTCTTTGAATCTTGGATCACTCTTAACAACACCAAAGATTTTTGTATCAATCTCACCATCATCAATCATTTCAATTGCACCAAGAACACGAATTTCAATCAGACATCCAGGAAAAGTAGGATAAGTAATTAATGAGATCACGTCTAATGGATCACCATCATAATCTAAAGTATTAGGAATGAAGCCGTACTCACCAGGATAGAAATTAGCACCAAATAATGGGCGGTCTAAAATAAAAGTTTTTCTCTTATTATCAAATTCAAATTTATTTTTGCATCCTTTAGGGATTTCAACAACCATTTCGATTGTTAGTTCATTGTTGGCCATTTAAGTAGACAACTCCTTTCATGTTAATTTCAATTATATAATAGTTTTATCTTTTTTATATTATAATTAACATGATTATCACGAAAAATTAAAAATTAGGATTCAGAGATGGCCAAAAAGAAAAATAATTTCAAACAATTTTGAAAAAGACAATGAGCAAAAATTGTTGAGGATTTTCAACTATCAACTCATAAGATTGCTTTAATTGGGATTTTTCTTGCGTTGACAACTTTAATTAGTTTACTTGAGATTCCAACCTTTTTTAATAGTTTTCTATCGATTGATTTTGCGATCACAATTAATCTGCTAGCAGTTTTTATTGTGGGTCTACCTTATGGTTTGTTGATTGCGATAATTTTTCCTTGAATTAGGTTAGGGATTCCCCATACAATGCCACCAGATGTGGTTGGTGCACTTTCATCAATGTTGAGTGCGATCACTAGTTTGATAGTGTTTTTTGCAGTTCATGATTTGCTGTTGCTGTTAATTAAAGGTAACAGAGATAGTTGAAAACCACATTTAGTAGTGAACATCCTTAGTATTATTTTAGCTTGTGTGTTGATTTCTTTATTGAATACTTTTTATAATTGAGCATTTATTTTAGACTTGTATGGTGCTTCAGAACAAAAGCAAATTTTATGAGTTGTTTACTTGCCATATAATTTACTTAAGTTTAGTTTGGTGCTGATTTTATTCTTGCTACTAGAGAAGCCATTAGCAATTTTAAAGCGTCATTTTGACTTATAAGATTTGACTTGCTTTATTTCTTATTTTAATTTATAATTTATATAAATAATTAATTATTAAATGATAAATTTTCAGAGAGGTAAGTATATGGAAAATCAGGTACTTGAAGAAAAAAAATCAACTTCAAAGTTGAAAAATAAGTTCTTTAAGTTTAAGCGTAAAGAAAAAATTGAAACTAAAGATCAAATTTTTAAAATTGTTCTGACAGGACTTTTATTAGGTTTGTCAGTAGCATTTTCTTTAATTGAACTTAAAATTCCAATTATGGGAGCAAGTATCCCGTTAAGAATTTTTGATGCTTTGATCATGGCGATTGCGATTCCAATTATTGGACTTTGATACACGGTTTCAATTGCGATTATTGAACCTTGATTGCATTTTGCGATTGATAGCGATCATCCACCTATTCAAATGTTTTTTGATAACATCGCCAATGTTGTGTTTGTTATTTCATTTGTTTTAGTATTTTATAAATTATTTAAATTGAATCAAGTTGATACAACAAATAAGAAAACTTTTATTGCTAAGAATACTTTTGCTGGTCTAGTTTTAGTACCATTAAATGCAATTGTTTCATCATTGATGTTTGTCTTTACAATGTTAGTTTTATTGAACACAGGTTCAGCTGAACATGTTGATGTGTTTCATGGTGATCATGAAGGGATATTTGATGGCGTAACAGCATTTTTTGAAAATGCTTCAGCAATCTTCTTTATCTTACTAGCAATTGAAGTAGCTAGATTCTTATTGATTTATGTGTTGTTTGCTTTAGTACAAAAGCGATTGTCTCAATTAAATCGTTTTCAAAATAATAATTAATTTAAAAAAATCAGTTTAAAAAAACTGATTTTTTTATATAATTTATTATAATTATTTATATCTTGAATTAAAGCTATTAAGAGGGTCTTATGAGTAAATGAAAAGATAAATGATTTTATTATAAAGTTGGTTCAGCTTTTTTAATTTTGGGGGGTTTGTTTGCTCTTTATTTGTATCATATGATTGCACAAACATGAGTTAGAGAATTAGGTTATCCGTTTTCTTATTGAATGTTTCAAGGGCAATTTTTTAGTTTTTTTACTTTTCAAAGTAACTTTATTGTTGGTGTTTGGTTTTTAGTAGCAGCAATTTATCACAAGCAAAAAAATCATTTACTTGATAATCAAAAGCTTACTTTAGCAGTTACTTCTTATATTTCTGTTACTTGTTTTGTGTATGTGGTAATTTTATTTCCTGGGTTTTTTATCAGTCATCAAACGCTGACAACAGAAGAGTGGATTACTGGACCATACTTTCATTTATTAAATCCAGCTTTGATGATTGCTTATAGTTTGACTCATGTGCAAGCAATTAAACTTAGTGCTAAATCTTACTATTCTAAGTATTTCTTTTTTTATTTAATTTATCCATTGCTCTATATTTTATATCTAATATTTCGTATTGTTTTATATCGTAATGTTGCTATTTTAAAAGATGTACCATTTTATATTGTTTACCCTTATTTTGTTGTGTTGAATCCAGATCAAGATATTGCAAAAGTTACTGTTCCAGAAACAAATGACTTGATTTTTATTGGTGTTTTTTTATTAGTTGCGTTGATTTTATTTGCTGGGTTTAATTTGATTTATTTCTTTAGTTTCAAAAAAATGACACAAAGGAAATAATTAATACCATTTTACTTAACTATATTGCTTTTTTAAAACAAACAAGTTAATATTAGTGGTGTAAAAAAATGTCCGCGTAGCTCAGTGGATAGAGCACCGGCCTTCTAAGCCGGGGGTCACAAGTTCGAATCTTGTCGCGGACGCCATTTATTTTAATTAGCAAATTTAATCATGAGGTTTAATAATATGGATAATTATTATCATGAAATTATTGCTAAAATTAATCATCTCATTAGCAAAAGAGCTTGAGATCAAGCTTTAATTTTAGTTCAAGAAGAATTAGCAGTAACATATATTCCTAAGCAATATCAAGAACAGTTTGAAAAGCTATATTCTGATATTGTTTTTAATCTGAAAATGGTACAAGAGAATAAAGAAGCAGCAGATTCTATTTGACCTTTAGCAATGATTAGCAAAGTAATTAGCAATCCATTAGAAGAAGAGCAGCATCCAATTGCTTTCTATCATTTGCAAAATTATAATGTTAGATTAATTTTGCCAGTAATTATTGAATATTTATTAAATCCTAATATTAGCAACATCAATAAAACAAGATTGGTGATGTTGTTGAAAAATCAAGGAATTAAAGAAGAGTTTCAAGTTGTTAAGAGTCATGGTACTTTTAGCATCAACCCAATTAAATTTCCTTTATGATACGATTTAAAAATTTATCAAAATATTAGCAAATTGCTAGAACAAAAAGTGTATAGCGAGAATCCTAGTTTGTTTCAAATTTGTGGCTTTTTATTAAATAATTATTTTGAGAGTTTAATGCCAAAAGTTCCCAATTTAAAGCATACTAATGCCATAGCAGCAGCAATATATGTTCGTGCTTGCAGTTTGCAATTTATTAGAGTAACATTATTATCAAGTACCAAAATGTTTCATTCAACATCTGAACTAATTAAAAAATATTTGTTAGATTTGAATCAACATAAAATTACTTAGGAGTGAGTATAGTGAAAGAATACAAAAATATTGAATTAAAAACAAATAAAATCCCTTTAGAAGGTTTAGGGCAATGAATCATCACTATTAGTGGTGATGATTGAGCAAAGATTTTAGTTAGAGCTGAAAATAATTTAGTAGCAAACTTACAAGTTCCTGGCTTTCGAAAAGGAAAAGTTCCTGCTCATATAGCAAAAAAACATATCAAGGATGATGAAGTTTTAAGAAATGCTGGAAACAGTGCAATTAAAATTGCTTATCAATATGGTCTAGATCAAAAAGATTTAGATGTGAAGGTGACAAATAAACCTGGAGTTGAGATTACTGATTTATCAAAGTCTTTATGTAAGTTAATTTTTAATTTTGACTTACCTTTAGAAGTTGATTTAAAAGCTTACACTAATTTTGATATCAAGAAAACAGAAGTTGAAATAGAGCAAGCAGAAATTGATCAACAAGTTAAATTATTAAAAGATCGTTTTGCTGTTTACAGTCCAAAAGAAAAAGGTAATTTAGTTACTGGTGACATTGCAGTTTTTGATTTCACAGGGACAATTAAGGGTGAAGAATTCCCAGGTGGTAAAGCAGAAGATGCGCAATTAGAAATTGGTTCAAATCAATTTATTGCTGGTTTTGAAGAACAAATGATTGGTATGAAGCAAGGAGAAAGTAAAGTTATTAAAGTTACTTTCCCTCAAGAGTATCACATTGAAAATTTAGCTGGCCAAGAAGCAGAATTTGCAGTTACATTAAAAGAAATTAAAATTAAATTACTTACTGACAATAATGAAGAATTAGTACAAGATGTCAACATTCCTAATGTTAGCACTTATCAAGAGTTAGTAGAATATATCAGAGAGCAATTAAAAGAACAAAAGATGCGTTCAGTAAAAGACGAGTTTATAAATAATCTCTTTACAGAAATTTTAAAATCAGCAAATATCATTGTTCCTAATTCATTAATTGATAAAGAAACAGATCGTTTACTTAATGAGTTTAAAATGCAATTGAAACAACAAAATGTTACTTTTGAAGACTATCAAAAAATGACAAATCTAACAGAAGAAGAAGTTAGAAAAGAAGCCCAAAAAGATGCGCTTTGACAACTACAAACTTATATCCTAACAGAAGAAATTGCCAAAGCAGAAAACATCACAGCAACTGATGGAGAAATTGAAGATTACATCAATCAAATTAGTATGCAATTTAACATCCCGATTGAAGAAATTAAGAAAAACATGAAAGATTTAAATTTCATTGTTAGCAACATCAGACGTAATAAAACATTAGATTGATTGTGAGAAAACAATGGATCATCAACAAAAACAGTAGAAAAGAAAGCAGCAGCAACTGCACCAAAATCTAAAACAACAGCTGATGAAGTAAAACCAAAAGTTTCAAAAGCAAAAGCAGCACCTGCTAAGTCAAAGAAAAATTAGTAAATAAAATAAAAGCAGTTTTT
The DNA here is from genome assembly GCF_021496725.1 of Spiroplasma platyhelix PALS-1. GTDB lineage: Bacteria > Bacillota_I > Bacilli_A > Mycoplasmatales > VBWQ01 > Spiroplasma_D > Spiroplasma_D platyhelix. Next base: position 231,307 of record NZ_CP051215.1, read on the forward strand.
AAAAACTGCTTTTTTATTTTTCAAAATTGTTAAGTTTTTCTTGTTTGATTTCGTTTGTTTCTATGATTTCTTTTTCTTGGGTTGCTAATTCTAATTTTATTTTTTTATTTGCTAATCGAAAATAATTGATTCCTGCACTTAAAAATTGAATTACTAAGACAATAATAGTAATTCCTATAATAAAACTAACTATTCCAATCATTGAATATAATACTAACATTATGTATCCCCTTTTTTCTTAAATATAACATATAAAAAGGGTTAAACATTTTTTTTATTTAAAATATTATAAAATTATAATGTTGAAAAATATTTCTTGAGCGGGGGATATTTTAGCAGTTATTATTTGTAAGTGCTAACAATTTATATTATAATAATTTATATCAATAAATTATGATGATTAAATTAAAACAATAATCTTGAGGTGAAAGTATGAAAGAAAAAAAACTTACTGATATTCCAGTTCTTGTAACATTAGGAAATTTTGTTTTTCCAAATGTTGAAGTAGAACTAGAAGTTGGTAGAGCAAAGTCAATTGCTGCTATCAATGAAGCAAAGCAAAATGGAAATTCTCAAATGATCTTATTATCACAAAAAGATCCAAAAACTGAAAATCCAAAATCTAGTGATATTTATCATGTTGGAACTTTATGTGATGTTACAATTAAAAAAGTTTTTCCTGATGATACACTAACAGTAGTTTTTCAAGGTAAAGAAAGAGTAAAAGTTACTAACTTAAAAGAAAAGACTTTCTACTCTGGTGATGCAGAAATTATTGAAAAAGAAGCAATCAATAAAGAAGATGAAGAAGAATTAATTCAATCAATTGTGAACAATCTACAATACATTTTAGATGTTCATGGTTCAATTCCACAAGGAGTAATTAGTCAAATTACTGATGGGATGGAAGCAACTGAGATCATAGATAAGATGGCTCAATTCCTACCTTATCTAACAATTGAAAAGCGTCAAGCATTGTTATCTGAACCTAATGTTAAGAAGCGTTTAGATTTATTAGTTAAAGATATCAGTGGACAAAAACAAGCTGGTATTATTGAAAAAGAACTAACAAATAAAATCAAAGATCGTATTGATGAACAACAAAAAGAATACTATCTAAGAGAAAAACTAAGAGCAATTAAAGAAGAGTTAGGTGAGATTGATGGTAAGTCAAATGAACTTAATCGTTATCTAGAACGTCTTGAAACTGAACCGTTCCCAGAAAATATTAAAGAACGTATTAGAGAAGAGATTGCTCGTTGTGATGAAATGCCACAAGCTTCAAGTGAAGCTAACATTTTACGTACTTACATTGATTGAATGATGAATATTCCATGATATCAAAAAGATAGTGAAGAAAATTATGATTTAAAGCGTGTTCAAGCAATTCTTGATAAGTATCATTATGGATTAAATAAAGTTAAGGAAAGAATTGTTGAGTACTTAGCTGTCCAAAAAATGTCTAAAGCCCTACCAGGCCAAATTATTTGTTTAGTTGGGCCTCCAGGGGTTGGAAAGACTTCGTTAGCAAAATCAATTGCTGAAGCAATGGATCGTTCTTTTGTGAAGGTTTCACTTGGTGGAGTGAAAGATGAGTCAGAAATTCGTGGCCATAGAAAAACATATATTGGTGCGATGCCAGGAAGAATTATTCAAGGTATGAAGAAAGCTAAAGTTATCAATCCAGTCTTCTTATTAGATGAGATTGATAAGATGGCATCAGACTATCGTGGTGACCCTTCTAGTGCGATGTTAGAAGTGCTAGATCCTGAGCAAAATGCTAACTTCTCAGATCACTACATTGAAGAAAACTATGATCTATCAAAAGTAATGTTCATTGCGACTGCTAACTATATTGAAGGGATTCCTGAACCATTAAAAGATCGTATGGAAATCATTGAATTATCTTCTTACACAGAGTTAGAAAAAGTAGAAATTGCTAAGCAATATCTAATTCCAAGAGTGAACGAGATCACAGGATTAAATAATAAATTAATTAAATATAAAACTGATGCAATTGAAGAAATTATTAAATACTACACTCGTGAATCTGGTGTGCGTCAAGTAGAACGTTTACTAAATAAGATTTCTCGTAAATTCATTGTTCAGTATCTAAACAAACAAATTTCTAAGTTAGAACTAACAAGTGAAAATGTGAAGGACTATTTAGGAAAACAAATCTTTGACTACACTAAAAAAGAAGAAGCATCACAAGTTGGTGTTGTTACTGGGTTAGCTTACACTCAATTTGGTGGAGATATCCTACCGATTGAAGTTAACTTCTTTAAAGGAAAAGGTAACTTAGTGCTAACAGGTAAATTAGGAGATGTGATGAAAGAATCAGCAACTATTGCTCTAGATTACATCAAAGCAAATAGTGGTTTATTTGAGATTGATCCTTCTGTTTTCGCAACAAATGACATCCACATCCATGTTCCCGAAGGTGCAGTTCCAAAAGATGGACCAAGTGCAGGAATCACACTAACAACAGCAATCATCTCTGCTCTATCTCATAAGCCAGTATCAAAAGATATTGGGATGACAGGAGAAATTACGCTTCGTGGTCATGTGCTACCAATTGGTGGTCTAAGAGAAAAATCAATCTCTGCTAATCGAAGTGGTTTGAAAACAATCTTAATTCCTAAGCAAAACTTAAAGGATTTAGATGACATTCCTGAAGAAGTAAAGAAGAAATTAAAGATTCTTCCTGTTGAGTTCTATCGTGAAGTTTACGATATCATCTTCAAGCAAAACAAAGTAAGAGTTAAGCAAGATGAAGCTCAACCAGAAGCATTTTAGCAAGTGTAAAATTAGCATATAAAAATATGAAAAAAGACCTTATTTAAAGGTCTTTTTTTGTATGGTTTAATGTTAGAATTAGGTTAGAGATTTTAGTTTAATTAGGTTTTTAAGAGCAAATATCCAATTTGAAAAAAGGTAATAAAAAGCCCAACAGCCAGGGTTGGGAATGCGAAGGCTTACTCCTTCTTTACATTTATATTGTAACATTATTAATTAAAATTTTAAAGATTAAAAGTTGTAATATAATTAAATAAAGAAGAAGTAGTGAGGATAAAATGTTAGCAATCAAACAAGCACAATTTCTGACTAGTGCAGTAGAAGAAAGTCAGTGACCAAAAGATCAAATTATTGAGTTTTGTTTTGTTGGTCGTAGTAATGTTGGTAAGTCTAGCTTTATCAACACTTTAGTTAACCAAAAGAATTTAGCTAGAACTTCTCAAACACCAGGAAAGACACAAATTTTAAATTTCTTTAATATCAACAATAATCAGTTTCGTTTTGTTGACGTGCCAGGATATGGATTTGCTAAGGTGAATCGTAGTAAAAAAGAACAATTTGCTGACATGATGGAAGAATATCTAGCAACAAGAAAGAATTTAAAAGCAATCTTTTTACTATTAGATTTTCGTCACCAGCCAACAAAAGATGATGTTTTGATGTTGGAATATTTGCAATATATGAAACATAAGATTTACTTAGTAGCAACAAAGGTTGATAAGGTGAGCAAGAATCAATATATCAAACAAAAGAAGTTACTGCTAACAACTTTAAATCTACCAATTAGCACAGAAGTAATTTTATTTTCTAGTGTCAAGAAAATTGGTCTTGAAGAGGTGTTAGAAATTTTTGATAAGACGCTAACAAAAGAAGCTGAAATTTGAAAAGCACAACAATAAAAAAAGTACATCGTAAGATGTACTTTTTTGTTAGTTGTATTCTAAATGTTCAACTAGGGAAGAAATTTCATTCATTTGATTTTCAATATTTTTGATTTGTTCTTTTGCTCCTTGATAGGCTCATTTCCCAAAAAAGGCTTGATCAATATTGATGTTATTTTCATCAACTAATTTAATTAAGGCATCCATTGCTTTGTCTGGGTCACCTTCTTGCTTGTGGTTCATTTCATCTCAAGCAGAATGGACAGCATTAGTTTTATAGTCAGAAATTCTTTGATCAGAAACTTTTAGTGAATTGTTATTTAAAAAGTCAGTGTTGAATGGTCCAGGCATGACACATAGCACTCTAATATTTAATGGTTTTAATTCATGTTTTAGCGAATCGCTAAATCCAACAACAGCAAATTTACTTGCGTTGTATGCTGTTCAGTTTTCGTAACCAACAAACCCAGCAATTGAAGAAATATTAATTATCTGACCAGATTTTTGTTTTCTCATAAATGGTAGGATATTTCTGATTGTGTTGAATGTACCAAAGACATTAACATCAAATTCTGTTCGCATTTCAGCATCAGATATCTCTTCAAAAGCTCCTAATAAGCCATAGCCAGCATTATTTACTAAGATGTTGATTGCACCAAATGTTTCAATTGTTTTTTCAACTGCTTGCTTGACTGTTTGTTCGTCAGCTAAATTCTTAACTTCTAAGGCTAAAAAATTGCTATCTTTGATGTCAGCAAAACTTTCTATTGATCTGCTTGTTGCAGCAACTTTATCGCCACGTTTTAATAGTTTATTAACTAAAATTCTTCCGAAGCCTTTACTAGCTCCAGTGATGAATCATACTTTGTTTGTCATATCTTATCTCCTATTGTTTATTTATCAATTTGTTTTTCTGAAGCTTCGCTATATCGATGACCAACAATTTCAATGGCATCTAAATGTTTTTTGATTTCAGCAAGCTCTGCTTCACTAAATTTTATCTCAGCAGCTGATAGATTCTCTTCTAAACGACTTATCTTTTTAGTACCAGGAATTGGAACAAATCATGGCTTTTGGGCAAGAATTCAAGCAATTGCAATTGCAGCTGGGCTTGATTGTTTAGTTGCTGCAAGTTCTTTGACATACTCAACAAGTTTCATATTCTTTTCGACATATTCGGGAGTGTTGAATCTTGGGATTGTGTTTCTGAAGTCTCCTTCACCAAATATTTGACCTGGCTTGACAGTTCCTGTTAGGAATCCCTTACCTAAAGGACTAAAAGGAACAAAGCCAATACCTAATTCTTCAAGTGTAGGAATGATTTCTTTTTCAGGGTCTCTTCAAAACATTGAGTACTCACTTTGTAGTGCAGTTACTGGACAAACAGCATGAGCTTTACGAATTGTTTTTGGTGAAGCTTCACTTAGACCTCAGTAGCGTACTTTTCCTTCTGTCATTAATTGTTTGACTACTTTGGCAACTTCTTCAATTGGTGTATTTGGATCTACTCGATGTTGATAGTACAAATCAATATAATCAGTTTGCAGTCTTTTTAGTGATCCTTCAATGGCACGACGAATATTTGTTTCACTGCTATCTAAACCAACAACTTTGTTGCCATCATATTTGAAACCAAATTTTGTTGCAATGATAACTTTATCTCTAAATGATTTTAAAGCTTCACCAACAATTTCTTCATTATTAAATGGTCCATAAATTTCTGCTGTGTCAAAAAAAGTAACCCCTTTTTGATATGCTTCGCTTAAGAATGTTACTGCTTCTTCTTTTGAAGGAAATGGAGGAAAACTCATACTTAATCCCATACATCCTAACCCAATCTCTGAAACAATTAATTCTTTACCTAATGTTCTTGTTTTCATTTTTATCACCTCTGTTATAATTGTAAAAGATTAAAGTTACTTTAAGGCAAGGAGAATAGTTAAAAAAAATGAAAAAATTATATTTAAATGATCTTATAAAGAAGTTTGCCATTAGTGGTGCAACAATTAGATACTATCATGAGCAAGGTTTGATGCCATTCTTGAAAAGAGATAGCAATGGCTATCGTTATTTGAATGAAGTTGATTTATCATGAGTGGAAGTGATTGTTTGCTTAAAAAAGACAGGAATGTCACTAAAAGATATCAAAAAATATCTTGATTTATGTACTAAAGGTCAAAGTACGGTATCAGAACGACACTTAATGATTATCCAGCAACAAGAAATTGTTCAAGCAAAAATTGCTGAGTTACAAAATGAATTAGATTTTCTGAAATATAAAGAGGAATACTATCAAAAATTAGTTAATAAAGAAATAGGGATTAAAGATCATCCATATTCATATTCAAATTAAAAAGAATAGAAATCTCTTGATTAAGAGATTTTTTATTTTATACTTATCTTAATCAATGGAATAAGGGTTTAATAACATGAAAAAAGGATACTATGATTTATTATTAAACTTAACAGATGAAATTAGTGATAGTTATTTAACTAAAGACATCAAAAACGAAGCAAAAACTATCAATAATATTGATAGTTACTTAACTAATCAACTTAGTAGTATCATCGTTAATCACTTATCAAATATTGATAGTGTCAGCGATAAAATTAAATTTTTAAATAATTTACTAGCAAATTTTAGTAGTCAACAATTTAGTCATGATGTTTTGTTACAAATTAAAGACTCAAAGCAAGATATTAACTATCAAAGTAACATTAGATTAGTTGACAACTACTTATTTACTAACAGTAAAGAACAAAATCTAATTGAACAATTAAATAAAGAAATCATCACTAGTGATGCTGTTGCATTTGTTTATCCTTTTATTTCTAAAGCAATGATTAATAAGTTACGTAATGCTTTTAGTCATGCTTTGCAACATAACATTCCAATTACTTTGATTACTACTACTTTTGATGATCAAGCTTTGTTTGTTAACTTATATGAATTAGAGCAATTGATTAAGACTTATCCTAATATCACAATCAGAATTGAAGACAACACTGAGTTGAGAAGTGAAAGAATCCATATCAAAGCAGCAATCTTTCAAAGAGATTCGGGGTTTTCTTCGGCTGTTATTGGGTCTAGTAATCTAACAATGCCAGGAATGGCAACAGGTAGAGAATGAAATTTAAGAATTAGTCAATTTGATAATCAAGAATTGTATCAAAAAGTTGAACAAGAGTATCAAAAATTATGAGAGGATAATTTGCTTGATTTTAATGATGAATTAGTAAGAAAAGAATTATTCAAACGAATAGACCAAAAGCAACAAGATAAACATATTCAATTAGTTAATTATGTTTTGTATGATTTTCAAATTGAAATCTTAGAAAAGTTAGCTTATCGCAGAAAAATTAATAAGCATAAGCATTTAATCATTATGGCGACAGGTACTGGCAAGACTGTTGTTAGTGCATTTGATTATTTAAAGCAAGTTCAAAATCATGGCAGAAGACCAAAAATCTTATTTTTAGCGCATCAAAAAGAGATTGTTGAACAAGCGCTAGCAACTTTTAGACAAGTCTTGAATGATGCTAACTTTGCTAGCATTTTAAATGTTGGCAAACATAACTTTAGTAGTGGTTACTTATTTGCCACAATTCAAACTGTGCACTTACATTTAAAGCGCTTTTCTGTTAATCAATTTGATGTGATTGTTTTTGATGAAGCACATCATATTGCTGCAAAAACCTTTGATCGTGTCTTTAATTACTTTCAACCAGAAGAAGTTATTGGTCTAACAGCAACTCCAGAACGAGAAGATAATAAAAGTATCTTGCCTTACTTTGATGATGAGTTTGCTTACGAGTTAAGGTTGTGGGATGCAATAGATCAAAGATTACTATCAAAATTTGATTACTATTGTATTGATGACATTCAGAGTAATTTAGTTGGAGTGGATTTAAACAATGATCAACAAGTCTTTCGAGCACTAAATAATCATGGTAGAAATGAATTGTTGTTTAGTGTGATTAAGAATTATATCGGAATCTATCATCAGCCCTTAGCATTAGTATTTTGTATCAATGTTGAGCATGCTGAGGTTATCAGTAACTTTTTAAATCAAAATGGCTTAAAAGCAGCGTATCTAACAAGCAAGACTAATCATTTGCGTAGTAAAATCATTAGTGACTTTAAAAAGCGAAAAATTAACTATTTATGTGTTGTTAATATGTTTAATGAAGGGATGGATGTCCCTGAGATTGATAGTATTATCTTATTACGACCAACAAACTCAAAAACAATCTTCTTACAGCAATTAGGTAGAGGGTTAAGAAAGACAAATAGTAAGAATAAGCTATCAGTTTATGATTTAATCGCTAATATTGATCAAAAGTATGATATTACAGTAGGAATTAAGAATTTGTATCACAATCAAGCAACTTTAAAGCATAAGGATATCTTTGAGCAAGGCTTCAGTCTACCAGAAGGTTGCACTATTAATTTAGAAGCAAGAAGTAAGGAAGTTATCTTAAACAATTTACAAGCATGATATCAAGTACCGAAGCGAATGTATCAAGTGGTACGAGACTACTATCAAAAGTATCAAATGCAAGGACTAGCAAGGATTATCGCTGATTATGATTTAAGTTTGCCTTTATTCTATCAATATCTAGATAACTTTTATCTTAAAGTAGCACTTTCATTTAATGCAGACACTGCCCTTAAAAATCAGAGTGGTCGTAACAAAAATATCTTAAAACAATTCTTATTTTTAAATAACTATCACATTGTTAGTTATTTCTATCATCGGTTAGCCAATGATTTGAGTAAATTTGAGCTTAACTATTATTATGACAACCTATTAGTGGTGTCTTTATTTCCTGAAGTGACTAGTATGAAGGTATTTGATGCTAACTTTGCTAGTTCTAGTGAGGATTTAGTGCAAGATTTCATTAGCAATCATGAATTAATCGTAAAAGAGCTAATCATGATTTTAGAATATAAATTAAATCATGAAACTTTACTAGTTAGTCAAAGTGAAGTTGAGCATCATCCTTTATTGATTAAAGATACTACTTATACCGTTAGACAAGCCTTAGTAGCAATTAACAGACTTAATTTTTTGAAGCAATTAGGACCATTAAAGGTTATTGCATTTCAGGCAGGTTACTTAACCTATGATCAAACAAAATCTGTTGTTCTAGCAGATGTTGATGCTAGTAATTATGGTAAGTTAACAAGATATGATGCTGATAGACAAGAATTCTATTGATCAGTTCCAGAAAATAAAAGTATTAGCAGTAAACTAGTTCGTGATTTACAAACACAAGATATTACCAAGTTTTTGTTTCTAGATAACAAAATTAACAAGAATTATCCTAATTTATCACTAAAGCTTTACAATTTTGTGGGTGTTGGAAGTTATTTAGCAACCTTAAATGATAAATATTTAACAATTAAGTTCAAAATTGAAGAAAAAAAGTAAAAAAGTGAAAAAATATTGGCATTTTTTAAATAATACATATATAATTTATTGGTATGTAAATTTCAAGGAGGAACATAAATATGGCTGTACCAGCAAGAAGAACTTCAAAAATGCGTAAGAATACTCGTCGTAGTCATCACGCTTTAATTTCTCGTACAACATCTAATTGTCCTAATTGTGGTTCAGTAGTTTTACCTCATCATGCTTGTATGAAATGTCATACTTATAAAGGTGAAAACATTCCCACAAGTAAAAAGACTACAGCTTTAGCACAAGAAACTGAAGCTAAGTCAGTTGCAACTCCAGTTGCTGATAACAAGGATAAAGACAAGACTGAAATTAAAAAATAGATTTATTTAAAAAAGGCATTTTCTTAAAAAAAGAAAATGCCTTTTTGCTTGATTTTACTGACTAAAAATCAATGAAAAAAAATAATTCTTTTTTTTCTTTAATTTAGTTGACAATGGTTTTGCTTTTAGGTAGTATTCTTATTGTGACCGAAAACAAAGGTTACAAAATTAAGAAAAAAAGAACGATCTTTGAAAACTAAATAGAACAAGAATTAATCCGTCAATTAAGTCAGAATTATACTTTAATTAAAATTTTTTTATGAGAGTTTGATCCTGGCTCAGGATTAACGCTGGCGGCATGCCTAATACATGCAAGTCGAACGAAGTAGTTTACTACTTAGTGGCGAACGGGTGAGTAACACGTATCTAATCTACCATTTAGTGGGGAATAACTGTTGGAAACGACAGCTAATACCGCATGTTGTTCCTAGGATGATTTTCTAGGAATGAAAGGAGCTTTCAAGCTTCGCTATTTGATGAGGATGCGGCGCATTAGCTAGTTGGTAGGGTAATGGCCTACCAAGGCAATGATGCGTAGCCGATCTGAGAGGATGAACGGCCACATTGGGACTGAGACACGGCCCAAACTTCTACGGAAGGCAGCAGTAGGGAATTTTTCACAATGGGCGAAAGCCTGATGGAGCAATGCCGCGTGACTGATGAAGGTCTTTGGATTGTAAAGGTCTGTTGTAAGGGAAGAAATAGTAGGACAGGAAATGGTTCTACTTATGACGGTACCTTACCTAGAAAGCCACGGCTAACTATGTGCCAGCAGCCGCGGTAATACATAGGTGGCAAGCGTTATCCGGATTTATTGGGCGTAAAGGGTGCGTAGACGGTTTTGTAAGTCTGAGGTTAAATATGAGAGCTCAACTCTCATTCGCCTTGGAAACTGCAAGGCTAGAGTATAGGAGAGGCTAGTGGAATTCCATGTGTAGCGGTGGAATGTGTAGATATATGGAGGAACACCAGTGGCGAAGGCGGCTAGCTGGCCTATTACTGACGTTGAAGCACGAAAGCGTGGGGAGCAAATAGGATTAGATACCCTAGTAGTCCACGCTGTAAACGATGAGTACTAAGTGTTGCCAAAAGGCAGTGCTGTAGCTAACGCATTAAGTACTCCGCCTGAGTAGTATGCTCGCAAGAGTGAAACTCAAAGGAATTGACGGGGACCCGCACAAGCGGTGGAGCATGTGGTTTAATTCGAAGCAACGCGAAGAACCTTACCAGGCCTTGACATACCTTGCAATGCTATAGAGATATAGTGGAGGTTAACAGGGATACAGGTGGTGCATGGTTGTCGTCAGTTCGTGTCGTGAGATGTTTGGTTAAGTCCAGCAACGAACGCAACCCTTGTCCTTAGTTGCCAGCATTAAGTTGGGGACTCTAAGGAGACTGCTAGTGTAAGCTAGAGGAAGGTGGGGATGACGTCAAATCATCATGCCCCTTATGGCCTGGGCTACACACGTGCTACAATGGCTGATACAAAGAGTCGCAAAATCGCGAGATCGAGCTAATCTCAAAAAATCAGTCTCAGTCCGGATTGAAGTCTGAAACTCGACTTCATGAAGTCGGAATCGCTAGTAATCGTGAATCAGCAATGTCACGGTGAATACGTTCTCGGGTCTTGTACACACCGCCCGTCAAAGCACGAGAGTCGGCAATGCCAGAAGTTGGTGTCCTAACCGCAAGGAGGGAGCTACCCAAGGCAGTGGTGGCAATTGGGCTTAAGTCGTAACAAGGTACCTGTATCGGAAGATGTGGATGGATCACCTCCTTTCTATGGAGAATTGTCTTTACAGACAACAATGTATAGAAATTTAACCTTGATTTAATACGGATTATTAAAGTTCGAGTTCTATTTAGTTTTCAGAGATTGTTTTAATTTCTGAAAAAACACATTTTCAAACATTTTTAACAAAATGTTTTCGAGTGTAATTGTTCTTTAAAAACTAGATAAGTAGACATCAAAATTAATCAAATTTTTTATAAATTATCTTGCAATAGGATTATTCTAATAAATTAATAAGAGCGTATGGTGGATGCCTTGGGATTGGAAGACGAAGAAGGACGCGATTACCTGCGATAAGCTTCGGGGAGTTGGAAATAAACTTTGATCCGGAGATTTCCGAATGGGGAAACCCACTATCTCTAATCAGATAGTACTGAATAGTGAATTCATAGCTATTCAGAGTGATACCTAGAGAATTGAAACATCTTAGTACCTAGAGGAAAAGAAAGCGAATGCGATTCCCTTAGTAGCGGCGAGCGAAAAGGGACCAGCCCAAACCACTCATCAGAGTGGGGTTATAGGACCATCATTATAGAAGTTACAAAATTTGTCGATAGTAGAAGTTGTTGGGAAGCAACGCCATAGATGGTGAAAGCCCAGTATATAAAATTGACAAATCTTCTGATGGTATCCTGAGTACGACGAGACACGAGAAATCTTGTCGGAATTTGCGCAGACCACTGCGTAAGGCTAAATACTAACCAATCACCGATAGTGAACCAGTACCGTGAGGGAAAGGTGAAAAGTCCCCCGTAAGGGGAGTGAAATAGTTTCTGAAACCATATGCTTACAACAAGTCGGAGCCCGTTAATGGGTGACGGCGTGCCTTTTGTAGAATGAGCCGGCGAGTTACGATTACATGCAAGGTTAAGTGGAAAACACGGAGCCGTAGTGAAAGCGAGCCTTAATAGGGCGTTTAGTATGTAGTTGTAGACCCGAAACCAGGTGATCTAGCCATGAGCAGGTTGAAGTTAATGTAATAGTTAATGGAGGACCGAACCAACGTTCGTTGAAAAGACCGTGGATGACTTGTGGCTAGCGGTGAAATTCCAATCGAACCTGGAGATAGCTGGTTCTCCCCGATATAGTTTTAGGACTAGCGTTAGAATTAGGACAATGGAGGTAAAGCTCTGAATGTATGATGGCCCCACCTCGGGGTACTGAATGCAATTAAACTGCGAATGCCATTGTTTCATGTCTAGCAGTCAGTCTATGGGTGATAAGGTCCATGGACGTGAGGGAAACAGCCCAGATCATCAGCTAAGGTCCCCAAATCAATGCTAAGTGGAAAACGATGTGAAATTGTTTAAACAGCTAGGAGGTTGGCTTAGAAGCAGCCACCCTTTAAAGAGTGCGTAACAGCTCACTAGTCGAATGATTTTGCGCGGAAAATGTACCGGGGCTAAGCATTGTACCGAAGCTATGGGTCTATAGTGTGTGTTTACACACACTTGGGCGGTAGGGGAGCGTTTTAAGCAGCAACGAAGCTAGACCGTAAGGACTGGTGGAGCGCTTAAAAGTGAGAATGCCGGCATGAGTAACGATTGAAGGTGAGAATCCTTCATGCCGATTGACCAAGGTTTCCTGGGCAAGGTTCGTCCACCCAGGGTTAGTCAGGACCTAAGGCGAGGCCGAGAGGCGTAGTCGATGGACAACAGGTTGATATTCCTGTACTACCATAATAACTGATGGAGTGACAAAGAAGGCTAAGATATCCCAACGACTGGAAGTGCTGGGCTAAGTATAAAGAGGGTTGTGTAGGCAAATCCGCACAGCGTTAACCTTGAAATACGATGGGTAGTGAACGGTTCGCCTAGTAACGAAGTATCTGACGCCATGCTTTCAAGAAAAGCTTCTAAAGATATTATTATGGTACCTGTACCGAGAACAGACACATGTGGTCAAGGAGAATATCCTAAGGCAAGCGAGATAACTATAGCTAAGGAACTCTGCAAAATAACCCCGTAAGTTAGCGAGAAGGGGTGCTCATAGAAATATGAGCCGCAGTGAAGAGGTCCGGGCGACTGTTTAGCAAAAACACAGCTCTCTGCAAAGTCGTAAGACGAAGTATAGGGGGTGACGCCTGCCCAGTGCTGGAAGGTTAAAGCGATTTGTTAGCATATTTATATGCGAAGCTTTGAACTGAAGCCCCAGTGAACGGCGGCCGTAACTATAACGGTCCTAAGGTAGCGAAATTCCTTGTCAGGTAAGTTCTGACCCGCACGAAAGGCGTAACGATCCGGACGCTGTCTCGGCTATAGACTCGGTGAAATTTTAGTACCTGTGAAGATGCAGGTTACCCGCGATTAGACGGAAAGACCCCGTGGAGCTTTACTACAACTTGATATTGAATTTTGGTATAACTTGTACAGGATAGGTGGGAGACGATGAAGTGCAGACGCTAGTAGGCACTGAGTCAACCTTGGGATACCACCCTTGTTATACTGAAATTCTAACTTGAGGCCATGATCTGGTCTGAGGACAGTGTCTGGTGGGTAGTTTGACTGGGGCGGTCGCCTCCTAAAAAGTAACGGAGGCGCCCAAAGGTACCCTCAGTATGAATGGAAATCATACATAGAGCGCAAAGGTAGAAGGGTGCTTGACTGCGAGACTAACACGTCGAGCAGAAACGAAAGTTGGGCTTAGTGATCCGGCGGTCCCGAGTGGAAGGGCCGTCGCTCAACGGATAAAAGTTACCCCGGGGATAACAGGCTTATCTCCCCCAATAGTTCACATAGACGGGGAGGTTTGGCACCTCGATGTCGGCTCATCGCATCCTGGAGGTGTAGTCGCTTCCAAGGGTTGGGCTGTTCGCCCATTAAAGCGGTACGCGAGCTGGGTTCAGAACGTCGTGAGACAGTTTGGTCCCTATCTGTCGTGGGCGCAAGAAATTTGAGGAAAGCTGTTCCTAGTACGAGAGGACCGGAATGGACCTACCTCTGGTGCACCAGTTGTCACGCCAGTGGCACAGCTGGGTAGCTATGTAGGGCATGAATAAGCACTGAAAGCATCTAAGTGCGAAGTCAGTTCCAAGATTAGATTTCTCATCCGTAAGGAGTAAGATCCCTTGAAGACAACAAGGTTGATAGGTTGGGTGTGTAAGCACGGTGACGTGTTCAGCTAACCAATACTAATAGATCGAGGATTTATTAGAGAAATGCGCTATTGCGAACAAATTTATATCACGATTTATTGTGATGCCTACATCTAGTTTTTAGAGAATAATTACATAAAACACAAAGTTCATTCTTTGGTGTTCATAGCGATATGGATCACCTGTTCCCATTCCGAACACAGAAGTTAAGCATATCAGCGGCGAAAATAGCACTATGTGCAAAAATAGCACAATGCCAAAGTTTAATTTCAAGCGTCAGCTTGACCGAGAAGACCCTTTCTTTTTAAAAGAAAGGGTCTTTTTTATTTGAATAGAGTGGCTTTATGATACAATTTAGCAAAGTATAAGGAGTTAGAAGCATGAAAATTGGTTTTTTAGGTGCAGGTCATTTAGGTGGAGCCATCATTAAAGGTTTATTAGCTAGTAAGAAGTATCAGCAAGAAGACTTTCATATCGTTGTTGGCTCAGATAGCAGTATGGCAGCCTATCAGAAAGAAAACTTTAAAGTTAGCAAGGATTGAGCTACTTTAGCAGATTGTGAGGTTGTTTTGTTGGCTTTAAGACCAGATGACATCAGCAAAAACAAAGAGCAACTCTCAGCAATATTTAGTAAACAGCAAATCATCATCTCAGTTGCAGCAGGTGTCAACTTACAGCAATTGCAAGCAATATTCCCTAATGCTTCAGTTAGCAGAGCTATGCCTAACACTTCTTGTCAGTTTAATCAATCGATGACAATGATCGCGCAAGAAGGTAAGCCAGAAGCCAATCAAACTGCTCAAGAGATTTTTAATTTATTAGGCAAGACTATCGTCTTGCCAGAAGAAAAGATTCATGTGTTCATTGCTATTTGTGGTAGCGCTAGTGCCTATCTTTACTACTGATTGCAACCATTGATGCAAATGGCTCTGGATAGCAAAATCAGTTTAGCAGACAGTAAGAGCATCATTACTGAACTTTTAGTAGGTGTAGCAGCAAATATTCAGCATAGTTCAGATAGTTTAGCAGAACTGCAAAAGCAAGTTAGTGTTCCTGGTGGTACAACAATTGAAGCAATTAGCGTTTTTGATCAACACAATCTCAAGCAAGTTGTATCTGAGGCAATAGCAGCAGTAGCAAAAAGAAGTCAAGAGTTAGCTTAATTTGTTTATTTATTCTTGTTTATTATATTTTGACAATTAAAAATAAATTGTAGTTATAATTAAAGCAGAATTAAATAAGGAGGTTCAGTAATATGGATGAAAATATGCAAGGAAGTTCAGAGCAAGACAATCAAGATAGTTCAGAAGAACAATGTACTTGTCACTGCGAACAATGTGACTGCGCAGGTTGTCACTGTCAACATCAATAGCACTATTTAGTGTGCTAGGTGTAAAAAAACTAGTAGGTTGCCTACTAGTTTTTTTATGCCTGAATTAGAATTTATCTCTTATATCGGCTGAATAAAATTGTTTCCGGATTAGTTCAATTCACTATCGTGCACTAATCAAAAAAAGAAAGAAGGAAGCAATATGGTAAATCAAAACATTAAAAAAGTTTTTCTCAATAAAAAATGAATCATCAAAGAAACACCTTATTTTATCAAAATAATTCCTCCTAAGCAGTATCTTGAGCCAGCAGATAATGTTGATGCAGGAATCTTCTTGTCTCGCTTAGTTGTTTCATCAGCAATTAGTTCTGATGAGTTAATGGTTGTTGAGATGGATTTTAAAAAAGAGTATCAAATCATCATCTTTGACTACGAAAAAGCAGAGATAGCAACAACATTAGTTCTTGGTGAACAGTTGTATCAAGACTTAAAAGCAAATGAAGATGATGTTGATTGCTATACTGAGAATCAGCAAGATCATTTCTTAATTTATTAGCGTAGTTGACAAAATTGAATAGCAATTGAAAAATTGATTCATTAATTCGTGGTAGATTAGTGAATTATTGGGGGTGGTAACCCTGACCATAAGCAATACCAGCACTTATAAGTGCTAGAGTCTTAAAAGGACAATAAAATATTTATAAATTTTAGGGGGAAAAATTATGTCAATTAACGAAATAATTAAGAAATATCTACCAGTGGAAAATCAAAAGTTATTATATGCAAACAAGCAATACAATTATTGTTCGGCTTATAGCTATCAAAACTGTAGTAATTGTAAAGAAATTAAACCTGTTAAGTGTTGTAAGAAATTGGTTTATCAATCTGCTAAACAAATTAGTGAGCAGCGTTGACATGTCTATTTTCTTTGTGGCGATAGTCATTTAGTGATTCGTTGAGTGCTGATTGACGACAGTTCAATTTCAGTTGGGAAAATCAAAAATTAGTGGGGGAAAAGAGATGAAAAAAATTTTAAGTTTAGCTGCACAGGCATTAGTAGTTAGCAGTGCAGGTTTGACAACTGTAGCTTGTAGCAATTCTTTGAATAGTGCTGAAGATGGCAAATCAAAGCCACCTGATCCAATTGTCCAGAATATCAAATACTATCAAGTATTAATTAAAGAAACAGAAAACTATATCCTTGACTGTGATGAAATGTTAGTAGAAATTAAAGATAATCGTGATGGTTACGATGATGAAGTGGACTATCAAAGTGCGCTTGATGAAGTTAAGGCACAACGCTTTGCCTATCAAGCTGAGATTTGTGACTATCAGTATCAAATTTTATTGTTAGAGTTTAATGAAAAGTTTACTGCTGAGCAGGTGTTAGAAGGTATTGTTATTTTTAGTACTAGAGTTAGTAGTTTAGAGCAAGAGTTGAAACTAAAAGAAAAGTATCCAGATTACTATACTGAAAAAGAGTTAGAAATAATTAGAAATGATATTCAAGTAGCAAAGCTAATTTTAGAGATATTTTTAGCGCTTAAGGAGGACTAAAATGACACAATTTGCTTTATCAGTCATAACTATTTTAGCAGATGTACCTGACTTTAGTGCTGTTACAAAAGAGGTGACAATTTGAGTTAACGCAGCCTTAGCAGTTTTGATTGCTTTAGAGATAATATTTGCTGCTCTGAAAGCGATTTGAATTTGATGAAGTGTGATTCGTAACTCTGATGAACCAGATTCAAGAGCAGTTTATTTAAATGCCTTAAAATGACCAGTTATTGCAATTGTTGGTACTTTGGCAGTAGTAGGAATAGCTAATGTTGTTATCAAAATGGTTGAAACACCAAGTTTAGGTGGTAGTTAGAGTGAAGTTGGTTAACTCTCTTAGAAAGGGGATGAATTTATGATTTGAAATGCGATTTTGAAACTAACATGGTTTATTTTTGTTCAAGGACCATTAAATTTAATTTCAGCATTTAACACAGTACTAGAATATTTAACAGGTGGATTAATTACTGATATTTTATTTGGATCGTCAACAGAATTTAATTGGAATAATATTCCAGTACAATTTTGATGATTTGTTGTGGTGGCTTTATGTATTTTTAGTTTAGTCTTCACTATTCAAATGATTGTCTTAATGTTCAAAGAATCAGTTGAAACAAAAGCAAAATTTGTGCAAGCAATTCAAAATTCTGTCAAGGCATTTGGTTTTATGTTTCTAATTCCAATTTTCTTTTTCCTTGCTAACTTTATTATCCAAAGTTTAGCAATGACAGTGATTAATCATTTTGGAAACAACAGCAACATTGCTCAATATCTCTGACATATTGGTGATCCAACTTGAGATGGAACAGCTAATAATGTACCTGGTGATTTTTCAGTACCTGGGAATGTTAATGATTACAATATGATGGCTCAAGTGTTTGGGACATGATTTATGTTGTTTGCTATCTTTATGATTGGAATCACTTTAATCCAAAAGATTATTGAATTATTCTTTTTATTTGTGATTAGTCCGATTGTGATGATAGTCATGGTTGTTGATGATGGCAAGGCTGCTTTTAGCTGAAAAGATATGGTTGGAGCGAAGTTTCTAGCTTCAACAGGAACTTTAGTTAGTTACTACATCTTTATTTCAGTAACACAAATTTTATTAAGTTCGGGGCTAACAGGGTTAGAGACAAGTAACTTTACTAAATCATTGTTTATTATTTTATATTTATGTGGTGGTGGTTTAGCAACAATGGCTGCTTCTGACATGATTGCTCATTTTGTTGGCGAAAGTGCAGGAATTAGAGAAAGTATGTCTTCAATGCGTTCAACTATGGCAGGAGGAATGATGGCTATGGGAGCAGGGAAAATGGCAGGTAAGGCAATGGGCTTTGCGCGAAGCAAACGTGCGATTAGACATTCAGGATCTTTAGGCAATAGTTTTGCCAGTGCCATGAGTAATCAGTCTGGTGAAGCAAGTTCAGAGGGAATAAATTTTACGAGTTATCGTAATGCAACCACAGGTTTATCTGCAAGAGCAGGTATCTTAGGTCTAGCTGGTTTAGCAATTGGTGCTACAGCAATTGGAGTTTCAAACTTTAGAGATGGAAAATCTAAAAATGGTATCAAAGGTGGAGTTAGAGACTTTTCTAAAGGAGTAGCAAAAGCAGCAGGAGCGCCATTTGTTAGTGTTGGAAAGACATTAAATCCAATTATAAAAAGCAATAAAAAAAGCCTTCAATCTGATAAAACTGATAAAATTAAATAAATAAAGGGTTGTATGGAGGTTAATAAATGAGTATTTTTACTTTGCTAGGGTTTGGAACTAATTGAGATCGTGTTGATCGAATGCGATTAAAAGAATCTTTATGGCAAGCAGGTATTGTTGTCAAAGAAGTAACACATTTAGAATATTATGATTATGACATGGAGATTTTTTTTACTAAGTGTTATTGAAAAATTAAAAAAGAATGAGCTTATAAAGTGATTTTAGCTTTTGGTGAAGAATGTCCAACCAGAACTGAATATAATAAATTTACAGATTTTAGTTCTACTATGGATCTCTTACCTTCAGCACGAAAGTTAAGAAAAAATCCTGCTTTGCAACAAAGTTGAGATGTTGCTTATGCTTGAGCTGTTCAATACAATAAGCATAAAACTGAAACTATTCTTGCTGAAAAAGAAAAAAAGAATGTTGATTTGGAATTAGAACTTAAAACCATGAAAGCTAAGATTGCTAGATATAAAGAACAAATTGAGATTTCTGAGTTGGATAAAAAAAATATCTTAGCTGCAAAAGATCGAAAAATTGCTAAATTGAAAGAAATCTTAGCTAAAAAAAACTTAAAAATAAACCAATTAAAAAGAAAAAAATCCTATCAAGAGTTTAAAAAAAATCAAATAGAAGAAATTGAATTTGAAGCATCAGAAGAGGAAGAAAAATAATTAAAGGAACTAAATACTAAATATGAAAGGTCTGAGCAAATCAGACCTTTTTTTATTTTAAAGGCATAAAACTATAGTAGCACACACGAAAGGAGGTGATAAAAATGGCAGATAATAAAGAAAAGTTCGTTAGAACACATGTTGAAGGAATGAATAAGTTTAATGATTCTTTAAACAAACAAAACAACAACGGCAACAAACGTAAAAAGTAATTCAAAATCTAAATAGAAGGAGTTGTTATGTTGACAGCATTAAGTATCCTGGTTAGTAGTTCACTAGCTGGGATTTTATTTTGTTTATTAAGATTACTTAAAATTAATAAACTTAAGAAAATTAATGCTGTTGAGACAATAAGAAACAAAAAATGGCGTAAATTTTTAATTTACGCCATTATCATTTTTAGTTTCTTTTTTGTTTTGGCAGTTTCATTATTTTTCTATTTATATCACTAGAAGGAGGTTAGAATGAAAAAGATTTGAACATGGATGCTATCAAGTATTTTATTTTCTGGGTTTGTAGTTACAACAACAGAAACTTTTGATAAATTATCAATTAGTAATTTAGCAGATTCACCATTTCACCCAGATATTAAAATTTCTAACAGTGCGAGTGCAACAGTGCGTCAAGAAGGTAATTTAGCTAAAGGTTCAACAAAAGAAAACTACTATGGCACAACAGAAATCATTTGAACAAACTATGCAAGTACTTGAGAACAATTTAAAAAGTACTATAAAACAATTAGTTTAAATGCAAACGGCTATGCTGATGGCAAGCAAGCGGGTAAGAAAAGTTTTTCTAGTGTTAGCATTGCAGTTTCTAGTATTGCACAGCAAAGCAGTTGGCATGCTAATAGTGTATTAAGAGCAAGTGGGTCAAAATACTGTTTAACTTACACTAATAAATCTTTTACTTGAGGAAGTTACAATCAATCAGGAGTTTATTATGATGCGATAGTTTCTGGTTCAACGATAAAATTAAGATTTTATTTATGAACAGAAGCCTATCAATATGGTACTGGTTCAATTTGAACAGAAAGCTATCTTAATTATCGTGGTGGAACAATAAGTTCATCATGAAAATTAAGTGCAATCAAAGATAGTTTAAATTCAGCACTATCAAATCAAATTAAATTAGAATCAAATTATTCAGGTTCATTAGAAGATCCTAATAATATCAAAGATCCAACAGGAAAAGGTAATGATGAAACTACTTTAATTAATGGTGTTATTGCAAAAGTTTTAGGCGATGAATATGGTGCTTGAAAACAATATATTCAACCATTTTCATTTAGCAATGCAACTAGGCAAGCAACAATAGTTTTTAAATTTCTTGATCCAGTTACTAAGCAACAACAAGTATGAAGTTTTAATACACCTATTAACATTACTCTATCACATGATTATTGAGGTAAATCATTAAGTGAGCGATTGCATATTGAGCCAGGACAAATTGTTAATCCAGAAGATTCAACAAAAGGGATGGTTCCTGATGTTGGTTTGCAGATAGAACCAGATAAAGTTAGTGAAACTTATGGTGGTAATATGCAATATCATACAACAGCACATATTGAGTTTGATGGGTTAGAAGATTCAACTGAATGGATGACAGTCAATGGTCAACTAGTAGAAGTTTTAAATAACAAATTTATTTATGACATGGTTGATAATCGTGTTGAAAATGGTGATCAAGCAGTTAATGTTTACGATATTATTATTTATCATGATGATGGTAGTTACAAAGAGCAGTATCAAATTAAATATACAATTAGTAGTCTTGTGCCGACTTTAGAAGCAAAATGATATGCTTGAGATCCAGAAACTAATCCTGATCAAAAAAAATTAATTACACCAACCTTATCTAATGGCAAAACTAATCCAGACTATGATAAAGAAGTCAACCCAAAAACAGGAACTAAAACACAAATTATTTGAGTGAAAAAGAAATCGCAATATCCATTTCCTTTAGATCCTTTAAACAAACAGGGAGAATTAATTAATCCCAATGCCAACGCTGAAGACTATGATTTAGGGTTTATTGCTGAAGGATCAGTTGCTGGGATGGGAGTACAACAATCATTTAAGCCTAGTCAAGTTAAGTCTGTCTCTCGAGAAGGAGTAGATGATGCTTTAAAAGAATTTACTGAACCAAATGACAAGCAAAAACTAACAGAAATTATTCCTAATAAGAATAATACCTATTGAAGTTGACAAGGAATGTGACATTACATCACTAAGACTTTAGATGGTTTAGCATATGAAAAATATGTTTTAATTGGTCCTAACTATCAAAATAAGTATCCACGATTTTTAGATGTGCTAAATGATTCAACTATCGCAGTTGATTTTTGAACAACAATTCATGGGTTTCATTTAAAAAATTATTTAGCAAAATATAAAAACTTAGATTCAGGAAATATTAGCATTTTAAATTATGAGCAAGTTGTTAGTTATTGAAAAGAGTACACTAGTGACATCATAGCGCAAAGAATTCCAGTTGATCCTAATCCAGCAAACTATCTAGATTTAAGTGAAATTTCTTTTTGAACAATTAAGATGAATTTGACTTCAGTTGATTTAATTAAAGAAGAAATTATCAAACAGGTGCAAAGTCAATTAGCTAAAACTAGTTTAATCTATCAAGAAGATTATCAATTCAAGTCATTTGGTGATGATAGGATTAAAGAATTGTTAGATTATGATAGTGAAGGTGATGCAACAATTGAGTTAGATATTAGTGCCTTAACTACTTCAACCAGAGCAATTGGTTCTAATACCATTAAAGTTAAGAATAATATTCATTATGATCCTGATCGGGTTTTTGATTTATCAAAAATTAAACCATGATTTTACACTCAAAATTTTAGTGAACTAACAATTGAACAACTAAGAGATAATTGAATTTTAGCTTCAATTGAAAAGAAACTTATTAGTGCAAAAGCTGAGTTAGTTTATCAAACTGATTATGGTGTGCAGTCAATTGATGATGAAACTTTAGCACAATTTATTAGCAGTAAAGAACTTGTTAGTTTATCAATTACTATCTACGCATTAGATAGTTCATTAAAAGTAATAAATGGTACAACTTTGGAGTTAACTAACGATCCAGAGGGTCAAATTGCTCCAACAAAACCACCAGCTCCTGACCCTGATCCAAATCCACTACCACCAAATAATACTTGAATTGCTAAGCAAACAAATTTAATTATTATGTCAGTTGTTGTTGTACTGATTGTTACAACAATAGGAACAATTATCTTTTTTAAATATCGTTTGAAAAAAGGGATTGGTGGCAAGAAAAAGAAGAACCAATTAAAAAAATAAATTTAATAAAGGAAATATAATAAATTATCAATAACAATAAGTAATTAAATAAAAAAACAAGTTCTAATCAAGAATTTTATTAATAGGGGACTTGGTTTTTTATTTAAGTATATGTAAAATTGAATAAGTAATACTTATGAAGGGTTGGGTTTATTAATTTGTTTTTAATTGATCAAGATGCGCTTTTAATTGCTTCTCCTCTTGCTACTATTATTGCAGCATTAATAGGAGGCGGTTTAGGCTCTTTAGGAAGTTTTTATATCCATAAAAGTAAATTAAAACATGATAAAGAACAAAAAGAGAAAGATAGAGAAACTGAAGCAAAAATAGCTGCCTTAAATTATATGAAAATAAATAACGTTACAGCAGATGAATTATTTAATATTATGAATGATGGAGCATTTGAAAAAACTGTGGATTTATTAACTAATAGGTTAAGTGAATCTAAGGAGAATATTCAAGATACAAGTATCAATAATAATGACAAATTGGATAATGATATAATAAAATCAGAAAGTGGGACATAATATTATGAATAAAAAAATTGATTTTAAAATCTTAAATGCATTTATTAACATGATTATTATGGACGTTGCTCAAAAATATATTTTAAAACTGAAAGAAGAAAGAAAAAAACCACCAAAATTAATAGAAGATTATTTAGATAAATCAGTTTTATTACTTAATAAATATAAACCATTAGAAATTTCAAAAATGAAAAATACTATTGGTAATATTGATAAAGAAGAACAAGATAAATTTAATAAATTATTTGAAGAACATAAAGACTATGAATGATTATGTAAGGAATTAAATTTTGCATTTTTATTGATGATTGATAAAGAGTTACAAGAAAAAACATTAGTATTGATTTATGATAATGTTTATGAATATAAATTTTTAATAAATCAAGAAATAATTAATAAAAAAATTGTTGATATTAATAAAGTTATTGAAAAGTCTAATAAAAATAAAATTAAAAAATTGCATTTTTATAAAAATAATATGAATGGTTATATGAGTGTATAAATTTAATATTATGATTAAATATGTTATTAAAAAAGCCCTAAATGGGCTTTTTTATCTTTAAGGAGAACTTATGAAGAATTTAATCCCAAAATCAATTAATAAAAGTAAGCTAACAATTTGAAGAAATGTTAACTTAATTGATGTTCTCATCATTATGGTGTGGTTTGCTTTGAGTGGTATGTTTGTTTTTGGACTACCCTTAGGTAACTGACAAAAAATCTTAGCTGTCTTTTTAGTAGCAATTTGTGCTGTGCCTTTAATTATTCCAATTCAACATGGGATGAAGGGTTGAAATGTGATGATTTTATTATTTAGACATTGTTCAATGGCAAAAAAGTATCAGCAAGATAGTCGTAACGATACTAGTTTATTAGTTCCTTATAACAAGGTTGTGGGGGATGCATTTATTCAAACAAACAAGATTAATGGTAAGAAGAATTTAGTAGGATGTTTAAGTGTTAGAGGATTTGATATTACTTTGTTGAATCCTGAAGAACAAGAACTAAGACTAAGAGACTTACAAGATACATTAAAATTTTCTAACTTTCCAATGACAATTTTAAAGTTAGAAAAACCATTAGAGTTTAAGCAAACAATTAAATACTATAAAAGTCAATTAACAAAACTTAAGCAAGCTTATGGTAAGCAAGAAATAAAAGAAGATGCTTTTTTAGCAAGAAAGGTTCAACTTAAAGTTTTGATTGCTACTTTAGAAAAGGATTTAATTGCTACTAGTGAAGGAATCAAAACTAAGAAATGTTTTTATGTTTTTGTTTATGGTAAGAATGAAACTGAATTATTAGAAAATATGAATGTTTTAGAACATAAATTAATTAATGGTAATTTTGTTTGTGAGTGGTTAAGTAACTATGAAATTGTTCAAATCTTACATTTAGTTTGAAATCCTTATGATACTCCAATTACTAAAAGTCAGTTTGAAAAATATAAAAATAATCTTAGTGAGTTGTTACGATTTGAAAGTTTTCAGTTACATAAAACATATTTCACTGCTAACAAGATTTATTATGCAATTAGTGGTGTTTACGACTATCCTTTAATAATTAGTGATTTGTGAGGTGCTGCTTTAGCATGCAATGAGCAAACCATGATTTGAAATATTAATCCAGTTGATCAGCAAAGAATGAAAGTGTCTTTAAACAAAGCACTTAATAATGCCTTTACTAAACAATTTATGACTAAGTCTCACATCAATCGTAGTGAGAACAATTATGAGATTGAAGCCTATCAACAATTAATCGAAGACATTAATGGTTCTAGTGAAATCATCAAAAATGTTGATATTTTATTCTTAAGTTATGGTACTGATTTTAAAATTCTTAAGCAAGCTCAAGCAAGATTAAAGAAAGCCTTACAAGAATTAGATATGAAAATTAATCCGCTTACTTATCGTCAATTAGATGCTTTTAATGCTTTTCTACCGAAGAATTATGATCCATTAATTATGATGTTGGGTCGAGAGATGCCTTGTGCAACAATTGCTGCTGCTTTTCCCTTTATGACAGGTGGTTTGAATGATGATAAGGGAATGTATCTTGGTCAAAGTAACATTGCTGATAGCATCTTGTTTGACCCTTTTAAACTAGATAGTAAACGTAAGAATCACAATCAAATTATTATCGGAACAAGTGGCTCAGGTAAGTCCTTTACAACTAAAAAAATGATTGCTTTTCATTTAAATGTTGGTCGTAATGTGATTGTGATTGATCCTGAAAGAGAGTATAAAAATTTAGCTAACTACTATCATGGTCAATGGGTTGATACTGGTGATGCTTCTTTAGGAAGAATCAATCCCTTACAAGTTTTAGATAATAATTTTAAAGATTTATCAGAATTTAAAAAAGCACAAGATAATAGCATTGAAATGCTAATGGATGAACAAAATTCAGCTCCTGTTTCTAATCACTTGCGTTTGCTAACGCAATGATTTAAAACATTGTATCCTGACTTTAATGATCGTGAATTTAATTTATTAGTTAAATATTTAAAGAAACTCTATCAACAATTTAATATTACTAATGAAATTGATGTCAATAAGTTAAGTAGGATTCAGTTTCCTACAATGTCTGATTTCTATCAGCTTTTAGTAAGAGAGTATGAAAAAGATTCTAGTGTTTTGTTAAAAGAGTTTATTGATATTATTGCCACAGACTTTTTAAATGATGGTAAATATGAAAAGTTATGAAATGGTCACACTACGTTAACATTTAATAATCAATTTGTTGTTTATGATGTGCTAACAATGTTTGAACAAGATGAACCTAAAGTCACGGCTGCACAGTTACATTTAGTGCTTGCTGTGATTAAAGCAGAAGTTAAGCATAATCGCTTTAGAGACAAGAATGAAATAGTAATCATTGTTGATGAAGCTCATTTAGCAATTGATCGTGATAATCCAGCTGCTTTGAATTTTATGTATCAAATGGTGAAGCGAATTCGTAAGTATCAAGGTTCAATTATCATTACAACGCAAAACTTAAATGACTTTACTGGTACTGAAGATATCAAAAAGAAAACTACAGCGATGATCAACAACACACAGTATTCTTTAATTTTAAATCTTGCTCCACAAGATTTAAAAGATGTTGCAGATTTGTATCGTAGTTATGGGGGGCTAACAAAAACAGAAAGAGACTACATCGCAAGAGCTTCTAAAGGACAAGCTTTGTTTGTTGTTTCAGGGTACGAACGTCACTGCATCAATATTGAAGCTAGTAGAAAAGAGCAAGAAGGATTCTAGCAAATAAAAAAGTAACTAATTAGTAGAACAAACTATTAGTTACTTTTTTATTTGTATTTTTTTATAAATATTTGTTAATTAGTAAAGGAGAAAATTTATGAAAAAAATTGTTGAATATAAATGGCATTTAGTAATTGGATTACTTATCTTACCAATTATTTTTATTTTTTTAATAACAGTTATTGGAATGATTATTGATTTAATTGAATATAGTAATATTGATTTTAATTTATTTAATTATTGAAGTAAAAGTTTTAGCAATTGATACTATAGTTTACTATCATTTTTATTAAGTTTTATTATTTACTTTTATTATGGTTATAAAGTTTGTTTTGCTACGAAAAAAGAAGCTACTTTAAAAGCAACTAAAAAGAATGATTATGGTAACGCTAGATGATTAAATAAAAAAGAAATTAATCAATTATATCCTTTAGTTTATGGAAACAGAAATCATAAACAACATGGATTTGTAGTTAATAGTAAAAAAGAAAAAAATACTTTATTTCATAACATTAGAACTAATACTCATAGTTTAGTAATTGGAGGAACAGGTAGTGGCAAGACACAAGGATTAGTTTTACCAACAATTAACTGTAATGCTAAGAGTGAAATTAAACCAAGTATGGTGATTACAGATGTTAAGGGTGAACTCTATAAATGTCAAGCTAGAAGGCTACAAAAACAAGGTTATAGCGTTAAAGTTCTTAACTTGCGTAATATCAGAGAAAGTATTACCTGAAATCCCTTGCAAGCAATCTATGATCAATTTAAAACAATGTTGCTAAGTCATAGGAAACAAACAAAACTTCATTTAAAAGTTCAAATTCAATCTGATATTCAAGATTTAACTAAAACTTTATTTGCTAGTAAGAATCAAATAGATTCTTTTTGAAATGAAAGTGGAGCTTTAATTACTGAAGCTATCATATTAGGAATTTTAGAAAAAACTGAAGCATTAATTAATAAAAATGAATCTCAAGAAAATAAAACAATTAGCAAATTATTAAATAAATATTTGCCAGTTAATCAATTTAATTTAGCATCAGTTACAGTGATTGCATCATTAGATAAAGATATGGTTTCATGATTTAAATCTTTTCCAGATACAAGCATTGCTAAGATAACTGCTAATCAAGTCTTACAAAATGGATCAAAAACTCTGACAAGTATTATAATGACAATGTCTACTAATTTATCAATCTTTAAAAATGAGTTTATTAGAAATCTTACATGTCAGAATGATTTAAATTTTAATAATTTTATTAAGAAGCCAACAGCTTTATTTGTAATTATTCCTGATGAAAATAAAAACTACTATATTTTTGTTACTTTATTAATTATGCAACTTTATAAGTTTTTAGTTACGCAAGCTAATAAAAAACAAACTGGTAAATTAGAAAGACCAGTTTATTTTTTATGTGATGAATTTGGTAATCTACCAACAATTCCTAATATGGAATCTATCATTACTATTGCCCGTGGTAGAAATATCTTTTTTCAATTAATCATTCAAGATT
Organism: Spiroplasma platyhelix PALS-1; assembly: GCF_021496725.1. GTDB lineage: Bacteria > Bacillota_I > Bacilli_A > Mycoplasmatales > VBWQ01 > Spiroplasma_D > Spiroplasma_D platyhelix. Next base: position 259,560 of record NZ_CP051215.1, read on the forward strand.
TACAACAATTAAAAGAAAAATATGGTTCTGAAGTAGCAAATATTATTTTTACTAACTGTAGTTTACATATATTCTTACAAACAATGGCTTTAGAAACAGCAGAAAAATATAGTAAAATGATTGGATATTCAACAGTCATACAAATTGGAATTAGTGGGAAAGGTGAAGTTAAAAGGCAATCTGAAAATCTAGCAGGTCGTCCTTTAATTTTAGCTAGTGATTTAATGAGACTGTCATCTAATCAAGCAATCATTTTTTATGCTAAGGAAAATGCTTTTAAAGCTACTTTAATTCCTTGATACCAAATTAGTAGTAATCACGATCAATTAGAAATATATAAAAAGAGATTAAAATTAATTAATTTTGAAAAAGATTATTACTATAATATAAAAAATGAAAAAAATAGTTTAATATTTATTTAATATAAATAAATATTTTATTATTGGGAGGTTTTTATGAATATAAAATATAAGATTAAAAGATTTAGATCAATAATTGAAAGTCAAGAACTAGAATTAGTATCAGATAAAATTAATATATTAATAGGAACAAATGGTAGCGGTAAATCGAATTTTTTAGATGCTATTAGATGATTTTCTGCTGGAGATGTTAAGAATATAAAATCTAAAAAGACAAAATTTCACCCAAATTTTAACATTAATGATTTATATTTAGATTCACCCGAGATTATTTATCAAGCTGAATTAGATGAAGATGAAAAAAAAGTTGTATTAGAGCATTTGCATAAAATAAATATTAAAAAATTTAATGATTCTAAGTTTTATAGATATTTCATTAAATATAAAGATTTATATTATAAAGATTTAAATATTAATTATAAAGGTTTAACAGATTTAGCAAAAATTAAAGAAGCTATAGTTTTAAAATTTGAAGATTATTGACCTAGTTATATTTTTGTTGAAAAAGAGATTGACCGTTATAATTATTTTGAGATTAATATGCCTCTTGAAATTGCTAAAGAAGAAATTGAAAATTCAACAAAACGAGGATTAAATAGAGATATTAAAGATATGTTATGTACTGCTCTTGATAGTTGAATTGCAATTGAAGAAATGTTTAAATACCATCCAAATATTTTATTTTCTCAAAATTTAGAAAATGATAACCGTATATTATTTGAATATCCAATTCAAAGTGTTAAGAATCAGGAAACTATGAATCCTACTTTTAAAGTTTTATTAAATATAATTGGTAAAGAAAGTATTGAAAATCTTAAACAAATAATTGACTTATCCACTTCTGAAGTGAAAAGAGCTGAAATTAGAATTTTAAAAGACACATTGAGTATGAAATTTCAAAAATGTTTTAAAGAAATTTTTAAAAATTTTAGTATTGATGTGCTCCCAGAAGTTCTTATTGATGATAATATGTTTCAAATTCTTATTAATGGAAATGAAGAAAGATATTATGGTTCATCAGAAACTTATAATCAAAGTTCAGGCTTTAAAGCTTTTTTTTGATTAGTTATTATGTTGGAAGCTACAAAAAAGGTGGATGAAACAACATATGGTAAGGCTCTTTTAATTGTTGATGAACCAGATAAAAACTTACATATTTTATTACAATATGAATTAGCAAAATATCTAAAATTGAATTTTACAAATAAAAATAATATTTTCATTTTAATAACTTCGCACTCACCTTTTTTAATTCCTAATTTAAATGAGAATATTTATATTTCAGAAATTGATAAAAATGGTTGTACAAAAATAACAAAAGCAAAAGAAGTTAATGATATTAGAAATTCTGGAATATTTCCTTTGATTACTTTATTTTATATGGATAAATTAAAAGACGAATTATTTCCAAAATTAGATGCTAAAACAAAAAGAATTTATTATAAAGATTTAAATGATTCTAAAAAGAATGATTTATTAGAACAAGAATTAAAAAAAATTATTAATAATAAATTTGATTACAAAATTTTTAAACTTTCTGAAAGTGAATCTAATAATATTTTTGATATTAGTAGTAATAATTTTTTTTCAATACATATTTATGGAATTAATAAATTACATGAATTAATTATTAATGAACATTATAAAGATAAAAAAGATATATTTTTAACTAAGAGTTTTATTGATGGTCTTTTTTCTAAAGATATATTAGATTCTGTATAATATTTATTTACAATTTTGTTAGATTAACTTGTTTTATTCTTTCTTCTATTAGCGTTATAATTTCCCCAAAGGAAGCAGGGGAAAAGATAGTATGGGTATAGATAAATTGGGAAATAATGACTTTAATAATCAATATTTGTTTTTTGAAGATTATCAAGAAAATAATTTAATTAGAATTAGGAATGATTTAAAAAATTATTTTGAAAGTATTGATCGAGAAATATTTTTTGCAGCATGAAGGAAGAATAAGGGTTACATTCCAGATGGCTTTAAATCACGAACACTGCTAACTATTTATGGACCAGTTACATTTAAAAGAAGAATTTATAAGTATTGAGACAAGACAAGATATCATTATGTTTTCTTAGCAGATAAGAAGTTACAAATAGAAAAATATAGTAGAGTTACTAGTCATTTAAAGTTTAAGATTTTAGAGCAGGTTGCTACAGGCAAAAGACAAAGAGATATTTGTGATATGTTTGCTTCAGCTAAGCTTACTAGAACAACTGTTAGCAATATTATTAAATTATCTGATTTTCAAAAGTCATTTGATCATATTAATAAAAATATTACTAAAGTTAAGATTCATCAATATCTTTATATCAATATGGATGAAACATTTCTTAAATTAAGAAAGAACAATAAAATGAAAAAGTACCGTATTCGTTTAGTTACGTTTCATACTGGCTACGATCAAACTTATTCTACTGCTAAAAGAAAAGTGCTAGCTAATAAACGTGTGTACTATCAATTACTACCTATCTCAAAGAGAATTAACACATTTGAATTTATGCTTACTTTAGAAAGAGTTGCCAGAAAATTTTATGATAATTTAGATGAAACTAAAGTAATTATTGGAGGAGATGGAGCACCTTGAATTAGAGAAGCTGCTAATTATTGATTGAATTCTGAATATGTTTTAGATAAGTTTCATGCCGTGCGTTATCTAAAGCAAATTTTTTCTAATAGCAAAAATCAATCAACTTATCAGTCTTATAGAGCAAGTAAAAAGTTATTTGAGCAAGGAGCATCGAAAGAATTAATTAATCAATTAAAAGAAGTTAAAGTTAAACCAGCAAAAGAACAAAAGTTAGAAAAAATAATCAATTATTTTAGTAATAATTCTTTTGGTATTAGCAATCAAAAATTAGCATGAAATATTGGTGTTAGTGCAGAAGGAGATATTTCTCATATTGTTAAGTGACTACTAGGTTATGGATCAAAAGCTTTCAATTATCAAACTTTTAAGAATATGCTGTTCTTAAAAACAGCTGAAATTAATCAATTAAATATTGTTGGTTTTTTAAAAGAACAATATCAATTAGAGAAAGAAGCAATTAAATCTTTTTATTGAAAAAGCTACTGAGCAACTAGAGAAAACATTAGATGCTAGCACGATTAAAAATTAAAAATTTTCTTTAAAAATATCCAAATTCATGTGGTATATTTTTTGGCATCATGATATAATTTATAAGAATTGAAAGAGATGATTTAGCAACTAAAGTTCAGTTGCTAGAAATCTCAATCCGTAAAATACTTTATTCAATCCATGTGGATGCAAGTAAATAATAAGCAGTAATTTTCTTTAAAACAAAATTAAAAAATAAAAAGAAATAATCATTTTATTTATGAATAAAGTTAACTGTTTAATTTTTTTAAAAAATAGTAATAAACATTGTATTTTATTTAATACTGTATTATAATAATAAAGCTAGAAAATAAGCCTAAGACAGCAACGGACGCAAGTCTTAATCATGTTGCCCAGGTAAATTCCATGTTTTCTTTATGTGGTAATTATTACTCGGGTTCACTCGAGTTTTTACATTGCTTATTAATTCTAGTTTGAAAATCTAGAAAGAAGGAGGTGTATTGATGCGCCCAGCAATGGTTGAAAAACAAAAGATAATTGATCAAATTCATGGTCAAATTACAAAAGCTAAAACAACGATAGTTGTTCAGTTTCAAGGATTAGATGTTAGTTCTTTAAGTGAGTTAAGAAAAGAATTACGTGATGCAGGAGCAGAGATTAAAATTTACAAGAATAACTTGTTTGATCGTGCTTTAGCAAACACTGAGTTTACTGATTTATCAAAAGAATTAATTGGTCCAAATGCGTTTGTTTTTGGTTTTGAAAATGATTTGAGTACTGCAAAGGTGTTAGCAAATTTTGCTAAGAAAAATAAAATTTTAAAACTAAAAGCAGGTATTTTTGAAAATCAAGTAATTAATAGCCAAAAATTGGTTGTTATTGCATCACTACCACCAAAAGAAACCTTATTATCAATGATGTTGAGTTGCTTACAAGCCCCTGTACAAAAATTAGCTGCAACTATTAAAGCAGTGGCTGAACAAAAAGAAGCATCAAACAACTAAAAAAATAATTATAGAATACAATAAAAAGGAGTAAGAAAATGGAAAACTTAACAAATGATCAAATTATTGAACATATTAAAACTATGACTGCTCTTCAATTAAAAGAATTAGTTTCTGCAATTGAAGAAACATTTGGAGTTACTGCTGCAGTTGCTGTTCAAGGTCCAGTTGCAACTGGAGCTTCAGAAGCATCAGAAGCTAAACAAGCAAGTGCAATCTACTTAAAAGAAGTAGGAGCTGCTAAAGTTCAAGTTATTAAATTAATGAAAGAAAAATTAGGAATGGACTTAATGTCAGCTAAAAAGATGACAGATGCAGTTGCTGAAAAGCCACAATTATTAAAAGACAATGTGTCACCTGATGAATTAAAAGAACTTGAAGAAGAATTTAAGAAATTAGGAGCAATTGTTGAAATTAAATAATTGCAAGCAGTCTTAAAAAAACTTAGAAAACTTAAGAAAATTTAAAACCAGTTTATAGCTGGTTTTCTGTACTTTATAAAAGGTACCGCACATAAAAAATTATGTGCAAGAAATAAACGAATTGGAGCTGGCCAATGGAGTATACAACAAAAAAATTTGGACATTATGCAACAAGAAGAGACTACACTAAAGTTTCAGGAAACTTAGAACTACCTGACTTAATAGCAATACAAAGAGATACTTATGATTGATTTATTAAAACAGGAATTCAAGAAGTATTTGATGATATCTTCCCAATTACTGATAACGATAACCGTATTATACTTTCTCTATTAGGATGAGAATTTCGTCATCCAAGAAGAAACATCAAAGAAGCTAAGAATGAATCAAAAAATTATGAAGCGCCGCTTTATACTATTCTATCTTTAGCAATCTCAGATGCTAATCGTAAGTTAGCAATTTCACCTAAAGAAAATATTTTAAACTATTTAATTCGTTGAATTAAAGAACAATTTAACATCACTAACATTAAAGAACCACAAATTAGTGGTAGCACTTATTATTTTGAAGAAAAAGAGCCACATAGTAATGGTGATTTTTCTAATATTGAAATTACTGTTCAAGGAAGAAATGAATTAGAATTAATTGTTGATTTCACTTTAAATCGTCAAGGCGATGTCTTTTTAGGAGACTTCCCGTTGATGACTGATAAGGGAACATTTATCATCAATGGTAGTGAAAAAGTTATTGTTTCTCAATTAGTACGTTCTCCTGGAGCTTACTTTAAAGTTGAGATTGATAGCAAAACAGGATTAAAGAAATTCTTTGGTGATTTAATTCCTTCAAGAGGAACATGATTAGAATTAGAAACAGATGTTAAACGTAATAAGATTCTAAAAAATAAGAATAGTTTAAAAGAAATTATTCAAGTTAAGATTGAGAAATCAAGAAAAGTTCCAGTGACAACATTGCTTACAGCATTAGGACTATCAAAAGATGATGTGCTTAATATCATTGGAAATGATGAAACACTTTTAAATACTTATCAATATGATGAGCATGTTTCATGAGAAGATGCCATTCAAGAAGTTTACAAGAAGATTAAAGCTGGAGAAACTGCAAGTATTGATGGTGCCTTTAAGTTCTTAAATGGGCTGTTATTTGATCGTAAGAAATATGATCTAACAAAAGCAGGAAGATACAAATTAATTCAAAAATTATCAGTTAGTGAACGAATTTTAAATTGTACGATTGCCCAAGACATCAAAGATGTTGACGGGAATGTTGTGTTTAAAAAGAATACTCTTATTAGTAAAGATAAATTAGAATTGTTGAAACAAACTTTAAAAGCTGGTGCTTGTTTAATTCCTGTCAATACAATTTTAAATGAAACTCAAGGTGAAAAGTATCTGCAATTAGTTAAAGTTTATAAAGAAGATGTTGAACGTACTGATGACAACATTATTAATGTTATTGGTGTAAATCCAAATTGTCATGATGACAACATCAATATCGCTGATATTGTTGCAACTTTATCATACATTTTAAACTTCATTCAAGGAGTTGGAAATGAAGATGATATCGATCACTTATCAAACAGAAGAATTAGAACTGTTGGTGAGTTGCTACAAAATCAATTCCGTATTGGTATGGGTCGTATTGAAAAGAATGTCAAAGAAAAGATGGCAACAACTGATATTGATCGTATCAAGCCAACTAACATCACTAACAATAAACCACTAACAGCTGTGATTGGTGAATTCTTTAATCTATCGCAATTATCACAATTTATGGATCAAACTAATCCACTTGCAGAATTAGCTAATAAAAGAAGACTAACTGCACTTGGTCCTGGTGGATTATCTAGAGAACGTGCTAGTTTAGAAGTTCGAGATGTGCACTATTCTCACTATGGCAGAATTTGTCCGAGTGAAACTCCAGAAGGTCCAAATATTGGGTTGATTAGTAACTTAGCTACTTATGCTAAGGTAAACGAATATGGGTTTATTGAAACTCCTTATCGTAAAGTGGTTGATGCTAAGGTAACTGATGAAGTACTTTATCTAACTGCTGGTGATGAAAAAGACTACATTATTGCTCAAGCTAATATTGAACTTGATAGTCATAATGTGATTAAGAGTAAGAATGTGATTGCGCGTAATAATGGTCAAAATATTATTGTTAGTCCAAGTAAAGTAGACTTTATTGATGTTTCACCAAAACAAATTGTTTCAATTGCGACAAGTTGTATTCCATTCTTGGAAAATGATGATGCTAACCGTGCTTTAATGGGAGCTAATATGCAACGTCAAGCAATTCCTTTAATTAAACCAGAAGCACCAATTGTTGGTACTGGTGTGGAGTATGCTGTAGCAAGAGACTCTGGATTAGCAATTTTAGCTAAGAATCCTGGAGTTATTAAGTATGTTGATGCCAATGAAATTATTGTTCAAGGTGAAAAAGAAGTCAACACTTATGAATTAAGTAAGTTTGAACGTAGTAACTATGGTACTGGAATTAGTCATAGCACATTAGTTAAGATTGGTGACAAAGTTGAAAAAGGTCAAATTCTTGCTGATGGTCCATCAATGAAAGATGGTGAACTAGCTTTAGGACAAAATGTGATCGTAGGATTCATGACTTGAAATGGTTACAACTATGAAGATGCTATCATCATTAGTGAAAGACTAGTGAAAGATGATGTTTACACTTCAATTCATATTGAAGAGTACACATTAGAGCGTAGACGTACAAAACAAGGTAAAGAAGAAATAACAAGAGAAATCCCTAATACTTCTGAGATAGCAAGAAAATATCTTGATGATGATGGAATTGTTTTAGTAGGAACAGAAGTAAAAGAAGGAGATATCTTAGTTGGTAAAGTGACTCCTAAAGGACAAACTCAACCAACACCAGAAGAAAAACTATTATCAATTCTTTATGGAGAAAAATCTCGTAATGTTAAGGATAATTCTTTAAGAGTACCTAATGGTGGTGCTGGAATTGTTCAAAGTGTTAAGCGTTATGCTAGAGCAGATGGTTATGAACTACCTTCTGAAGTAGAAGAAATTATTCATGTTTACATTGTTCAAAAGCGTAAGATCCGTGAAGGAGATAAGATGGCTGGAAGACACGGAAATAAAGGTGTTATTTCAAAAGTGCTACCAGTTGAAGATATGCCATTCTTAGAAGATGGTACACCAATTGACATTATGTTGAATCCATTGGGAGTTCCTTCAAGAATGAACATTGGTCAAATTTTAGAGCTTCATTTAGGAATGGCTGCTAAGACATTAGGAATTAAAGTAGCTACTCCAGTGTTTGATGGTTTAAAAAATGATGACTTACTAAATATTATGAAAGAAGCTAACTTTAATGGCTTTGATAAAGTTACATTATATGATGGGATGACAGGAGAAAAATTTGACAACAAAATTTCTGTTGGAGTTATGTACATGTTGAAACTTTCTCACATGGTTGACGATAAGTTACATGCAAGAAATGTTGGTCCATATTCATTAATTACTCAACAACCACTTGGTGGAAAAGCTCAAAATGGTGGTCAAAGATTTGGAGAAATGGAAGTATGAGCACTAGAAGCTTATGGTGCAGCTCATACCCTACAAGAAATCCTAACAATCAAGTCAGATGACATTAAAGGTCGTATTAAGACTTATGAAGCAATTTTACGTGATAAGGATATCCCACAATCAGGAATTCCTGAATCATTTAATGTTCTAACACGTGAACTACAAGGACTAGGAATTAATGTTACTTTAGTTGATGCTCAAGGTAAAGAACAAGAAGTTATTGCTTATGATGATGCAGTGATTTTAGAAGAAAATCTCGACAACAATAATTTTGTTGAAGAAGATACAATTTAGGAGGAACAAAGATGATAAATAATGATGCAAAGCACTATCGTGCAATTAAAATTTCTTTAGCTTCTCCTGAACAAATTCGTTCTTGATCACATGGAGAAATCACAAAACCAGAAACAATCAACTATAAATCTTTAAAGCCAGAAAAAGATGGTTTATTTGATGCTAGAATTTTTGGTCCAATTAAGAATTATGAATGTATTTGTGGAAAGTACAAGAAGATTAAAAACAAAGGTAAAGTTTGTGAACGCTGTCAAGTTGAGATCACAGAAGCAATCGTTCGTAGAGAACGTTTAGGACATATTGAATTAGAAGAACCAGTTACTCATATTTGAATGCTTAAGGCTTCGCCTTCAAGAATTGCTTTAGCAATTGATATGAAAGCAAAAGATTTAGAAGAAGTAGTTTACTTTGTTTCATATATCGTGCTTGATCCAGGTTCAAGTAAGGTTTTCAAGAGTAAGATGATTCTTGATATTGGTTCAGTGAAGACTGCTGCTGAAACTCGTAATCGCTTACGTAAAGTAGTGATTGGAATTCAAGAAGATTTAGAGCCAAATTCTTTTGCTCACACTAGAGCAAAAGTTTTAGCTGAAAGCTTAGCTGATTTATCACGACCATTCTCAATGGATGAATGTACACAATTTATTGCTAAACATACTGATATTAAGTTTGGAATTGGTGCTTCAGCAATTGAATATCTCTTAAAAGATATTGATTTAGAAGTAGAATTCGATAAGGTTAAGAAGCAACTAACAAGTAAAAAATCACAAACTGATCGTCGTAAATTGATGAGAAGATTAGATGTGATTGATTCATTCTTAAAATCAGGAAATCGTCCTGAATGAATGGTGATGCATGCTATCCCAGTTATTCCACCTGATATTCGTCCAATTATTCAATTAGATGGTGGTAGATTCACAACATCTGAGATCAACGATTTATATCGTAGAATTATCATTCGTAACGAACGTTTAAAGAAAATCAAACAAATGGGTGCGCCAGTTCTTATTGTCAACAATGAAAAAAGAATGTTGCAAGAAGCTGTTGATGCACTATTAGATAACGAAAGAAAAGCTCGTCCAGTAACAGGAAGAGACAAGCGTCCATTAAAATCAATCACAGCAACTTTAAAAGGAAAGCAAGGAAGATTCCGTCAAAACCTTTTAGGAAAACGTGTTGACTATTCAGGACGAAGTGTTATTGCTGTTGGACCAGAATTAAAGATGTATGAATGTGGTGTGCCAAGAGATATGGCAATCATCTTATTCAAACCATTTGTGATTCAAAAATTGGTTACTAACGGGATTGCATTAAACATCAAGATTGCTGAAAAGTTAATTGAAAATCAAGATGAAAGAATTTGAGACAATCTAGAAGAAGTAATTAAAGACAGACCAGTACTACTAAACCGTGCTCCAACATTGCACCGTTTGGGAATTCAAGCTTTTGAAGTGAAGTTAGTTAAGGGAAAAGCAATTCGTTTGCATCCTTTAGTTACACCTGCTTTTAATGCTGACTTTGATGGTGACCAAATGGCGATTCATGTGCCAATCACTAAAGAAGCAGTTGCTGAAGCAAGATACTTAATGCTAGGTTCAAAAAATATTTTAAGTCCTAAAGACGGTAAGCCAATTGTTACACCAACTCAAGATATGGTGCTTGGAAACTACTATCTAACAATTGAAAAGCAAGATCAATTAGGACAAGGAATGGTGTTCAAAGATATTGATGAAGCAGTTAAGGCATATGAAACACGCAGTGTTTCTTTACATGCGATGATTGGAATTAGAGTTGTTAGCGTTGGTGAAAATAAATTCAAGCCAGAAGATAAGAACAAAATTTTAATCACAACAGTTGGAAAATTAATTTTCAATAAAATTTTCCCTAGCGACATGCCATATATCAATCATCCAAACATTGATAACTTACATGACTATCAAACTGGAGATTTAATTGATTTTGGAACAAACATTCATGAAGTTGTTGCAAATCGTAAAATTATTGATCCATTTAAGAAAAAAACATTAGCTGATATTATTCATAAATACTTTAAGTTATATGGAACACAATCAACTGCAGAAATGTTAGATAAGATGAAGGATTTAGGATTTAAATACTCAACGATATCAGGAACAACAATTTCTGCTGGTGACATTATTTCATATGATGCCAAGGAAAAAGAATTTAAGGAAGCTGATGCTTACGTAGGTAAGATTGATAAGTTCTATAAAGAAGGTATGCTAACTGAACGTGAACGTCACTATCACATTATCAATAAATGAGCAAAAGTAAAAAATGACATTCAAGATCAATTAGAGCATGTCTTAAAAGAAGACATCAACAATCCAATCTTTATGATGTGAGATTCAGGTGCTAGAACTAATATTAGTAACTTTACTCAATTAGTAGGGATGAGAGGATTGATGAACAATCCTAAGGGAGAAGTTATTGAATTACCAATTAAATCTTCTTTCAGAGAAGGATTAAATGTTTCAGAATTCTTTATCTCAACTCATGGAGCGAGAAAAGGTATGGCTGATATGGCGTTGAAGACTTCTGACTCAGGATACTTAACAAGAAGACTAGTTGATGTTGCTCAAGATATCATTGTGTCTGAAGACGATTGTCAAACAGATAACGGATTTATCATTAATGATATTGTTGACGTTAAAAGAAACAACATCATTGTGCCATTAAGAGACCGTTTATTTGGAAGATACCTTCAAGGTGACTTACTAGATAATAAGAAGAATGTACTGCTACCTCATGGTACTTTAATTACTGAACATTTAGTTGAAAAAGTAATTAATGCTGGTGTGAAGAAAGTAAAAATTCGTTCTATTCTTACTTGTGAAGCTAAAAGTGGAGTATGTAAGAAATGTTACGGATTGAATCTAACAACTGGATCTGAAGTTGCAATTGGTGAAGCAGTAGGAATTATTGCTGCTCAATCAATTGGTGAACAAGGTACTCAGTTGACTATGCGTACTTTCCATACTGGTGGGGTTGCTGGTGGTACAGATATCACTCAAGGTCTACCAAGAATTAAAGAACTATTAGACGTAACTAATCCAAAAGGAGCAGTTGCCCTAATTAGTGAATTTGCTGGAAAAGTTAAGGATATTCGTGAAGAACAAGGAATTTATACTATTGGTGTAGCTTCAGAACTAGACTACAAAGAATATAAGACACAATATAATGCACAAGTAAGAGTTAAGGTTGGTCAAGAAGTTAAGGTTGGTCAAAAGCTAACTGAAGGTTCAATCAACATCAACCAACTATTAGATGTTGCAGGAATTATTGCAGTTCAACAATATATTCTTAAAGAAGTACAAAGAGTTTATCGTCTTCAAGGAATTGAAATTTCTGATAAGTACATTGAGATTATCATCAAACAAATGCTAAGTCGTATCTTTGTGTTTGATAGTGGTGATACAGCATTGCTACCAGGAGAAATTCTTGATGTGAAGGAATTCAAACGTGTTAATGTGCAAACAATTATGGAAGGTAAGAATCCAGCATTTGGAAAGCCAATCATCTTAGGAATTAAGAAAGCACCATTAGAATCAGATTCATTCTTAGCTGCTGCTTCTTTCCAAGACACAACAAGAGTGCTAACTAATGCTGTGATCAAAGGTAAGACAGATAACCTATTAGGATTAAAAGAAAATGTTATCTTAGGAAACATTATCCCAGCAGGAACTGGTTTACTAACTAGTGAAGAAATTATTCGCTTAGGTGAGATTGCTAGAGCAGAAGAGTACTAATACGAAATATATTAGTTAAAATTTAATACTAAAAATAAAAATCACTTTTTGATAGTGATTTTTTATTTTTTAAAAAGTTCTTGAATTACAAAAGAAAGGTAGGTAAAATTTCTAGAACAAAAAACATTATACATTTTAGGGAGGTTAAGAATGAAAAGGCAAATAAATTTTAAAAAAATGTTGTCATTAATTGGTACAAGTATAGTTGCTGTTCCTGCAGTATTAAGTGTTGTAGCTTGTGGAAATATACAAGTTGCAGAAAATGGTGAAAAGCCAAAAGAACCAAAAGATTGAACACAAGAAAAGAATTTAGATCAGCAAGTAGTTGATGCAATTAATGGTGTTGATTCTTATCAATTAAATGTTTTATTTAATAGTAAATTAGATAATTTAAAGTCACAGATTACTACTAATTTTATTAAAAATCAATTAATAGGAGAAGATAATAAGAGTTTTAAAGATAATTTATTTACTTTAAATAACATTTTTAACAAACAAAATCAAGAACTAACGGATAAAGATTTAGCAGGTACTGGAATAATTAATGCAAAAATTAATTATGATTATGGATCTATTACTAATCAAAGTACTAATATAATAATTGTTGTTACTGTTTCAGATCAGCAAATAGTGGAAGATATTAGTACTAGAAAGTATTCTAAAACGGTTATTTTAAATAGTGACGTTATTGCTTTAAAAGCATCAATTGATTGTAATTTTATTAAAAATCAATTAGGTGAAAATATTCAGTCAACTTTTGATGAAGAAAAATTTAATTTTACTAATATTCTTAATGATAAAGGAACAAATTTATCAAATAGTGATTTAAATGTTAGTAGAACAATTAGTACAAAAATTATTTACGACTATGGAAAAATTAGTAATCAAAGCGTTAATTTAACTATTAATGTGGGTATTTCAGATCAGCAAGTAGTTGATGCAATTAATGAAAGTACCTATACTAAAGATGTTAAGTTTAATAGTGAGATAAATTCCTTAAAGTCAACAATTGATACTAATTTTATTAAAAGTCAGTTAACAGAAGATATTAATAAGACTTTTAAAGACGATTTATTTACTTTAAATAGAATTATTGATAGTAGAGGTACAGATTTATTAGATAGTGATTTAAATATTAGTAGAACAATTAATGCAAAAATTATTTATAACTATGGAAAATTTAATAATCAAAGTACTAGTTTAATTATTACTGTTGGCGCTTCAGATCAGCAAGTAGTTGATGCTATTAATAAAGAGTTATATTTTAAAAATATTAATTTAAATGGTAAAGTAAACGATGTAAAGACACAAATTAATGCTAACTTTATTAAAAATCAGTTAGATAAAAGTACTCAATCAATTTTTGCTGATGATAAATTTACTTTATTTAATGTTCTTCTTAATAGTAAGAGCACAGATTTGTTAGATAGTGACATAGTTAATAGTGGGACAATTGTTGCTAAAATTGTTTATAATTATGGATCTATTACTAATCAAAGTACTAATTTAATAATTTCTGTTACTGTTTCAGATCAACAAATAGTTGATGCAATTAATGAAAGTTCATATTCAACAAATGTGGAATTGAATAGTAAAGTAAGTGATTTAAAAACAATAATTACTTCTAATTTTATTAAAGATAAATTACCTGAAGAAATTGCGGATGTTTTTAAAGATAGTTCGTTTACTTTAAATAAAATCACTAATGATAAGAATATGGAACTATCATATAATGATTTTAAAGTTCCTGGAAGAATTAATGCAGAAATTAATTATAATTATGGTAAATTTAGAAATCAAAGTACTAATTTAATTATTGATATTAAAGAAAATCGTGCTTCATTAACTGATGTTTTTAAGGATTTCAATTTTAAAGATTTAAGAGATGTTGAAGGATTTTTAGATTCTAATGATTTAAAAAATATTACTACTCAAATTGAAAAGTATTTAGGTAAATCTTTAGATGAAGCAGGTTTAATTTTAGAAAATCAAAAAGCTACTTCAATTCTTTTAAAAGCAAAATCAGATGCTAAGGATTATCAAGGTGAAGTGACATTAACTTGAAATTTAAAATTATTTGAAGCTTTAGGTCAACCACTTTTAAGTAGTACTGATGAATCTGTTCGTAAAGGAATTAAATTATATATTTATTTAGATCATCAAGATAATCAAGTTAAAGCTTTTGATTTACCAGGATATAAAGATGCACTAACAGTAGTTGGTTATGCTAATAGTCTAACAAATCCAAGAACTCATAATTTTTCGTTTTCTAATAATAAAGGAGTTAATAAATCATTTAATATTTATTCTAGAGATTTATCTTCAGTTCTTCCATCAAGATTTGGTAGTTTTGACTTTACTAATGGTATTCAAGTTACATTAAATCCTACTACAGCACCTTATTACAAAGGAGTATTTAACAAAAATAGTAATAGATGAGTTACTTCATCAAAAAGAACTTATTTTATTGATCATCTTGGCAATGTTAATTAATAAGTTTAAAATAGAAATAAAAAAATATATCGTATGATATATTTTTTTATAAGTCTTGATAATTATAGAAAAAAAAGAATTAAATATAAAAGAAATATCGTATTTAACAAAATTTGGAGGGTTTTTATATGATGAAAATGAATTTTAAAAAAATGTTAGCATCAATTGGTTTATTAACTATTGTTGTTCCTGGAACATTAAGTGTTGTAGCTTGTGGTAACAAAGAAGTAGAAAATACTGATCGAAAATAGTAGAGGCAATTAATAAGGTTAGGTATTTAGGAAAATTTAATATTAATTCTAGTGTTGATGAAGTTAATAGTTTAGTAACTAGTCAAAAATTTA
This sequence comes from Spiroplasma platyhelix PALS-1, assembly GCF_021496725.1. Taxonomy (GTDB): domain Bacteria; phylum Bacillota_I; class Bacilli_A; order Mycoplasmatales; family VBWQ01; genus Spiroplasma_D; species Spiroplasma_D platyhelix. Next base: position 274,984 of record NZ_CP051215.1, read on the forward strand.
TTAAAGATGAATTAACTGATGATGTAGCAAATGCCTTTAAATATAATTTATTTAAGTTTGAAAAAATTACTGTTGATAGTAATGATTTAAATGAAGAGGATTTAACAAAAGTTGCTGATATTAGTGCTGAAATTAACTATAGTTATGGCAAGATTAGTAAACAGAAAACTAAATTAACAATTAATGTTAGAGATACTAGGCTTAAATTAACTGATGTATTTAATTATTTTCAATTTAGAGATCAAAAGGATGTTGAAGGATTTACAGATAATAATGATGTAGCTAATATTACTACTCAAATTGAAAAGTATTTAGGTAAATCTTTAGATGAAGCAGGTTTAATTTTAGAAAATCAAAAAGCTACTTCAATTCTTTTAAAAGCAAAATCAGATGCTAAGAATTATAAAGGTGAAGTAACATTAAATTGAAATTTAAAATTATTAGAACTTTGAGGAACAAATTTTGAAGAAACTACTGATTCATATATTCGTGAAGGACTTAAATTATATTTCTACTTAGATTATCAAGATAATCACATTAAAGTTTTTGATGTAGCAGCATATAAAGGTGTAAATGGTGTACCTATGATTCATGAAGGACCACCATACTCTGAGTCTCATAGTTTTTATTTTGCTAACAACAAAGGTATTAACAAAGAATTTGGCATTAGTTCGGGTTCTTTAACTTTTGAAGTTCCAGCATTATTTAATAGTTTTGATTTTACTAATGGTGTTCAACTTATATTAAATTCTGAAGAACGCGATTATACTAAAATATTTCAAAAAGAGACTGGTCAGTGAGTTGCAATTTCAAAAGAAGACTATTCTATTGATTATTTTGGAAATATTAATTAATGAATTTTAGAAATTAAAAATAAAAAAGTCTTACTAAATAGTAAGACTTTTTTTAATCACTAGTTAATGTTTTTTTCCATTAGATAGTGTTCGATGTTTGAATCAATAAATGGTTCTGAGCATATTTGGTAGCCAAGTTTTTTATAGAATGGTACAACTTGGACTTGAGCACTTAACATGGTACCTTTAAATCCTTGTGTTTGTGCTTCTTTTTCAGCATGAAGCATTAACTTTTCGCCAATTTTTTTGCCACGATAAGGTTTTAAAACACACACTCTTTCAATTTTAAGCTTATTTTTATATGCTCTTGTTCGACAAGTTGCTACTGGTCTATTTTTTAAGTTATAGACAAGATAGTGAGTAGATGTAGTATCGTACTCATCTACTTCTTCAGAAAGCGGTACTTTTTGTTCGTTGATGAAAACTGCTTCTCTAATTCGTAAAGCTTGATTCATCATTTTTTGATTATGAACAATTTTAATTTTCACTAATATCCTCCCTTAAGAATTTTGTTTAAATAATTTTATCATTATTTGTTTAAGAACCTTGCTTAAAACTCATTCTTAATAATTAGAAATAATATTATATCTAATTTTAGTAATTTTGTAAACTTTCTATTAAGGTAGGAGAGTAGATATTAAAATGGATGAAGAACCTTTATAAGTTTTCTTTAGCTATTATATAATTATGTTGATTATGTTGACATGAAAAAGAAAAAATGCAAGTATTATAATATCAATAATATTTTAAGTGATAGTGGCGGCGTGATAATTTATGAAAGAAAAAATGAATTTTAAAAAAATGTTGGCCATGATTGGTTCTTTAGCTATTATAATTCCAGGTTCTTTAAGCGTTGTGGCTTGTGGTTCAAACGAAACAGCAGCCCCAAAAACTGAATTAAGTGAAGTTATTAAAACTACAGAAGTTGATGGAAATATCGCTAATGAAAAAGATATCGTGCTTGCAGAAGTTATTAAGTTAAATTCTAAGTTAACAGATAAAGATATTGAAATTACAGATTTTAATAAAGCAACAGAAAATGCAACTGGTTTAGCAAAGATTGTAGCAAAAGCAAATAGTAAATATACTGGTGAGGTTAGCATCACAATTAGTAAATTAGAAGATAACAAAAGTGATGAAATTATTAAAGAAATTAATGATGGTGATTATACAACAACAGTTAATTTTAAAAGTTCAATTGTAGAGTTAAAGGCTTCCATTGATGAAGAATTTATTAAGAGCAAATTGTCTGAAGAAATTGCGAATTATTTTAAAAAAGATTTATTTGACTTAAAAACAATTACTAATGATAAAGATGAAATTCTAACAGATGAAAATTTTGAAACTGTTGGCAGTTTTGAAGCAAGAATTGTTTATAGTTATGCTAAATCAGCAAATCAAAGCACTAAATTAATAATTACTGTTGATGAAGCTCAAATTGCTGATAAATTTGAGTTAAATGATGGTAATGTAAATACATTAATTCAGGCTAAGAATGGTAAATTATATGCAGGAACTGACAATGGTAACATTTGAGAAATTGATTTAAGTAATAATGAAAAAAGCAAAAAATACCAATTAAATAATGAACATATATATACATTAATTCAGGCTAAGAATGGTAAATTATATGCAGGAACTGTTAAATCTAGTATTTGAGAAATTAATTTAGAAGATAATACAGTTCTAAAAATTCTTAATGATTGACCAGGTGCAGATCATCGCGATATTGCAACTTTAATTGAAGGATTAGATGGTAAATTGTACGCTGGTAGTGGTATTGGAAATGTTTGAGAAATTGACTTAAAAGATCTTGAAAATCCAACAAAATATCGTTTATTAGATTGAAGTTTTGTTAATACTTTAGTTCAAGCTTCAAATGGTAAATTGTATGCTGGTACAACTGATGGTAATTTATGAGAGATTGATTTTACTGCTACTGAAGTTAAAACTCCAAAATTTAGTTTTGAAAATAAAAGTAATTCAATTTTAGATATGAAAGAAATTGCTGATGACAAATTAGTTTTAACTACAAAAGATAAAATTTATCAATTTAATTTGAATAGTAATGAAATGTCTGAAGTACTTAATTTAGAAGAAGGGCACATTTTTTCTTTAGTTCAAGGAACCAACCAAGAGATATATGTTGCAACAGAAAAAGGAAATATTTATGAACTTGATTTAGATGCTAAGAGCATAAAGAATTCCTATCAACTAAATGCTTCAGTATATTCATTAGTGATAATTGATAAAGTTCTTTATGCAGGGACAAAAACTAGTGTGTGAGAATTAGCAATTGTATAGTTAAAAAACTACTCCTTTAGTGAGTAGTTTTTTAATTATATTTTGGAATTTTAGTTCTCATTTATTATGTTGACACAGCAAGAGAAAAATGAGATAATATACTTATATTTTTTATTGGTTATGGAGACTTGAAATTTATGAAAGAAAAAATGAAATTTAAAAAAATGTTAGCCCTAGTTGGATCTTTAGCTATTGTAGTTCCAACTTCTTTAACTGTTGTGGCTTGTGGTTCAAAGGAAACAGAAGCACCTAAAACTGAGTTAAGTGAAGTTGTTAAAACTATAGAAGTTGATGGGAACATTGCTAATGATGCAGTTAAAGTTCTTGAAGAAATAGAAGCAAAAAATTTAGAAGTGAAGGGTGCTATTGAAATTAATGATTTTAAAGCAGCAACACAAATTCAAAATGGATCAGCAGTTGTTAGAGCAAAGGCAAATACTAAGTTTACTGGTGAAGTAATTATTACTATTAAATCTTTAGATAAAACTGAGTTAAGTGAAGTTGTTAAAACTATAGAAGTTGATGGGAACATTGCTAATGATGCAGTTAAAGTTCTTGAAGAAATAGAAGCAAAAAATTTAGAAGTGAAGGGTGCTATTGAAATTAATGATTTTAAAGCAGCAACACAAATTCAAAATGGATCAGCAGTTGTTAGAGCAAAGGCAAATACTAAGTTTACTGGTGAAGTAATTATTACTATTAAATCTTTAGATAAAACTGAGTTAAGCGATGTGATTAAGAATACAGAAGTTGATGGGAACATTGCTAATGATGCAGCTAAAGTTCTTGAAGAAATAGAAGCAAAAAATTCAGAAGTGAATGGTGCTATTGAAATTAATGATTTTAAAGCAGCAACAAATTTAGAAAATGGTTCAGCAATAATTTCAGCTAAATCAAATACTAAGTTTACTGGTAAGGTAAATATCATTGTTACAACCATCAAACTTCAATTGAGTGAAGTATTTAGTAATTTTAAATTTACTGATGAAAAAAATGTTCAAGGTTTTTTAGATAATAATAATTTAGATAGTATTACTAATAAAATTTTGAGTCATATTGGTGCTTCAAGTTTAGATGAAGCAGGTTTAAGTTTAGAAAATCATTCAAGTAACTCAATTCTTGTGAAAGCGAAACCAGATTCTAAATATCGAGGAGATGTAAAATTAACTTGAAATTTAAAATTGTTTGAAATTTCAGGAATTGGTGCAAATGCAAGCAATGTTAATATTAAAAATGGACTTAAAGGATATATTTATTTAGATAGTACAACTAATAAAATTAAATTTTTTGATGTTGTAAAATATTTTCAAAAAGCATCTGTTCAAGTACATCAAAATTTTATTAAGTATCATACTTTTAATTTTTCTGGACAAAAAGACTTTACTTTTAATGGAAGAACCTGAGTTGATAATCTTCCAAACATATTTGGTAGTTTAGAATTTATTCCAGGAAGTAAGATTACTGTGGATAGTCCAGAATTACACAGAATTCTAGTATTTGATAAAAGTACTAATAAATGACAAGGACTAACTAAAAAAACAGAATTTATTTTGAATGAATTAGGTGACTTGACTAAAAGCAATTAAAGCTAATAAAAAAACTATTCTTTTACAGAGTAGTTTTTTTATTGTGTTTTTTTTGTAGTTAATTTTTATGATAAGCTGATATTCTTATCATTTTTTTATTTTGAAACCTTATTTAATAATTTTTAGTATAATGATATTATTGTTTAATAGAATTTTAAAAAAGATTTCTTTAAGAAAGTAGGAATATAATGTCTTCTGAAAATGATTATTGTGTCATTGGTTTAGGAAAGTTTGGAATGTCAGTTGTTAGAACTCTAGAAGAATTAGGTAAGGTTTGTTTGGCGATTGATAAGAATGAAGAACGTGTACAATTAGCAGCAAATATTGCTAGTGAAGTTTTGATTTTAGATTCAACAAATCGTAATGCTTTAGAAGATGCTGGGATTTATAAAATTAAGAACATCATCATTGCTGTGGGATCAGATTTAGCAGCTTCAGTTGTTACAGCAGTTCAAATTTTAAATTTACAAAAAGAATATAATGATGGTACTGAAATTAATATTGTTGCTAAGGCTGTTGATAGCACTCATCAATTGCTTTTACAAGCGATTGGCATAAATAATATCATTCTTCCTGAAATAGAAGCTGGTAGAAGAGCAGCTTATCGAGCAATCTGAAAGTTAGGATTAGATCTAACAACAGTTGATGAAAAGCATTCGATTGTTAATGTTACAGTTAAGAATATTCGTTTGACAAATAAGAAGTTAGAAACATTAAAAATTCCTAATACTTATAACATCAATCTAATTGCTATTAAAAGAGATAATAAAGTTATCATTCCTCGTAGTGATGAAAGACTGTTCTTAAATGATGAAGTACTTTTCATTGGCAAGAATGACAACATTAGTCGAGTTTACAATGATTTTAATTTAAATATTGGACCTTCAACAATAATTAAAGAAAAGGCCCAAAAGGTTAAGAAAAAAATTAAAAAACGTAAGAAAAGTTTATTTAAGAAAAAGAAACGTTAGCAATTAGTTTTAAGTTTTTTAGTTGTTTTTTAAAATAATTTACGATAGAATGGATTTATTAGATAAGTATAATTAAGTTTGTTTTTTAGAGAGAGTGAGATTGGTGCAATCACTTAAATTACTTAATTAGAAGCTACTAAGATTTGACAAAATTAATAAACTAATTGAGAGCTTTGGTATTTAAAATACTGAAGAATTAGGATGGTACCGCGTTGAACAAACGTTCCTAAATTTAGGAACGTTTTTTATTTTTAAAAAGGAGATCAAACAATGAAATGAACAACTGATAAATTAAGAGCAACATGATTAGAATTTTTTAAAGCAAAAAATCATCATGTTCTGCCAACAGCTTCGTTAGTTCCTAATGATGATCCATCATTGTTGTGAATTAATTCTGGGGTAGCTAATTTAAAACCTTATTTTGAAGGAAAAAAAACACCACCTTCATTAAGATTAGTTAACTCACAAAAAGCAATTAGAACTAATGATATTGAAAATGTTGGCTACACATCTAGACATCATACTTTTTTTGAGATGCTAGGAAATTTTTCGATTGGTGACTATTTTAAAGAAGAAGCAATCATTTGAGCTTGAGAGTTTCTAACTGATAAGCAGTGGTTGAACTTTTCAAAAGAAAAATTATACATCACTGTTTTTGAAGATGATCAAGAAACTTATGATATTTGATTGAAGCAAATTAAAGTTAAGAAAGACCACATAATTTTAGGAACAAGAAAAACTAATTTTTGAGATATGGGTCAAGGTCCTTGTGGACCAAACACTGAAATTTATTATGATCGTGGTCCTAAATATGATAAGAAAAAAATTGGCTTGAAATTATTAATTGATGACATTGAGAATGATCGCTATATTGAAATTTGAAATATTGTTTTCTCACAATTTAATAATGATGGCTTTAATAACTACACTGACCTACCAAGAAAGAATATTGATACTGGTGCAGGGTTAGAAAGAATTATCAGTATCTTACAAGATGTACCAACTAATTTTGATACGGATTTATTTCAAGCGATTATCAAGAAATGTCAGACACTAACTAAGTATCGTTACGATATCAATAATTATTTTAAGAATGATGAGCAACAAAGCAAGATCAACACTGCTTTTAAAATTATTAGTGATCATATTCGTTGTTTGACTTTTGCAATTAGTGATGGAGTTTTTCCTAGTGCAAAAACTCGTGGTTACATTTTAAGAAGACTAATAAGAAGAGCAGAAATTTATGGACAAAAGTTAGATATCAATAAACCATTTTTATATTTTTTAGTGCCAACTGTTGTCAAACAAATGGGAAGTTACTATCCAGAATTAAAAGCTAAGCAAGATTTAATTGTTACTGTGGTTCAGAATGAAGAAATTAAGTTCTGACAAACTTTAGTTTCAGGCAAAGAATTACTTTTAAAAGTAATCAAAGAAGAGCAAACAGTTTCAGCAGCAAACGCTTTTAAGTTATTTGATACTTATGGTTTTCCAATTGAGTTAACCCAAGAACTGGCCCAAGAAAATCAAGTAAGCATTGATTTAGCAGGATTTGAAAAACTACTAGCTCAACAAAAAGAAAATGCTCGTAGTGCTCAAGGAGATGTTAAGGCGCTAACGCAACAAAATCCTTTATTAGTTAACTTACCTTTAAAATCTAGTTTTGTTGGCTACAAAAAAGAAAAAATTGATGATGGAGAAATTATTTTTATTTTCAAAGACAATCAACAATTTCAAAGTTTAGAAAATACTACTGGCTACGTCATTTTAGATCGCACACCATTTTATGCTGAAAAAGGTGGTCAAGCAGCAGATGCAGGAGAAATTAATGGTCCTGATGGCTATGGGACAGTGTTAGATGTTCAATCAGTCAACAATCTTAATATTCATTACTTAGATGTTAGTGGAAAATTAACAAAAGGTGATGTTGTTAGCGCTGTCATCAATCAAGAGAAGCGCTTCTACACAAGAAAGAATCATTCAGGTACTCATTTATTGCATGCTGCGTTAAGAAGTGTTTTAGGCACTCATGTGATGCAATCAGGTAGTTTTAATAATGAAGACTACTTAAGATTAGATTTTAGTCACTTTCAAAATCTTAGTGAAGCAGAAATGTTGAAAATTGAAGCACAAGTAGCAACTTGAATTAATTCTGCTACACCATGTGAGGTACTGCATTTAACTCATGAACAAGCTTTAAAAATTGGTGCGTTAGCTTTCTTTGGTGAGAAATATGAATCAATTGTACGAGTGATTAAGTTTGGTGACTTTTCAATTGAATTATGTGGTGGCACACATTGTGGCAACACAAAAGAAGTTGAAGATTTACTAGTCACTAATATTGAGTCAAAGGGATCAGGTAGTTATCGTATTCAAGCGCTAACTAGCTTTAAAACAATTAACAGTTTTTTAGATGAAAAGATGAATGAAATTAAATTGCAAGTTGCAGAAATTAAAACTAAATATTCTGCACAAGCAAAAATCAAGCAAGATAAAAAAATTGAAAAGCATTTGCTTGCTTTAGCAGTTTTAGAAACAACAAAAGAAGCTTGAAGAATTGCTAAGAAAAATTTAGCTGTGTTACAAAATGATTTTCGTAAGTGACAAAAAGACGTTCAAGTGAAACTTGAACAAGAAGAAGAAGCTAAGTATTTAAAATTAAAGCCAGAACTAACTAAGAATAGTACTTATTTACTAACTCATGAGTTTAAAGATTTTAATCTTAATAGTTTGAAGAATCTAACAGATCACTATCGTAATCGTTATGACAATATCGTGATCATCTTTTTAAATCATCTTTCTGCAACGAATGAAACTTTGATTGTTCTTGCAATTAGTAAGCAGTTGGCTGACAACAATTATCATGCTAAGGAAATGTTGCTGACAATTCTAAAGTGATTTCAAGGTAAGGGGGGAGGAACTAATTTATTAAGTCAAGGTAAGATTGAAGGAATTGTTAGAGCAAAAGATATCGTTAAGGTGTTAGAAGAACAATAAAAGAGAACTAAAAATGGTTAGCTCAAACTAACCATTTTTTAAAAAAATTCACATTGTTCATTATTCTCGTTGTTGCTATCGTTTCTTAAAAATATTTCAATTTCATCTTCATTGTAACCAATTTGCAGTCTTTCTTTATTTTCCTGTAAAATAAGTGGACGTTTTAAAACTGTTGGTGAAGTACTAATTAAATGATAAATTTGAGAAAGTTTTAAACTTTCAATATTAAACACATGGTGTTTAATTAGTTTAGCTCTTGATGAAATAATATCATTTATGCCATTAGTAGCAAATCGTAATAAAACTTTGATTTCACTTTCAGTTAGTGGTTCTTTAATAATATTTCTTTTGATGTAAGAAATATTATTTTTGTCGAAAAATTGCATTACTTTCTTTGAAGATAGACAACTAGGAGAAACATACACCTTTATCATATTTCTTTACCCTTAAATTTTCATAAAACCAATTTTTAATATGTTTTTAAAAGATATGTTTTTTAAATTAAAATTGCTTTATTTATCATCCTTTCTTTTCTTTTTACCCTATTTTGTTTACTTGAAAACAATAGTATCACTTTTAAATATTATTTGTTGTTTAATAAAAAATGGAAATTTTTAGTTAAATAATTGTTAATTGATTAAATTTTTGTTATAAATAAGGTAAATAAATTAAATAAGTAATTTTATTCTGTTAGGTGAGGCTACTTTATGGATATATGCTGCTACCCACCTTTTGTCTAAAGACAAAAAACTGGGTGAACAACTCTTGTCGGATTAAGGCTTGAGTTAATGTAGCTGACTTTCAAAAGTCAAAGTTGTAAAGTGCTAAAGCTCAACGTGGAGAATAAATTCTTTTTCAGTGAGTCAGGATTTATTCGATAATAAGTCCTTTTTTAATTTTTTTAAAAAATCATATGAGGTGTAAAATGCTTCTAAAGAAGAAAAAGAAAGATGTTGCAAAGAATACTAACTTTTTTAAAGAGATTTCGCAAGCATCGCAAACAGAAGCAATTACTAAACTTGAAAGCAGCTTAGCAGGATTGAGAAGATCAGAAGTTGAGGACAAGGAAAAAATTTATGGTAAGAATGTGTTTGCAAGAAAAGGTTTTATTTGATACAAACGTCTTTTTGCAAATATTGCCAATCCTTTTGTTATCATCTTATTTATTATCTTTATCTACAACTTAATTAGTTATTTTGTGATTAATGCTAATAATGCTGATGAAAGAATTAGTGACTTATGAAGTGCAATCATTGTGATAGTGATGATTGTTTTGAGTGTGGGAATTTCTTATTTTCAAGATTTTCGTAGCTATAAGTCATCAGAAAAATTAAGAGAGTTAGTTGAAACTACTGCCAGTGTTTTTCGTTTTAGTAAGAAAAATCCTGAGTATAAAGCAAATTTAAAAGATTTGAACAGTGTTTCTAAATATACTAAAGAAATTTTAATTGAAGAATTGGTACCAGGAGACATTATTTTTCTTTCATCAGGAGATATGGTGCCTGCTGATGTGCGAATTTTAAGTTCAGTTGATTTGTTTATTAATCAAGCATCATTAACAGGAGAAGCACTTCCTGTTGAAAAGCATGCTAAGTATAGTCCAGTAAATCCTAAAAGAGTTTCAAATATTTTGGAATTTCAAAATTTATGTTTTATGGGAACAAGTGTTGTTTCTGGTGGTGCTATTGCACTTGTTGTGGCAACAGGAACAAGTAGTTATTTTGGCACAATTGCTAGTTCAATTACCGCTAAAAGACCAACAACTTCTTTCAATAAAGGAATTAAAAAAACTAGTTATATTTTAGTTGGTTTTATGGCAGTGATCGTACCAATTATCTTTATTGTTAATGCATTCATGAAACATGATGCACTAGCAGCTTTGATTTTTTCAATTTCTGTTGCAGTTAGTTTGACTCCAGAGATGCTCCCAATGATTGTTAGTGCAAATTTAGCTCGAGGAGCAGTAAGACTATCAAAGAAAAAAGTTATTGTTAAGAATTTAAGTAGTATGCAAAACTTTGGTGCGATGGATATTTTATGTACTGATAAAACAGGAACGCTAACTGAAGATAAAATTGAATTAGTGAAGCATTTGGATGCTAAAGGAAAAGAATCAGAAAAAGTTCTAGAAATGGCTTATTTGAATAGTTTTTTTCAAACAGGATTAAAAAACAATATTGATAAGACAATTATTGAACATATTAAATCTCGTCATGACAAAATTATTGGGATGCCTTACACAAAAATTGATGAGATACCATTTGATTTTGCTAGAAGAAGAATGTCAGTTGTTGTTGCTAAAGATAAAGCAACAGATACTTTAATTACTAAAGGTGCAGTTGAAGAAATTTTAAAGATTTGTCAAGATGTTGAGATAGATGGCAAGATAGTGCCATTAGATAAAGCAATTAAAGAAAATGTTCTAGCTTTAAGTAAAGAATTAAATGCTGAAGGTTTAAGAGTAATTGCGATTGGTTCAAGAGACTATAAGCATACTAATCATGTTTACAAAATTAAAGATGAATCAAAGTTGACTTTACTTGGTTACATTGGGTTCTTTGATGTACCAAAGAAGAGTGCTATTAGTGCCATTAAAACACTAAAAAGTCATGGTGTTGATGTAAAGATTCTAACTGGAGACAACGAAATTGTAACTAGAGCAATTTGTAACAAAGTTGGCTTGGATCCTAAAACACCATTATTAGGAACAGAAATAGACAGTATGAGTGATAAGAAGTTAAGAGAACTTGCAGTCAACACAACAATTTTTGCTAAGATGAATCCTTTACAAAAAGCAAGAATTATTGACATCTTAAAGCTAAAAGGTCATACAGTTGGTTTTTTAGGTGATGGAATTAATGATGCTGTTGCCTTGCATCATGCTGATGTTAGTATTTCAGTAAATAGTGCGACAGATATTGCTAAAGAAGCTTCAGATATCATTTTGTTAGAAAAAGATTTAGATGTCCTAGAGCAAGGAGTAGTTGGCGGAAGAATTACTTTTGGGAACATTTTAAAATATATCAAGATTACAATTTCTTCTAACTTTGGGAATGCGTTAAGTCTTTTAGTGGCTTCATTCTGATTGCCATTCTTTCCAATGGTTGCAATTCAAATTCTGCTACAAAATCTGTTGTATGATATTTCTCAACTATCAATTCCTTGAGATAATGTTGATCAAGAATTTATTGCTAAACCACAGAAATGAAATAGTAAAAGTATCATTCCATTTGCTTTATGGAATGGTCCTTTAAGTTCGATTTTTGATATCACAACCTTCTTGTTTATGGGTTATGCCTTTAATGTCTTTGATCACTTTAATGATCCTTATTATCTTGGTCTTTTCCAAGCTGGATGATTTATTGTTGGTATTACAACTCAAACTTTAATTTTCCATTTATTAAGAACACCAAAAATTCCATTTATTCAAAGTATTGCTTCATGACCAGTTCTTATTGTCACAGGTTTAATTACAGTAATTGGAATTGCGATACCATTCACACCTTTAGGTCATAATATTGGTTTTGTTAACTTATCTGGTATTTATTTTGCCTATCTTGCTGGTGTTGTCGTTTTATACTTTATTCTTAGTCAGTTATGGAAAATGTTGTATATCAAAATTACCAAAAGTTGGATTTAAATTTAAATTGATAGATGTTGCGAAAAATGTCTATCAATTTTATAATTAGAATCGTTATTCAATTTTAAAATGAAATAAAAGTATATAATTGTTTTATAACAGTGGAGGTATTATGAAAATAGCATTTGATGTGATGGGCTCAGATAATGGCAGTAAAAATCCAATCTTAGCTGCTTTGCAAATGATTAAAGAATTTAAGGATTTAGAGATTATTTTAGTTGGTGATGAAAAAGAGATTACTGAACATTTAAAGCAGATTTTTAAGGATGAAAAAACTCCTGATGCAATCTCAATTCATGGTGCTAAGGATGTAGTACCAATGACTGCTGGTCCTTTTGAAGCAGTAAGAATGCCTAATTCGTCAATGAGTCAAGCTGTAAAATTAGTCAAAGAAGAAAAAGCAGATGGAGTACTTTCATCTGGTTCAACAGCTGCTTATTTAGGAGTTTGTCATTTAATCTTAGGAGAAATTAGTGGGATTAAACGACCAGCCTTTATGCCGATTATGCCAACTTTAAAAGGTGGTAAAGTACTGTTGTTAGATGTGGGAGCTAATATTGAGAATAGTGTTGACGAGTTGATTAGTTTTGCTTTAATGGCTCATATTTATAGTCAAACAATTTTGAATATTGCTCGTCCATCGATTGCTTTATTAAATATTGGAACAGAAGAAAATAAAGGTCCTGCTGTGACAAAAGAAACTTATGCGAAATTAAAGCAACTAACGCAATCAAATGCTAGTCTTAGTTTTTTAAACTTTCATGGCAACATTGAACCAAGAGATGTCTTATCAGGTGATGTTGATATTATTGTTTGCGATGGGTATTCAGGGAATGTTGTTTTAAAGTCACTTGAAGGAATGGCAACCTTAATCTTTAGTCTAATTAAAAAAGGCTACACAAAAAATTTATGAACGAAGTTTCTAGCATTATTGTCTAAACCTGTGTTTAAGGGAATCAAAAATACTTTTGATTATAAAAATACTGGAGGAGCACAATTAATTGGGATTAATGGCATTTGCTTTAAAGCACATGGATCAAGTGACAGTAGATCTTACTATAGTACTTTAAAATTATTAAGACAAGCAATTGACCAAGATGTAACAAATAAAATTAAAACACAAGTTGCTGAACTTTTATAAGAAGGAATAAGTATGGAAAATGAAATTAAAAATATTTTAAAAATGCCCTTAGAAGAAAAAATTAAAACAAATCAGTTCTATCAAGCAGCCTTTACTCATAAGTCTTATTCAAATGAAAATCATTTAAGTTATTCATATGAACGATTGGAGTTTCTTGGTGATGCTGTTTTAAGTGTCCATATCACTCATTTTATTTGAGAACATTTTCCTAATATGGATGAGGGTGAACTTACTAATTTAAGAAGTAAGGCAGTAAGACAAGAAACACTTGCAGCTGCAAGTCTTTCTTTAGGTCTAGAAAAATATCTTTTTCTTGGCCATGGTGAAGAAAATACTGGTGGTAAGCAAAGAGTGAGTATCTTATCTGATGTGTTTGAAAGTTTTCTAGCTGCAGTGTATTTAGATTTGGGACATCAAGCAGTTGATAAGGTCTTGAATCTAACTTTATACGAATGAATTATTTCTAATAGTTTTGATAGTATGGTTGACTACAAAACAAAGTTACAAGAGTATGTCCAAAATGAAAAACGTAATCCGATTGTCTACAAACTTTTAGAGCAAAACAAAAAAAATAATATAACATTTTTTGTAATTGGAGTTTATTTAGATGATATCCTTTTAGGAAAAGGGCAAGGGTCAACTAAAAAGAAAGCAGAGCAGGAAGCAGCTAAAGCTGCTCTAGAAAAGCTATCAAAAGAAGTAAAATAGTAGCAATTAAACAATATTAGATAAATGGGATTGGGAGATTAAGATGTTTAAGTTACTAACTAACTATATTCGAGAACAAAAAACAAGTTTAGTACAAGTTTTTGGCTTGGGTTTTGTTATTATCATCATGGTTAGTTCTTTCTTATCATTAAATTTTGGTACTTCTTATGTTAGCGATAGTTATTGAGAAGATATTGCCAAAGAAGAGTTTCATCAAGATGTTTACTTTAATCCTGATGCAAGATTTAAAAATGGATTTATCAAAGAAACTTGATTAAATAATCTTGACTATATGCTGAGAGGCAATGAGATTGATAGTGAGAAGATGCTTAAAGCTACTTTTCAACTTGAAAAGTTACCAGGAGATGCAGCAAATAATTTGTATCTTTATCGTTTTCATTTTAATAGCACTAATAGTGATGATCACATCAGTGTTGGTTCAAAAGTTGCTGAAGATACAGGACATGACTATGTTGATTTTAAATTAAGTGCTCCTTTTAATTATCCTTCTGTTGCTGAGCATAACCAATTTCTAAAAGATGAAGCTACTATATTGGATAGTTATGTTTACGATGGTAGCGATAATAAGAATAAAATTAATTTTTTCATCACTAATAACAAGGCTTTAGAATATCATAATAGTAATAAACCAGCATGAGATACTCATGGTGACTATACTGCACAAGATATCATCAATCAAGCAAAACTGTATCAGTATCTTCTTACTGGTATGTTGTATGGTGATAATTTATCATGGTCAAAAGTTTACTACATTAATGATTTATTAATTACTGGTAAGACAATGAGTTTTATTCAAACAACTGCTAAAGATAAAGTTCTTGCTCCAATTCTAACAGATGGCAACACTCGTCAATTTGATCCAAGAAATTTAGCAGATGATGAAATTTTAGTTTATCGTCAATTTGCTGAAGAAAACAATTTAAAGATTGGTCAAGATTACATTTTTGCTGGCTATAAGTTTCATATTGCAGGCTTTGCAACGAGTATTTTAGCAGCAAATAATGCAACTTATTTTTACTATCAAAGTGATAATAAGAATCAAACAGTAGCGTTTACTAATCAAGCAACAATGAATAAAGTGATGAATAATCCTTATACTGTTATTTATGAAAATCAATTTTTTGGGTTTAATCCAGAAGTATCTGCTAAAAGTATTGGTGTAACAGATGAGAATCCAACAGGGAATGAATGACTTTATAATTATTTGCATCAAAGAATTCTTGATGATAAGACAGTTAATCGAACAAAATTGTATTCTGCTAATCAGAATGCCATTCATAATAGAATCTTATTAAACCCACTTAATATTAGAACAACATATAAAGTTGAAGCAATAGAAGCTGTAGTTTGAACAAATGTTAATGATTTACGAGGCATCTTTTTAGAAATTGCTTCTGCTTTTTTAGGGTTGATTTTTGTTGTTGTTAGTGTGATTGTTTTCATTGTTATTTTTAAAATGATTGACCGTAATAAAAGGTTGATTGGAATTTTAAAAGCGCATGGCTATCCAAGTTGAAAGTTAAATCTTGCCTTAGTTGCTTCAACAATTTTTCCGATTCTTTTATTTGCTATTTTAGGGAGTGCTATTGCTATTTTATTTGGTCATTTGATTATTAGCACTTATAGTACAGCAATTATTCTAGTGTCTTATGGTTGACCTTTTTATTGGTCAATTGCTTTAATAGTAATTTTTGTTCCTTTTGTTGTGCTATCAATAATTAGTTTTATTATGGTAGCTTTTCTTTTAAAAGTGAAACCTTTGACTTTAATCAATAATAGTTGATCAAAACCAAAAAATAATTTTAGCATTAATGCTTTTTTTGGTTCATTAATTTCAGGGGTGACAAAGAATTTCAACTATTACAATAAGTTAGCAATCACAACAACTTTTCGTGGGTTTGGTAAGTTGCTTTTTGTTATCATTGTTAGCGTTTTTGCTAGTACTTTATTGTTGTTCTCTTTTTCTTCAGGTGGATTAGTTAATAATTTATTAGGATTACAATTTGCTTCAATTAATTATAAATTTAATACCACCTATAACTTTGATAGTGATATTAGTAGTAATTTTATTAATGGTAATAATGAATTATTGTATAAGAAAGAAACAGTTAGTGAAATTAAAGCTAGTCCTTCTTTATACTTGCCAATTAGAAAAGCTCTTGAACAAATAAGAGATGATCATTCTAATACACCAAAATTAATTGATACTCGTTACGGATATTTAATGGGTAGTGAAATGTATAAAATTCGTAGTGAAGTTGTTGATCCAAATTTGACAGAATTTCCACAAGAATTTCAAGATTTTTGAAATCAAAATATTTTCTTCATTGATTATTTAACTAATGACAATGGTAAGAACAAAACTGATTTAATGATTAACTTTGGGCTTTTACCATATAACACAGAAGTAGAAACACCTTACACTGAGCTTGAATTTTCAGATGCTCATGATTTTAATATTAATACTATTGATAGTAGTGAATACTATTATGATAACGATAGTAATGTCTTGCAAGGTGATTGAACAAAATTAAGAGGAAATAAAAGAACTGTTTATGGTGTGGGTGACAGTGCTGCCACTTATCTTTCTCCTTCATTTAAAAATACTAATTTTAGTAATTTTACTAACTTAACTCTGTCAGGGATGGATACTGCTGGAGGATGACTAAATACTAATTTTTTAAATGTTAGAAATTCAATTATTGAAAAATTTAATATTCAAAATCCTGATACTGCAGCAATAAAAATTATTCCAATGATTGGTTCAACAGTACCTGGAATAAAGAATAAGGCTGGTGGTGATGGAGATAGTATTGGTAAGACTGTTTTATATCGCTATCAAGGACTAGACAGTCAAACTAAATATATTATTGGAGTTATTTATGATGGAGCCAGAAATTTATTGCAAAATACTATCTTGATGCCTGAAACATGATTAAATCCAGCAATTTTTGGTAACTATACTAATTTAGCAGCAAGTTTTGCAAATACTAAGTTTACTAAATTTAATGAAAGTGAACTGCATCAGTATCTACCAATTATTAGCACTAAAAATGATTATTTATTTGATTTAACAAAAATTGCAGATAATAGTTATCTAAAAGATAAAGGAATTGCACCTGCTCTAACGATGATTTATGATGTTGATGCAATTAAGGAAATGTTTCAAGCAAGACAATATACTTTACAAACTTTGATTGTTCTATTTGCTGTCTT
This sequence comes from Spiroplasma platyhelix PALS-1, assembly GCF_021496725.1. Lineage (GTDB taxonomy): Bacteria > Bacillota_I > Bacilli_A > Mycoplasmatales > VBWQ01 > Spiroplasma_D > Spiroplasma_D platyhelix. The sequence goes on from NZ_CP051215.1 coordinate 292,422, forward strand.
TAGTGTTATTTTGTCGTTTATGATTATCATCATTATTAGCAACATTAATATTCGTGATAATTTGGTTTTAATTGATATCTTACGTAGTTTGGGATATTCAGCAACAGAAATTTCTTATGTCTTCTTGCTAACAACGATTCCAATTTTAATTATTTTTTCTTTATTTGCTATTTTTATAGCTCCGGTGCTAGTTGGAGTTGTTGCAGGGGCAATTTCTAATTTTCTTTCATTAAATGTACCAATTATTTTTAAATGATGGTACTTTGCGTTAACTTTATTAGTTGTATTATTAATTTATTTTATTAGTTATCTTATTACTTGAAGTGTCAATGTTAACAATAAAAAATTAATGTCTCAAACAAAGTAAAAATATCAGTATTTATGCTGATATTTTTTAGATTTTTTTGCTTATTTTATATAGCCATGATAGAATAAGTAAAAAAATAAAGGATTTTAATTGTTTTAAAATTTAGGGTTAATAAAACATGGAAATTGATATTATTCGTGAAATTAAAAAAATTAGTTTAAATAATAAACATCGATTTTATTTTATTGCTAAGTATATTATTGATCACATCACTGAGATACCTAAAATTACTATCACAGATTTAGCTAAAGTAACTTTTTCTTCACCATCAACAATTAATCGTTTTACTAAATCTTTAGACTTGTCAGGATATAAAGAATTAGTTCATATCATTAAGTATTTTAATTACACTTTAGTTGATAGTGATAAATTAGCCAAGCAAGATAGTGAAAGTAATATTTTATATCAAAGATATCATGATGTTCTTAATAGTATTCAAGATACTTTCAATTTATTTGTGGCACAAGAAGATTTAGCAACGCAAGTGGTTAGTAAGTTAAGAAACGCTAAAAGAATTAATATTTTTGCAGTTGGTGGTACTTATAATCTTGCTAGAGATTTTCAAGAAAAACTTTTAAGAATGGGTTTTAATGCTGTTTCGTCTAATAACTTTCATGATGGTTACTTTTTAGTTAAGCAAACTAATAAAGACACTGTTAATATGTTTATTTCCTATTCAGGAGAAACAAAAGATTTAATTAAATTGGCTTCAATTTGTAAAGAAAATAATAGTCAAGTAGTTACAATTTCAAAGAAAAGTAATAACACGCTGGGTAGACTTGCTGATTTTAAATTAGAAATTAGTAGTAACGATCCAATTGTTAGAATTGTATCTTTGACCAATAGGTTAGCTTTAATATTTTGTCTGGATATGATTTTGTATAAACTATTGTTTACTGATTTTGAACATTATAAGGATCTTTTGCAAAAAACTGCATTAAATAAGTTTTAAATGAAAAAAAATTACTTTTTTTGAGATAAAAATCTATAATGTAATTTTTGCTTGTTTTTACTAAATTATATTTTTAATATAAATGTGGGGGTTATAAAAAAATTGTTTCATAAAATTTTAACAAAATTAAACCCGATTCAATAATTTTTGCAGACATTAAATCTTTACCCGAAGTGATAGAAACTCTATCTCCCTCTGCAATAAATTAATTGTTTTAGAATTAGAATTGTCTTTAAAGTAATTAATGCCCTTACTGAATCAATTAATCATAATGATGAGACAATTATTAATTCTAAAAATGTTAAATAGATGAAACAATACCCTATTCAAGTATTTTTATTATTTTTTCTGAGATTTTTTATTAATATCTTGGATTTTGATAAAAAATCTTATCTGGTATTGCTGGATTATGCAAAGCATATGGAGTGTTGAAATAACAACTCCACCAGCAGCAATATCATGATTTGAAGTTTGAACTTGATTTAAAAACAGCAAAATGAAATGATATCAACTATTTAAAAAACAAAAAATTGTTAAAAGGGATGAATAGTATGAGTAAAAAGAATTCATTAAAAACCGCTGAAGAAATAGCAAAACTTTTTAATCAGGGAGACATTGTATCTTTTACTAATTGTATGACTCGTTTGAGAATAACAGTTAGAAGAGGAGCAAATATTGATCAAGAAAAAATTAAATCAATTGAAAATGTAACTGGTTTAATTGTTAATGACACAGAATATCAAATTATTTTAGGTCCTGGGTTTGTTAATCAAGTAACTAATAACTTTAAAAAATTTGTTAATTTAGAAACTGAATCAGTTGAAGATAACAATATTCAAGCATCACAATCTCTAGCAGATTTAGCGAGTTTTGAAAAGCAAAAATTGCGTGCTGGAGGAAGTGTTAAGAAATTCTTAACTAAAATTTCTAAAGTATTTACACCATTAATCCCAGCCTTTATTGGTGCTGGACTTTTATCTGGTATTGCTGGAATTATTCTTTCAAGTGGAGGAGGAGCAGATAATGCATCTGAAACAATAAAATCTTGAAATAGTGTTCTTGCATTTGCTTTAGCAATTTTAACAAATGTCTTTATCATTGCTGTAGGATGACGATTGGGTGAAGAATTTGGTGGTAATGCTGGATTATGTGCTTTAATTGCAGCAATGTTTTGTGGTTTTGCTGGAGCGAATATTTCTGGGATTTTTATTCCAGTTAAAGATACTGATGGCTTCATCACAGCTTATAATTTTTTAGGGATACTAATTAATAAAGATACTATTCAACACAATTGGTTTACAGTTGGATTTGTTAATCTTGATACTCAAGGAAATCCAATTTTAGGTGCTCCACATGCTGGATTAATTGGAGCAATGATTGCTGTTGGTTTCACAATTTTTGTTGAAAAACAATTTAGAAAATTTATGCCAGGAGCATTGGATACAATTGTGACACCAATTTTAGTAATTCTTGCGATGATTTTTTTAAATTTTGTTTTCATAATTCCAGCTGCTGGTTACTTGTTTACTGCAATAACTTTCTTATTTAATAATTTGTACACTAATCCATTTGGTGCAGCACTACTTGCTGGAATCTTCCTTTTTGCTTTAGCATTTGGAGTTCATCAAGGATTCTTACCAATTTATTTTGCTTTAATTGCTGACACTGGAGTAAATGGTTTATTCCCAATTATGTGTATGGGTGGTGTTGCTCAAGTTGGAGTTGCAATTTCAATGTGAATTATGGCAGGTAAAGGTTCACTTTTAAGAAAACAAATTTCTGGTGCTATCATACCTGGATTTTTAGGAATTGGAGAACCATTAATTTATGGTATTTCATTGCCAAGAGTTAAGCCATTCTTTGTTTCATGTATTGCTGCTGCTTTTGGTGGATTCATTATGGGAGCATTAAATACTTGAGGCGGTTTAGGGATTGGAATGAATGCTGCAACAGGTCCAGGTGGTCTAACAGCTGCGATTATGATGACTACTGTTGATGGTAATGTTGTAAAAGGAATTTTAGTTTATTTATCAGTTGTATTTGTTACTTACTTTATTGGCGCAGGGCTTTGTTTCTTTGCTTATTCTAGAGTTGCTCGTTATGGTGCAGAAAAAACTACAAATATAACAAGAGAATGACTTGTAACTATGAAAGATAAAGATCAAGAAATTTGAAATAAAATAGTTAGTTCATTAAAGCAATTTGGATTAATGCTTACTTATGTAACATTAATTGGCTTACCAATTATTTGACTAACTTGATATTATAAATCAAGTAATGAAGATAAAATGAATTTAAAAGAATTTAAATTAGTTTAGAAAGTTAAGTATGAATATTTCAATTTTAATTCCAATTCTTATTATCATTGCTTTATTAGTTTCAGTTCTTGGATCTATTTCTGGAGTTGGTGGGGGAGTATTATTTATTCCAGCAATGTTGTTGCTGATATCTGATTACTACTCTTTTAATCAAATTAGATTTGTTTCTACTTTATTAGTATTTGTGAGTGCTTTTATTAATGTTTTTTTAGAATTTATTAATAAAAGATTTAGTTGAACTTTAATTAGTTTAATTGCAATTATTGCAATTCCAACCATTTTTTTAGGAAATTATGTATCTTCATTAATTAGTCAAAGAATTACTCAAATTATTGTAATTGTATTACTAAGTATTGTTACGATTTTATTAAGTTGTAACAATATAATTAGTAAAAAAATCTTATTATGAAAAAAAGATAAAGTCGTAAAAAAATCATGATATTTATTAAAAACTAATTATGGTCTAACAATAAATATCTTTACAATTATTTTAATTACTTTTTTAGGGGGCATTATTACTACACTCACAGGAATGGGTGGAGGACCAATATTAATGCCTTTGCTTTTATTAACTTGTGGACTAACAATGAAACAAGCTACACCAATTTCACATAGTGTGATTGCAATTACTGCGTTTGTTTCACTTTGCTTGAGCTATCAATACTTTAGTAATCAAACATTGAATTTGCAAATTTCTTTGCCTATGACTTGTGGAGTTGTTATTGGAACGATAGTTGCTTACTTTATTAAAAACAAAATTAAAAATGAAGAAATAATAAAGTGAATTTTAATTGTTTTAATTTGAATTTCAATTATTAAAATGATTATTGATGTTACTGCATAGGAGATAACAATGGATTTAACAAAAATTACAACAGAGAAAAGAAATAAAAATAGTAAGAATATTGATAGAAGTTCTACTATGGAAATTCTTAAAATTATTAATAAAGAAGATGCGTTAATTGCGAAAGTTGTTAGTAAAAAATTAGCAGATATCTCAGAAGTAGTTGATTTAATTTATCAAAAATTTCAAGCTGGAGGAAGATTAATTTATATTGGCGCTGGAAGTTCTGGAAGAATTGGAATCTTAGATGCATCAGAAATGTTGCCAACTTATGGAATTAGTACTGAACGTATTTTTGGAATTATTGCTGGTGGCGATGATGCTTTGAAATTAGCAAAAGAAGGTGTTGAAGATAATGAGTTGCTAGCAATCGAAGATTTAAAAGCAGTTAACTTTAATGCAAATGATATCTTAATTGGTATCACAGCTTCAGGAAGAACGCCATATGTTTTGTCAGCTTTAAAATATTGTCGCGCAGTTAAAGGATTAGCAATTGGATTGACTATGACTACTGATCCAGAATTATCTTCTTATGTTGAAAAGGTAATTATCATTGAAACTGGTCAAGAAGTAATTACTGGAAGTACAAGAATGAAAGCAGGAACTGCAACAAAATTGGTACTTAATATGATTTCAACAGCGTTAATGGTGAAATATGGAAAAGTGTATCAAAATTTAATGGTTGATCTTGTTGCCAGTAATGAAAAATTAAAAGCTAGAGTAGTCAATATTGTTGCTACAATAACAGATGCTGATAGTGAAGTAATTCTTAAAACTTTAGCAACAGCAAATTATAATTGTAAAAATGCAATTGTTATGTTAGTTAAAAATGTTGACTATCAAGATAGTGTTCGTTTACTAGCTAAACATAATGGTAGCCTTGCTCAAATTTTATAAGTAATTAAAAATGAAAATTATCTTGTTTGAAAAATAAGATAATTTTTTTATTTATAAAAAACTTTATTTCTACTAGGTTTATAATTATAATTATGTAATACAAATGAATTATTTTAATTAGGAGTAATAATGAATAAAAACTACAAAGAAACATTATTGATGCCAAAAACTAATTTTGAGATGCGTGCTAATTTATCACAAAAAGAACCAGCAATTCAAAGTTTTTGAAATCAAAATCAAATTTATCAAAAATTAATTACTAGAAATAATGAGCAAAAAACTAAACAATTTATTCTTCATGATGGACCACCATATGCAAATGGGGACTTGCATATGGGTCATGCTTTAAATAAAATCTTAAAAGATTTTCTGATTCGTTACTATAATGCTAATGGTTATTATGCTCCTTATATTCCTGGTTGAGATACTCATGGTCTACCTATTGAACAAGCTGTTACTAATAGTGGTATTGATAGAAAAACTATTAGCATTAGTGAGTTTCGTCAAAAATGTTTAGCATATGCTAGTCAACAAGTTAAGAATCAAAAAGATCAATTTGAGAAGTTAGGTTTGCTAACTGATTTTAAGCAATACTATGTAACTTTTGATCAGAAATATGAAGCGCAGCAAATTAGGTTATTTGCCAAAATGATTGAACAAGAAGTTGTTTATCGTAATTTATATCCTGTTTATTGATCACCAAGTAGTGAAAGTGCTTTAGCTGAAGCTGAGATTGAATATAGCAATAAAAAAAGCCCAGCAGTTTTTGTTGCGTTTAATTTAATTGATCAAGCAAATACTGCAGTTGTGATTTGAACAACTACACCATGAACTCTACCAGCAAATCAATTGCTAGCAGTTAATCAACATTTTACTTATGTGTTGATTAAAGTTGCTGATAAGCAATACTACATTGCTAAGGATTTATTAGAAAATTTCTTAAAAGGGACAAATAGTAGTGACTATCAAGTTATTAAAGAAGTTCAAGGTGATGACTTAGTAGGATTAAAGGCTGCTCATCCGTTATATCAAAGACCAACATTAATTGTCCATAGTGACCATGTTAACTTAGAATCAGGAACAGGAGTTGTTCATATTGCTCCAGGTTTTGGAGTTGATGATTTTACTTTAGGATTGAAACATAATATTCAAATTATTGTGCCAATTGATGATCAGGGTAAGTTTACGACAGAAGTTCAAGATGATAGTTTAGTTGGTAAGTTTTATGATGATACTAATAAAGCAATAGTTGAACGTTTAAAAGCAAGTGGCAATTTAGTGGGATTTAGCTGAATTACTCATTCTTATCCCCATGATTGAAGAACAAAAAAACCAGTGATTTATCGTGCTACTTGACAGTGATTTATTGCTATTAGTAAATTAAAGCCAGAAATTCTATCAGCAATTGATAAGATTAACTTTTTTCCTGAATGAGGAAAAAAGCGTATGACTTTGATGACAAAGAATCGTAATGATTGATGTATCTCTCGTCAAAGAGCATGAGGAGTACCAATCCCAATTTTTTATAGTGAAAAGCATACAGCGATTTTAGATAGTAAAGTCATCAAACATGTTGCAGATTTATTTGAAAAATATGGTAGCAACATTTGATATCAAAAAACAGCAAAAGAATTGTTACCAGAAAATTTCACTCATATAAATAGTCCAAATGGTAATTTTACTAAAGAGAATGATATTATGGATGTTTGATATGATAGTGGTGTTTCTCATTTAGCAGTAATTAAAGCTAATGGTCTACCTTGACCTGTTGATTTATATTTTGAAGGAAATGATCAATTTCGTGGCTGATTTAATTCTAGTTTGATTACTGGGATTATTGATGGCAAGGCTAGTCCTTATAAGAATGCCTTAGCGCATGGATTTGTTAATGATGAAAAAGGTAACAAGATGTCAAAATCATTAGGAAATGTTCTTAATGTTAAGGATGTTTGTCAAAGTTATGGTGTTGATATTTTAAGATTATGAGTTGCTAGTGTTGACTTTCAAGATGACACAAGAATTGGTCAAGAAATTTTAAAGCAAATTAGTGAAAATTATCGTAAAATTCGTAATTTGTTAAGATTTTTATTAGGAAATTTATTTGACTTTGATGCTTCAACAATTGAAAAGCAAGACTTTAATACTACTTTTGCTAGTCTAGCAGAAGTTGATCAATATATCTTAGTAAAATTAAATCAGTTAATAAAGGATACTCATAGTGCTTATCAAAGTTATCAATTTAATAATTTTTATTATACTGTTCTAAATTTTATTACTAATGATCTATCAGCTTTTTATTGTGATATTAGTAAGGATACTTTGTATTTAAATGCAGCAGATGATAAAAGAAGAAAGCAAACGCAAACAACAATGTTTTATTTAGTTAAGACATTAATTAGTTTATTAAGCCCAATTCTACCTCATACTTGTGAAGAAGCTTTTCAAAGTTTAAAGCAAAAATCTTGAGACAACATTGAAACATCTTTCATGTTTGAACCATTTGTTGAACCATGAGAAATTAGCAATGAAGAAGAAATTTTAAAACAATGAAATTTATTTATGCAATTAAGAACAGAGGTTAACCAAGCAATCTCACAAGCACAAGTTAATAAAATAATTAAAAATACTTTAGAATCAAAAGTAGTGATTAAATTAAAGCCAGAAGCACAAGCGTTAAAAGTAATTGACAATCAAGAGTTAACTAAGTTGTTAATTGTTAGTGAAGCGCAATGAATTGATGATTTAAAAGCAGATTTCACTAGTAATTTAGCTGACATTAGTGTTACTTTAAAGCAAGGTATTAAGTGTGCACGCTGTTGATTAATTTATCAAAATTTAGTAACTGATATTTGTCAACGTTGTACTGATGTTTTAAAAGAAGGACAAACAGGGAATTAGAAAGAATGAAAGATTTTAAGGTTAGAACAAAAAAATATTTTTTGGATTATGATTGGAAATTATTTGTTAAACTAATTACTTTTATTGGGTTACTTTTTTTACTTGAGTTAGATCAATTAACTAAATTCTGAGCAAGAACCAACTTAACGCAAGATGTTGAACGTAGTTTTATTCCAGGATTTATTAACTTAAAGTATGTGATTAACTATGGTTCGGCTTTTGGTCTTAATCAAAATAAAACTGCTGTGTTAGTTACCATTGCTTTTTTAATTGCCTTTGTATTGTTAATTTGATGAATCTTTAGCCGCTCAACAACTAATATTATTGCTGTTACTTTTATTCTAGCAGGAACAATTGGTAACTTAAGTGATCGTTTTGTTTTTGATGGTGGTGTGATTGATTTTCTAAAGTGAGATATGTTTGAACCAAAAACAATTTTTAATGTTGCAGATATCATGGTGACAATAGGTATCATTATTATTGTTGTTCGTTTAATTGTTGATGGTGTGATGTTCCTTATTGAAGAAAAAAAAGAAAAGAAAGTGCAGCATAAAACTCATGAAAAACAAAGAAAAGCAGTTTAGTTTGCAATATCAATCATCAGAAGCAATTAGACTTGATAAGTTTTTAGCACAAGAGTTACAAAAACATGGTTATTCAAGAGTTTTTCTTAGTAATTTAATTGAACAAGGTCAAGTAACAGTAAACAATGAAGTTGTCACTAGTGCTAAAAAATTATTAAAATCAGGTGATGAAGTTAGTATTGAAATTATTAATGAAAATCAACCAAGTGATTTAGTAGCAAAAAAGATTGATATTCCAATTATTTATGAAGATGAAGATGTGATTGTTATTAATAAACCAAATAATTTAGTTGTTCATCCTGGAGCAGGAAACTTTGATAATACATTAGTGAATGGATTATTATTTAATATGAAAGAGTTATCATCAATTGATGAAACAAGACCAGGGATTGTTCATCGTTTAGATAAGCAAACAACAGGTTTATTAATTGTTGCTAAGAACAATCAAAGTCATTATTTTTTAAGTCAAGAGTTGAAAAATCATGAAATAAAACGCGAATATATTGCTTTAGTTCATGGTAAAATTAATACAAGATCTGGGACAATTGATGCACCAATTGCTCGAGATAAGCATAATCGTCTTAAAATGACAGTTAATCAAGAAAATGCAAAAAATGCAGTGACTCATTTTGAAGTGTTAGAAAGATTTGAAAGATATACTTTAATTTCTTGTCAATTAGAAACAGGAAGAACACATCAGATTCGTGTTCACTTACAATGAATTAATCATCCTGTGGTAAATGATCCAGTATATAGTAAATATCCAGTTGAGAATAGTAATTTTGGTCAGTATTTGCATGCTAGTAGAATTACTTTTATTCACCCAAGCACAAAAAAAGTTATGACTTTTAAGTCTGATTTGCCAGATTTTTTTGAAAATAGGTTACAATTATTAAGAAAGGAAAGTGGCAATTAATGGAAGAAAATATTTTAGATGTCTTAGGTTTACAATTAGTTGATTATTTTATTAATTTTCAAGAATACCAGCCATTTAATGTTCCTGAAAAGCTTCGTGATGAAGAGAGAGGAAAAGTTTATTTAGTTAATAAGAATAGTAGAAAATATCAAGTAATTAAAATTATTAAACAAAGTTCTTATGATGCAAATGAAATTAAAACTAAAGATGATCAAGTAGTTGAAATCTTAAAAAAAGATTTAGCTGTAAACGAAGCTGATTTTAAAATGTTGATTTTAATTCTTAATAGTGATCATCAAAATGAATTTCGTCAATCTCCAACAGTAGATATCATTGTTGCTACTCCTAATAATATTGTTCGTGAATTAGCAAAAACTTTTCCTTCAATTACTAAAGCAATCAAAACAGATAATTTAGAAGAATTTCAAGATGAAGAAAAGCAAGATGAAGAAGAAGGATCTGAAGAACTAACAGATCGTCAAAAAAATTGAAAGAAAATTAACTTTCAAAATCGTAGATTTTTAAAAGATGCTCTTTTAAAATCTACTAATCCGCATTTAGTTGTGACATGATTATTCTTTGCCTTACCGATTGTTTCATATGTAATTTTTACAATTTTAATTAATAGTAATCCAAATATCTTTCAAGGTGGAATAGAATTAAATTTAATTAAATTAGTATTTGGTGCTTCGCATCGTAATCTTATTTTTGGAGCCAACCAATATTGAAGATGACTAACTTATCCTTTAGTTCAATTTGATTCTTTAGCATTAGTCTTTTCATTATGAATGTTTTATCGAGTGGGTCGTTACATTGAAGGATTCTATGGATTGTGAAAGTCACTTATTATTTGAGTTTCAGCTGTAATCCTAACAGGAGTTATCCAATCAACGGTTGATCATGTTCAGATTATGAATGGTTTTGAGATTTTAAGTTTAATTTCAATTGGTGCAATGATTCCAATTATTTGAAATTATCGATTGTTTAAATCACCAGTGATGAATAAAATAATTATCACTTTTATCTTAATGTTGCTATTTTGAATTTTCTTTAGTGGAATGCAAGTTATCACTTTATTATATTGAATGATTGCCATTGGTTCAGGTTGATTAGTTGGAGCAGTTGTTAGTTATCATAATCGTAAGTTAACTCTCTTTTATGCTTTTAGTCCTGTTGCAATTGGTTTATTAATTTTATTTGCCATCTTAGTAGCATTTTTAAATCCTTACTATCACTTTGATGAACAAGGATTGACAAGAGATACACTAAACATTTATCAGCAATTTAATATTGTTAGCGAAGGCTTTGTTAGCTGGGTCATGTCACATTACTTTGGTCAATAAAAAAATGCAGATTAGTCTGCATTTTTTTATTTAATATCAGCAAATAAAGTTTGTTCTGCTTCAGAGGTTAGATTATTTGTTGCGATTGTTAGATTTCTAATGTCACTATCAACTTTAAAAGTAATCGCAATAGTTTTTAGCTTATCAAAATTTCAATTAACTTTTTCTGGTCATTCAGCAATAGTAAAGTTGTCAATTGTTAGTTCAAAATATTCGCTAAAATCATTTTTTTTATCTAAACGATAGGCATCAATATGGATTAGTTTTCAATCATATTTTGTTTGATACTGATTTAAAATTACAAAAGATGGAGAATTGATGACATCTGTGACACCAATTTCAGCACCAATAAATTTTGTTAGTTGTGTTTTGCCACTAGCTAATTCACCACTTAAAAGTAGATAAATATTTCTATCAGCAATTTTAGCAATTGCTTTAGCAAGAAGTTTTGTGTCATCTAAAGTTTTTAATTGGTAGTTTTGTGTCATATTAATTTCCTTATCCTTTAATTATGTCATAAGCACTAGACAATCAAATTAGGATTATTAAGAATTTTTTCTAGTTTCAATTTTCCGTAAATAGCTAATGCTAGGGAGTCATTTGTTTTGTCAAGGTCAACTTCGTTGACAAAGACACCATTGATGTTTTTTTCACCAGCTGAACCGTCACCCTTACCATGATAAGTTTCTTGGAGATTCAAATTTAGTGATGTTAGATCAACAGCATATAAATGTCAAATTTTGATGTTAGTTTTGTTAGCATAGTAGCTTCCTAAATCATGAAAAATAACATCTTCATTTTTTTTAACATTAATTCCTGTTTCTTCATAAAGTTCGTTCTTAACTGTTGTTAGCAAGTCAAGTTTTAATTCACAACCTCCAGTTAGCGTTCCATAGCTTTGATGTAGTCTGCCTTTAAGTAAAGGATTGGCTTCATGAATTAATAAGAATCAGTATTGATTATATTGATAAATAAAAGGTAAAATAGCAACACCTTGATCATCACATCAAGGTTCACTAACCCCATACATAAAGTCAGCTTTAATTAGTTTGACTCACTTTTTCATTTTCTGCACCTCAAATAAAAATATTAAGTTTTTTCTTATCTATTATTATAATATATTATTAATTAAGTTATAATAAATTAAAAATTAACTACGAAAAACAGTAAGGAGTTTTAATAGTGATAGTAGCAATCAAACAATTATATAATAACGATAACGAAGCTACAAAAGTAGTGACAATTCAGGGGTGAGTTAAATCAAATCGTAATGGTAATAAAGTTGGCTTTTTAGATATTAATGATGGTAGTACATTGAAAACTTTACAAGTTGTTTATAATGTTGAAAATCCAGCATGAAAACAATTAATAGAAGTTACTACTGGTAGTGCTATTAGTGTGACTGGAGAAATTGTCTTGACAGATAAGGCACAACAACCATTTGAATTAAAATTACAAAGTTTAGATTTTCTTAACTTAGCGGATAAAAATTATCCAATTCAGAAAAAAGCTCATAGTCATGAATTTTTGCGTGAACAAGCACATTTGAGATCAAGAACTGATACCTTTTTAGCAATTTTTAAAGTTCGCAATCAGATTGCTTTTGCAATTCATCAATTCCTACAAAACTCTGATTTTATTTATTTAAATAGTCCAATAATTACAGCAAATGATGCTGAGGGTGCTGGAGAAAACTTTATTGTTACCACAATTACTAGTGATCAATATGAAAAAGATTTCTTTGGCAAAAAAGCTGCTTTGACTGTTAGTGGTCAGTTAAATGCTGAAGCATATGCACAAGCTTTTAAAAAGGTTTACACATTTGGTCCAACTTTTCGTGCCGAAAATTCTAATACGACTCGTCATGCAGCAGAATTTTGAATGATTGAACCCGAGGTTGCTTTTGCAGATTTAGAAAGTACTATTAAGTTAGCTAAAGATTTAGTAATTTCAGTTGTTAGCAATGTGCTTGAAAATTGTCCAGCAGAGGTTGATTTTTTTAATCAAAGATTAAAGTCAACAGAACAAAGTCAGGACAATTTAATGAAAAGACTAGCAATGCTAACAAAAGCAGAATCTTATAAAGTACTGACTTACACAGAAGTAATTGAGATTTTACTAAAAGCAAAAGAGCAAGGAAAAGAATTCATTTTTAATGATATTAAATGAGGAATGGATTTGCAATCTGAACATGAAAGATATCTTTGTGAAGAAGTTTCTAAAGGTCCTGTTTTTGTGACAAATTATCCACAAGATATTAAAGCTTTTTATATGAAAGCAAATCCAATTTCACAAGATACTCCAGAAAGAAGAACAGTTGCAGCAATGGACTTATTAGTTCCTGGCATTGGTGAATTAATTGGTGGTTCAGTCAGAGAAGATGATTATGATAAGTTAATTGCTAATAAAAAACAATTTAAAATTGAGAATAATGATTTACAATGATATTTTGATTTACGAAAATCAGGTTTTGCACCAAGTGCTGGTTTTGGTTTAGGTCTGGAACGTTTAATTATGTTGATTACAGGAATTAATAATATTCGTGATGTGATTCCGTTCCCTAGAACGCCAAATAATTTGACTTTTTAAAAAAATAAAAAAATAGTTAGTTCTAACTATTTTTTTATTTTTTATTTTGATTATTCTTTTGGCAAGAGAAAGATAATTCTACTTAATAGTGGTATGACAATAAAAAAATCCTTTTATATAATCAATGTGTAAAAATAGAATTATATAAAAAGGAGGGTTTAATATGAACCGAATATTAAAAGACTGCATGAATACATGTTGTTGCAAAAAAGAACAAAATATTTGTGATGTAATTGATGGTCTTGGTAAGGTAGTAGAAGAAATTGAATGCAATAAAAAATCAGCTAAAGAATCAGAAAAAATAAAGAAAGATATCAGAGAAGAAACAACTGAACTAATCACAGAGGCTAAAGAAGAATTATTAACTTTAATAAACAAAGTTGATAGTGAAAAATGAGTTATTGGTGAATATAAATGAATGCCAGTTGGATCAAAAATGCCAGAAGGATGAATTAAGATTGATTTGGGTCAAGGACAAACATTAGTTCAAGGTATTGAGGCAGGTAAAACAGAAGGAATTGTTAAGTCACATAGTCACTTCTTTCCATATGAATTTGGTGTTTGAGCAACTCATAAAGTGATTTATGGAAAAGGTACTGCCACTGGTGCTGATGATGTTCTTTTCCCTTATGTAAATGATATTAAAGATGCAGCTGTTTTATTTAACACTGCTGGATATGGTGGGAACTTAAGCGAAGATCAAAAAGAAAATTTAGCAGCAGGAACATATGCTGAACTTTGACAATATAAAGGTACTGGTTACAAGAAGGAAATGTTAAAGAAATGTTTAGCAAAATCTATTAGTGATTGTTTAGATAAGAAAGAATAAAATTTATTCTTTAAACCTCAAATAATTTAATTTAAAATCAAAAAAATAATAACAACTATTTTTTTGATTTTAAATCTTTTATTTACTAAATGAATATTTTATTATCTTGACTGATAGTGGTATGACAATAAAAAAATCCGTATATATAATTAATCTGTAAAAATATAATTTATACAAAAGGAGGTTTAATATGAGCCGATTATTAAAAGACTGCATGAATGCATGTTCTTGCAAAAAGGAAGAAAATATTTGTGATGTAATTGATGGTCTTGGCAAAGTAGTTGAAGGAATTGATTGTGCTAAAAAAATAGCTAAAGAAATAGAAAAAGCGAAAAAAGAAATAGAAGAAAAAACAGATAATTCAATTGAAAGTGTTAAAGAAGAATGACTAGCTTTATTAGAGAAATTTAATAGTGAAAAATGAGTTATTGGTGAATATAAATGAATGCCAATTGGATCAAAAATGCCAGAAGGATGAGTTAAAGTAGAACTTACTGCAGGACAAACATTAATTCAAGGTGATAAAGAAGGAAATACAGCAGGAGAAGTTAAAGAACATTATCATGACTTTTTTGGAAAACGTCAATGTATATCAATTCCGCATGATCAAACATTTTATGCAATGAATCGTCCAACAAATATTGAGTTAGATCCTGAAACATTTATTCAATTTACAAGAAGAGAAGCACCTACAATAGGACTTACTAGAACTGATCCTGTAGGTGGAACAAATAATTTAGCAGCTGGTAAATTTGCTGAACTTTGACAATACAAAGGTATTGATGAAAAAAAGAAGAATATGAAGAAATGTCTTGAAAAGTATTTGGAAGACTACATGGATTGCATTGAAAATAGCAAGAAAAAATAATTATATTAAATTCACTATAAAAATTTTAATTAAATATAAAACTTACCTAATTTAATATGTTTATATAAAAGTCAATCATGAATGATTGACTTTTATTTCCTTAAAATTGAAGTATTCAATTTTCATTTTTACTTGATTATTTATGCTCGTTAATGATAAAATTATTCAATATATAAATTTTTATATATTTAATTTCAAAAGGAGGAAATAACAATGGAAGGAAAAGTTTCAAAGAAGAAATTATCCTTAAGAGAATTTATTTGATTAGGTTTTAACTATACCGTTGGAATTGGTTTTGTTGGGAATTTTGCTATTCTATCAAATGTTAATGCTCCAAATTCAATTGGTATGCATGCTATTTGAGTGTATTTAGTTATTGGATTTATTGCTGGTAATTGTGCTTGAGCTTTTGCTAAAATGGCAAAAATTCATAATTCAGACGCTAATGGGGCTGCTTATATTTATGTAAGAACAAGCTTTGGTCGATTCTGAGGATGAATTGTTGGATTTATGCAATATGTTATGTTACCTTTTATCATCACAATTCAAATTATGATGTTGATGAAGGGAACATTTTCAGCCGAATATGCAGGAAATCATTGATACACTTTACATTGAGGAAATTTTGGAGATTTTTATCTAGATTTAATTGGAATTGTTATTTATCTAACAGCAGCTTCAGTTATATTCTTTGGTATTAAATGATATAAAAAACTTGCACATGGTACTGGAATTATTAAATGAGGAACAGCATTTTTCTTAATTATAGCGGCATTTGCTCTAGCAATTGGAAATGGTAGTTCAAACTGACAACATTGAACATCAGAAAGTCAACTATCATTTGCTGGATTTATGAATACCTTTACTTCATGTTTCTTCTTCTTTGCTGGATTTGAAGTATTTGCTACAGCAGGAAGAAATATTGAAAATCCTGAGAAAAATATTGGTAAGGGAATTACATCAATTATTTTAATTTCAACAATCTTTTATGTTGTGACTTCACTTATCTTCTTCTTGGCTTATGATGAATTTTTCCAAAACATGAATATGGGAGCATGAGGAAAATTCTCAAGTAAGGTAATTCTATATGGTGGACCAATCATCATGATTATTAGTGGTATCGCTTTAAAAATTAATGTTGCAATGCAAAATGCTTTATATGGTGGAACAGCGTTACAACCACTTTCACAAGAAGGATATATTTCTGATCGTTTATTTAAATTAAATGATGATGGGATTCCTGTAAAGGCTGCTATCATAAACTTAATTATCACTTCAGTAATGATTTGCTTGTGATTAGTTATTCCAGATTTAATTAAAGGAATTTGATTACAAGGTCATCCAGACGTTCTTCCAGAAGATTATAAATCAGCTTTTAATATTTCATCATTAACAGCTGCATCTTCATTTGTAACAATCTTTATTTATATGATGGTGTTAGGTGTGGTGCTTAAACTAGCATTAACTAAAAAAATTAAATTAGGATGATATGAAAAAATTGTTTTCCCAATTGTTGTTGCCTTTTTAGCACTAACTTTAGTTTGACATTATTATGCTTTAATCACAGATACAATTAAAGAAATGCAAAAACCTGGAGCTACTTCTTCTCCAATTGTTGCTCTAATTATTGAAGCACTATTTATTGTTGGAAGCTTTACATTTGCTGTTTGCTGATACCGTTGATACTATCTACCAAAGTATGAAAAACGTTTGAAAGCCAACCCAGACTTACAAGTTGAGTTAAATGCAGCTTTTGATTTCAATCAAGATCATAAAGAAACATTAAATGAACTAGTTACTGGCAGCAAATAAATAATAATAATTAATAAAAAAATGGTTTCTAATTAGGAAACCATTTTTCTTTTATGCTTTAGTTTTGTACTTTTAAAATTTTTACTTTATAAGGATTTTGAACCCCTTTAATTTCAATGATGTCACCAGTGACAGCATTTAAAATAGATGTTGCTAGGGGACATTCATTAGAAATTAATCCTTCAAAAGGATTAGATTCAATTGATCCAACAATTTTGAATTTTTCTTCTGAATCTTTTACTATTTGATCATTTCTTCCAACATGACAAATTGTTACTCAAGATCCGACACGAATTGAGTTACTATTCTTTTTATTACTTTGCTGTTCTTCAATAATCACAGCACTAGCAATAATAATTTCTAACTCTTGAATTCTGGCTTCATTTTTTGCTTGTTCTTCACGAGCACTAGTATAATCAGCATTTTCTGATAAGTCTCCATCAGCACGAGCAGCCTTTAATCTTTCTTTAATTTCTTCACGTTTGAAATTAATTAGATTATTTAATTCTTCTTTTAATTCTTGTAAACCTTGTTTAGTAATAATTATTTGGTTATTTTTTTCAGCCATTTTCAATTCCTTAAATTAAGCAATTAAGTTTTCGTCTTTTAAAACTTTTTTAATTGCTGTAATAATTTCTTTACAATTTGGTCCTTGAATAATAAAAGCAATTTTATTTTCATTTTTAACAGCTAAGCCAATAAAACTTAGGATTGATTTCCCATTAGCTTTTGGTTCTTCACCAGTAAAGCTGATTTCATTGTTAAGATCAGTATTGTCTGCTAATTTTATTACTTCAACAGTAGTATCCTGATATTTTTTGTCGCTTGTAATTGCAACAATTTTAGCTACAGGTCGAGCATGTAACCCAACTTTAGCTTTATCTAATATTTGTACAGCATAAATTTCTTTATTTTCATTGTTCATATATTTATTCCCTCCAAAAAAGAAAAAGTACAATATTATTTATAACATATTTTAAGCCAATATTAGCAAAAATAATCAAAAATTTTTAAAAAATAATATCATACTTAATAAAACTATGATATTATATATAAGTTGAAAAGTGAAAGGAGCAAAAGACAAACATGGCAAGAAAATGTGCAATTAGTGGTATTGGACCACTTTCAGGAAATAATCGTTCACACGCAATGAATGCAACTAAAAGAAAATGAAACCCTAACTTACAAAAAGTTAGAATTAATGGTAAGGTAGTTTTTGTTAGCGCTCGTACTTTAAGAAGTTTAAGAAAAGAACGTATTTAAAAATCCTTGAATTAAATAATATTTTATTAATGATGACTTTAATTTTTTAGAGTCATTTTTAAACATTTTGCTATTTTAATTAATAGAAATTTGTTATAATTTAAGAAAATTTGCTAGAAAGATTTAGCTAGGAGTGTTTAATGAAAAAGAAAATTGGCATTATTACTGATTCATCAACAGGATTAAGTTTAGAAGAAATTGAAAAATATTCTGATCTTATTGTTGTGCCTTTAGTAATAATTAATGAAGATAATCAAGTTTATGAGGATAATCATTTTGATATTAATAGTGAAAAAATTTATCAAGCAATGATTAAAGAAGATAAATTTTTAAAAACTAGTCAAACTAATCGAGAAAAATTACGTCAGTTTTGAATTCAAGCTTTAAAAGAATATGATGAAGTTTTATTTTTGCCAATTGCTCAAGCTGCATCAGGACAATATGATAGTGCTGTTGTTTTACAAAAAGAACCAGAATTTGCTAACAAAGTTGTTGTTTACGAAACTGGGGCTGCTTCTGTACCTTTAAAAGCAATGGCTTTAATTGCTTTAAAACTAGCAAAAGAAAATCATAGTATGAAAGAAATTATTAAAGCATTAGATGAATTTCGTATTACTTATGAATGCTTCTTAACACCAGATAATTTATCATTTTTAGTTCGTGGTGGAAGAATCCCAAGTTCTTTGGCTAACATTGCTAATTTCTTACGATTAAAAGCAATTATTGCTTGTAAAGAAAAGATTAAGAATCAAAAAATTAAACGTACTATGAGTTCTGCAATTAAAGAAATGTTGGAATTAATCATTGAACGAACAAAAAATTCTTTTGAACAAACTTTATATGTCATCAATGGATGATGTGATCAAAGTTTAATTGATAAAGCAGTTGCAACTGCACGTGAGTTAGGCTTTAAAAAAATTAAGATTGAACCATTGTGTAATATTTTGCAAACTCATACTGGTGACAATACAATTGGTTTTTCTGTTGTTGCTAATAAATGAAATATTGAAGTATAATATAGTTGTTTTAAAATTTAATAAAGGGGGAATTTATGAAACGACTTTTGGTCTCGTTTTCTTTATTTAGATTAATAATTTTTTATGTTACATTTCTCTTCCACCAAGCGGGGGGGGGGGGAGAACATGACTGAAATTCAATTAAGATAACATTTGATTGAAAATGGAAATAGACCCTAAACTTTTACACTAAAGAAGGAGCTTATTAATAGTTTGATAGTAAATTAGAAGAATAAAAAAAGTATTTTTACATAATTGTAAAAATACTTTTTTTATTGTTGTTCATCTGATAGCGATAAGTCGTAAAATTTACCTTTACTGATGTAGACAATTGTTTCACAAATGTTTACTAGATGATCACCAAGTCTTTCAATATACTTTAGTTGTTGCACACCTGCAGTGTACTGCTTGATTAGTTCTTTGTCTTTATTAATTTTAGTGAAGTTGTGCGTGATTTTTTTCATTGCATTTTTATAATTTTCATCGATGACTTGATCTTTTTTTGCTGCTGCTAGAGCTGGCTTGATTTCTTCTTTTTCAATTGACTCAGCAATTAAGTCCATCATTTCAAAAGCTGTATCCATTAAATTACTAATTTCTTTGACTAGTTCAGTTTCGGGTTTGTATCTAACATTAAACTTAGAGATATTTTTTGCATAGTTGGAAATACGTTCTAAGTCACGAATGATGTTCATATAGCCGATGATTATTCTTAAATCAGTAGCAAATGGTTGTTGCGATGCTATTCGTCAAATTGCAGTTGTTGTTAGGCTTTCAGCAACTTTTCTTATTTCTTGATCATTCTCAATAATTTGTTTTGAAATATCATAATCATGATTTTGAATGGCAAGTAAGGCTTGTTCATGTTCTTTTTTGACATTATATAATAGATCAAGTAAGTCTTCTTTTAATTTTTTAATTTGGTTATCAAAACGATTTTTATTTGTCAGCATAGTAGTGTTCCCCCTTTCTTTTTTTAGCCAAAGCGACCGGTGATATATTCTTCAGTTTGTTTGCTATCAGGACGAGAAAATAGTTTTTTTGTTTCATTGAATTCAATTAACTTGCCATTTAAGAAGAATGCAGTTTGATGAGATACTCTTGCTGCTTGTTGCATTGAGTGAGTGACAATAATAATGGTGTATTCTTTTTTTAATTGGTTGATTAGTTCTTCAATTTTAGCTGAAGCAATTGGGTCTAGAGCAGATGTGGGTTCATCCATCAGTAGAACTTCAGGCTTTAAAGCAAGTGCTCGTGCAATACATAAACGTTGTTGTTGTCCTCCTGATAGACCTAGAGCAGAACTATAGAGATGAGTAGATACCTCTTCTCATAGAGCAGCTTTTTTTAAAGAATCTTCAACAATTTGATTTAAAACTTTTTTATTTTTAATTCCTTGGTTTCTTGGCCCGTAAGCAATATTATCGTAAATTGACATCGGGAAGGGGTTAGCTTTTTGAAAAACCATTCCGACCTTTGTTCTTAGAGTGATGACATTTTTGTTGTTTTCATAAATGTTTTGGTCGTTAAATAGAACTTCACCATTAATTTTAGTACCTTCAGTTAGGTCATTCATACGGTTTAATGTTCTTAATAGGGTTGATTTTCCACAACCACTAGGACCAATTAGTGCAGTAACTTTGTTACGAGTTAATTCTAAATTGATGTCATATAAAGCTTGTTTGCTGCCATTTTCGTAATAAAAATTTAAATTTTTAATTTTAAAAACTTTATCGTCAAGAACTTTTACTTTGTTGTTTGTTTTTGGATTTTGTTTCTTAGAAGTTTTTTTATTTTTAATTTTAGTAATTAGAGCATGTCTTTTCTTTTGTTTTAAAGTTTTTGTTGTTTGCTTTTTATTTTGTTTATTTTTATTAGATGGTTTATTTTGTTTCTTTGCTATTTTTTTGCTACTTTTGTTAGTTTTTTTCGTAGAATGTTTTTTAGTTAATTTTTTATTTTTTATTTTGTTTGCTTTTTTTTCTGACTTCTTTGTTGCTTTCACTATTTTCTTAGCAGCTTTTTTGCTTTTTATTTCGTTTATTTTTATTCTGATCTGCATAATAAAATTGCTAATTTTTACTGTTTCGGTTTTTGTGTTTTTTTCTGTTGTTTTTTTGTCGCTTTTTGGGTTTTTCTTTCGCTTATCTTTAGTTTTATTAAGTCGATTGTTCATCTTGTATTTCCTCCTGACGTATTGTTTTTAGCATTATTAGCAAAATGTTTTGCTAAGAAATTTAGTAGATAAATTAAAACAATGGTAATGAAGGCTGTTTCATACATTAAATTAATTTTATTTGGTAGGGGTGAATCTTTGTTAAGAAAAATAATATGAGTAGTTAGAGTTTGCCCTGAGCTTAAAAATCCTTTGTCAGGGAATTGTAATGTTGAACCTAATGTTAAGTAAACAGGAGCAGATTCACCAATGATTCTTCCCATTGTTAGGATCATACTTGTGATGATTCCTAGTAAAGCATTAGGGATAACTACTTTTGTTATCGTACCAATTTTATTAGCTCCTAAAGCTAAAGATGCTTCTCTTAATTCATCTGGTACTGCTTTTAAAGAATCTTCAACAGCTTTAATAATTACTGGTAGAACAACAAGTGTTAATGTTAGACCTGTACTAATTATTGTAAAGCCAAATCCCAGAAAATCAATAAATAAGATTAATCCAAACATTCCATAGATAATTGATGGCGTAGAAACTAGAGTATTTAAAAAGAAGCGAATAGAGTTAGCAAATTTATTTTTCTTGATACCACTATATTCATTTAAATAGATGGCAATCATAATTCCAATTGGCATAGCAATTGTAATTGCAACAATAACCAATAAGAATGTTGTGAACAAGAGAGACATATAGCCACCTCGTCCAGTAAGTGGATTAACTTCAGTGGTAAAGAATTGAGCTAAATGAAAGTTTCAGATGCTTTCTCCTGCAGCAGGACGGAAATTAAAAATACCTTCTAAAATAATGTCGCCAATAATTCAGATAATTAGACCCATTGTTAGTGCTCAAGCAAGTGACATAAAGCCAATTCTAATGTAGTCTCAAGTTTGACTGACCTTGCGATTGTTCAGTGTTTTTTGATAGATTAGTTTTTTCATTTTTGTGTCATTTAAATTCAATGTTTTTAAGTCAGGAGTTTTTTCCTTGCCAATTCTTTTTGCACGATAATCATGAGTTTTATAAATTATTAAAACGATAACATTAATAATTGTCACAATTATGAATAAGAAAATTCCAACAGCATATAAAGCAGAACTATGAAGAGTACTTGTTGTTTCATTAATCTCAATTCCAATAATTCCTGCTAGCGTTGTGATTGAAGAAAAGAAAAATGCTAAGGGACCATTCATGGTGTCAGGAGAAAAGACGCTACCTCCAGCAATCATGATCACTGCCATTGTTTCACCAATTACTCGGCCAAAACCAAAGATAACAGCTCCAATAATTTTTGTTAGAGCAGATTTAAAAACAATTCTAAAAGTAGTATTCGCTTGACTAATTCCTAAAGCTAGAGAAGCGTAACGGTGTGATTTAGCAACTCCGTTAATTGCGTTGACAGATAGAGAAATAATTGTTGGCAAGGCCATTAAAGCTAAGATGAAACTAGCTGTCATCATATTTTCTTTGGTTGGTGCTCCCATTTTGACAAAAATTGGACCAATCACCATTAATCCAAAAGCACCAAAAACAACTGAAGGAATTCCAGATAGTAATTCAATTAATGTTAGACTAGTTTTTTTAATTTTTTTTGGTAGAAATTCACAAATAAATAATGAAGAAAGTATTCCTAAAGGGACAGCTAGAATCATTGAGAACAAGCAAACCCAAAAAGTTCCTGTGATGAATGGTAGAACACCAAATGATGGAGGATCATCTGAAGGAGCTCACTTATTTCCTACTAAAAGATTTCAGAATCCATATCTTTGGAAGGCTGTAACTGATTGAGCAATCACAAAACCAATTAAAGAAGCAAAAAGCAATAAAGTAAGCAATAAAAAAAATCAAATGACAATTTTTGCAATTAAGTCATGTAAATTTTTTGTTTCTTCGCTAATAAAAGTATCTTGATTTCTACGATTAAAAAGATTGATTTTTTGCCAAAAGGCTTTTTTTGTTTTTATTTCCACAATTAACTCCTTATGCTCAACCTGATAATCACTCTTGTAATTGATTATTAACGGGATCGCTAATGTCTATTCTTGGTCCATACTTTTTAAAAATTGCTTCTACTTCAGGAGGATTTTCGATATAAATTCACTTTAAAAGACCAGCAATTTCTGCACTATATTTATAATTTTTTTTAAGTAAACCAGTAAAAGGTCTTCATAATTCATAAAGTTTATTTTTAATATTATCTTCAGTTGCTTTTTTCTGATTTCAGTATCCTGAACTAACACGCATATTTTTTGCTTGATTGATATCAGCAAAAGATGTATAGCCAATACTTCCAGGTTCTAGATTTAACATCGCACTACTAGAATCGACAGTGTTAGCTTCGTAGTAAGTTTCTCCTGAAAGAACTTTGTTATCAAAAACATCTCTTGTTCCTGAACCATTAGGTCTAGTAAAGAGTTTTGCTGGTGTATAGCTTTTAATTTGGTCAGGAAAAACTTCATCTCAACGCTTATGATTTAGATATAATTGCTTTACTGTTTCTGAATTGAAATTTAAAGGAGTATCAGGGTTTTCTAAATTAGGTAAATTGTAAACAATAACTAACGCATCACGCATTAATTGAAAAGAAAGAAGATTAGGATTAGTGTTAGTGTAATCTTTTGAAAGTCAACCAATGGCAAATAAATCATTGTCAACTCTAATAGGAGCTCCAGATGAAGCTGAGCTAACATAATTGAAGTCACCTTTTTTATGATTATTAGGATAATTATGTAATAATTCTTCCATTACAGGAGCAACTGAGCTTGATCCTCCTAATAGGAAGTACGGACTGTGATTTACTAAAGTAACAATAAAAATTGCTAATAAGGTTAAAAGCCATAAAGATATTCATATGCGTTTTCATTTCATTGTCTATGTTCACCTGAATTGAATAAATCTTTTACTTATTTTTATCATTATTTTATATTACACGGTAATTATAACAATATATTAAAAATAAATAATAAAAAAATATTTTTTCTTAAGTGCTCTTAGAAATTGTTGTAATTAAATAATATTTTATTTAATTAATCCTTTATGTTATACTTATTAAAAAACTTTATCTTTAAGAAAGAAAGATGATTTTGATGACTGAAAGTTCAACAAAAAGTACTAAAGCAAAGAAAATAAATAATGAATGAAAAAAGTATTTCACTAGTAAAGAAATTAGTTCTGATCATGACTATCCGTTTAATTTTAAAAATGCTAATTGATATGTAAGTATTGTTTATTTGACTACTTTTATTGCAATACCAATTATTTATAATTTAGTTAAAAATTATGCTTACAATGTTGTGTTGGTTGATGGTAAGTTACCTAATCCATGAAATAATCTTGAGTTATTAATTACTATTGCGTTACCAATTATTGGAGCAGGAATAGCTTTTGCTGTTGATTGAAAAGCAATGGCTAAAAATGGAGCATGAGCAGCCTACACACATTTTCTTTTTGGAATTATTAGTTCTTTTTTTGTTAGTTTGTTTTTAATTGAAACAGGAGCGGTTTCAGGAAAAGTTGATGATGCAATTTATTTAGCTGTTGGTTTTTTAGTTCAGATAATTATTCAATTTATTGGTTCATTAGTAGTTATTTTTACTAATAAAGCACTAAGAAAACAAATTATTGCAACTTTTAAAGAAGCTAAACTAGATTTATTAATTTGAATTCTAGTATTTTTAGCTCTTGTTTCAATTTTAAATTTTGCTTTTAATGCAATTTCAAATTCTGTCAACACAAATATTCTTGCTGATAATACTGGTAACAGTAAAAATCAAAATCAATTGGTATTTATGGCTACGACACCTTTAGGAATTTTTGCGTTAGTTCTTGGTTCAATTTTCTTAGCACCAATTAATGAAGAGATTTCTTATCGCTATGGAACGTTTAGTATTGTCCGTCATAAATGAATTGGCTTTAGCGCTTCTTTAATTTATTTCCCTGCTATGCATATTATGGGTAGTGGTGATTGAAATAATATCTTTGGTTATTTAGGATCGGGAATTATGGCTCCATTGTTGTTTGTTTGCACTAGAGGTAATACTACATATACTCTTGGGTTACATATGTTGTTAAACACAATTGCAACAATTACTTTATTTGCCACAATGAAATAAATCATGATTAAATTAGTTGTTCAAAAAAATGATAGCAATCAAACTTTAATTAACTTTTTAAAGAAGACTTTTAAGCATGAATCACTAGCAAAAATCTATCATTTATTTTATAAAAAGAAAATTAAAGTCAACAATAAGAGAGTTACAAATTTTAAATATTTAGTACAAACTGATGATGTCATTTTAATTTATGATCATCAATTAACTTTAGTTGATAAAGAAACTTTAGTTGATCCACAAATGAAACCAGAAATTGCCTATCAAGATCAACAAATTTTAGTTGTTGTCAAAGATCATGGTATTGTTACACATAGTCCTACTAGTCAATCATTAGATAATATTGTGCGCTACTATCTTTTGCAAAAAGAACCAAAGTTATTTGATAATCAAACGTTTACTATTAGTCATCAGTATCGTTTAGATAAATTAACTAAAGGATTAGTGATTTATCCAAAAACAAAAATAGCGCAACAAATTTTAGTTAAAGCTCAAGCAGAAAACAATATCATTAAAAAATATTTGGTAGTTTGTCAAGGCAAGTTAACTAAAGAAATGCATGTTAGTGGTTTTATTTTTAAAGATGAAATTAATCAAAAAATGGTTTTTACTAAAAAACAAGTTAGAAATAGTAAAAATTGTCAAACAATTATTAAACCATTAAAAGTAATTGGTGATTTTTCTTTACTTGAATGTCAATTAGTGACAGGAAGAAAGCATCAAATTCGTGCTACTTTAGCATATTTAAACCTACCAATTATTGGTGATGAAAAGTACGGATCTGAATATTTTTTAAAAAATCAAATTTTATTGTTTGCTTATTATTTGGGATTTCAAAACTTAGCAGCACCCTTAGAATATTTAAATAAGCAAAAAATTACTTTATTTGCTTGTAAAGCAGAGTTAGAAAAGATGATGAGAACAGGGTTTGATAAAAAAGTGATAAAATATCTTTATTAGTAATTTAGATAGGAGTGCCTAATGTCAACAAGAAAAGGTGTTTTTAATACTCTAATTGGAGTAGTAATGACAATTATCATATCAGTATTCCAATTTACTTTTCTTTTTGTGATTAATACTCAATATCAAGGTGAATTTGTTGGGTTGATTAGAGTTATTGTTTCATTTCTAGCTTATTTATCGCTAACTGAAGGAGGACTTGGTTTAATAACCATGTTTTCTTTATATCGTCCTTTACAAAATGGCGACTACGAAACAGTTAATGATATTGTCAACACGACCAGAAAAAACTATCAGCGTACTGGAAAAATTTATTTAGTGATAGTAATTAGTATTGCTTTTCTTGTTGCTTTGGTAAATGGTTTAGTACCAGGAATTCTTGGTAGTTTTAGTGCTGATATTGCTTATTGAGAACTAGCTATTGTTATTTTATGTTTGGCCTCAAAAGAATTAATTTTCTTTTATTTTTCTGGAGCCTATCAAAATTTGATTCAATCTGATCAAAAAGGTTATTTAAATCGATTAGTATTTATCTTTAGTGAAATTATTATGTACATTTTTTTAATTTCATTATTCTTAGTTCCTAACATTCCATTTTTTGTACCATTTTTTGCTTATTTGATTTGTGGAATTATCAAAACAGTTGTTACTTTTATTATTATTAAAATTGAGTATCCATGATTACAACATAAGAAATGAATCAAACAGAAACGTTTATTGAAACAATCATGATGAGTTGCTTTGAGTAGACTGCCTGAATTAGTAGTTTCTAATATTGATGTCATTTTAGTGACAATTTTTCTGTCACTTTCTTTTACCACAATTTATTCTTACTATTTAATTATTGCAGCAACAATTAGAAGTATTGCGATGATTCTAATTAGTTCGTTTCGAGAAGTATTGGGTTATTGGATTGCTAAGAGTGGAAGAATTCGTTGGTCAACTTATACTAGATTTGAAATGTATGCTTATATGGTTGCTGGGTTTTGTTTTATTTGTCAGTTTATTATTTCGCAATATTTAATTAGTTCAATTTATGGTACTCAATATCTTAATGCCAGTAATCAAGAAAATAGTCGTATCTTTTTTGATTTTTTCTTATCAAGTCCAACTTTTATTTTATTTTTATCATTAAAAAATGCTGTTGAAGTGGCAACTGAACCAGGAAAAGTTATTGTGAACGCAACAGTTAAGCATAAAGAAACAATTTGAGGTTCTTATATTCAAGCTTTAATTATTTTAGTGCTAGGAATTAGTTTAGGATGAAGTCTATCTGCAACAGGTCATCGTGATTGAGCTTTATATATGATTATGTTTTCTGTGTTCATTGGCTGAGTTTATCGTTTAATTTCTATTTGAGTTTATGTCTGAAAGAATTTAACTTACAATAGTGACTTACGCTATATTGTTCAAAATAGTTTAATTCTAATCCTACCAATGTTGGTTGCTGTACTCTTTAATTTCTTATATTTATTTAATGCTTATCCACCAGTTAATAATATTAAACAGCCAAAACTAACGCTATCAATTGCTGGCTACACTTTATTAGGAAGTATTGGTTTGGTACTACTTTTGGCCATGATAATCAACTTTAAGCACTTCTGATTAATATTTGATATGAAAAAGTTCTTTAAAAGTTTATTTAAGAGTAAAAAAACAGACAAGAAGAAATATGATAAGGAGTGACAAGACTTATTTAACGACATGCCACCACCAAGTCAAATGAATAATTTTTCAAACACATTTGATCTAACATCAACTTATCAAGTAAATCGAAATAACATTGATGATTTGTTGGAGCAAGAATTAATTAAAAAGCAAAAGTTATCAAGTAAGAAAACTAGTGAGCAAGAAAAGCCAAAAGTTGGAATTTATAAAATTAGGGGTTAAAAATTGAGAGGGGTTTATTAAATGACAATATCACAAACATGATTAGCAACAAATATTGTTGATGAAAAATATCTAGAACAATTAAAGAAGGTTTATTCTAATCATGATTTAGAAAAATTACTATTATTAAATATTGATCTGAGGTTACTATATTTAAAGCATCTTTTTATGATTGAAAATTCGTTAAAAAATATTTTATTGCATCAAATGTTCATCAATGAGTTACAAAATTTAGAAAATAGTCACTTTCTTAATCAAGAACATTTAAAAAATTTAAGAAGAGCAAGAAGAGTCATTAGAGCAGGCTATCATAAATATAGTCGTAATGGAGTTTTAAAATCAAAAACAATTCGTAGTTTGATTGAGGTTATGTCTTTTGAATCAATTATGACTTTATTGCAAACTTTAAATGATGAAAATTTAAAAAAAGTGGCACAATATTTTGGTCTTAATGAACACAACAATCAAAATATTTTATTAGAACAATTAGAATATTTAAAAGATATTCGTAATTATTTATCGCATAACTTTAAAGTCTTAGGTGTTCATTTTAATCAAAAGCGTAGCAATAATAATTCTTATCAACAAGAATTAAAAGCTAATAATGATCATCACTACTTACATTTATTAATTGAAAGATATTCTAGTAAAAATCAAATTCTAGCAGTTTTTACTGATGAATATAAAAAATTATTTCAAAGCTATGAAGTAAGTCATAATGGTACTATTAGTAATAGTACTAACAACATTAATCCTAATGTGACTAATGGTAACGGAGCAAGATAGAAAATGACAAAAGAAGAATTAAAAGCAATTAAACAAGAAATTGATGATTTAATTAATAAAATCAAACAATGAAATTATGAATACTATGTTCTTGATCAATCTTCAGTTAGTGATAGTGTCTACGATCAACACTATCGTAAACTAGTTGCATTAGAAGAGCAGTATCCACAGTTTATTAGAAATGATTCACCAACAAAAACAGTTGGTGCTCAAATAACAGATTCTAGTTTAAGAAAAATTGCTCATCAAGTTCCAATGTTGAGTTTAGCAAATGCTTTTAATCAATCAGATTTAATTAAATTTGATCAACAAATAAAAAAAATTACTAGCAAAGCTGATGTGAATTATGTTTGCGAATTAAAAATTGATGGTCTTTCAATTACTGTTACTTATCAGGATGCTAAGTTGAAATTAGCAGCAACAAGAGGCGATGGTACTTTAGGAGAAGACATCACAGAAAATTTAAAAGAAATTAAAACAATTCCAATAACTTTAATTGATTGTCCAATTAAAAATCTAGAAGTTCGTGGTGAAGTTTTTTTAAGTAAAAATGATTTTCAAATTTTAAATCAAGAACAGAAAGAATTAAATTTACCATTATTTGCTAACCCAAGAAATGCTGCTGCAGGAACTTTGCGTCAATTAGATAAGACAATTGTTGCTAAGAGAAAGTTAGATGCTTTTCTTTATTACTATGTTGATGCGCTTAAAGATGGGATTAAAACTCATAGTGAAGCTTTGCAACAACTAACAAAATATCATTTTAATGTTAATAAAGAGTGAAAATTATGTCAAAATATTGATCAAGTGTGACAATATATTGATGATTATCAATCAAAAAGAAATAATTTAGCATATGAAATTGATGGGATTGTGATTAAAGTTGATGATTTAAGTTTGTATCAAATATTAGGAAATACCAATAAAGCACCTAGATGAGCGATTGCTTATAAATTTCCTGCTGTCACAACAACAACAAAATTATTAGAAATTTTTCCAACTGTAGGAAGAACAGGACGAATTACGTATAATGCTAAATTAGAACCAGTTTTACTTTCAGGAAGTAAAATTTCTTATGCGACTTTACATAATGGCGACTACATTATTGAGAAAGATTTAAGAGAAAGTGATTTAGTAGAAATTAAAAAAGCTGGAGACATCATTCCAGAAGTTATCAAAGTGATTGTTAGTGCAAGACAAAAAGATGCAAAAAAATTTAGCAAAGCTACGCACTGTCCAAAATGTCATAGTGTTTTAGAGCAAGTAGAAGATGAAGTAGATCAATATTGTGTCAACACTAATTGTCCAGCTAGAATTTTGAAATCTTTAATTCATTTTTGTTCGCGTAATGCCATGAACATCACTGGTTTAAAAGAAAAAATTCTAGCAAGATTTTTAAATTTAAAATGAATTCATGATGTAGCAGATATCTATCAATTAGTTAACTATCGTCAAGAGATAATCAATTTAGAGAAATTTGGTGAAA
The DNA here is from genome assembly GCF_021496725.1 of Spiroplasma platyhelix PALS-1. Taxonomy (GTDB): domain Bacteria; phylum Bacillota_I; class Bacilli_A; order Mycoplasmatales; family VBWQ01; genus Spiroplasma_D; species Spiroplasma_D platyhelix. Next base: position 323,319 of record NZ_CP051215.1, read on the forward strand.
AGTCGTTTAACAATTTAGTTAGCATGATTATTAAATCAAAGAGTAATTCTTTAGAACGTTTACTTTTTGCTTTAGGGATTCGTCATGTTGGAGAAAAGAATGCTGAGATTCTTGCAGCAAATTTTAAAACTTTAGAAAACTTAATGAAAGCAAACCATCAGCAATTATCAGAAATTAATGATGTTGGACCAACGATCGCAACTAGTGTTATTGATTATTTTGCTAATCAAGATAATCAACAATTAATTAAAAAGTTAGCAGAATTTAAAGTTAACTTTAGTTTTATTGAGCAAGAAATAAAGCAAGAGCAGATTTTTACTAATACTACTTTTGTTATCACAGGTACGCTATCAAAAAGTCGTGATTATTTTGCTGGTTTATTAAAGAGTTATGGTGCTAGTGTTACCAATACAATTAGTAGCAATACTAATTACTTATTAGCAGGCAAAGAACCAGGATCAAAATTAGAAAAAGCTAGAGAATTAAATGTCAAAATTATTAGTGAAGAAGAATTATTTTCAATAATTAACAAGAAGTAAAGCCTTTTTTCTTTGCTTATTGATATTTATTAATGTTAAAATTAAGCAAGGGAAATAAAGAAAGGGAAAAATATGACTAAAGAAAATCCTGAAATAACTTTAAATTTCTTACATCAATTAGCGCAAGATTTGTTTTTTGAATTAGATGATCAGCAATGTCAGAATTTATTATTAGAATTTGATGCAATTGAAGAACAGATGGCAGTTGTAAGAAAAATTGACACTGAAAATGTGGCGCCATTAGATTTTCCTTTTGAATTGAAAAAAAATTACTTGCGTAGTGATACGATTGAATCTGCATTAACAAGTAGCGCTGTTTTATCTGTCGCTGGACAGGTTGAAAATGATTATATTGTGATAAATAAGGTGATTAATAATGAAGAAAATTAATTATCAACAACTTTCAATTATGCAATTGCATGAATTATTAGTTAATAAAACACTTAGTGCTGAAGAATTATTAAACTTAGTGCTATCAAGATTAAAAAAATTTGCAGATCTTAATGCTGTGGCAACTGTTTTAGAAAAAGAAGCTACTGAATGAGTTCAAAGTTTAAAAGCAATGGAAATTGAAAAAGATAATCCTTTATATGGAATTCCATTTGTAATGAAAGACAACATTATTACGATTGGTCAAAAAACAACAGCATCATCAAATATCTTAGCTAATTTTGTGCCGCACTATGATAGTACAATTAATAGTTTATTAAAAAATGTTAAGGCAGTTAATATTGCTAAGACAGCATTAGATGAATTAGGTATGGGTGGAGATGGTCTTTATGCTAACACAGGGTATGTTTACAATCCATGAAACAAAGCACATATCATTGGAGGTAGTTCAAGTGGTTCAACGGCCTTAGTGGCTGCTGGTGTTGTTCCTTTTGCTTTAGGGACAGATACAGGAGATTCAATTCGTAAGCCAGCTGGTTTTAATGGTATTGTTGGATTTAAGCCAACGTATGGTTTAATTTCTCGTAATGGTGTGATTCCTTATGCACCTAGTTTAGATACTGTTGGAATATTTGCTAATTATGTACAAGATATTGCTAATGTTTTGGATGTACTAGTAAAAGAAGATAAGAATGATTTTACTAATACAAAAAGTTTAGAGTCAGATTATTTTAAGAACTTAAAAGAAGATGTTAGTAATTTAAAAATTGCAGTCTTGAATTATCAATCTTATCAATGAAAAGATGAAGTTAAATCTGCCTTTGATCAAGCAATGAAATATTTAGTTAATGGTAAGGCAAAAGTTGAATATATTGATTTTAATCAAGAATTGTTAAGTGCTTTACTACCAGTTTATATGATTATTTCTTTTGCTGAAGCAACAAGTTGTCATGCAGGTTATGATGGTGTTAATTTTGGTGTACAAAAAAAAGGAAGCAACTATCAAGAAACAATGATTAAAAGTCGAACAGCAGGGTTTGGTCAAGTAGTTAAGAGAAGATATGTTATTGGAGCGTATGCGCTATCTGAATTGCATCAAAAAGAATTATTTTTAAAAGCTAAAAGAGTAAGAAGAATAATTGTTGAACAAATTAATCAATTATTAGCTAACTATGATGCTTTTATTGTTATGCCTTCAGTTAGTCCAGCGCCAACAATAAAAGATGTTCTTGAAAAAAATAATACTTTGAAAGCAGAACATCAGTATATGGAAGACTTATTGGTGCTAGCAAATTTGAATGGTTCTCCTTCAATTACTATTCCTCTAACAATAGTTGATGAACTACCAATCGGACTTAACATTAACACTGCACCATTTAAAGATCAAACTGCACTTAATATTGCTAATTATTTAAGCAAACAAATTAACTTTAAAAATAAACTACTAGGTGAAGATGATGAATAATTATGATGTAACAATTGGTGTTGAAGTTCATATTGAATTAAAATCAAAAACAAAAGCTTTTTCATCTGCTGCAAATAGTTTTGCTGCAAAACCTAATAGCCAAGTTAGTCCTGTTGATGCAGGTTATCCAGGAGCAATGCCAAGTTTAAATCAAGAAGTAGTAGTTAGTGGGATTAAATTAGCACATACTTTGAATATGAAAATTGATCCGCTTTTACGTTTTGATCGTAAGAATTATTTCTATCCTGACTTACCTAAGGGCTACCAAATTACTCAATTTTATCATCCAATTGGTAGCAATGGTAACTTACAAGTTACTGTTGCAGATAAACCATTTTTAATTGAATTTGAAAGAGTTCATATTGAAGAAGATACAGCAAAACAAATTCATCAAGGTGATTTAACTTACTTAGATTACAATCGTGCTGGTGTGCCTTTATTAGAATTAGTAACAAAACCAATTTTTAATAATGCAGCACAAGTTCATGCTTATATTGTTGCTTTAAGAAGAATCTTAATTGCGTTAGATATCAGTGATGCAAAAATGAACGAAGGTTCATTACGTTGTGATTTAAATATTTCTTTAAAGCCACAAGCAAGTGAAACTTTAGGAACAAAAGTTGAAATTAAAAATCTTAATTCGCTGAATAATATAACTTTAGCGATTAATGATGAAATTATTCGTCAAAGTGAACTATTGTTAGCAAACAAACAAATTGAAGAAGAAACTAGAAGATTTGATGAAAAAAGTAATCAAACAGTTTTAATGCGAAAGAAAACAAGTGCTGTTGATTATAAATATTTTACTGAACCAAATATTTTTCCAGTCCAGTTAGAACAAAAATGAATTGATGATGTCATTAGTAAACTGCCGATGCTACCTAATGAGATTGCAGATATTTTAAAGAATAAATTTAGTTTAAATGATAGTGAGATTAATGTTCTTTTAGATCGTAGAGATTTATTGTTAGCATTTGAGGTTATAGTGAAAGAAAATAACTTATCTAAAGAAACAGTTAACTATCTTTTAGGACCAGTGCTAGGTTATCTTAATACGCAGCAGATAAATGATCTTAGTGTAACAAAACTTAACTATCAGCATCTAGCAGAATTAATCACAATGATTAAAGAACAAAAAGTAAATGACAAACAAAGTCAAAAGATTCTAACAACAATTTTTGAGTCGGATGAACACAATCCAAATGAGTTACTGAAGTTATGAGATGTTAGAGTTATCACTGATGAAAAAGAACTATCAGAAATCATCATCAAATTAATTCAAGACAACCCACAAATGGTAGAAGAGTACTTTAAAAATCCTTTTAAAGCGAATAAATTCTTTATCGGTCAAGTGATGAAGCAAACGAAAGGTCAAGCTAACCCTAAAATTGCTCAAGAGTTAGTTGATAAATTGATTGTTGAATATAAAAAATAAAAGCTCCAATAAATTTGGAGCTTTTATTTTAATAAAATTATTATTATTGCTTATTTAATTCATAAAACATTTTAAAGTCTTTAAGTTGAATTACATGAGTAGAATTATCTCAAAATACTACAGTATAGGTTCCACTATGTAGTACAGTTTCTTGATCTTTATCTCAAACATTTTTTGAATTACTTACGATTTTATCAAGGTCTTTATAATCCATTTCAATATCTTGATTTATTAATTCTTGTCTTTGATGAGCAAGTACTCAAAAGATGAATCTTCATACATTTTCGTCGGTTGTTCCATCTAGATCTGCGATTAATAAACCATTTCCATAAATTTCTATAAATTGTTTTTCTTTATAATCAAAGAAAGCAATTCATGCATCTTTTTTTGCTGCTGATTTTGTTTCAGCATTTTTTAGATTCTCAATTATGTTATTGTAAGCAGGATCTATTTTGCTAATTACAATTGCAACTTCACCTTCAATTGTCTTATTTGGTTTAGTAATTATAGTTGCTGAACCAAAGTTTTCTTTGGTTGCTGCTTTGAAATCTTTAATACTAATATTTGCGCTGTTTAATTCGGAATGTTGTTTTTGAACTTCATTAAGAACAGATTGTTCGGTATTATTAGTATTACTATCAATTACTCTATTTATAATGATACGATTTAAACCTTTTTTTGTTGCTGTCAATTTTGTGATTGTAATTGAAACTTCACCAGTAAAATTGCTTTCTGGGATGGCAGTAATTTTAGCTGATCCAGACTGACTTATTGTTGCTGCTTTGAATTCTTTGATTTCAACATCTTCAATTGTTACATCATTATTTAAAAAAATAATTTGATTAAGAACTCATGTTTCATCGTTATACAAATCACCTTCAACTTCTTTATTTTTGATTACTGTGTCTAGGTTGATTTTGTCTGCTGCTTTGATTGTGATGTTTACTTCGCCTGTGAATGTACTTTCTTTTTTGGCAGCAATTTTAGCTGATCCTTTTGTACCAGGTTGAGCTGCTACAAAAGAGTTAACTTCAAGGTCTGTTTTATTTACTTTAGAATCTGGATTTAGTGCTAAAACTTTGTCGATGATTGTTGTTTCAGTAGCATCACTAGCAACTTCAGTAATTTTAATTACAGAACTTAATTGAGTTTTGTTGAGAGATTTAATAGAAATGTTTACTTCGCCAGTAAACTTAGTATTTTCTTTTGCAAAAACAGTTGCTGATCCGTTTGCTATTTGTGTAGCTGCTTTGAAGTTTTTGATTTGGATGTTACCTTTTACTTCTGGATTAGCTGTTTCGATTGTTTGAAGTACTTTAGTTTCATTATTAGAAGTGTTTCCATCAACTTCTTTATTTTTGATTACTGTGTCTAGGTTGATTTTGTCTGCTGCTTTGATTGTGATGTTTACTTCGCCTGTGAATGTACTTTCTTTTTTGGCAGCAATTTTAGCTGATCCTTTTGTACCAGGTTGAGCTGCTACAAAAGAGTTAACTTCAAGGTCTGTTTTATTTACTTTAGAATCTGGATTTAGTGCTAAAACTTTGTTGATGATTGTTGTTTCAGTAGCATCACTAGCAACTTCAGTAATTTTAATTACAGAACTTAATTGAGTTTTGTTGAGAGATTTAATAGAAATGTTTACTTCGCCAGTAAACTTAGTATTTTCTTTTGCAAAAACAGTTGCTGATCCGTTTGCTATTTGTGTAGCTGCTTTGAAGTTTTTGATTTGGATGTTACCTTTTACTTCTGGATTAGCTGTTTCGATTGTTTGAAGTACTTTAGTTTCATTATTAGAAGTGTTTCCATCAACTTCTTTATTTTTGATTACTGTGTCTAGGTTGATTTTGTCTGCTGCTTTGATTGTGATGTTTACTTCGCCTGTGAATGTACTTTCTTTTTTGGCAGCAATTTTAGCTGATCCTTTTGTACCAGGTTGAGCTGCTACAAAAGAGTTAACTTCAAGGTCTGTTTTATTTACTTTAGAATCTGGATTTAGTGCTAAAACTTTGTCGATGATTGTTGTTTCAGTAGCATCACTAGCAACTTCAGTAATTTTAATCACTGTGTCTAGACTGATTTTAGCTGTTGGTGCATCTGAACCACAAGATACAACACTTAACGAAGTTGGAACTGCAATAGCTAATAAACCAATTGATGCTAACATTTTTTTAAAATTCATTTTCAATTTCTCTCCTTTTTATTTCTATTTCTATTATATTTAAAATTATAATTAATAAATTATAGCATATTCCTCCTTTTATTAAAAAAACTTTATTAATTTTACTTTTTCAAAATTATTTTATCATTTTCTCGGGGGGGGGGGGGCAAGAATTATTTAAATTTTTAATTATTTTAATAATTACTACTTAAACAAATTAAGGTATAATAAAAATATGAAATATTTAGCAATTGATTTAGGAAGTAAGACTTTAGGATTAGCTCGCGGAACAGGGCTAATTGCTTCACCATGAAAAACTTTAAGATTTAAAGAAAATGATTTTGATCAGGCTTTGCAGGGACTTTTGTTAGCAATTAAAGAATATCAGCCCGATGAAATTATTTTAGGCTATCCACTAAATATGAATGGTTCAATTGGAGAAAGTGCTGAGACTGTTTTACAATTTAAAAAAATGTTAGAAGAAAAAATTGATAGTGAAATTGCTATTGTTCTTTTAGATGAAAGAAGAACAACTTTTAGTGCGAATCAAGTTTTAATTGCAGCTGATTTGAGTAGAAAAGCGAGAAAAGAAAAAAAAGATCAGGTTGCAGCAACAATTATCTTGCAAACTTATTTTGACAAGATAAATTTTCAAAAGCAAAGAAAGGAAGAAGATAATGACAAATAAAAATCATAAAGTTAATTTAGTTGCAATTGCTGGAGGAAGCGCTTCAGGTAAGACAACAGTTGCAAAAAAAATTGCTGAAGCATGTAAAGGCAAGGATGTTATCTTTATTGAAATGGATAACTATTATAAAGATTTAAGTCATCTAAGTAGAGAAGAAAGAAAGAAAACTAATTTTGATCATCCTAATGCTTTTGATTTTCATCTATTAATTCATAATTTAGAACAATTATTATTAGGAAATGAAATTGAAGAACCAATTTATGATTTTAAGGTTAATAGTCGTAGTAAGAAAGTAAAAATTATTAAGCCTGGCGATGTGATTATTTTTGATGGAATTTTTGCTTTAGAAAATCAAGAAATTCGTAATAAAGCAACAATTAATATTTATGTTGATACTGATAGTGATATTAGGTTAGTAAGAAGAATTGCTCGCGATGTCAACACTAGAGGTAGAACATTAGATAGTGTTTTAGAACAGTATACTGCAACTGTTAAGCCAATGCATGATGCTTTTGTTGAACCAACAAAACGTTTTGCTGACATCATCATTCCGTTTGATTTTCATAATATTGTTGCAATTGATATTATTGCAACAAAAATTAAAGCTTTAATTAAATAAAAGTAAAAAAGTCTGATCAAATGCATTTGATCAGACTTTTTAGTTGATAAAGTTTTTTAATTGAAATTAAATGTTAAATTTAGACTAATAGTTTCATTTTTTACTGAACCATAATTAAAATTAATCTCAGTAACTTTTTTTCCTTCTGTTTGTAAAATTTCATCAGTTATTTCTTTACCATCTAAAGTGATATTGTTAGTTTGAACTAAACTAAGATCAAATTGATCTAATAATTCTGAAGGTAGAACTAAAGCCATAAGAAATGGAATTGTTGAAGCAATTTCTTCTATAAATTGGTTTACTGTTAAAATTTCATAAATTGTTAGTGCTTCTTCTGGGATTCTACCGATGTTTGCTTTTACTGCTTCTACTATTTGTTCTTCAATTGTAGCTTGTGTAGAAACTAGTGTAGTACTATTTAAATTAGTAAGACTTACTGATGCAGGAGTTGCAATTGCTAATACCCCCATTGTTGCTAATAATTTTTTCATATTTTTATACCTTAATATCTTTAATTAACTTAAAGATAACCCTTTCATTAAAAATATGCTTGAAACAAAAATATATTAAATATATTTTTATATTTCTACCCTTTTTATTTTAATCTCAGAAAATTATTTTATCTAGCAATAATTAAAATTTATTTAAAAAACCTAGTAAAAATTTACTAGGTTTTAATATTTTTAATTTGAAGATTATATTTTAAATAATTATTTTACAACAACTAGTTTATCATTTGAAATTACATATTCGCTGTATTTTTTATTATTACTTACTCAAGTATTTTTTTCAGAATTAAAAATTCTGGCTTTGTTTGATAAGTGAGTATTAACTTCAATTATAAAACCTTCTTCATATGGAATTTCTCATAACTTATTAGCATTAAGAACATTATTAAAATTATCTCCAGCTTTTAAAGTAATATTTTTAACAATTTCACGGTTTTGATTTTTAATAGTTATATCATAATATTCTGTTTCTTTATTTTGGCTTGCATCAATCAATGTACCAGTACCTCTAAATAAAATTGTTTTTGTTGCTTGATTTAATCCAATTAATCCACGTTGATAATAAGCGTACCCAATAAAACTGATTGTATCTTCAAAAGAAACTGGTATGAAGTAGATATAAGAATTAGATAATAAATTATCATCTTTTACAATAATGTTTGTTTGGATATAATATTGATTTTCTTTAATATAATAGTTCATTCAATTTAATTGTATTTTATCGGCTAGGATATTATTATTTTCTGAAATATCCAAAAATTCATTTATGTTAGTATCATCAATTTTTGTTCCAAAATTAACTGCTTTTTTTGATGTAATTTCATATTTAAGTGTTGATAATTGATATTCTGGTAATTCTAACTCAACAACAGGTTCTTTAGTGCCATTAATTATGTTTTCTCAAATATTTTTTTCTAGTGAAGGCAATTGTTCAATTGTTTTTTTAGTGTCATCATTTATTTTAATCCCTCATTTTTGATAAAAAGGTGTTAGATTTCGATTTGTTATTTTTGATGTTATCTTAATAAAATCTTGTTGCATATTGCTGATTGATAAATTAGTTCGATAAAACTGTGATAACGTTGGATAGAAGTTATCTCCAAAAGCCATTTGTAATTGTCAAAACATTGTTAATTTTACAAATCCGTCTTTTTCGTTATTGAAATCTTTATTTGGATCATTTGAATTTAAAAATGCTTTTACTTTTGCGATATTACTTGCACTTTCTAAGTTATTTGTTTTAGCAATAAATTTTTGTACATATAAAGCGCTTATATTAACTGTAACTTCTGTTAAATTAGATCATTTATATTGTGGAGTTTGATAAGTATGACCGATCTCATGTCATAATCCTCATTGATTATCAGGTTTTCTAACAAATAAATTTTTACCTGCACCACTTTTATTTTGAAAAGTAATTCGATAACTAGTTGCAGAAGCATAACCAACACCATTATCAGGATTAGTAATATGAATAAATTGGTTATACTTTTTTTGCTACTCCTGAATATTTTTCATTTAGTCCATATAGTTCACTTGAATACTTTCAAATTTGATCTCAAGATTCAACAGTATTACTTATATTTACATCTTTTGCATTTATCACATCTTTTTTAAACATTTCAGTTTGAAATGTTCCAAAAACATGATTACCAACAACTTCAACAAAAGGTGAATTTGTTTCTAGTATTTGATTAAAAAAATCTGTTTGATTAGATTCATCAATAATAAATGTTGGAACTTTTATTGGCTCATTTTTACTAATACTTACGATTGATACACTATTAGTAAATCGGTAATCTTTTAAGTATAGCATTCCAGAAATTTTTGGAGTAACAGTTAAATTTTCTCCAACAATTTGATAACTTTCGAATCCAACATTTTTGCCATCATTTAAATTTTTGTAGTCGCCATATTGACCAATAGCAAGATATAATAAATCATTACTATCTGCATTTTTATTAATTTGAATCTGATATTCTTTATCTTTTTCTAAAAAATAACCAGTTGGTCTAAGAAATGAATGTTGAAGACTTCGATTTTCACTTGCTAAAATATTCTTTTCAATGCTGGCATAATCATTAAATTGATTTGTAATATCTTGATTTAGTTGATTGACTTTTACATTTTCAGGATTATCAATTTCACTAGGTACTTCTTTGTTACCACAAGCTACAACACTTAATGATGTAGGAACACTAAGAGTAACTAATCCAATTGTTGCTAATAATTTTTTCATAAATAAATCCCCCTTTTTTTGAGACAAAAATTGCTTATACTTATATTATAGACTATTAAGAACTTTATTCAGAACTAATTTAATTTTTGATTGATAATTTTCGACTTTTACTTCCATTAAAACAACTTTATTAGTTTGTAATTTATCTTGATAATATTGATAGACATTATTAAATACAGTAACATCGGCCATGATATTATTATTTTCAACCATTAAGAATGCCATAAGTTGATTGTTTTTTGTTTTGATTGTCTTGACAGAGATAATTTTTGAGATTACTTTAACTGTTTGGTTAACATAATTATTAACATCAGTTAGACTAATTGTTTGATTCTGCTTGTCTAGTTCTGCTTTTCATTTTTTTTCTGGATTGTATTTTAAATAAAGTCCTAAAGCTTTATATTCATTGATACTGTTAGCATTTCAATTATTAGGATAACTTATGAGAATAGGTGCTTGGAATTTTAAGTTTAAACTGACTATTTTTGTATTTAAATCTTTAATTTGAACAATATTAGCATATTTAAAAGCATTATCTAAATTTTTTATTAGCGTTGTTCGATTATTATTAAGTTCATCAAAGGCTCCTGCAGCAATTAAATATTCAATATTTTTACGATTAAGGCCAACAAAGATTGCTCGTGCACAAAAATTAAAGAAATCAGTGAATAAACCATTTTTTTCACGTTCAGTAACTAAAAGCTGACAAGCATTTAGACTCATTTGTTTAATTGCTTGTAAACTGTAAATTAGGGCATTATTTTTTTTATCAATCATAAATTCAGCATTTGACTTATTAACATCAGGTGGAAAGATTTTGATGTTGTATTTTTGACATTCATGTAAGTATTGAATTAATTTTTGATCATTACCAATTGCACTAGTTAGTAAACATGACATAAATGCTAGAGGATAATTAGCTTTTAAATATCCTAATCAGTAACTAATTAAGGTGTAAGCAACAGCATGAGAACGATTGAAACCATAACCAGCAAATTGTTTAATATCATCTCAAATTTTGCTTACAGTTGTTTGATTGTAACCTTGCTTTAAAGCGCTTTCAATAAATAAAGTTTCTTGTTGATTCATTACTTTCAGATCTTTTTTACTAATTGCTCTTCTGATTAAATCAGCTTTAGCTAGTGTAAATCCTGCAATTTTTTGTAAGATTAACAAGATTTGTTCTTGATAGACAATAATCCCATAAGTTGATTTTAAATAAGGTTCTAAATCTAAAGTAACGTAAGTTACTTTTTCTTTTCCTAATTTTCTTCTGATGTATGTTTCAATATAGTCTTGTGGACCAGGGCGAAATAAAGATGTTGTTGCAATGATATCTTCTAGGTTATTTGGCTCCATTGCTTTTAAAATTTCACGCATTCCTTGCGATTCTAGTTGAAAAATACCTGTTGTGTCACCATTGGCAATGATTTTAAAAGTTTTTGCATCATTCAAAGGAATTTGATTTAAATCTAATTTGATATTATAGTATTTTTCTACTTGCTCTAAAATTTTATTTAAAATTGTTAGATTTCTTAAACCTAAAATATCCATTTTAATCAGACCAATAGATTCTAATTCTTGCATTGCATATTGAGTTTGAAAAATATTATTGAATCCAGTTTGTAGTGGAAGTAAGTTAACTAAAGGTTGATTAGCTAAAATAATCCCTGCAGCATGAGTACTTGTTTGTCTTGGGAAACCAAGAATTTTTTGAGCAACATCAAACATCATAGGATACTTCTTGACATAAAGTTGTAATTTTGGTGAAGCAGTAATAGCTTGCGATAAATCAAAATTATATTGCGTTAGAATTAATTTGCTGATTTCATTAATTTCTTCTAGGCTAATGTTAAAAACACGGCCTAAATCTCTTACTGCCATTTTACTAGCAATTGTTTGAAAAGTAACAATATGGCTAACATGTTCTAGACCATATTTCTGACCTAGATATTGGATTACTTCTTCTCTTCTTTCATCTTGAAAATCAATATCAATATCAGGTAATGAAGTTCTTTCAGGATTTAAAAAACGTTCAAAAATTAAATCATATTTAATTGGATCAACATCAGTGATTTCAAGTACATAAGCAACTAAACTACCCGCAACACTTCCTCGACCAGGACCAACGATAATTCCTTGCTTTTTTGCAAAAGTGATGTAATCTTGCACAATTAAAAAATAATCATTAAAACCCATTAAATTGATAATAGCTAATTCTGAAAGAAGTCTTGTGATGTATGCTTGATTAATTGTTTTACTTTTGAAGCGTTTTTCTAAACCTTCTTTGCATAATGCTTTTAAGTAACTAGTACTAGTACTGTTAGGAGTACTAAATTTTGGAAGTTGCTGTAATTTTTCTTGATTTGTTAGTTTGGGCAGGTCTAGGTTACATTTACTAATTACTATTTCGTTATTTGCTAAAATTCAATCAGGGAAAACTTTTTTTAGTTCTACTTCATTTTTATAATAATTAGAACCAGATTTAACTAATTCATTAGTTTTCAAAATTTTGTTATCTTTAATTGCTGTTAGAACTTGAAGAATCTCAGCATCTTCTGAGTTGATATACTCAACTAAATTAGTAGCAAGAATTTTTTTTGTTAGCTTAGTTAGATCAGATATTTTTTTAATATTATTTTCTGTCACACCAAAATAAGTTTCATCATCTGGATTTTTAGTTATAATATTTCAAGTTTCTTTTAAGAATGTTGGTTCTAGTTCATCAACTTTAATAATAACAATTAGATTAGAGTTAGCAACTAATTCTGCTGCAATTTCTAAATCAGTTAGAAAAGGACTTTTAGTATTTAAAAAAGTGCTGATTTTAATTAAAGTTTTGTAACCTAGATAGTTAATACTTAAAAGACTAAGGTTAATTAGTATATCTTGATGTTTTCACTGACAATCAAGGCCAATAATAGGTTTAATGTTATGTTGCTGACATAGTTGATAAAATTCGTAAGCACCATACATGACATTGCTATCTGTGAGAACTAAGCTTGCTAAATTATTTTTTTTTGCAAAAGAAAGATAGTCTTTTAGTTTGATACTTGAAGATAAAAATGAATAATTAGAATGAACATTTAAATTAACTAGATATTTCATTTTACCTCCAATATATATAATATTATTATTCCATAAATATTAAAAATAAGTGCTAATAATTATTTGTTTGTTGCTTAGCAAATAGTTGTAGCAATAATTTTGTCAGTAGTTATTTTAATTAATTCTTCTAAGTTAATTAATTCTTGTAATTCTTGTTCTAATTTTTGTGCTATCTCTAATTTTGGTTGGGTAGTTGGGTTTTTTGGAACAAATAGTGAACAACAATCATCAAATGGTAGAATCGAAGTTTGATAGGTATTGATTTTAGTAGCAAGATTAATGATTTCTAATTTATCATCAGTAATTAAAGGTCTTAGAATTGGTACATTAGAAACTTGATTGATGACATTGATGCTAGCTAAAGTTTGAGAGGCAACTTGACCAACTGATTCGCCTGTAGCAATAGCAATGATCCCAAGTTTGTCTGATAGTTGATTAGCAATTTTAATAAACATTCTTCTCATTAAAGTAATACGATAACTAGATAGAGAGGTATGCATTAGTTCATTTTGCAGTGTTAGAAAGTCACATATGTATAAATTAGATTTATTGTTGTTATAAGGTTTTAAGATTCTGATTAAATCTTTTACTTTGTTTAAAGCTTCTTCACTTGTTACTGGAGGTGTTGCAAAGTGTAAAAAAATTACCTCTAATCCTCTTTTCATAAGTTTTCATGCTGCAACAGGAGAATCAATTCCACCACTAAGTAGTAGAAGAATTCGACCAGAACTACCAACAGGTAGACCTTTTGCCCCTTCAACTTTGTTGGTATAAAAGTAAATTGCATCAGTGTTGACAGATAAAAATATTTTTAATTCTGGATTTTGGACATCAACTTTTAATTTAGTGTTGGTTAGAATAATTGTTGCAAGTTCTTCAATCATTGCTCTTGAAGAAAAATTAAATGATTTATCATTTCGTTTGACCATTAATTTAAAAGTTTTTACTTGCATTGCTTCTAAAGCAATTAGATCAAGAATGCTGCTTTTAATTAGATCAAAATCTTTTGGAAACTTTGAGACTAAAGAAAAATTGCTGATACCAAAAATTTGACTTAATTTTTCTTTGATTCCTTCTCATTCACTAATTTTAAAATTGCTAATTTCAATATGAGTAAAAGAAGATTGATATTTTAAACTATCAAATTCTTTTAAACTGTTACTGATATTATTTTTTAATTGTTTAATAAAGTTAAATCGTACTACTTTACCTTTTAATACTAATTCATCGTAATGAATAATAATTACTTTTGTTACTTCCATGAAGACTCCTATTTAATAGTTAAATTAAATAGCATAATTAGATAATTATGCTATTGAATTAAATTTATTAAGTTAACTAAAGCTTGCTGATAGTTTTGTTGCTTTAAGTTTTCTTCAATGTTTTGAAATTGGAAATTAGCTTGTTCATTATCTTGACGATAGCGATTAGCATAAACTAAAGTTGCATTGGATAATTGATAAAAAGTAATGGCAATTTTAATTTGTTGATATAATTGAAAACTTTGATTTTGTAATAAATTTAATTCTTTGATAACTACATTTAAATCTAAATCAACATTATTTTCAATAGTATCAGTTAAATTTTTAATTTTATCTTCTAAATTAAGAAACATTTGATTGTATTGACTTGATAAATATTTGTATTTAAAGTTAGAAAGAATGTTTTCAACTTGTAACATTGTTGAATTTAATTTGTTAAGTGAAGAAGAAATAATTAGTTTAGGTTTAATTTCTTCAATTAGTAATTGATTATATTTTGTTAGACTATTAAAAGCAATAATATTGTTTTCTAGTAAATCTCTTAAAAGCATTAGTAGTTGTTGATAAGTTAAATCCTTATCGGTTTTTTCTATTTCAATCGTGATTTCATTCTGGATATCGGTGATGATACTAATTTGTTGATAAATAATATTTTTTAAATTATTTACCTCGTTACCATTTTGGATGCCATTTTGTGTTTGATCAAGATCGTCAAAGTCTTGATTAAGGTTATCGAATACGTGATTAAGATTTAATGATAAATCTAAGAATTGTTGATAGTATTGTGAAAAAATGTTATTAAAATTGTCTTCTTCTTTTAGATCAGTATTAAATTTGTTTAAAGCAAAGAGAATTTCTTTAATTTCGTTTTTTGATTTTTTGTATTGTAAGTTATTGATTAATTTTTTAGCTACTTGTAACTTATGATTGATGTTTGCTTCTAAAACACTAAAACTAATAATTAAATTGTGATCATAAGATTGGTATTCTAATTGCTTTTTAATGGCATTGATTCGTGCTGGAATTAAATGATAGACTTGATGGCTTAAGTTTGGTAGGTTAACTAAAATTTCTGCTAGTACTGTTGTTCCGATAGCAATTTCACTTAAGGTACTGATAACAAAAGAAAATTGTGCTTGGTTGACAAAGTTTTCTAAATCTTTAAATTTAATTTCTAAAACATTGATAATTTCTGTTAGTTGCTCTTGGTTAATTTCACTTTGTAAGTTGATTTTAATAATTTCACTTTGTAAGTAGTTAAAGTTTTGTTTGAAAAATAATTGATACTCACGAATTAATTGATCGATACTAATAAAGTAATCAATTTCAATTAGTAATTTTTTAGTTTGTTCTTTAGTTTTGTTGCTAGCAACAAAAGTTATTTTAATTAATTCATTTCGAGCAACATAATCCTTATTTTTTTCTAAGTCAATAATTTTTCAAAAATCCTTAACAATTTTTTGACAATCTTGCTTTAATAGTTTTTGATAGCGATTAATTCATATATTAAAAATATTTTCATATTGGGTATTTGTTTTGATGATTCCATTGATACGCTTTAAACGATCTTTTAGATTAATATTTTGGCAGTATTCTAAGTTTTTTAAGATTTGATTTTTTTTATTTTTAATATTACTTATGATAATAAGAATAATTGTGGATGTAATCAAAACAATGAAAAGTAAAATTATTACTGTTAGAAAAAGAATTTTAGTAGTAGTAAAATCAATTATCATAGTGCCTCCAATTAAATTTATTATTTAAGTTTATTATTTTTCTTTAAGATTTGGTAAATAATAATCAAACCTTGCAGAACAAGGTTATCTTGATACTGATATTTGAATGTTAGAAAAGGTTTTAATTCTTCAAAACTACCACCAGTAACAATTACTTTTAAATTTGTTTTTAATTCTTTATTAATTACTTTAATTGTATCATCAATCATGTAATTAAATCCGTTACCATAACCAATACTTAAAGCATGTTTAGTTGAGTTACCTAAAACTGATTGATATTTAGCAACTTGAAAGGGTTTAATTTGTGCAGCAGCATTAGATAGAGATAGTTTAGCACTAGTGAAACCAGGGCCAATAACTACGCCTTTTAAGATGCTATCTTTGATGATGCAATAAGTTGTAGCTGTTCCTAAGCTAATTGTGATGGCACTATCAAAGAGATGATGACTAGCAATTGATAACGCAATTAAATCACTGCCGATTTCTGTATATTTTGCATCAACTTTTATTGGTAGGAATTTAATTGTGTTGTAGTTAAGGATAATTGGTTTAAATTTAAAAATTGTTGTGATTATTTTGCTAATGATTGGTAATTTTTTTGGTACAACACTACAAATAACAACATTTTCAACTTTTGTCTTTTTACTTAGAGAAATTTTTTGCATTGTTTTTTCTCAATTATGATTTTGAGTATCAATTGCTTTGATGAAAGAAAGTTTATTATTGCTTTCATCACCTAAAGCAATTTTTGTTAGTGTATTGCCAATGTCAATTAATAAAATCATCATTTCAACCTTATTTCTTTATTGTAGTTGGTTGGCCATTTCTTTACTTGATGCAAGTTCATCAAATAATGTTCTTACTAAATTATTAAGATTTTCTACTTGCAAGAATTTACCATCTCGAGCAATTGAAACTGCGCCAGTAGTTTCGCTAACAACAATTGAAACTGAATCAGTTAGTTCAGATATTCCTAGAGCAGCACGATGTCTGCTGCCATATTGACTAGAAATTTTCTTGTTAGTTAGAGGAAAATAAGTTGAAGCACATTCAATTCTTCCTAAACGAATAATTACTGCTCCATCATGTAAGGGAGATTCTTTGTAAAAGATTGATTGCAATAATTGAGGACTAACCTCACTATCAATTTTAATTCCTAAATCAACGTATTGATTTAGTGGCATGCTTCTTTCAATTGTAATTAAAGCTCCAGTTTTTTCTTCTGATAGTTTAATAATTGCTTCAGACAATAAACTAGATAACATTCTTTTTTCTGAAGATCCAAGAACGGTCATATGAGATTTACGATTGATGATTCATCAACCTTTTTTATTTTTAAAAATTACTAGAAAAACCACTAAAAGTAAAATAATTAATTCTAATGCAATTGCAATTCCTGCTAAGATTGCTACTTCTTTAGCTATGTAATTATTGTCAACAACTAAGATTGGTAAAATAGTATTCATTGATTGCCACCATTTCTTAAATAATTTTTCATTATCTTTCTTAATTATAAAATAAAAAATAAAAAATAGATAAAGAAAACAATAAATAAATCTTTGTTATCATATTTTCATATTAATTAATGTTTTTTTGAAGAATGATATAATTGAAACATATTGAAAAATTTATTTTAAAAATAGGGGGAATTTAACTAATGGGTAAAAATAAAACTGCTAGTGATAATGCGATATTTAATATCCATTCACCAAAAGTTTTGGGACTACAATATTTTATTTTAAGCTTTTTTTGATTAATTTTTATTGCACTGTTAGTTGCAGCTGTTGTTATGTTTAGTGTTGAACGAGCACGAGTTAACAGTGATAATAATGTTAATGCTATTTTGGATCAAATTGCAAATAGTAATGATCAAGCTCAAAAGACCACATTGTATAAGCAATTAATGGATATTAAATATCCTTTGATTGACTTTTCTTTAATGACTTTTGTTGTTTTTTCTGCTTCAAGTGCACCAGTTTCTGATTGAGGAGCTGCTTGAACGCAAAGATTAAATAATATTAATTTGGCTTATTCTTATATCTTTATTACAGCACTAATTGCAATTATTGGTTTTGTTTTTTATATCATTGTTATTGTTAGAATTTATCATCGTGCACACTTTGAAAAGCGTCATGGTTTAGTTATTAAATATCACAATGATTATGTAATTTATGATATTAAAATGTATTTAAATTTTATTGTTAATTTAGCAATTGTTTTCAGTTTCTTTAATTTCTTATCAACACTTGTTGCTTTAGCATATGGAACTATCTTAGTTCTAGTTTCTTATTTCTTCTGATATGTCTTAAGAATCAAAACTGAAGTTTTAGTAAAACATAAATGATGAAAGGCACCTAATTTTGCTTTATTTGCTATTATCATAATAATTCAAAATACTTTCAACATTTTGAAAGTTGTTTTTGCCAACGAATTTGGAGTAAATTTAGATTTAATTCTATCAGTGCTATTCCCAATTGGAACAATTACAGTAATGTTAACAATTTTAATTCGTAACATGTTGAACACTCAAGTTAGTGCTATTATGAAAGCAATTAAAACAATTAATGCTCGAGTTACTGCTTATCGTATCTTCTATTACTCACAAAAACAAAAAGGTTTAGAAGATTATACTTTTGTTACACAATTACCTACTTTAATCAAAGTACCATTTGCAAAGAATGCAATTAACACTAGTCAGGCTTATAAATTGATGACAGAAATTGATGAAGCTACAACGTTTTTTGAACAACATTATGAAAAAGAAAAAGAAAAAAAATATATGCTTTATCACTTATTTAATATCATTACTGATGTTGCTGAGATTGAAGAAATTAAACGTAATAAATTAAAACTTGAATCACAAAAAGCGCAGAAAGAAAAAAAGAAGAAAAAGAAATAAGTATTGTGAATTAAAAAATTCTTGAGTTAACTCAAGAATTTTTTATTTATTTGAGGAATTAGATATTATAATAAATAGTATTAAAACTAAGGGGGTTTTATTATGAAAAGAATACTAACTATGATAGGAGCTGCTGCTTTAATTACTTCTGGTGTTTCAACAACAGTAGTAATAAATTCACAAGTTCAAAATAATATAGTAGAAACAAATCATATAGGAGTTTTAAAAGAAACTAATATTTATGTTTCAGAAAATTGAAAAGTTAATGCTGAAGGACCTAAAACATTAGCTGAAAAAATTGGTGGAGTTTGAAGATTAGAATTTAATCATGAACTAACACAAGATATTATTTCTGGTAGTGCAAGTGTAAATGATATTTTAGATATTGTATCTGATGTTATAGAAAAAATTCCAAGTTTAAAAGAAAAAATTGGATCTATTTCAGATATTATTAATGTTATTTTAAAATTAGAAGTTCATATTCTTGATAAAGCAGATGAAGGAAATGGTATATTAATTAGATTTGGTGGATGAATTATGCCAACAAAATTAACAGCTTCAACTCATAGTTGAAATTAATTAAATAAAATATTTGTATTTTGTTTAATAAACATTTAAAATAATTTTGTTATGGTTATATGTGACACTTTGATAGCTATAATAAAAATTTAGATTCTTTTGGGATTTAGGTCATTAATTGCTAAGAGGAAAGCAAATTTAATTTACGTTTAATAAGTATTAGTATTGTATTATTGCTTGTTCTTCCGTGTATTAATGAAACTACTTAACAAGTAAATGTAAAATTAAACTGCTGCAAATAAAAAATGAATCTCAAAATAAAAGCATCGAATTAATCGATGCTTTTATTTTTTTTAAATTACTTTTTTAATTAACGGATGACTAGCACTAAGGATTTTAATTCCTCCAGTTTTTTTATGAAATGCAACTTCAATTTTGTCACCAATAATTTTTGTTACCACACCACTACCAAAGATTTCATGAGTTAGCAGATCACTAATTTTTCAAGGATTCTCTGAGTTTGTTGACTGATTTAACTCTTTTGAATTTATTCGTGAAACAATTTTATTAAACTTATAGTTTTTGGGATAGAACTTTTCTTGATTCTCTTCTTGAGTTCTATTAGAAGAAATGACCTTTAAATATTGAAAGTCTAGTTCTTCAAAAAATCGAGAAGGCACACGATGGTTATTTAAAACGTAAGAATAGCCACTAGCACTTGAAACAAATAAAAATCTTTTTGCTCTAGTGATGGCAACATAAAAGAGTCTTCTTTCTTCTTCTAGTTTAATTTTTTCTTTTGTTGATAAATTTATTGTTGGATTAGTAAGTCCAGGCAGAATACCTTCATTCAATCCAATGATGAAAACAACTTCAAATTCTAATCCCTTAGCACTATGAATTGTCATAAAGTTAATTGCTTCAATGTCATTATCTTCATCTAAATCAGTGTAGAGACTAATTTCTTGTAGAAAAGTAGTGAGCAATAGTTCACCTTGTAAATTTTCATTTTTACTATCAAACTCAACTATTTGTTCTAAAAATTGTTTGATGTTTTCAATTCTTTCATTTTCAAATTGATCTTTTAATTTTTTTAAATATTCAGTATCTTGCAATAATTTAGAAACCATTTGATGTAATGAAGTTACTTCATTAGTTTTTTCTTTAAAATCGGTAATTAAATTAATCAGAGGTTGCAAATAAAGTTTATGATTTTTTGTCAGATTATGTTGGAATAAAAAGAGATACTCACTTAATGTTAGGTTATTTTCGTTAGCTTGAGATAATAGACCTTCAATTGTTTTAGCACCTATTTTTGGTGTTGCATTTAGGATTCTAATCATTGATAAGTTATCATTTCAGGCAATTACTTTTAAATATGCGATGATATCTTTAATTTCTTTTCTTTCAAAGAATTTAAAACCACCAACAATACGATAATTTAAATTATGATTGATAAAAGCTTGCTCTAAATCTTTTGATAAATAATTGTTACGATATAAAACAGCAATTTGGTTCAATTTGATATTTTCTTTTAAACTAATTTTTTTAATAACATTTGCAACTCAATTAGCTTCTTGTGTACTATTTACTGCATGATAAACAATAATATCTTCACCAAGATTATTTTTAGTAAATAAGTTTTTGGCAATTCTTTGTTCATTGTTAGTAATTAAACTATTGGCAACATTTAAAATTTTTGATGTTGAACGATAGTTTTGATTTAAAATGAATGTTTCAGCTTGAGGAAATTTCTCAGTAAACTTTAAAATTAGATTAATATTAGCGCCACGTCAAGTGTAGATTGTTTGATCTGGATCACCGACAATAGTTAAGTTTTGTTTCTTTGATACTAAGTTTAAAAGAATTTCATATTGTAAATTGTTAGTATCTTGAAATTCATCAACTAAAACAAAGTCAAATTTGTTTTGTCATTTGCTAGCAATATTAGGGAATTCTTTAAAAAGTTGAGCAACTAAAAGTAGTAAATCATCAAAATCAAGACAATTATTTTGTCTTTGGTATTCTTGATATCTTTCATAAACTTTAGCACGAAGTACTCAAGTTTCTTGCTCAGTATAATCATGGATTACATCTTCTTTTGTTAGATGATGATTTTTTCATTCTGAAATAAAGTGAATTAGCATTTTTATTTCACTTGCTTCTGGTTTATGATTAAAATCACGTTGATAGATATCTCTTAAAATTTGTCTTTGATCACTGGTATCAATAATATTATAGTTGTTATTAATATTTAGATTCTGACTTTCTCTTCTTAAAATTTGAGCACAAAGTCCATGATAGGTAAAAATTCTGACATTATTTCTGTCATTATTTAATAGTTGACTAACTCTATTTTTCATTTCTTTTGCTGCTTTGTTAGTAAAGGTTACAGCTAGTATTCTTTCACTACTAACATTTAATCCTGTAATTAAATAAGCAATTTTATGTGTTAAGACTTTAGTTTTTCCTACACCTGCTCCAGCAACAATAATTGAAGGTCCTTCATTATAAAGAATAGCTGCTAATTGGCTATCATTTAATTCTTTTATTAAACTATTTTGCTCCATTGTTACTCCTTAAGTGGTCTATTTTTTTATAATTTATCATAGTTATAGCAAATTATAAAATGATATTTAGTTACTTTTTAGTTTTTATTTTTATCAATTATAAGTTTTTAATTTCATCTAATTCTTCTTGACTGATATTTCCTGGTTGTTTTGTTCCTAAATGAATGTGAATCAGATTAGGATTTTCCTTAGTTTCTTGAGGGCTAGGTTTTTTAAGTAATGGATTCTTATTAATTGCGTAAAGATTAAATTTACGATCATAAAATAATTGATGTTTTTTATCAACTTTTGTTGTAATCATGATTCCTAAGTATCAAGCAAATATAAAACTATAAATAATGCGTACTAAAACACTAATTCAAAAGCCAGAAGTTGTCTTATCATCAATTTCTGCAACATTACTTTGTAAGAAAATACTGCTTAACAAAATAGCTACCATAGTTAGTGTAATTGGAATAAAAACTAAGATTGCTTCTCTGATTAAAATATTTTTTAAAGAAATTTTGTCGTTATTTTCTTGAACTAATTTAATGGCAAACATTTTTTTTCCTAATGTTTGGCCATTAAATTTTCATGGGATAATAACAAAATATAAAGTAAAAAGAAGATAATTAAATAGCATCATGATTAATAATGCTTTTCAATTATTAACTGAACTTTTATCAATCAAAAATCAAATTAAAGTAATAATTCCAGGAATTAAGCTAACAATGATAATATCAATTATTCGTGCTGTAATTCTTTTTCATGTCTTAGCAAGATAATAAGTTTCAAACTCTTTATTCATAGTTAATTAATAATACCATATTTTTCAATTATTCTCAAAAGCGTGAGTCATCTTTTAGTTTGTTATCAGTGAAATATTTTTTAAAGAATTTGCTTAAATCTCTAGCAACCATTGGAAAATCATCATCTTTTGCAGCTTTATCTCTTAAGTAAGGGTTAGTAGTAAAATTTTTATATCTACGAGTAATATAATCCTTAACATAATCATACATTTTTTGTAATAGTTGTGGATTCTTACTACTAGCAAGACTTAGTAGAAAACTAAATAAAGCATAGCGAACAAAAGCATATTCTAATTCTTTATTTAGTTTTTTCTTCAATTGATTATTATTATAGTAATTTAAAATATGAACTCATTGATTTACTAATTCAAAGCTATTGTCGTACATCATAATATTAACTTCATTGTTGATTAAGATTTTGTCAACAGCATAAAAAGTTTCAGCATGTGCTAAAAATGCGTAAACAAAGTAACTATCAAATTGTAATGATCGACGAAAAGTAATATCATTTTTAGTTATGATTTCTTTTTTAAATAGTTTTGTTGAAAGTAAAGGAGAAGTTAAGGCATAAACTTCTTTATCTTCTGTAGCTTTAAGATTATAAATTTTATTTGGCTTTAATCTTACTGTTGATTCAAAAGCATACTTTAATCCTCAAAAATAACTAACAGAATATTCAATACAATCTAAACTATGATTCTTTTTTAAAATTTCTTTAATAGTTGAAAAAAAGTTGGGACTTATTAGTTCAGTTGGATGTAAAAAGACTAGATATTTTCCTTTGGCAATTTTAATTGCTAAATTTCTACTTGCTGAAATATCTAATGGTTTGTAGCTAGTGATAATTTGAATTTGATTAGGATACAAAATGAAATATTCATTGATTATTTTTAAAGAATCACTGTAATAAAACGAATTATCAACAAGTACTATTTCAAAATTTTTATCATTGATATTAAAAATATTAGATAAAAATTGTAAGACATATTTTGATTCATCATTATTATTTGTTGTAACAATAAAACTAATTTCCATGGTTTTTACACCTTTCTTTACTATATGTAGATAATTATAACATTGAACTAAAATCTTTAATTTTTATTAATTTTAAAATGATAAATAAATAAAAAAAGCGATATTAGAATAATATCGCTTTAAGTAGTTCTTTTTTATTTTCTATTTTTTGAGCATGGTTTTTTTGATATTTTCAATTATTGTAAAAATAATAAATGGCAAAAAGAAATAAAAATAAAATTAAGATGATAAAGAAGTATAAAAAGAAAGTACCAAGATTTTCTTTAATATTCAAGAAAAAATATGGATAAGAATAATCAACAAAAGTAGTATCTTCTTTAATTTTAATTTGGCCAACAAAACTACCCTTGATTAAAGCATATGCTAAGTAAGCAAACATATAACCAATAGTTGCTGGTAGAGCTTTAATAACAGTAGTTCTTCCCGCTCATTTTTGATTTCCTGCTGTTAGAAAGTAAAAAACAATAGCAAGAACAGGTGTAATTAGATGTAATAAAAATGTATTAATAAAATTAAGGACACCAAATGTTGTTTGAAAGTTAGTTGTTTCAAGTAGGGGTTTAAATAACGCTACTCAAAAGATAATCATTGTAATTGTGATGTAAACAGTTGTAGCAAGATTGAAATAACTATTTACTCATTTAACTTTTGTTTTCATTAGATAATTAACTAAAACTAAAAGAAAAAATACTAGAACTAAGATATTGCTTTGGATTGTAAATGTTGATAAAGAGTTTCAGATTCTTGCTCATGGTCCAGAAGCAACTCATAAATTGTTAGGATTTTCAACTGCTGAATTTATTTCAACAGATTCAACTGCTGAACTAATAAATTGAATTATTAAAGCAATGGATGTGATAATAATTACTGAAAACATTAAGGTAAGGATTAAATAATGTTTTCTTTTGTTAGTATGTAATTGCATAGAAACTATCTCCTTCTATATGTTAAAAAATAAGAGGAAAAATTATTTAGTAAATTATAAATTTAGATTCGTAGGAACTATTTTAACATTTTTTAATTGAATTAGAGAGAATTTTTTATGTTAGGAAAAAATAATAATGATATGATTATAAGAGAAATTTTAAAATCCTTAGTAAGGATAAAATGAAAACGAATGATTTTTATAACTTCGGGTTGGAGGAAAGAGTGTATAAGTTATATTTGGATTCATCAGGGGCTATTTTAACAATTGTTGTGACAAAAGATGATCAGGTTTTAGCAAGTTATTCAAAACCTGCTTTTCAAAAGCAAACTGAATTAGCTTTAAAAACAATTGATGAAATTTTAACAAAAATAAAAATATCTTTGAAAGAAATTGATGAAGTGATGATTACCAATGGACCAGGTAGTTATACAGGTGTCAGAGTTGCAATTACTTTTGCTAAGACGCTATCAGTTTTAAATCCAAGAATTAAAATTTTTGTAATCAACAGTTTGCTGCTACAAGCTGGATTACAAAAAACAATTAGTATCCTTAGTGGATACAACAATAAAAGTTATTTAGCAGTTTATGATCGAGGTAAAGAGATCATTACTACTCAATTAGTAACTGAAGATGCTAAGCAAGGGATTATTAGTGACTTACAGGGATATCAGGTAGTTAGTGACTTTCAAGATGTTGATATTGTTGCTAATTTTTTAGTTTTGCAAGAAAATGCAAAAGATATAAATAAACTTGAAGAATTGCAACCTTTATATCTGGGGGATAACTTTATTAATTAATTTTCAATAATTTTTATATACAAAAGATAGATTTAAGTAAGGGAGAAATTATGTCTATATATAATAACTTTTGAGTACGGGTATCAAAAGAACAAAGTAGTTTTACTAAGAAAGAGAAAATTCTTATTAACTATATTACTGCTAATAGTCAAAACATGAATAATGTTACAATTAGCGCTTTATCAAAAGCAAATAATGTTGGCTATAGTGTTGTTTACAATTTGATTAAGAAACTTGGTTTTAGTGGTTATCATGAATTTATTATTAACATAGCTGCAGAAGAAAACACATACAAAGCATTAAATCAAGAATTCTTTGGTGAATACAGTATTCTAAAAGAAACTTATCGTAGATTACTAGATTTAAACGATGCAACAATTGACTATCAAAAACTTCAAAAGTTTATTTTTTGAATTAATAAAAATCAGCAGTCAACAATTTATGTTACTGGCGTTGGTCAATCTGCTTTAGGAGCAGAAGATTTAGCTGGGAAGTTACATCGTTTAGGATTGAAAGCATTTTGTTTGAATAAAGATGATGATAGCCTTTTAATTCATTGTTCAGTTTTGCAAAAGAATGATATTTTGGTTGTTTTTTCTTTATCAGGAAAAACAGAAGTAATTAGAAGAGCAGTTCAAATTGCAAAAGATAATCAAGCAGTTGTTGTTGCGATTACCTCACAAGAAAAGTCAATCTTAAATGACTATGCTGATTGAATTTTTACAATTATTTCATCGGGTTTATATGAAGAAAAAGAAGTTTTAATTTCTCCTTTATTTGCTATGGCCTATTTCAATGATCTAATTGTTACTTATTTCTTAAAATTACCAGAGAAAGAATGATATTTAAATAACCACTTAAAGGCTAATAAAGTTATTAAAAAAATAAGTTAATTTAATGATTTTCAATTATAATTAGTGTGTAAAAAGAAAAAAATTAATAAGGAGAATATACATGGAAAAGAATCAGATTTTAAAGCCTGAACAAATTTTTCTTGATATTGATGAAAGTTCACAAAAAGAAACTTTTATTAAAATTGCTAGTGTAGCAAAAGAACTAAATTTTATTAATAAAGAAAAGAAATTAATTAAAGCATTTTATAAAAGAGAGAAAGAATCAAGTACAGGTTTTGGTGACGGATTTGCTATCCCTCATGCTCGTAACAACGATATTAAAAAACCAGGTATTTTCTTCCTTCGTTTAAAAGATGGCGTTGAATGAGATGCTCTTGATGGTAATCCAGTTAAGATTGTTATTGCCTTAATTGTACCTTTAGATAAAGCAAGTGATACTCACTTAGAATTACTTTCTAAAGTTGCACAAAGAATTATTAAACCAGAAGTACAAAAAGTATTAAGTACTTCAAAAGATAAAGAAAAAATTTTAAAGGAACTAATGGGCTAAGAAATTAGGCTATAGTAAGTAATGAATCATTCTTTAAATGAAAATGTTAATGTAATATAAAAAATTAAAAATGTCTAATTATTAGACGTTTTTAATTTAAAAAATATAATCAAAAAAATGTCAAAAATCTCTAATTCACGCATATAATAAATATAGTTTTTAAATTAGGAGGTAAGGTTAAGTATGAAAATTGAACTTACTAATATTGGTCCTTTTAAAAAAAGTGAAATCAAATTAGAAGATTTAACATTAATTGCGGGTATAAATGATACAGGCAAAAGTTTTTTAAATAAAGTTATTTATTCAATCATTAAGATAATTAATGCAGATAAAATTTCTTTGGCGCTTAGACCATTAACAGAAATTTTAGTTAATTGAGATTCAAGATATGAATATTATTTTTATAGAATGCATAAAACAATTAAAAGAGATGATAAAGAAAATAAATTTTTTTTGGATATAAATAAAAAATTTGAAGAACTAAAAAATATTTTAATTCAAAAAGAAAAGAATAATTATGATGAAACAATTAAAAAAATAAAAGAATTAAATAATGAAATTGAGAATATTCTAAAAACATTAAATAATACGTTTAATAAAGAAGGCATAAAAATTAATAATCCAACTTTATTAATAAAAGATAGGAGACAAAGATTAATTGAAAATATTCAGGAAATATCTCAATTAATGTCGTCTACAATAAATTTAATTAAAAAAAATAATTTAGAATTTATTAATCAAGCAATTTTAAATGTAAATTTTAAAAATGAAACAATTAAAAATAAATATTTTTTAAATGATAAATCTAAAATTTTTATTAAAGATAAAAATAAAAATATTGAAATTGAAATTGATGATGAAAATATATCTAAAATTACTAATGAAACAATTTTTAGAGAAACAATTAGAGATATTACATATATAAATAATTTAACAAATCTTATTGATAATAAATTTTATCATAGATTTCATGATGATAATTTATATTCATTTTCAGATTTTAATTTTAATATTGATGCTAATTTTAAAATTAGAAAATCAAATGATTCTATTTCCTCAGATAAATTTACAATAGCAAAATTTTCTGAATTAATTACACAAATTAAAAAGGAATTTAATACTAATTCTCAAATTAATTATTCAAAAGGAACAGTGGAAAAGGATGGAATAGAATTTAAGATTGTAAATATGTCACAAGGTTTAGTAAATTTAGAAAATTTTAAGTTATTAATTTATTCTGGAATTTTCGACGAGAATAAAATAGTAATTTTTGATGAACCAGAAAATTCTTTTCATCCCAAATGACAACATTTATATATAAAAATGATATTTGAATTAATTAAATTAACAAAATGTAAAATTATATTAGCTACACATAGTCCTTATATTATTGAATCAGTATATTCATATATTAAATATAATCAAGAACTTTTTGATTTAAAAGTAAACTTCAATCTTTTAGACTTAAAAAGTAATGGAAATTCTGTAATAAAAACTTATAAAAGTCCAGAAAGAATTTTAAAATTGTTAATTGAACCATATGATGAATTAGATAGACTAAAGTATAAATGATCTACTAATAAAAATACAAATAGTTTATTAAAAAATGAATCTTAATTTTGATTTTAATACATATGATAGTTTATTTAATAATTTTAAAAAATCTATGGCTCAATTATCACGAAGTAAACATTCTATAACAGGCGAAATAACAGAACCACTACTTAATAATGAACAATACGCATTATCTGGTGATGACCTTGCTATAAAATATAGTAAAGACAAATCTTGTTTGCTTCCTGCATCTCATGATGCTATAACTTTATCTTATGATTTAGTTAAATCTAGTTATCGATTAAATTTAATAGAATTTAGATATAGAAATGAAAAAAATTTAAAACCAAGGAAAAGTATTCCTGATATGATTAATAAGTTTGCAGGTATGAAAAAAATTTTATCTCATTTTCATATATGATATGAAAATTATTTAACATTTCTTATTTTTGAATGTAATCCAATTCCATCAAATAGACAAAGAATAAACTTATTAATCTATAATATTGAAAGTCAAGCAAAAAGAAAATGTCCAGAAATTAATTTACAATGTCAAACAATGAGCTTATTTAATGAAAAAATAAATGAATTTTTAAATTATAAATAAAAAGATATAAAGAGGATTGTATGAGTCACTCTGTTAAAGAAATAATATTTTTAAAGCCAGCTTTTGTTGAAAAGATTTGAGGTAATCAAAAATTAAAGCAACAATTTAATTTTGATTTCCCAGAAAATATTTTAATTGGAGAAGCATGACTAATTAGTGGTCTTGAGCAAGGTATGAGTTATGTTTTGAATGGTGAATTTCAAGGTTACAGCTTAAAACAATTGTATCAAGATCAACCACAATTATTTGGTTTTCCAACAGAAAAAGAGTATCCTTTACTAACAAAAATTCTTGATGTTAGCGATAATTTGAGTGTTCAAATTCATCCTGATGATAAGTATGCTAAAAAGCATCATCTAAGTTATGGTAAGACAGAATGTTGATATGTTTTAGATTGTTCTTCAGGACAAAAAGTAGTTTATGGTCATCATGCTCAAACGAAAGAACAATTAATGCAATGGTTAGATGAAAATAAATTTGATCAATTACTAAATTATCTAACAATAGCAAAAGATCAATTTATTTATGTTCCTTCATTAAAAATTCATGGTTTACTAGCAAATACATTAGTCTTTGAACTCCAACAATCCTCAGATATCACTTATCGTTTATACGATTACAATCGTGTTGATAAAAGTGGTGACAGTAGAGACTTACATTTAAAAGAAGCTAAAGATATAATTGTTTGTCCTGATCAAAATAGTAGTGAAGCAAATGGTCATGATGATTATTTAGTTGACAACCAATTCTTTAAGTTAGTTAAGATTGCTAATCAAGATAAGCAATCTTATCACTTTCCAGAAGCAAAATGACTACAAGTTTCAGTCTTAAAAGGACAAGGAACAATTGATACAACTAATATTAAACTGGGTGATTCATTTATTTTAGTTAATGGCTACAATAGTTTTGAGTTACAAGGTGAAATGTTAGTGATGTTAAGTTACTGTTAAATATTTAAAAAATTCTAAGAATTAAATTCTTAGAATTTTTATTTATTGCAGATTAGTTTATAATAAAATAAACTATCTTAAAAAAGAAAATAGAGGTTTCTATGATTAAAATAATTTTTACTGATGTTGATGGTACTTTATTAGATAGTTGAGGCAATGTAAGTCAAGATAACATTAATGCTTGTATGAAAGCTCAACAAGAAAATATTCCCGTTGTTGTCAACACAGGTAGATATGGTACTAATGCGCTAAAAGTAGCAAAGATAATTAAAGCTGATCAACATCACGGTTACTCAATTGGAAATGATGGAGCAGAGATTTGATCATTTAAAGATAACAAATGAATTTATCTTTCGCAATTAAATCATGAAGTTGCTAGTAAATTAGCAGAATGATTACTAAATTATCATCCTGATTTATTACTAAATTTTGGTGCTTTGAATCATATGTATGTCAACAGATTGTATTCAAAATGAGGTAAGTGATTAGAGCATTTAGATATTTCAATTAAACAAATTACTACTTTTAATGACATTGAAGAAAATGTATCAAAAGTTCTTGTGATTTTAGAGCAATACTGAGATAGTAACAAAATAAAACAATTCATAACTGACTTTGAAACAAAATTTCCTGACCTAACAATCGTACAATATCATACTAATGTTTTCTCAATTGGTAATAAAGACATTAGTAAAGGAACTGCCATTAGTTGATTGTGTCAGCATTTAAAGATTGACGTGCAAGATGCTTTAGCAATTGGTGATAGTTTTAATGATTTGACAATGTTTGAAGTTGTTGGTCATCCTGTTGTGATGGATAACGCTCATGAAGCAATTAAAAGTTATGGTGAATGGATTGCTCCTAATAATGATAATCATGGAGTTTGTCGAGCAATTGAACATTATATCTCAAAAAGTTAAACAAAAAAGTAGCAAAATATTTTGCTACTTTTTTTAGTTTTAAAAAAAATATTATTATTTCTTTATTTCTGTTTTTTTTATGTATAATTTATTTGTTATAAAACTAAAAGTTTAGAATAAGTAAACTAAGTTGAGGAATTAAAAAAATGAAAATTGGAAAAAAGTTAAAAAACTTAAGAATTAAACATAATTTAACAATGCAAGAATTAGCTGATCGTTGTGACTTATCAAAAGGATTTATCAGCCAGTTAGAACATGATTTATCTTCACCAAGTATTGACACTCTGATTACAATTTTAGAAGTTTATGATTTGAGTTTGTCTGATTTTTTTAATGAAAATGAAATTGAAAAGAAGTTTGTTTTTAAAAATCATGAAGTTAGCATTTTAGATGAAGAAAAATATCAAGTTAAGTGGTTAATTCCTAATGCACAAAAATTAAATTTAGAACCAATCATTATGACTTTAAAACCTTTTGGCACCTCTCAAATAATTAATCCTTTTCAAGGACAAATTTTTGGTTATGTTTTGACTGGTCAAGTCATTGTTCATTATGGTCATCAAAATAGTAAAATCAATGAAACTGAATCATTCTATATCAAAGGTGATGCTAAGCATTATCTAGAAAATCCTACTAATAAACATACTGAAATTCTTTGAATTTCAAATCCACCAATTTTTTAAGGAGACTTAGATGGCTGATAACATTCTGGAACTACGTAATGTTTCAAAAGAATATGATGGGAAAATTATCCTAAAAGGAATCAGTTTAAATATTCATGAAGGAGAATTTTTAACAATTTTAGGCCCAAGTGGTTGTGGCAAAACAACATTATTGCGTTTAATTGCTGGTTTTGAAAAACCAAATAATGGTCAAATTCTTTTCAATGGCAAGGATTTAATTAAAATTCCAATTCATAAGCGACAAGTAAATACTATTTTTCAAAGTTATGCTTTATTTCCTCATTTAAATGTATTTGATAATATTGCGTATGGTTTGAAATTAAAAAAAATAAATAAAGATAAAATTAAAAAAGAAGTGATCAAAGCTTTAAATTTAGTAAAATTGGAAGGTTTTGAAGATAAAGATATTAATGATTTATCTGGTGGTCAAAAGCAAAGAGTAGCTGTAGCTAGAGCTTTAGTGTTAAATCCAAAAATTTTATTGTTAGATGAGCCTTTTGCTGCATTAGATTTAAAGTTACGTCAACAAATGCAATTAGAATTAAAGAAAATTCAAAGAGAAGTTGAAATTACTTTTATTTTTATTACTCATGATCAAGAAGAAGCTTTCACTATGTCTGATCGTGTTGTAGTAATGAATAATGGACAAATTCAACAAATTGGAAGTTCACAAGATATTTATAATGAGCCAGAAAATAAATGAACAGCACAATTTGTTGGTAGTTCTAATGTGATTGAAAATGCTACTTTTTTAAAAGATTATTGAGTTGAATTTGATGGCAAGAAATTTAAATGTGCAGATCGTGGTTTTGGTAATGATGAAAAAAATATTGATATCATCATTCGTCCTGAAGATGTGGATTTAGATAAAGAAGATCATGGTTATTTTAATGGTGTTGTTAAGAGTATTATTTTTAAAGGTGTTGTTTGAGAAATTTTAGTAGCAGTTAAAAAAAGAAGATGATTAATTCATTCAACTGATTATTTTGGAGTTGGTGAGACTGTTAGTTTAAAATGAAATGTTGAAGACATTCATGTTATGTGAAAGGAAATTGACGAGTAGTGAAAAAAAATACTGATAAAGTAAAAAAAGAACCAAAAAAAACTACTAAAAAACAACCTAGCAAAAGAAAAAATCATAAGTTAATGCGCAAATTAAAGAAATATGAAGCTAAAATTAAAGCTCAAGCAACTCATTTTCGTTTTAAATCTTGAGCTAGTTTAAGTTATCCATATATTATTTTGATGATTATTTTAATTGTTTTACCTTTATTAATTGTTCTTCTATATTCAATAATTCAAGCAACAAATAATGCTTTCATTTTCCGCTTTACATTTGATAATTTTAATGATTTCTTTTCTGAATCTAGTTTTGTTCTAGTTTTAGTTAATTCCATTATTTATAGTTTTTTTGCTACTGTTCTTGCTGCTTTATTAGGTTATCCAGTTGCATATATCATGGCTTTTAAAGTTAGTAAGTTAGTTTCAAAAAATGTTTGAATTTTAGTGACACTACCAATTTGAATTAATATGTTGCTTCGAACAATTGGTCTTTCAATTGTATTTGCAATTGTTGGTGAAGATATTTTAATTGGAACACCAGTAGGAATTATTTTAGCTCTGACTTATATGTTTTTGCCATTTATGATTCTACCAATTTATAATTCATTAGAAAAAACTGATCATAATCTTTTAGAAGCAAGTCAAGATTTAGGGGCTTCTTCAACTAAAACATTTTGAAAAGTAACATTTCGTTTTTCTCTTCCTGGAGTATTTTCTGGATTTACTTTAATGATGTTAAGCGCCATGACTTCTTTGATTGTTGTTAAATATATTGGTGGTGGCAAGAGTGTCATGATTTCTAATATTATCGAATCCTATTTCTATCGGGGCGCCAATTTTGCGCTTGGTGCAGCAATATCAGTTATTTTAGGAATTATTGTTTTAATTATTATTGTTGTTTTAAAACTATTAGGTCGTTGAGCAACTGGAAAGAAAATTTGGGACTAAGTAATGAAAAAGTTTTTTCAAAGTAGCTATTTAGCTATTATCTTTTTAATTTTATATCTGCCAATTGCTGTTTTGATGGTCTTTTCTTTTAATACCGGTTCATCAGTTCGAAATATTCAAGGATGAGGTTGATCAGCATATGCTGATTTATTTAGCCAAACAGCTTTGTGACAATCACTTAGTGTTACTTTGTTAGTTGCTTTCATTTCAACCTTTGTTGCAGTAATTGTTGGAACATTTGCTGCTTTAGGTTTAAGTAGAACAAGTAAATTAACTCGTAACATGACTTTAGGAATTACAAATATTCCCTTAGTAAATGCTGATATTGTTACTGCTGTTTCTTTAATGTTGCTATTTATGGCTTTTGCTTTTAATTTTGGCATTGTAACTTTAATATTAGCTCATATTTCTTTTAATATTCCTTATGTGATCATCACTGTCATGCCTAAAATTAAAACAATTAATAATGAGCAATTAGAAGCAAGTCAAGATTTAGGAGCTTCATCATGATACACATTAAGAAAAGTTGTTTTTCCAACGCTTAAGCCAGCAATTATCGCAGGAGCTGCGATAGCTTTTGCTATGAGTTTTGATGATTTTATTATTTCTTATTTTACTGGGGGTAATTCTGCTAATCTTTCAACTTATATTTATTCTTTAAAACGAATTAAACCTTATATTAATGCGTTTTCAACAATCATAATCATTATTATTGCGTTAATTATTATTTCTTGAAATGGTTATAAAGTTACTAAGAAACAAATTCATACTCGTAATGAAAGAATTATGAATGAAACTTATCGTGATAAACGTATTATCAAATTAGAAAAAAATTTAAATAAAAATTATCTATTACTAAATAAAGTTAAATTAAGCAAACGAAAATCAAAGAAAAATATTTTATTTCGTCCAATTTCTGATGCAGAAGAATTTTATTATATTAATTATTATGAAAACCTTGTCAACAAAAATAAAAATATTGTTAAAAAAATTCTTAGTTTAGAAAAAAAATTGAATAAAGAACAAGTTTGAGTTCATCAAATTAAAAAGCGTATTATCACTAAAAAACGTATTAGTGAAAGACATTCAAGAATTAGAAGAGAAAAATTTCGTTTTTTACGTTGACCATGAAAATTAATTTTAGTTAGTTTTTTAGTTGTTGGAGTTT
Organism: Spiroplasma platyhelix PALS-1; assembly: GCF_021496725.1. GTDB lineage: Bacteria > Bacillota_I > Bacilli_A > Mycoplasmatales > VBWQ01 > Spiroplasma_D > Spiroplasma_D platyhelix. Next base: position 358,302 of record NZ_CP051215.1, read on the forward strand.
TTGCTGGAACTTTAGCCTTTTATATTGAAAGTAATACTTATGATTTATCAGTTGCTAATTGAGGTGAATATATTTCTCCTGAAGTTTTAAAAGGTTTTGAAGATGAATATGATGTTAAGGTGAAATATACTACTTATGAAGATAATGAAACATTATATGCTAAATTAGCTACAACTGACTATGATGTTATGGTACCAAGTGATTATATGATTGCTCAATTAGCAAGTGAAGATCGTTTATTAGAATTAGATCAGAGTAAATTAGGTGATTTAGAACTTAACACAACTTTAGTTGAAATGATGAAAAATTATAAATTTAGTCTTACTAGTGGTCCAGAAAAAGGTCAAGAAAAAGATTTATCACAATATGCCATTCCATATTTTTGGGGTGATTTAGTGTTAGTTTTCAATACTGTGCAAAATCCTAATTTACTAACAGAGTTAGGAGTTTCTGATCCTACTAAGGTTAACTGAGATATCTTGCAAACAGCTGTCAACCAACAAAAAAGAATTGTTCTAAATAATGATATGCATAATCTTTTCATGTTAGGATTAGTAACTTATCACTATCAAAATCAATGAGACGAAAATACTGGTACAGGTGCTATTAAGCAAGAAGGTAATGATTTTACTGATTATGTTAATGCTCACAGCAATAAAGAAATTGATGATGTCGCTGAATGATTAAAACCAATTATTCATAGTCCTAATACTAAAATTCAAAGTGATGAAATTGTTGATACAGTAGCAATTCCAAGCAATTGAGACATTGCTTATATGTATAATGGTGATTTACTAGCAGCAATGAGTCAAGATTTTGCTAACACTAACTACACTATTGCTCGCCCTTATATGGGTGTTAATGTTTGAAATGATGATATGGTAATTAGTAAAAGAAGCAAAAATCAAGATTTATCTTATAACTTTATTAAATATATTCTAAAACATGATGTTCAAATTGAGTTAAGTGAAGAATTTGGTTACACTTCTCCTGTTCAAGCAGTAATTGATGAAGTAAGCCAAACTCATCCAGGAACAAACTGAGAAAATGTATACAAACCTGGAGCTACACAAATTGCTCCTGTAGACAATTCATCAAAACCTGCTGGATACTATAATGGCCTGTATCGCCGTGGCTTTGATCCTTACATGCAAGATCAATATAATAAATTGTTAGCTCGACAAGGATCAAATAATATTACAGTCTTACTAATTGAATTAGCAGTAGTGCTAATAATTATTATTCTCTTCATTGTTGTGATGATGTGACTTAGATAAATAAAAAAATTATAATTTAATTAAAAAGGAGCAATTCAAATTGCTCCTTTTTAATTATGATGAATGAAAATATTTTTTAATTCGTTCTAAATCATGTTGATCATCTAAGTCTCAAAAACTATTATATGCTAATAGATAAGGTTTCAAACTTACTTTATCTTTTAAGCTACGATTAATTAAATACTGACCAATCATAGTTCTTCTTAAAATTGCTAATTCTTGTTCATTGTTTAAATTACTAGCAATTCTTTTGCTTCATTCGTGATTGATGTGACTTCATTCACTTGCTAATAAACTATTGAATTCGGTATTCTTTTCAAGACCAACAATGTTGCCTGATTGATCTAACTTGTAGCTTCAATCTTCTTTTGTGTTAACTCTTTTCAAAGCTGCCATAACATTATCATTAATTTGATCACTAAAGCAGTTTTCTTTCATGACAAAGTCTCCAGAAATAAAGAATAAATCATGTTCAAAGATATCTTTTGGTAGTAAAGATAAAACATAAGCACTATTATGTGTTTGATAGTCTTGATTGATTATTATTTTTAAATTAAGATACTTATCTTTTAAATATAAAAAGTCTTCATGGCGATATCCTGTCACAACAATAATTTCTTTTAAAGTTTTTAAAGTTAATAAATTATTGATTAAGTATTCAATTAAAGGTAACTCATCAATTTTAATTAGTGACTTATGAATTGTTTGAGTTAGTGGATTTAATCTTCTTCCTGCTCCTGCAGCAAAAATAACAGCAACTTTCATTTTTTTCTCCATTATTTAACAACAAAGTTAACAATTTTATTAACAATACAAATCTTTTTGATGATTGTTTTCTTTTTCAAGTATTCTTGTACTCTAGGGTTATCTTCTACTAATTCTAAAGTTTCTTTTTGTGATAAATTATTATTTATTTCTAGAGTTACTCTTGTTTTGCCATTGATTTGAATAGCAATTGTTACTTTTTCATTTATTAAGAATTTCTTATCATATTTTGGTCACTCAGCATGTGAAATGCTATCTTTTTGATTTAGTAGTGATCATAATTCTTCACTTAAATGAGGAGCAAAAGGATTTAATAGTTTTAAAAAGTTAACTAAATAGTCTTGATAAATAGTACTACTCTTGTAGCAATGATTGATAAAAATCATTAATTGAGCAATTGCTGTATTAAAATCTAAGTTCTCAATATCTTTTGTTACTTTAGCTACTGTCTGATGATAGATGTAATCTAAAGTATGATTATTTTCTTGACTAATTTTTGTTTGATACTGTTCATCAGTAAATAAACGATAAATACGAGTTAAGAATTTATAAATTCCAACAAGACCATTTTCTTGTCACGGTAGAGACGCAGTGATTGGACCCATAAACATTTCATAAACTCTTAAAGTATCAGCACCATATTTTTCAATAATGTCATCAGGATTGATGACATTTCCTCTAGATTTAGACATCTTTTCATTATTAGGTCCTAGAATCATCCCTTGATTGACTAATTTCATAAAAGGTTCAGCAACTGGAACAAGTTTTAAATCATATAGTACTAAATGTCAGAATCGAGCATACAACAAATGCAATACCGCATGTTCTTGTCCACCAACATATAAATCAACTGGTAGCCAATGTTTGAAACGTTTTTTTGCTTCTTTACTATTAAAATCATAATAACCATTATTATCTTTTTTTAATAAATAAGCTAAATAGTATCAGCAACTACCTGCTCATTGTGGCATAGTGTTGACTTCTCTGCGACCCTTAACTCCATCTTTTCTTACTACTTCTAATCATGAAGCTTTAGCATTAGCTAAAGGAGCTAATCCGTCTTTAGATGGTTTGATATTAGCAATTTTTGGTAGTATTAACGGCAGTTCTTTTTCATCTAACGTTGTGATGGTGTTGTCTTCTCAATAAACGATTGGAAATGGTTCACCTCAGTAACGTTGACGAGAAAATAATCAATCTCTTAATTTATAACTAATATGTGGTTGAGCTACTTTTAAAGTTGTTAGTTCTGCTAACATTTTGGGTTTTGCTTCTTGTTCTGATAAACTATTAATAAATTTAGAATTAATATAACTTTTTTCGCCTGTAAAGGCTTTTGTTTTATCGTTTGTACTAAAAATTCATTTAATTTCTAATTTATGATTCTTTGCAAAAAGAAAATCTCTTTGATCTCCACATGGTACAGCCATAATTGCTCCTGTACCATAACTATTTAAAACATAATCACCAATTCAAATTGGCAGTTTTTCTTTTGTTAGTGGGTGAATTGCATAGCTACCAGTGAAGACACCAGTTTTTAAAGTGCTATCTTCTTGACGCATTAAATTAGTTTTACTTTTAGCAGCTAAGATATATTTTTCGACATCTTTATAATATTTTGCAGTTGTTAGATGGTGCACTAATGGATGTTCAGGACTGATGACAAGAAAAGTTACTCCAAAAATAGTATCTACTTGTGATGTAAAGACTTGAACAATCTCATTTTGATTAGCTACTGGAAAATTAACAATTGCTCCATTACTTTTACCAATTCAATTTCTTTGTAGTTCCTTAACTGAATTTGGTCAATATAATTTATCTAAACCTTTTAATAATTTCTCGGCATAATGAGTAATTTTAAGTACTCATTGACGCATTGGTTTTTTAATCACTGGAAAATGTCCACGTTCAGAAACCATCTTACCATTAACATTAATAATTTCTTCGTTAGCAAGTACTGTCCCTAACTCAGGACAAAAATTTACTTCAACATCTTCTAAAGAAGCTAAGCCTTGTTGATATAGTTTAATAAAAATTCATTGTGTTCAACGATAGTAATTAGGATCAGTTGTATTTACTTCTTTTGTATAATCAAAAGTAAAACCAATTTTTTGCAGTTGCTTACGAAAATTATCAATATTTGTTTTCGTAAAAGTTTCAGGATTATTGCCAGTATTTAAAGCATATTGTTCTGCAGGCAAACCAAAAGCATCTCAACCAATTGGATGCAGTACTTGATAACCTTGCATGATTTTAAAGCGACTAATAATATCTGTTGCACAATAACCCTTAGGATGACCCACATGTAATCCATTCCCTGAAGGATAAGGAAACATATCTAACAGATACATTTTTGGTTTTTTAATGTCATCAAGATTGCTAAGAAAAGTCTTGTTAGCACTTCAATACTTTTGTCATTTTGCTTCAATTTTTTTATAGGGATAACTCATTAGTACTCCTTAAATATTTCTATAAAAATCATATCATAATTTTTTAAGGGCTTTTAATTTAAATCTAGAATAATTTTAATAATTAAAAAATGTATTCTAATGAAAGAATACATTTTTTAAATCAATAAATTAGCGTTTTACTACATCAAAGATAATATTAATTGGACCAGTTGATAATCCATCATATTTTGTTGAACCTATAGCATTGAAATATTTTTCTTGATTAAATCATGAATTGCTAAATCTAACAGGATTCATTTCATCACTATGGATGTCTTCCATTTTTAACTTAGTAATATCAACTCTTAATTGATAAGTATTTAAAAATTCAGTATAAATTGCAGTTCTCATTATTTGTAACACTGCTGGTAAATAATTATAATCGCCAGGCTGTTTAGTTTTAATTGTAAACACTATTGGATCAGTTTTACTTCGTTCTTCTGCAATTTTTATAAATTCTTCTTTTGTTACTTCAGGTAATTTTTTACTAATTTTTAAAGTAGTAATTTGATTTTCAATCATGCCATAATTATAACTAATTTCAGCATTAATTAACCCAAATTCATTTAAATCTTCATCTGTTATTTCTTGTCCAGCAATAATAATTTTATTTAAATGAAATAAACTAGCATTAAAAATAATTTGAATATTACTATTTAATGAACTCTTAATAAAATTAAAATTAATTGCTTCTTGCAATTTTTTTACTGTTGTACCAAGTACAACACCTATACCATAAGTAACATGATTAATTGCAGTAACAACTTCTCTTTCTCGATTAGTAATAGTTACAGGAACTATAGCATTATTAGTTTTATTAGCATAACTAAATTGAAAATAATATGTTGTAAGTTCAATTTTCTGATCTTCTTTTACTTTATTATTTCTTTCTATATCAGTGTAAATATTTTCAGTATCAAGTTTAAATAAATTTTTGTCAAAATTAATAATATCATGCTTAGCAATTGCTATTGAAAGTCCTTTGTCAACATTATTTAAAACATTGAATATTGTTTCAGTTACTTCATTTTCTGAAATATTGATTTTTAAATCTTCAATATTATTGATAGTTTCAATCACTGTATTGCTATCAACATTTTCTAATGTTTTACTTGCTCCACAAGCTACAACACTCAATGATGATGGTACAAAAACACTTATTAATCCAAGTGTTGTTAATATTTTTTTAAAATTGATATTTATCTTCATCTGTTATATCTCCCTTTAAAACAAACTCTATATTTTGTCCTTTTTTATTATATAGATATTTTTTTTATTTAAATGAAATATGATATCGATGAAAAATTTTGAAATATGACTCTAATTTAAATCTAGAATAATTTTAATAATTAAAAAAATGTATCTCTTTTATAAGATACATTTTTAATTTAACATTTAAAAATATAATTATTCTACTACATTAAATATAATGTTAATATATCCAGTTGATGTGCCATTATAGAAAACTGCACCTGTAGCATTAAATGTTTTTACTTCTTGAAATCATTTATAACTAAATAATGGTTCGTCTTGTTCAGAACTAGTTATACCTTCAAGATTTAATAATTTAATATCAACTTCTAATCCATAAATTCTTGAAAATTCATCATAGATTTGAACAGCCATCTTTTCTCTAACTTCAGGTAAATAATTGCTAGCATTCTTTCTAGCTTTAATTGTAAACTTCATTGGATCAGTTTCACTTCGTTCTTTTGCAATTTCTACAAATTCTTCATCCGTTACTGCTCTCATTTTAAAATTAATTATCAACTTAGCTTTTTCAGTAATATCACCATAACTAAAATTAATTTCAGCATTAACAGATTCAGGGTTTGCTAAATGATCATTATTTAACTCATTACCTTCAACAGTAATCTTTTCAAACTTAAATAAACTATCTACAAAAGAATTTCTAACATCTTCATCAGTCAATCCAGCTTTAATAAAGTTTAGCTCTTTAACTTGATTAACAATTTCCTGTGCTTTAGTTCCTCTAGAAAAATCTACTGAATATGAAACTTCACTAATTGCTTTAGCTATTTTTTGTTCAGTACTTTCTTCAACACTTGTTGTTCCGCTACCACAAGCTACTACGCTTAATGAAGTTGGAACTGCAACTGCAAGTAATCCAAGTGTTGCCAACATTTTTTTAAAATTCAATTTTGTTTTCATATTTTTTCCTTTTTTCCTTTCCCTAAATTTTAAAAATCTATAAGTACATTATACACTTATAGTATATATTTTGCAAATTAATAAGTCTTAATGATAGCGATTTATATAGTAAATTCCTAAATTACGATAAAGCACTGGAACTATTGCTTGACTAATTGGATAGCTAAAAATAAAGATATGAATAAAATTGTAAACTAACGAATACAAAATGGCACTGTAACCAGTTCAAACACTATTTGGAAAAGCAGTAGTTCAAAGAAAGTATCCTGATAGAAACTGTCAAAAGTAAATAATGAAAAAAACTAAAAAACAATGTAAAAAATAATTAATATAAGTAAAGATTGATTTTTCAGTACTAACTTTATTAGGTAAAAAAGCAACCACAGCTGGAGTAGTCATAGGCAGAAAATAATCTAATAAAAAACTTCATGGACTAATAATGTTACTTGCTGGAATAAATAATAAAGACATTAATGCAGTAATAAAACCTGTTAGTCAACCTGCTAGAAAAGAAGTTGAAAAACTAATAATAATCAAAGGAATATATTTAATTGCAATTCCACCACCAAAAGGCATTCTCGGCAATAAATTTTCTTCAATATAAGCAAACGTTAAAGTTAAAGCACAAAAGAAAGCAATTAACACATAATCAACTGTTAGTCATTGTTTGATTCCTAAATTTGCTTTAAATTTAACTCAAAACTTATTTTTTTTAAAACTAGTTTCTTTACTCTCTTGCATAGACCTAACAACAAAAAAACAACCATAAAAATTTAATGTTAAGATAGTTAGTAAAAAACTAATAAAATAGTTCTCTTTAATGGCATCAATTGAACTATGTTTGAAACTAATGGCAACTCATAATCCTGCAGCAAGTAAAACTAGCAGTCCAATTAAAATTAAAAAAATTTTCAAACTATAAAATTGTCACCCACTTACTGTCGAGTTGATATTAAAGATGCTATTTAAAGTAGTACTACTAACTATTGTGACTACTAAAAACAAGCTAAAGAAAACAACCATATTAAAAATGCTAGTAATTTTTAATCAATAGTATTTAGGATTTTGATCTAACATAAAAAACTCCTTTATTTCAGCATAAAGAAGTCTAAAAAATATTAAGACTTCCTACGCTAGTGTCAACTAGATCAGGTTCGAAGGGTTTTTCTCAAGCGAATTTGCTACCCCTGCTTAATTAGTTTAATTTTGTTGATTAAGAGAAAAGATATTTCTGAATTGCTTTAGCAACTCCTGCTTCAGTGTTTGAAGCTGTGATGCCATAAGCAATTTTTTTTAATTCATCTGGAGCATTGTCCATTGCAATGCCATACTTAACTCATTCTAATAATTTATAATCGTTCATCCCATCACCACAAGCAAGAATTTCTTCTGGCTGGATATTTCATTTTTTTGCTAGAAATTCTACTGCAGTAGCTTTATTAATTCCAATTGGATTCACTTCAATTACTGAATGTGAAGATGTTGCTAGTTCTAAATCTTTTTCTTGATCTAGATTTTCCAACATTTTTGGAACTTGTTTTTTATTCTTACAAAATAATAAAATTTTATAAAATGAAGGTAATTCATTGTGTTTAATTTTTTTTACTTTTAATTTATTGAAATATTCTACGAATAGAACTTTTAGCGATCTATGATTAATATAAGCAGTTTGATTATCTGTTGCATAACCTCAAATGTTTAACTTATTTTCCTTTGCAAAATTAAGGATTTTTTGTCCTTGTTCATTTGAGAGTGCTTTTTCAAATAATATCTCTTGCTTATTATTAAGAAGGTCGATGATGCTACCACCATTGTAACAAATGATGTGGCCTGCTTTTTCATTTATCAAACATGCTCGTGCATGTGGGATTGTTGAAATTGGTGCTCTTCCTGTTGCAATAACAACCTTAACTTCTGGTTTTTCTTGATAGACACGTTTAATCATTGCCACATTTTCAGGATGAACTTTTCATTTTGATTTTAATAAAGTTCCATCTAAATCAAGAACAATTAATTTAATTGACATAATAATAAATAGCTCCCTTAATAAGAAATTTTATTGAAATTATTTGTTGTCACTTTTTAAATTATTAACATTATTTAACAAAGTTGGTTTTGGAATGAACCCAAAAGTTTTATTAACTTCTTGTCCATTTTTAAAATAAACTAATGTTGGAATTGAACTAATTTTAAATAGGTTTTTTAATTCTTCTGCATGATCAACATCAATTTTAATAAAAGTTACATCATCTAATTCTTTTGATACATCTTGGATTACAGGAGCTAGTGCTTTACAAGGACCACATCAATCAGCATAAAAATCTAGGACAACATATTTGTTTTCTTGAATTGCTTTATCAAGTTCATCATTTTTGCTAACTTTTAAAATATTACTCATTCTTTAATTTCCTTCCTTTTATAGTTACATATAATTTTACACTATATATCATTTTTTGGATTTTTTTTCTCATAGCTTCTTTGATACTTATCAATTACTGTTTTAATTTCAGGACGTAATTTTTTAATTTGCTCAATACTATATTTAACTTGCATATTTCTTAAAATTCCATGTGAAGCAAAGAAAGTATTAAGATGATAAATTCCATGTTGATATTTAATTGGTTTTAAACTACCTCCAGCAGTTAAACCAGTAGCAATAAAGCGTACTGCTTCATCATTAATTAATTCTTCACTGGTTAGATACTGATAGTTTTTTAAACCACATTTAAGTAGTTGCTCTGCTTCAATTCTCATTCTTGTTGGCGTTTCTGGTTCATTAGGCCAAATATCTTGATAGGGTAGTAATCTGGCATGCATGTTGCCACAACTACTAATTGCTAAAGCAGCCATTAAAACGCCTTCTGGAGCTCCACCAATCCCATAGACAAAATCTGCTTCTTGATTGATAACATCAATTGCTGCAAGCACATCACCATCACCAATTAATCTCACAATCACACCATATTCTCTTAAAAGATTAATTGCAGCTTGATTTCTAGGTTTGTCTAAAACAATTGCAATCAAATCATGATAAGATTTTGCTTTTTGCATTTGTTCAACATTTCATGCTAGACCTTTTTCTAAATCGATTACATGAGCTAATTCTTGATTAACAAATAACTTATCCATATACATTTCTGGTAGATACACCATTGTTCCAGGTTTCGCTGCTGCAAGACAAGCAATGCTGCCTGCAATATTATAAGCAGCGGGGTAAGTTCCTTCAATTGGATCAACAGCAATCTCAAAAGTAACATTTGGCGCTGTACCTAACTCTTGACCAACATACAACATTGGCGCCTGATCTAATTCACCTTCACCAATTACAACTTTAGTCTTAATTGGAGCAACTTTTAAAATTGTTTCTAATGCTTGAACTGCTGCATCATCAACAGCATTTTTATTTTTAGTACCAATATATTTATAAGCAGCAATTGCAGCCATCTCAATTGCTCTTATTAAATGCATATCTTTATTCATCAATAATTCCTTTTATTTTCTATTCTAAAGTAATTATACTATTTTTAGTAAAAAAATAAAAATTTACTAGCAGTTCTGTATAAATTAATTATTTTTTTACTTCTCAATATTATTAATAAATTTATGTGAAAAAAATTTTACTTTTTTTTAAAAAAAGATAGAATATAATATTAAATTGTATATTAGTAAAAACAATTAGAAATTATATGAGAGATATGACTATACAACAATTAAAAAGAACAATTTTCTGATCAGATATTTTAAGTTTTACATTTGGTTTCTTAGGTGTTTGTTTTGGTATTTTAAGCGTTTTAGCACTAGAAACATTTTGAAATAAAAATGATAGTATTCGTGATTTTCATTCTTTTACTTTCACAGCAACAACAATTTGTTGTGATAGTTTAAGTGTTTTAAGTGCAATGACTGCTTATCATTATGGAATTAAATTATATAAAATGACAAAAAATATCAGACAAAAACATAAACCAGAAATTTTAAAATGTGAACGTTATTCATTTCTTTATGACTTTTGAAGTTTTATATTTGGGATTGTAGGGTTAATCTTTGGAATTATTAGTTTTATCACATTATTTCCAACATTTTTAAATGAATATATTTCATGATGAGCAACAATAACTTCTGTTTGCTTTGATGCTTTATCTTGTACTTTAGTATTAATGGCAATGTATTATTTCCATCGGGGGAGCTAATAAATAGCATAAAATTTTTATTTTGTTTCTTCTTGTGATTTGAATAATTAAGCATGTTTTAAAGTTATAAAACATGCTATTTTATTAAATTCATATTATACTTTATTCAAGTATGGTAAAAGGAAGTTTAAATTATGGAAGTTAAAGTAACCAAAACAAATTTTTTTATTGTGAGTACAATTTTATTTATCCCTTTAATAGCAATGATGCTAAGTTGATTTATGATTGTCTATGTATTTTTTACTTTAAAATATTATCCAATAGACATTAATGAACGATTGGTGATGAATCAGTACTACTCACACTATCAAGAAAGTAAGGATAATCCATTAAAATATAAAGTTCTAGTTTTAGGATTAGATGGCATTCTAGAAGAAGAGTTAAATGTCAAGAACAGTCCTGATATTATGCATAAATCCTTAAATGCTGAAGCAACTAATTATTGAGATTCAGTTAATCGTTTTGCATTGCCTGATCATTTTTCAAAAGCTAATGTTAAAGCTGCTGTTCGTGGAGGTAGTATTAATTGAGATGCTAGCGAATATCAATATGATAGTACCTCTTTTTTTACTAGTGTTTTAAATCAAAATGCTAATTATAAAACATCTAGTATTCAATTACACTATCCAGACGAAATCTTAGCAATTAATAATCTCTATATTGAACCAGAAACACTACAAAAAATAGATGCAAAAGAATTAGCTTGAGATGCTGCTGTAGGAGTTAATGATGCAGCAGGTATTTATAATTTATATCTAGAAATGATTAATGCTATTAACATGAATCAACAACTTGTTTTTGGCTTTGATACTTTATCTGATGAGGTAGCTCATTTTGGATGAACCGTACATAGTAAAAAATACCAATATTCTTTATGAATCCAAAATCAATATGTTAAAGGGCTTCAAGATTTGCTAGCAAAAAGAACTGCAGAATTTGGTGAAAAATGAATGTTTCTTCTCTTTACTGATCATGGTCGAGATAAAGGTTTAGACGGCCAACATCATCAATTAGATAGTAAATCTTTAAAAGCATGATTCTATACTAACCAACCGCAAAGTCAGATTGAACAATGAATTAATAAACCAACTGATAGCAATCAAAGAGGTTTAATTGATATTAAAAATGTAGTCACTGGTTATTTAGGACAAAATTAATTGAATTAAGGAGAAAAAATTATGGAAACTACTGCTTACATCATCTCTGCAGTCACAATTGCTCTTACTCTAATGTTACTAACTCTTACTTTAATGCCATTATTTAAGAAACAAATTAAAATCAATCAGAACAAAAAAACAAAAATTTGATTTTCTGTCATAGTAATTATTCTTATTTTAGAAATTCTTTCAATTAGTGTTTCTATTCTTGGTGAATCTAGTCAGTACATCACACCAGCACCAAGCTATATTTGAATAATTTTTAAAGTCTTTAGTTTACTTTTCTTATGAGTTTGAAGTTACTGCTATTTCTTTATTTGAATAAAATTACAAAATAAAAAAGCATAAGAAATTATGCTTTTAAAATGGTGCGGGACAAGGGACTTGAACCCTCATGCCGTTAGGCGCCAGATCCTAAGTCTGGTGCGTCTGCCAGTTTCGCCAATCCCGCAGTATTTAATTATGGTGCCCCGTATAGGGCTCGAACCTATAACCCCCAGATTAAGAGTCTGATGCTCTAGCCAATTGAGCTAACGAGGCAAAAGAATTAAAAAACAAGTATCAAAAATTTACTTGCTAATAATTATGGTGACCCGAACGGGGATCGAACCCGCCATGCTGGAATGAAAATCCAGTGTGTTCACCAGTTCACCACCGGGCCTTTTATCTAATTTTAATAATAATGGCGCCTGCTGTAGGCATCGATCCTACGACCTTTCGGTTAACAGCCGAACGCTCTACCGTCTGAGCTAAGCAGGCATTTATTAAACCTTATTCATTATAAAAGCAATAATCATTTTTTGCAATAAGTATTTAATAATTTTATTAATAAAATTATTTATCGTGATATAGCAACATTAAGTTTTCTAGTAGCATTGCAATAGTCATTGGACCAACTCCACCAGGAACAGGTGTTATTGCTTTAACTTTATCTTTTACTGATTCAAAATCAACATCGCCAACAAGTTTTTTATCCTTACTACTATTAATTGCTACATCAATAATAATAACATCTGCTTTAATATTTTGACTAGTAAATAATTGATAAACTCCTGTTGCAGTTACAATAATATCAGCATTGCTTAAATAATTTTTTAAATCTTTTGTTGCTTTATGGGTCAAACTAACTGTTGCACCCATATTATTTAGTATCATTGCTAATGGTTTGCCAATGATATTGCTATTATTAATTATTGTAATATCTTGGCCTACAACTTCTAAATTATATGCTTTTAGTAAAGCTATAATCCCTTTGACAGTACAAGGAATAACGGCTGTAGCATCACCTTGTAGTAACTTACCTGCATTGATATTAGTTAAACCATCAACATCTTTGCTAACAGCAATAGTGTTAAGAATCTTAAATTCATTTAAATTTTCAACTAAAGGTAATTGAACTAAAATTCCATCAACTTCAGAATTTTGATTTAATTTTTCAATTGCTTGAAGAACTTCTACTTCTGTCACTGATGTAGGGAAATGAATTATTTCACCCTGAATTCCTACTTCTTGACAAGCTTTAATTTTATTTTTGACATAAAGATGAGAAGCATAATCATCACCAATCAGAACAACAACTAATTTTGGAATTCGTTTTTCTTGTTTAATAAGTTGATCAATTGTGAGTTTAATCTCATCTTTTATCTTTTGACTAATTTTCTTACCATCAAGTAGTTGCATAAAACCACCTTCTATCCAATTTGTACGTCTTCTTGAATACGATTAATATTACGCTTGCGCTTACTATCACTTCAAGCTAAAATCGTTGTCGACACTCCTAATTGTCCCACAAACATACAAATAATTAAACAAATTTTACTAACAACTCCTAACCGAGCATTATCAAATACTGATAGTCCTGTTGTTCCAAATGCACTTGCTGCATCATAAAGACTTTGAACAAAGCCAATATCACCATTAATATTATTGAATAAATTTTCAATTAAAATCACCATTGATGTGAAAATAACCATAAAGCCACCAACAAAAGCTACAGCAAAAGCCATTTTGATAGTTTGTGGTGCAATTTTACGTTTAAATATGTTGACATTCTCTCTTCCAGAAGCAAGGCTAAAAATTGACATGATAATAATTGCTAAAGTTGTTGTTCTAATTCCCCCAGCAGTTGAAGCTGGTGAAGAACCAATTCACATCATAAAAGATTGAATCACACCAGAAGTAGCATGAAATCTAGTTAATTCAATGGTATAAAATCCAGCATTTCTTGTTGACATAGTGTTAAAGAAAATTGCCATTAAGGCATTACCATTACTCATATTCCCTCATATTGATTGACTATCTATTGGTGAAACTAGTTCAACTAAAACAACACTTCCAACTCCAAGAATGGCGACAATAAAATAAGTTGATACCGTTAATTTGGTAAATAAACTAAATCTAAAACGTTTACCTTCTGTCTTTGATCTAATATAACTAAATAAATCATAAAACACTGGAAATCCAATCCCACCAATAACAAATTCAATAATAAAAACTCATTGCACAAAATAATCAGTTTGAAATGGAACTAAAGAATTTTGTCCAATAATATCAAACCCAGCATTGTTAACTGCAGAAATGGAATGAAAAACACCTGCTCATAAAGATAATCAAAAATTATTGTTATAAATCATATCAGCATTAGTTCCATAGGACACACCAGAATTAGGAACAAAATAAAAATATAAAGCTAAAGTTATGGCACCAAGAAATTCAGTCAATGTCATCACAATGATTCCAACTTTTAAAACATTGACTGATGTTCCTAATTTTGGTGACCCTCTTTCACCTTGAATTAATAAACGTTCTTTTAAATTACTATTGTGTCCAAATTGAAATAATGACAACAAAAATAATTTAACAGCAATTAATCCAATCCCACCAAATTTAATTAATAAAAGAACTACTAGTTGACCAAAAAAAGTAAAATCATTCGCAGTGCTCTTAACAGTTAATCCTGTATCAGAAAAAGCACTAGAAGCAGTAAATAAAGCTTCAAGAAAATTTCATTGACCTTTTACTGTTGCTAAAGGAGTCATCAACAAAATTGTTCCAAATAACAAAAAGTATAAGTATAAATTAAACATTTGTCTTGGTCTTGTGTTACCAACAAAAATAGTTTTAAAAATTTTTTTTATTCCTAAAAAAAACCTATTTCAACTAAAAGGCTTTAATGGTAATGCTGTTGAGTCTTTTGCTTTTAAAAACATTAAAAATCCCATTCAAAATTTATCTATCTTGTATTATACATTTATTATTATATTATAACCAATAATATTTTCTCACTATTAGATTTTAATAAATTAAATCAAAAAAATTAGGCAAAATGCCTAATTTTTTATTTTTTCAATTGTTCCCAAAGTTTCAATTGCTCTTACATAAATCAACATTGAATGTCATAATTCTTCAATCTTAATTGATTCATTGTATTGATGTTCAGTTGATGTTGCTTCATTAAATATAGCTCCAAAAGCTACACAATTAGGCATTGCTCGGGCATAAGTGCCACCACCAATTGCAATTGGTTTACTTATCTTATCTTTTGTTACTGTTTGATAGATAGTCATCAATTCGGTAACAATTGGTGAATCTAAAGGCATATGCAATGGCTTATCATAGTGCTCAATTCTAGTTGTTAACTTATAAGGTGCTAAAATTTCTGTTAGTTTATTTAAAACATCATCTTTTGTTGTATGAACAGGAAATCTTACATTGCAACCAAGGTATGATTCTTTTTCATTGATGGTAACAAGACCAACATTAATCGTAAAGGCACCTGATTCATCATCATATTGTCCAAAATATTTTCTTAGTTCAGTATCTTCTTTTAGAACATCACCAACAAAGTTAACTAACGGATGATCAATTTTTAATTCTTTTAAAACTAATAAAGTTCTTAAACCAGCATTAATTCCTTCTTCTGGATGTGAACCATGAGCTGGCTTACCAAGAATTGTAACTTTATTATCAGTCTTTTCTAAACGATACTTATTTCTTTCTGCAATCTCAACAAAACTTGCTAAATCAATATTTTCAACAGTAGAAAATGCACAAGTAACATTATAAGCATCCCCTGCGCTAACCCTAACTTGATTTGAACCAGGCCCAACAAAATCAAGATCGATAATTCCTTTTTCAGCATAAGTTAAAGGAAACAATCCATCTGGAGTAAAGCCAAAATCTGGTGTGCCTTCTTTTTTCATATAAGTATCAATTGAATCTCAAGTTGTTTCTTCATCTAACCCAAAAATTAATCTAATTCTACGATTTGGTTGATAGTTGTAATCCTTTAAGTATTTCAAACAATATAAAATGATAATTGTTGGACCCTTATCATCTAAAACACCACGACCATATAAGATATCATCAATAATTTCTGGTTTGAAGGGATGAACATTTCATTCTTCAATGTTACCTGGTGGCACAACATCTAAATGCCCTAAAATTGCAAAGATTTCTTCACCTTCACCATACTCAACGTAACCATACTTATTTTCTGAATCAATAAAAGTTTTAAATCCTAATGACTTTGCTAAATCAACAGCATAATGTAAAACTTTTAGAACTCCTTCACCATAAGGAGCATCTTTGCTAGCAGAACCTGCATATGAAGGAATGCTTACTATTGCTTTAATTTTTTCAATTGCTTCACTAAAATAGTTATCTTTTAATACTTGCTCATTAAATTCCATTGTTATCTCCTTTAATTTATAATGCTAGAACTAACACAACAGTAACTAAAGTAATAAAAAATAACCCAAAACTACAACTAAAGATTATGATAAATTTTTTATTTCTTGCTACTAATTTGTCGTAACACTTTAAATGATAAAATCCTGCTACTAATTTAATTCATCTCTCAGTTGCTAAAACGGTTCCTTTACATCTAATACAATAGCCCATGTTTTATTCTAGTTACTTCTTTCCTTTTCAATCTAAAATTAAGTACTAATTATAATATCAATTAAAATATCATTTAACAAGTCCCAACCTTGATTTGTTGCCTTTAAATAATCATTTTCTAATTGCAAATAACCATTAGTAATTAAAGTAGTAATTTGTGGTCAGAATGCTTGATGCTTTAAAACATCATTCTTTTTTAAAGCAATGCCTTCTTGCAACATTAAATTTTGAGTAAGAATTAATTGATAGTACTCTTCATGTGTTAGTGTTATTAGTTCACTATTTCAAGGAATTTGACCACTATTGTTGATTGTGATAAATTGATCATCTAATTTTAAAAAACTACTAGCATTTGGCCCTAAACCATATCAATTTTTTAAAGTTAAATAAGCTAGTGTTTGTTGACTATAATATTTTTTTGCTTTAGTGAAACTAAAAAATTCATAATTCTGATAATTGTGTTGCTTTAAAAATTCACTAATAATCTTTTTTTTCTCAACACTATGACTATCATTATGACTTTGATAGCTAATATGAGGTGAGTTTAATTTTAGAGTTATTTTTAAATCACTAATCAAATCTGATTTACTTTGTTTACTAATATTATTTTCTAAATCAATTGAAAAATTACGATATCCTGCTTCAAAACTTACTTTAATTAAACTCATCATTTTTTCAGCATTAAAATTTTGATTTATTTGTGAAAGAAATTTAGTACTAAATGTTCTAACTTTTCACACCAAGCGATTGATACTAAATTGTTTTAAAATTTCTAATTGTTCTTGTTGTAAAGTTTCATAACCAATCTCAAAACTATATTCAGTTAAATTATTAGTAAATTGCTTTAATAAACTTAGTAGTGAAACTAATTGTTGATTAGTTAGAAAAAGAAAATCATTAGTTGCAATATAGATTGTTTTAATTTGCAACTGATAATTTTCTTTTAAAATATTAATTTCTTTTTCTAACGTAACATAAAAATCAAGAAAATTCTCATTTTCATTTTGATAGTTTAAATTAATAAATAAATGTTCAATAAAATTCATTATATTTTAATCACTTCAAATTTGTTCTTTAATAATATTCTCATTACCTCAAGAAGAAATTTTAGTTTTTCATTTTGGATAATTTTGTCCTTTGGCCATAGCATTGATAAGATTCATTGGCATTAAATTTGCAATATCATTGATTTTTTCTTGCGATGTTGGATTATGATTAGCAATCGTTCAGCTATAACTACGAATATCAAAGTTATTTTGATCTGATTCAGCAAGAAAGGCTGAAAAAAACATTCAAGCACCTGCATAATCTTTACGATATAAATCTTTATTAACTCCTGGAATAATTTCTCCTTTTTCTCATACTTCTTTAATTTGTTTTTCTGTTCATTTCTGCTCTTCATCAACTACTTTTTCTGTAGTATTATTTTCTGATTTTTTAGACCAAAAATCAGTTTGTTCTTTGACAATAGTGATATCAGCAAAAGTAATGTCTTCTTCTTGCTCTGCATCAAATGGTGCTAACTCATTAAGTGTTTCAGTTTTAATTTTCTGCTTATTATTAATGGCATCAGTAGCAACTGATTTAATATCTTGTTTGTTATTATTTTCTAAATTCTGGTTGTTTAGTTCTTTTTTCATTAAAATTGATATTTTTTCAATTTTATTAGAATCATCTGTCACAATAATTAAATTTACACCACTGCTAACAAATAAAAAAGTTGTTGCAATGATAATAATTATTCAAGGTATAACCACAACTAAGAAATTATTAATTTCTAAATTATGATAAAGCAATAAGCTAACACTTGCAAGAATTAGTGCCAAAACAAAACTTAATAAAGAAAAAATATTGTTAGCTATAGTTTTTCGCTTTAACACAATTAATGGTAAAGCAAAGAATAATGCTAAACCAGCAAATATTAAAATAATAATGCTAAAAGCTAAAAAACTAAAACTAACTAATATTGAATCAATTACATTACGATAAAATAAAAACCATAATAATCAACTAATTAATAATGTGAAAAAAACAACAATTAAACTTAAAATCATTATTCAACGAAGAATAGGATTAATTTTTTGATAATCCTTTTGATTTTTTTCCATCTTATAAATCCCCATTTTTCACTTTTTAATTATTATAGCATTTAAAAGGAAAAATAATAGACCCTCTAAACGATTTTTTATATTTTAATTACATAATTTTTGACTGATGACAAATAATATTTTGTAAGTTAACATGACCAAGTAGTAACTCTCTACTATTCACCAAAATAATTCTTTTATTGATAAAAATTTTAGCTAATTCTGCAAGTGCTTGTGCTTGCGATTCTTCATCATCAAATGTTGGAACTAAAACTGCTCGATTAGTAATATATAAATTAGTGTAACTTCCAACTAAAGATTGATCAAAAGCATTAGGATTATGATTGATATTAAAATCAATCATTTCTGTTTCTTCTTTACTACGATTTTTAATTTTTGGTAACAAAACTTTGATAATTTTATAAGATTTGCCATAAGCATTGACAGTTTTTTTTAAAATTTTTTCTGTCTCAGAAACTACTTGAAAGCATTCATCATAAATATCAGTTGTTCAACTTAATAAAATTGTTGTTTCATCAACTAAGGTTAGTAAATTATTTAGCCTTCCTTTTGTTTGATCATAAGGCAAACCAGAAGGTAATCAAATAATTTTGCTAACATTAAGATAGTCTTTTAAGTAATTTTCTGCTTGTTCTTTTGTTAGATTAGGATTACGAAGTTCTGAAAGAATCCCTTCTTCACTAGCAAAGCAAGTACTCTTACCATCTAATAAAATCATCCCTCATTCTAAAATAATTGGTAATTCATAATAATTAAGTTTTTCTAACTCAAAAATTTTGTAACTTAGCATGTCATCATCATCTCAAGGATAGTACACACCATATTTAGTTCCACCTCATGCATTAAAAGTACTTTTCAATCCTCTAACCACTTTAGTTTCTGAGTTGATTAAAAATAATGGACCAAAGTCACGAATTAAACAATCATTTGTTGTCATCTCAATAATTTTAATTTTTTCATTTAATTGCTGTCTTGCATTTTGAAACTGATTCTTACTTACAATTATGTTAACCTCTTCGTAATCAATTAAAATATTTGCAATTTCAGCAACAATCTTTTGTGCTGGCTTTGCACCCATTCTTCAATTATCAGTTCTTTCAGGTCAAATTAATCATGATTGCTTGTGCTCAATAAATTCTGGACATGAAAAAAAATCATCACTGCTAGGTGTACTAAAAATTCTTTTTGCCATAGTAGCACTCCTTTCGTGCTACTGAATAATTCCGCTCTTAATTGTTAAAATCCTTGTAACTATAAATAACAATAAAATTATACTCCCTAAAATAAAAAAAATCAGTAACTAAAATACTGATTTTTTTTATTAAGAACTACTTTTCTTCTTTAAGTTTATTTAAAATTGATTCAATACGATCAGCTTCTTCAATTGTTTGATCATATTTAAATCTTAATTGTGGCACCTTATAAGCACTACTAATTTGGGCTAACTCCCTGCGGCAAAAACCTTTTACATTTTCTAATTCTTGACTAATTTCTTTAATCTTACTTTGATCTTGATTGTAAAGATATCAAGTAATAGTTGCATAACTCAAATCATTTGTTAGCTTCACATCTGTGATAGTGATATCTGAAAACTTAGGATTTTTTGCTTTTATTTTAAGAATGTTAGTAATTTCAATCTTCATTCATTTCTCTGTTCGAGCAATTTTTTGATTAGCCATTATTTTGCACCATTTCTATTGCATAAGCTTCAATGATGTCATTTTCTTTTAAATCATTATAGTTCTTAATTGTAAGACCACATTCAAAACCTTTTTTAGCAGTTTTGATGTCATTTTTTTCGTGTCTTAATGTATTAATCTCACCATCATAAATCACAACATCATCTCTTAAAACTCTTGCTTTATTATTACGATTGATGACACCATCAACAACAAGACAACCTGCAATTGTTCCAACTTTTGAATAATGAAAAAGTCTAACAACTCTTGCTTGACCTAAAACTTTTTCTTCATACTCAGGTTCTAATAAACCTTTTGCTGCTTTTTCTAGTTCTTCAGTTACCTTATAAATAATGTTATGTAATCTAATTTCAATTCCTGCATCTTTTGCAGCATCGCGAACAATATTATTTGGTCTAACATTAAATCCATAAATCACACTATTAGATGCTACAGCTAAAGTAACATCTGATTCACTAATTCCACCAACACTAGCACGAACTAATTTAACTTGAATATCTTGAACATTAATTTTGTTTAATGCTTGTGTTAGAGCTTGTAGAGAACCTTGTGTGTCTGCTTTTAAAATAATATTAATTTGCTTTAATTTTCCACTTGATGCTTCTTGAACAATATTTCCTAAACTAATTTGCTTTTCTTGTTGGCTTTTGTAATCATTTTGTAATTGTCTTGCTGAAGAAATTTTCTTAGCTAGTTTTTCGTCATTGAAAACCACAAATGGCTCACCCGGTGTTGGAGCACTTTCAAATCCTAAAACTTGCACAACTGCAGAAGGTAAGGCTTCTGTTACTTCTCGAGCTAAATCATTAGTCATTTTTTTAATTCTTCCTCTGATTGCTCCAGCAACGATAATATCCTTAACTTTTAATGTTCCACCTTGAACTAATAAAGTACAAATTGAACCAATGTTCTTATCATAATGAGATTCAATTACTGTACCGTTCGCAAATCGATTAGGGTTAGCTTTTAATTCCTTAACTTCAGAAACTATTAAAATTGCTTCTAGTAACTTATCAATTCCTTCATGTTTTAAGGCACTACCATAAACAAAAATAGTATCTCCACCTCATTCTTCACTCGTTAGACCAAGTGCTGATAGTTCAGAAAGGACTCTGTCAGTTTTAATTTCTGGTTTATCCATTTTGTTGACAAAAACAATAATCTCAACATTGGCTGCTTTAGCATGATCAATTGCTTCTTTAGTTTGTGGCATAACCCCATCATCTGCAGCAACAACTAAAATAACAATGTCAGTAATTTTAGATCCTCTTGCTCGCATTTCAGTAAAGGCTTCATGACCTGGTGTGTCAATGAAAGTAATTAATTTATTTTCATTTGTTTTAACTTGATAGGCACCTATGTGTTGTGTGATACCACCATGCTCTTGATTGGTAATTTTTGAATTTCTAATCGTGTCTAATAAAGTAGTCTTTCCATGATCAACATGTCCCATGATTGTCACTACAGGAGGTCTAGTAATCATCTGTTCAGGCTTGTCATCAAATTCTACCGTTTCTAAAATGTTTTCATAAGTAACACTTTTTGTTTTTTTAAAATCAAAACCAAATTCTAAACATACTTCTGACATTAATTCTTCATTAAGCAAATAGTTTTGATTATATAATTTTCCTTGTTTCATAAAGTATTTAATGATGTCAACAATTGAGACATTTAAAGCATTAGCTAATTCAGCAATAGTTAAGGGTTCACTAAAAACAAAAACTCCCTTATCATCCACATGAGCTGTTTGTTGTTTTAATTGTTGGTTAATATTTTTAATATCTTTTGCATTCTGATTCTTAGCCATACTCTCAACCTTCCTTTTTTAATCTCAATAATTCTCAATCTCAGAAATTATTGCTTGATAAATTTCATCACTAATTTTTGTTTGTAAAGCTTTTTCTAAAGCTTTAGTTTTCTTTGCTTCATTCACTAAAGCAATTTTAGGTTGAATGTAAGCACCCTTACCATTTGCTTTATTACTATGATCAACAAAAATTTTTCCGTCTTTATTCTTAATAATACGGATTAATTCTTTTTTTGGCAAAATTTCATGACTAACCACACATTTACGCATTGGAATTTTCTTATAATTTTTTAAAGTCATTTTTTATTTAACTTGTCTTTGTCTAAAATTACTTTTATTTCTCAAATCGCTAACAAACTGGTCATAGTCTGTTTCTTTTAAATTTCCATTTCAAGTAAAATCAATATTGTTTTGTTTAGCTTGTTCTAAAGAAACAATATTAATCTTTCAATGTGTTAGTCTTGCAACAAGTTTAGCTGCCATTCCATCTTTACCAATTGCTAAAGAAAATTGTTCTGTTGGCACAATAACATCTGCTTGTTGATCGCTCTCATTAGTTTTAATTGAAATAACTTTAGCTGGTGCTAAAGCATTGATGATAAAGTTCTTAATATTTTCATCATAAAGGATGACATCAATCTTTTCACCATTTAATTCTTTTGAAATATTTTGAATTCTTGAACCTTTTGGACCAATACATGCTCCAACTGCATCAATGCTATCATCATTGCTGATGATGGCAACTTTAGCTCTAACTCCAGGAATTCTAGCTACTTCTTTAATTTCAATTACATTCTTTCCTTCTTGATTTATTTGATTAAATTCTGGTACTTCTAATTCTAATAAACAACTTAAAAAACCAGGATGACTTCTTGAAGCTAAAATTTGACCATAATTTTTGGTTTTGATGATATCTTCAACATAAAATTTAATATGATTGTTTGGTTCATCAATGGTAAATGTTTCACCAGGAATTTGATTTTTCTTTGGTAGATAAGCATAAGCACGTCCAATTTTAATCAAACAATACTTTTCTTCCATACTCTCAACCTTACCAATTAAAATTGTTCCAATTTTATCAAGGAATTCATCATAAATTGAATTTTTTTCTGCTTCTCTAATTGATTGTTTAAAAATTTGAATTGCTTGAAAAATTGCTAATCGATCAAAGTTATCAGTTGGAATTTCTTCATCATATGTGTCACCAATTGTTAACTCAGGTTTTTTTTCTTTAACTTCACTTAACGCAATCTCTAAATCTGGATCTTCAACCTTAGCAACAACGCTAAGTGTTTTGAACATACTAATTTTTCCTTGCTCTTCATCAATTTCAACTCTAACATTATCTAATGTTTTATGAATTTGTCTTTCATAAGCTTTTAAAAGACCTTCTTTTAAAGCATCATAAATAACTGCAGGTTCAATTTGTTTTTCTTTAGCAATATTTTCAATTTCTTCTAAAATTGCTTTATTTTTATCTGTCATTTTTCCTCCTTCAAATAATGTCTAACCTAAACAACAAATAAGAAAGACAGCATTTGCTGTCTTCGACATAATTTTTCTTTCATTTATATTATATAAAAAAAATTAAATAAAAACAATTCTTTCCTTAAATTTGTAAAGAATTGTTTTTAAATTAAAATAATACTTACTTAATACTTAACTATATAATACTAAATAATTTATTTAGCACTATGAACAGGATTCTTAACTCAATTTGTTCAATCTCCTGTAAAAGCATGAGTAAAATCTCAAAGATTTAAATATTTTAAACCATGATTTGTTACTGATCATGCTTCATTTGTTTTTCCAGAATCATCACGATTAAGTGATCACATTCTCAATCCTGCCAAATTCTTAACTTGAGCTCAGTTATACAAATCTTTAGCATCCTCTAATGTAAAGTAATTATTATTAACATCATTAATACCAATCATTGGAGTTGCAATTAATTTTCTATTTATATCTTGCTCTGATAGATCAATTCCTCAAATTTCTTTAATTAAAGTTTTATACTGCTTTCCTGTATTTTCAGTTGCATCAGTTGCTGCTTTAAAAAAAGTAATACCTTCTTTAATTACATCATTACCAGTTGCTTCTCCATAATCCATTGTCATAATATTAATGTTAAACAGATTATTTTTTTTCGTTAAGCCATGCTGTTTAAAAATCAATAACGCTGGTTTTAAAACATTATCAATATCTCTTGATACTAAACCTGTACGTAGAACTGGTAGAGTAATAGTGAAATTTCAATTAGGATTATCTAATTTCATTTTTGCTAATGCAGTAAATAATACTTTCATTCCTGCAATATGTTCTTGATCAAAAGGTATTCCTTCAATATCAAGGTCAAGATTTAAAGGCATATCTTTATTTGGATCTAAGCCAGCAAATTTAGTAATTCTTTTTTGATATTCAATAAAAGCAGGGATTAATAGATCTACTGCTTTATTAATGTTTTTATTAGCAAGTTTATAAGCAATATCTCAAGGATTATAACCTACAGCTGAAGCAGCACCACCATAAGCAACAACAATATTTTTAAAAGTTTGATTTTGTACTAAAGGATTTAGTACTTCTGGTTTAAATTTGTTTTCAACTCATCAATTATAACCTTCACCAAAGGATTGACCAGCAACTGTTAATTGTAAACGATCAGAAACACCCACTGCTTGTTGCACAAATGATAAAGTAATACTATCAAAATTATTTACCTTATTAAAAACAGTCTCACCATTTTTTAAAGTCATATTTTTACCTTCAATAATATCTCTAACTGTTGTCCCTGAATATAACCCACCATCATAATATGGTTGAAAAATATAATTTGAACTTCTAGCTGCTCTATTAGTTACAGATTTATTTCGATTAGGGTTAACTTTGTTTCATTTATTAATTAATGGTTTTCATTGATTGTTATCATCTGGATTATCAGCATCAATGTCATCAATATCTTCTACATCGTCAATCTCTTCTACATCCTTATCAACAACATCATTATCATCAAAATCTTCTATATCTTTCTTATTAGTATCATCAACCACTTTTTTGTTATCACAAGCTATAACACTTAATGACCCCGAAACAACAATTGATCCTAACCCAATCATTGCTAATATTTGTTTAAAATTTAATTTTTTCATAATTAATCTCTCCTTTCATTTTTATATTCCGTTAATTATAACTGTTTAATTCTTTTTAATCTATAAATTTTTATAAAAAAAATATAAATAAAATTATTTATTTATATTTTTTCTTATTATTTCTTGAATTTCTGTCACTGCATCTTGAAGAATATCATTCACCACAACATAATCATACTGACTTTGCAATTCAAATTCTTCTTTAGCTTTATTTAATCGTGCTTCAATAATTTCCTTTGACTCACTTGCTCTTAAACGAATCCTTTGTTCTAACACTTCAAATGATGGTGGCATAATAAAGATGCTGAAACAATGTGCCTTATCTGGATAATTCTTAATCACCTGACTTGCTCCATCAGCTTCAATTTCTAAGATAACATTGTAACCATCTTTTTGTAGTTGCTCAACATAACTCTTGCTTGTTCCATAATAATTATCAATAAAGTTAGTATATTCTAAAAAATCATTTTCCTTAACTCTTTTTAAAAATTCTTCTTTTGTCACAAAGAAATAATTAATTTCAGGAATTTCATAATTTCTTGGTTGTCTTGTTGTATAAGAAACTGAATAAGCTAAATTTAAACTTTTATCTTTAAACAGTTCATTAATAATAGCTCCCTTACCAACACCACTAGGACCAGAAATAATAATTAATTTTCCTTTACTATCACTCATGGCTTCCTCTTTCTGAATTGATTATTGTTTTTGATACTGAATAATTGTGATATATATCTTACCGTATTTTTTTTCTGATAGAATTGTAAAATCTGAATTTAATGATAAATCTTTTAAATAAACATTAGTTTCTAAAACAATTAAAGCTTTTGGATTTAATAAATTATGTTTCTGACAGTAATCAAGAATTCATTGCTGACAAGTAATGTCAGCAAATGGCGGATCAATAAATAATAAATCTAATTTTGTTTTAAATGTTTTAAAAAAAGTTTGATAGTCCACATTGCTTACTAATGTTATTTTATCAAAACGACAATTAGCAATATTTCTCTTAATAATTTTACATGCTTCTAAATTACTATCATTAAGATAAGCAAATTTTGCCTGACGTGACAAACTTTCTAATGCTAAACTACCACTACCTGCAAAAACATCTACAACAATTAAATCAGTAAATTGGCTATAATTCTGTAAAATATTAAATATATTTTCTTTAATACGTGTTAAAGTAGGACGAGTATCTTTTCCTTCTAATGTAATTAACTTTTTTCCTTTTAGTGTTCCACCAATAATATTCATTAACTTATTCTTTCTTATTTAAATATAGTTTTAAGTAAATTATAAATGATAAATTTTTTTTAATAAATTTTTTTAAAAAAAATATTTGTATTAGAAATGTAATACAAATATTTTTTGTTTGATTTTAAATTTTATAACAATCCAGCTTTTTCAAGCATTTCTTCAATAAAAGTTCCTTTAATTCTTTTCAATCCATGTTTTTCAAAAATTCTTAGTACTCAAGGAAGTTTAATATCTTGAATTTTTTTATTGTCTAAAAGAATATGAGTCGAGTTCAATAATGTTCTTAGATCATATGCTGAAGCAAATACTTCAGGCACTCCTCTATCAATATCTAGCAATGTATAAACAGCTTCCATAGCAGTTCTAACAGAATATTCTGTTGTAAAAACTGTATCAGCTTCGGTTTCACTAAAGTTACCAATAAAAGCTAAATTTTTTGAACCTTTAGGCACTACTAATGGTCTGTCTCCAATTGCTCTTGGCATGAAATATGAGGTAATATAAGGCATGCGAACTGGCACTACATTACATGAATTTTGCGCTAAATCTAAGATTTCTGCTTCAGGTACACCCATATGGTATAGTCATTCTTGAGCAATTTCAACTCCTGTACATTCAGTAATACTTTTTTTGATGTAATTTCCTTCTTTATTTGAAAGTAAACCATAAATTCAAACAACTAATTGATCTTTTGGTTGTTTTTTAAATTGTGGTTGACGATTTAAAGTATAACTTAACATTCAATTTGAATCTGTAACAGTAACAATTCCACCAGTAACAGTTTTCCCAGCATAAGGATCCCTTTTACTAATTTTTTCAATATAAGGTGTAATTTTTTTATCTAAAGTTGTTAATGTTGCTGATATAAATCAACTTTCTTTTGGTAAATTGTCACAGAATTTTTCTGGTTTTCCAAAAGCTTCATCTTGTTTCGCAAGATTTTTTCATAATTCTCAACTTGCACCCAATTCATTAGTAACTGGAGCAGGAGTTGTATTATTTCCATAAGTTGTACTTTCTGTAATACTTCCATTAGTTACAAAAACTAAATCATTTTCTGTTAAATTTAATTCAGTATTTCTTCCACTCTTTTGTAAAAGAATTTTTTTTGCAACTTTTTCACCATTTTTATTTTCAACTAAAATATTTTTAATAATAGTTTCGTATTCAAATTTAACACCTTGTTCTTTTAAATAGGTAATTAGTGGTAAAACAAGTGATTCATATTGATTGTACTTTGTAAATTTAAGGGCAGAAAAATCAGGAAGGCCACCAATATGATGAATAAATCTTAAAACATATCTTCTCATTTCCATTGCGCTATGTCATTTTTCAAAAGCAAACATTGTTGATCAATATCATCAAAAGTTTGATTCAAAGAAATCTGCTGAAAAAACTTCATCAATTCTTTTATCATTTAAACTTTCTTCTTTTGTTAAAAATAATTTAATAATTTCTTTAGAAGCGTTTTCACTTAAAGTAAACTTTCCATCATCAACTTTTCTTTGCCCAAGCTTATGAATAAGTCGACATTTTGAATAATTTGGATCTTCTTTATTTAATCAATAAAATTCATCTAAAACTGAAGCATCTTTAATTTCTAAAGATGGAATTGAACGAAATAAATCTCATAAACATTCAAAGTGGTTTTCCATTTCTCTACCACCACGAAGAATAAATCCTCTATCTGGGTTTAGAATACCATCCAAACTACCACCAGGAATTGCTAATTCTTCAAAAATATGAATATTTTCTGGTTTCATTCTTCCATCTCTAATTAAAAATGTTGCAGCAGATAAAGATGCTAGTCCTGCTCCTATCAGATAAGCTGATTTATTCTCAACATCTGTTGGTTTTTTAGGTCTTGCAAAGGCCTCATAGTTTCCATTACTTTTATACATAATGAAACCTCCTTACTTAAATAATATTAATGCTTATAAGCATTTGAATATTTTTTAGTCAAGTAAAAAAGTATTTTTATTTGGCTAGTACAATAATTATCTCACCTTTTAAGTGTTAAAACAATTTTTTTATAAAAATTTTTAAAGAAAAGAAAAATTTAACAGTTTAATTAAAAAGAAAATTTTGGTATTATAATTAGTAAGTTAAGAATTAAAATTAAGTTGAATAATTAAATAATTTATTTACAAAAAAATATTAAATGTAAACAAAGAAGGTTTATTTTATGTTAAAACTATTACAAGAAGAAACACCTAAGGCAACATGAATTGTTAAAGATAATAAAAAATCATTACTATCTGGTTGCAAACCAGTCACTTTACCTTTAAGTAAAGAAGATACATTAGTAATGAAAAAAATGATTGATTGAGTTCGTGTCTCTCAAGATGAAAAACTAAATACTGACAAAGAATTAACAGAAGCAATTGGAATTGCTGCACCACAAATTGGCGCTAATCTAAATATGTATTATATTTTATTGCCAATTCTAAATGAAAAAACTGATAAAGTTACATATTTTGAACATGCTTTAATCAATCCAAAAATTAGTGGTAAGTCAAAACAAATTGCTGCTTTAAAACCAGGAGAAGCATGCCTAAGTGTTGATAAAAAACATGAAGGATTAGTACCACGCAGTTATAAAATTCATGTGAGTGGTTACGACTTCTTGAAAAAGAAGCATGTTAGTTTAATCGTTAGAGGTTATGAAGCAATTGTTTTTCAACACGAACAAGATCATTTAGAAAAAAAAATATATTATCATCATATTAATAAAAAAGACCCATGGTTTAAAAAAGAAGATTGAATTATTATTTAATCAAAGGAGAAAAATTAATGTTAGAAGAAAAAAAACTAAATAATGAAAAAATAAAACCACAAGAACATAAAACATCACAAGTTACTAAAATCTTTGCTCTTGGTGGTTTAGAAGAAATCGGAAAGAATACTTATGTTGTTGAAGAAGGCAACGAAATTATTCTAATTGATGCAGGAGTTAAATTTCCTGATGAAACAATGCCAGGAATTGAAGCAGTTATCCCTGATTACAGTTACTTAAAAGAAAATAAAGAAAAAATTAAAGCAATTTTTATTACTCATGGTCACGAAGATCATATTGGAGGAATTCCTTACTTATTAAAAGAAATTGACACTATTCCCAAAATTTATGCACCTAAACTAGCTGCTGCTTTAATTCGTCATAAACTAAAGGATAAAGGTGTTAGAACTAAAACTAAAATCGAAATAATTGATGGTAACTCAGTTATCAAAACAAAGAAATTTACTGTTAACTTCTTTGCTGTCAACCATTCAATTCCTGATGCTTTTGGAGTATGTGTTAAATCACCTAATGGGCGTATTGTTTCAACAGGAGATTATAAATTTGATTGAACACCATTAGGTCATCAAGCTGATTTAGAAAAAATGGCACAAATGGGTAAAGATGGTGTGACTCTATTTTTAGCTGACTCAACTAATGCTGAAGTGCCAGGTTACACAATGACAGAAATGATTATTGTTAAGCGAATTAGTGAACTATTTGCTAAGGCTAAAGGAAGAATCTTAATTTCTACTTTTGCTTCAAATGTTCATCGAATTCAACAAATTGTTGAAGTTGCTAGCAATCATAAAAGAAAAGTTGTTGTTATTGGGCGTAGTTTAGAGCGAATTATTAATGTTATTCGTCAAATGGGACACTTAAAAGTAAAAGATGATTGTTTCATCAAACCAGACGAAGCAAAAAAATATCATAATAATCAAATTGTAATTTTATGTACTGGTTCACAAGGAGAACCTTTAGCAGCTCTTTCAAGAATTGCTAATCGTGAACATCGTCAAATTAAAATTATTCCAGGTGACACTGTAATATTCTCTTCTTCTGCTATTCCAGGTAATAAGCTTAATGTTGAACGTGTTATCAATAAATTAACAAGACTAAATGCAATTGTTGAAGAAAATTCACCATTAAATTGATTACACACTTCAGGTCATGCTTCTCAAGAAGAACAAAAGTTAATGATTAGCTTAATCAAACCAAAATACTTTATGCCAATGCATGGTGACTATCGAATGTTGAAAACTCACAAAGAAACCGCAATATCAGTTGGTGTTAAAGAAGAAAATGCTTTTATCTGTGCCAATGGTGATCAAATTATTATGGAAAAAGGTCACTGTCATTTAAGTAATCAAAGAATTAACGCTGATCCTATTTATGTTGATGGTGGCAAGGATATGTCCGAAGTCACAACAACAGCAATTATTAGAGATCGCCAAATTCTTTCTAAAGAAGGTCTAATTGCAATTGTTGTTTCAATTGACTCACAAAACAACAAATTACTTGCACCACCAACCTTCATTTCTCGCGGTTCATTCTATGTTCGTGATTCTGCACCTTTAGTTGCTGAATCAATTGCCATTGTTACTAAAGCAATAAATGATGTACTAAAAAATGAAAAAGTTACTTTTGCAATTTTAAAAAATACTATTAAATCAAATTTAGCACCTTTCATTTTTAAGAAAAAGCGTCGTAATCCATTAATTATTCCAGTAATTTTAAATAAAAAATAGCTCTTTGCATCTAATAGATGCAAAGAGCTTTTACTTATAAGGTTAAAGGTCAATTGTATTCTTTAAAATTTTATTTCGTTCAACTTGATCAATCGCAATTTTTTTATTTAAAGTTATATTATAAATGCCTGCTGCACAAATAGCTATAATTGAAATCCCAAAAATACTAATTATTGAGATAACAATCGCTTTCCCTTGTACAGCAATTGAATATCAATTATTAGAAGTAATCAATAATTGGTTAATTTGTAAAGAACTCAATTTTCTTAAATCTCGTTCTAAATATCGATGCATTAAAGCTTGATCCATTAAGTCCTTACCTTTATCAGTATCTCAAAAATCAATCATTGGATTGACACCGTCATGACTAAATCCTAAATAAATTCAACTCACTTGATTTACTAAATTAACAATTTTTAAACCAAAAAATCAATCTGGATCAATTGTGCTTACTTTAATCTCACTATTATTTTGCAAATTATAAATATTTTTTACAACCATATCATTAGTGTCTCCATAGCTTAATAATTCAACATATTGCAAAAAATTATAATCATATTCATCAACATTAAAAATATTTTGTCGATCAATACTTTTAATGTCATACAAAATATCCTGTGAAGAACCGACATAAGATTTAAGATTTGAACCAGAGATATTTAGCATTTCTTTATTAGCAAAATTAACAATGTTCACTTGATAGACTATCTGATAAGTAACATCATCACTAAAAAACTTAACTGTTACCTTATATTTATCAAAATTTAAAAAATCATAAGTAACACTATTTTTTGTTGGTTCCAATCTTCTTGTACCAGCATCAGTTTCAATAATAACTTCAGTTAATTTTTCATCTGTTACACTAATATTTGCTGAGCCATTCGCAAAATAAGTATTTTGGTAATTAATTTCTTCTTCTTTAGCAACAATCATACTATTTAATAAATTTCCACTAGTATTAGTACTATTTGTTGTAAATTTTATACTTTTCGTTGCTGCTCATGTTTGATTAGAGTCTTGTGCAATTAACAAATTATTGCTTTGAACTGAACTAAAAATTAAATTCTTACTAACAAACTGAAAATTATTTAATGTCCCAAAATTATTAATGGTAAAACTATCATTTTGATAAACAAAATTGTTAGCATTTAAATCTTTATCAATAAAAATACCTTTGCTACTATCCTTATCAGTAAAGATAAAATTAGTAATTGATTTGATATTGGGAATTTCAATTAAATTGCTTCAATCACTAGTTTTAATTAAATATGGTTTACCCTCAATGCCAGAATTATTAAAAGAAGTATTTAAAATAAAAGTATCATCGCTCAAAGCAAAAGCAAAATTATCAGCCTTACTTCAAATTTTATCTGATGGTCAACTATTAACAACACTTCCATCACTACTATTAATAACATGTAAAGTATTATCAATATCACGAATTAATAAATTAGCACTATTAATAACCACAATATTGTTACCATTTTTAAATGGAGCTTTAAAATTTATTTGTGTTGCTGCTACAGTACTTGTAATATTTTTTAATAAATAAAAATATTGATCACCATCAACAAAAATTCCACTATCTGCATTAATAGCATAAAAAGAAGTCAAAAAGTTTCCTTTATTATAAGCTGGAATTAGATTAGAAACATTAGTTACTGTACCTTGATCATCAATTTGAATTAAATCCAAACCAAGGCCTGAAGCTACAACATAATTTTTGCTTAAAATAGTAAAAGTAGTATTCTCAGAAAGAATCACTGAACTAGTAATTGTCAGTTTATTATTTGCTAACTTCACAACAAAAGTTCGATCAACATATTCATTCTTATTTTCATCTTGAAAATATTTAACTTGAGCAATTCCATATTCATCAGTTATTCGATAAAATTTGCTGATTTGATAATCTAAACTTCAAAATACACCAAAGCTATCAAGCAAATAACTTTGATCATCAGAACTAAAAACTCCAATAACATGTTGATCATTACTATCTATTTGATTTCAAGAATAAAATGTTCCATTTTGATAGGACAAATTTAAATAATTTTCCGATGGAATATTAATTTCTGCTGCTGATTCAATTGTGTCATAAGTATCAGGATTTTTTAATATACTAAAACCGCTTATTAAACTTGGAGCAATAAAAGCTATCAAAACACTAATTAAAAAATAATTTCTTTTCATTAAACCACACTTATTCTAAAATCATACTAAGATAATATGATACTGTTAATATATATTATTATAACAATTCTATCCTAAAAATATCTTTAGAAAAATAATTATTAAAAGTTTTAATTTTGTTATAATTCTAGTATCTAAAATAAATTAAAGAGGTAAAAATGAAAAAATTATTAAAATTATTATTTGTTTTATCAGGAACAACTACTCTTCCTTTATCTGTTATTGCTTGTGGTCAAGAAAGTTTAGACGACACTTTAAACATAATTTATAAAGGTGAGACAAAATATTCAATTAACAACATTTTACCTGATAAAAAAAATGAACCATTTAAAGATAAATACAGTCTATCAACGCAAGATTCCACTGCTTTAGCTAAAGGTATTTTTCAAGTAATCTTAGACAAAGCTAAAAATGAAACTGAGATTATTTGAGCTGATGAAAATCCTGAATCTAATCAAAAAGCCTATAGTTTTAAAATTACTAATGGTACAAAAAAAGAAAATGAAACAGATTTAAGTTGAAATGTACAAAAAACTACTGGGACAATTCTAGTTAACATTAGTTACTTAGTAGGAACAATTAATTCTGAACAAAAATTTGATGCCAAACAAAAAATAGATATGTCATTTGTAATTAAATGTTGTATAAGTGAAAGTGACAATATTGTTGATGAATGAGTTAATCTTTTTAACAAACAAATTAGCGAACAAAAATGAAATAATGATCAACCACTTGAAATTAACTTAAAAGAAAAAAATATTGAGTTACCAAAAGCTAAAGTTGATTGAACAGACTTAGACGCTAAAGTGCAAAAAGAAACTAATGAAGTTCTTAAAAAACAAATACAAGAAATAGAAACTAAATATTCTGCTTCTTGAACAATTCGTAGTGAAGAAACTCTTTCTATGGATTTAAAATTAAAAATCTATCTTTCTGTTAGCAAAAATAATGCAAAACAAAATACTGAAACTTTTTATATTTGATTTAAATAAATTTTAATGTTTAAGGGGGTAAGAATGGCAAAGAATCAAGAAAAAAATCACTTTTTCAAACTAAAAAAGAAAAAGCAAACACCTTTAATTGTTGATGCTTTTAATTTTAAAGATATCAAAATTAAAGAAGAGTGACATTCTTCAAAAAGAAATTTCAATATCAAAGAAACGTCAAAAAATTTATTTTTAATTTTAATTGGAGCTATTCTAACTTCAGTAGCATTCTACTACTTTATTACTCCTGCTAACTTATACACTAATGGACTATCTGCTTTTGCTCAGTTAATTACTAAAGCAATTTTCTTACCATTTGAAAATTCAGATCCTGAATACTTCAATCAAATGCGTAACCTATACTACTATCCAATCTTTTTTGCAATAAACATTCCAATCATTATTTGAGGAATTTTAAAAATTGGACTTCGTTTCTCAATATATACAACTATATATATGGGATTAAATATTGGATTTATGACAATGCTTTCTTTAGTTCCTGGTCTAAAAGATTTTCAAGTACTTAAAAGCGTAATAAATGCTGATAATAAACTTGCTCTAATATTTATTTTTGCTGGTATGGCAGGACTAATTTTTGGCGCTGGTTTAGGTTTACTATTTAAAGCAGGTGGTTCTAGTGGGGGAATGGACTTCATTAGCACTTATATTTCAATGAAAAGAAAATATTCAATTGCTAACATTATTAAAAATACTAATATCATTATTGTTGTTATTGTTATTTTTATTGATGGAGTAATTATGCATAAACAAAATGTTGCTGATACTTATTTCAGTGACCCGTTATTCTTTGCTACTATCTTTTATATTTATGTTTCATCATTTATTATGAATCGTGTTTATCCAAAATATATGATGATGACTATCTTTATCATTTCTACTGAAATTGAAAAAATTCGTGAATACATTTATGCTAATAATTATTTACGTGGCGGAAACATTTGAAATGTTAAGGGGCTTTATTCAGGAAGAGAATACAATATGATGATGACTACTATGTCACTATTAGAGTATAATTTCTTTAAGGAAAAAATAGCTACTATCGATCCAAAACTATTTATGATTGCTGTTTCAACTCGTAGTATGCATGGTGGCAATGCTGGTAATGCACCACAAAAAGAACCTGTTCCTGTTGAAAAATTACAAAGAAAAGCAAAAAAGGATAAATAATGAATCAAAAAACTATCAACAAAGTTTTAAAAAATAATTGAAAAATTATAGCAAACAAATATCTACTAAAAACAATTTTATGATCTACTCTTACAGTTGCTCTAATTGTTTTTTCTGTAGTTATTAGAGTCCATCCTGATTGATTTGAAACATTATTAAAATGAGACTTTTTTAATAATGGCATGAATTTTGTTGACCCAAAATTCAGCCAAGAAAATTTAATTTTAATTGAAACATATTTATATATGGCAATTTTAGCAAGCGCCATCGCAAATATTGGCTTAATCTTAATTGAAATTAAAATCATTAGGAAAAGATATATTGAAGCAAAGTATCAAATTTTTTCTAATGTGAACAATAACTATTTTATTTTTAAAAATCTATTATTTGTTAGCATAAGTCAAAACATTACTTATATTTTTTGTTTCACTAATGCAATTACTTTTATTTTTGTTTTAATTTACTTTTTAATTTATTTTATTATTGATAATATTTTAGATAAGAATTTTAAATTTACTAAAGAAGAAATAACAACTAAATGATGAGATAATAACGAACAAAAATCAACCATCACAATCTTAGCAATTGAGGTTAGTTACTTTTTACTAAAAAATATTTTAAAAAGTAGTAGTATTAATATTGATATTGATCAAATTTTAAAATATTTCATTCCTGCTTCAAGTTTAGCTTTAATTATCGGGATTTTTGTTCAAAGTTTAGTTAAGAACAATGTTAAGAAAATTTTAAGCAATATGAACAACGCACCAACTAAAGCTAACGATTTCAATATTTTTTATAAATTAGAAGGTAAAAATGTGCTAACAAACTATGAATTTATTAGAACTATGCCGACTGTCATTAAAAATAAAGTGAAAGAAAATAATGGTGACAAAGAAAGTGTTATGAAATTAGTTGATCAAATTTCACAATTAATTGACACTTTAGAAAAGAACAAAAAAGCAAAACGTATTAAAGAAAACGAACTTAATTATTTAATTTATCATATTTTTTATGAAATAAAAACTGAAGCAGAATTAGATCAAATTAGTAAAAAAGTCTTAGCAAAAAGAAAAGGGGAGTAACAAATGAAAGAAAAGAAATTATTAATTATTGGCCATCCTGAATTTAGTACTAATTCTAATCATAATAAAAATATTTTTTATCTTTTAAATCAAGAAAAAATTGATCAAATCTTACTTTTAGAACAAGAATTTAATCCAGAAACTAATAGCTTTAATTACGAAAATAGTTTAAAGGCTTTATTAGAAGCTGACCATATTATCTTCTTCCATCCAATTTGATGATACAGTGTTCCTTGAACAATGAAATTATGAATGGATAGTGTTCTTAGTACTTTTTATAACACTCATAAAGAAACTAAAAAGAAAGTTTCAATCATCATCACTTGTGGTCGTACAGAACATTTTTATAACAAAAAAGATCTCCAAAATGTTTTATTACCCGTAATTGAAACTTATCAATATATGGGTTGAAATGTCGATCATATTTATCCACTATACGAAATTCACAACAAAACTGACAAAGAATGAAAGCAATTTGCTACTTTAATTAACGAAGATTTATTAGCCTAATAACTATTGCTGAATTTAATAATTTATGAGATAATATTACAGTTCAATTGTTAATCATAATTTTGTTGTGAATTAACATTCTTATAAGGAGGAACTATTATGCGTGATGGTGTTACTTTACGTTGTGACCAATGTAAGGAAGAAAATTATATTGCCGACAGAAATAAAAAAAAGCAAGTAGAAAAATTAGCAGTAAATAAATATTGTTCTAGATGTAATTCTCATACTCTACATAAAGAAAAAAAATAAGGTTAGCTTATTTTTTTTCTTTATTAGCCAATATTCAAATTTATAATTAATTAAAAGGAGAATTCAGTATGAATAAAAAAATAATCATAGAACAAATTATCAGTCAAAATAAATTAGATGCAGTGCTATTTTATAGTTTTGAAAATCGCTTTTGATACAGTGACTTTATCTCAACTTTAGGTTACTTACTAATTACTAGCAAAGAAGCAAAGTTATTAGTTGATGGACGATACATTACTGAAGCGAAAACTACAGCTAAAAATGTCACTGTTGAAAATTTTACAAACATTTTTCAATCACTATCAGATATTTGTCAAAAAGAACAAATCATCAATGTTGGCTTTGAAGCTGACTATATTACTTATGGCCAACTACAAGACTGAAAACAAATGCTACCCAAAATTAATTTTGTTCCTTTAAATGTTCGAGAATTACGAATGATTAAAGATCAAGAAGAAATCAAACGTATTCAAAAAGCATGTGAAATTGGTGATTTAGCTTATCAAGACATTCTAAAAAATGTTAAATCAGGAATGACAGAAAGAGAACTAGAAGCAATCATTTTAAATTCTTTTAGTAAAAATGGTGCAACAAAAGCATCTTTTGAAACTATTGTTGCTTCAGGACTTAGAAGTTCTATGCCTCATGGTAAGGCAAGTGACAAAGTAATTAATGATAATGAAATTATTACTTGTGACTTTGGTTGTGTCTTTCAAGGATTTTGTTCAGACATGACAAGAACTTTTGCGTTAGGAACAATCGATCCTAAACTAATTGAAATTCATAATATTGTTCGCGAAGCTCAAATGAACGGTATTAAAGCAGTAAAACCAGGAATTAAAATTGGTGAGATAGACAAGATTTGTCGTGACTACATCACTGAAAAAGGTTATGGTGAGTATTTTAGTCATGGTACCGGTCATGGTCTAGGAATTGAAATTCATGAAGCACCTTGAGTGACTAAAAATGAACAAACAATCTTGAAACCAGGTATGGTTATCACTGTCGAACCAGGAATATATATTCCTGAATTAGGTGGCGTTAGAATTGAAGATGACATCTTAGTAACTGAGAATAGTTATCAAATTCTAACACAATCACCAAGAGAAATTGATATTTTAAAGAGGTAGAAATGATCAACGTAAACGATTTTAAACCAGGTGTAACATTCTTATATGAAAAAGAAATTTATCTAGTGCTTGAATCAAATCACTCTAAATCTGGTCGTGGTCAAGCTCATGTCAAGACTAAAGTAAGAAACTTAAAAACAGGAACAATTAAATCTATCACCTTCACAGGAGGCGATGTGGTTTATCCTGCAATAATTGATACTAGAAAAGCACAATATCTCTATAAAGACAATCAAGATTACATATTTATGGATGAAGAAAGTTACGATCAAGTAATCATCCCTGAAACACAATTAGAATGAGAAAAAAACTTTCTTGTTGAAGGTCAAGTAATTAAATTAAAAGTCTATGAAGAACTTGTTATCGGAGTTGAACTTCGTTCAACAGTTGTACTAACAGTAACTTACACTGAACCAGGAGTTAAAGGCAACACGGCAACAAGTGCAACTAAGCCTGCAACTTTAGAGACAGGTTATAAAGTACAAGTACCACTATTCGTTAATAATAATGATAAAATTATTATCAACACAGTAGATGGAACTTATAAATCTAGGGCATAAGGTGAAAAAATGGAAAATAAAGTTGAAGTAGTAGATAAAAATCAAACAATTGAAATCGATCAAACTAATAGTGGCAAACTATCAGTTTCTAAAACTGTTCTGAAAAAATTAATTTATCGTTTACTAACTTCAGAAAATTATCAAGTTGATTTCGATGGTATTCAAATTCTTAATAAAGAAAATGCTGATTTAGAAGCACAAATTCAAGTAATGGTAAATGAAAAAAGTAATTTAATTGATTTAAAAGAACAAATTATTAAATTAATTTTAAAACGAATTAATGCTGTTTTAAATGTTAATGTAACCAACATTAACCTAATTTTTTCTTCTAAATAATCATGGCAGCACAAAAAAAACCTCCCATTACTCAGCATCAAAAGCGAATTAATATTATCGAAATTCTCTATCAATACTTCTTACAACAAGAAAATGAAGCAAACTTTGAAAACTATCTAAAAGAAATTACAACTTCAGAAAATGAATCACAAATCAAAACTGTAAGAGAAATTCTTTGATATCAAAAAACTTTAATTAAAGAAATTGAAAAGCATTTAAAACCTGGCTGAACTTTTAAAGGTTTAAAACCAACAGAAAAAGCAATTTTAATTTTGGCATCATATGAAATTTTTTATACTAACACACAAAAACCAATCATCATCAATGAAGCAATTATTCTAGCTAAACAATATTGTGACAATAATGCTTATAAGTACATTAACGGCGTTTTAGATAAAGTCAATAAATAATTTTAAATTCAATTATAATTATATATAAGTAAGATTTAATATTTTATCTTGGGAGAAAAAAATGATTCCTGAATATCGCCTAATTAACTCATTGGTTAATTTACCAATTAATAAAGTAACAAAAAAAGTGATTAAAAATAAGATCAAAACTTTTGATTACGATAAGCAAACAAAAATTTACAACTTTATGTTTAACGTTAATAATAATCGTGTTTTTAACCATGTTATTGGACTAGATTCAGAATTAAATCAATTTAGTTTAGACACTTATTTTCCTAATATCATCGATTTTAATTTTATTCTAGCTGGTTTAATGCCAGTTTTTGAATTTCAAACAATATACTATAAAGACTATAAGAAAATTCAAGATATTTTATTTAATGAATCTTTACTAAACCCTGATATTCAAAAATGATATCAAGAAAGTCTCAACTTAAAACAACCTAATACTGAAGACTTAACTTTTATTCTTAGCAACAAAAAACTACCTAAAGCTATCAAAACAAAAATTATCAGTTTGACTCATATTAGCGGGCAATTATTTGAAACTTTAAATACTAATAACTACCAATTAGGTTACTATTTAATGTTGTTCTATTTATTAAATTTAGAAACAAAAAAAACGATGCAATTCAACAGTAGCACTAATTGAAACTTAAAATCATTCTTCTTATATGAAGATCTTTTTTCTTATAAATTATTAGTAATGCAAAAATTCAATCAAGCACTAATGGAGTTAAAAGGAAAGAATTTTAATTTGTACTGAAGAGTAATCAACTATATTACTACTGGTCATTATGAGTAAGATAAAATGAATTATATTCTAGAAGACATCACATTAAAAAATCAAACTATTAATTTAGCAGTACCTAAAGATTTTAATAGTACACAAAAATATAGTCTCTATCTAGTTTTTGATGGTCAACAATTACTTACTAATTCAGAAAGCAATATTTTAGCTAACAATCAAACTAACAAAATTTTTATCGGTCTCAACAGTAGTAATGATGCAACTAGATTTAACAATTTAGCAGCCTACCACAACAGAACTGTTAAATCACTCATGACAAAATATTTTCCTGAACTAAAAGACATCACTAATGACTATCTAGGTGGCCAAGGACAAGCAACAATCAACTTTATTACTAAAGATTTGCTTCCTTGACTTACTAGTCAAAAAAGCATCCAAATTGCCGACTTAAATTTATTAGGTTGTTCAATGGGAGCATATCTTAGTTTACAAATGTTGTATCTAAGTAATTTAACTTTTAAAAAAGCTTATCTTTTTTCTGCCAGCATTTGATTTAATGAAGCAATTCTCAACGATTTAAAAACTAAAGCACTTAATAATAATAGTTCACTAACTGTTAATTTATGAGTTGGTCTAAAAGAACCCAAGTCA
This sequence comes from Spiroplasma platyhelix PALS-1, assembly GCF_021496725.1. Classification (GTDB taxonomy): domain Bacteria; phylum Bacillota_I; class Bacilli_A; order Mycoplasmatales; family VBWQ01; genus Spiroplasma_D; species Spiroplasma_D platyhelix. Next base: position 399,800 of record NZ_CP051215.1, read on the forward strand.
TTTGAAAAAACAATTGCTACTAATTACTATCAAGATGCCCTGAATGTTAAATCAATTTTAACATCACATCAACAAATCAAAGTTAATTTTTTTGTTGAAAAAAATGGTGCTCATGGATTTAAATGATGAATCAATTTCCTTAATAATCATCAAGAACTATACTAAAACCTTTTCTTTTTTCTTAATCAAATTGTAAATTTTAAACAATAAAATTAAAGTTACTGCAACAAGAACTAAACTATTAGTTACCAAAATCGCTCACTGTTGACTAAAAGCACCAAAAAGAATTCATACAATTGAAGCTAAAAAAATAATAATCATCATTAGTAGAGAAATAGAATCTGTTTCTCTAGTTTTAAAAACTCGATAGCATTGAGGAATTCAAGTAATTCCAGTCAAACAAGTTCCCACTCAAGAAAGTACAATAATTGCTATATCCATAAATTCACCCCTAATTTATTACTATTCTATTATAAGATAATATAAAGAAAAGTTAAGAAAAGTAAGTATAATAAGGGTAACATTCAATTAAAGCAAAAGAGGGAAGAATATGGAACAATATTTAGAATTATGTCAATATGTTTTAAAACATGGTCAAAAAAAAGCTGATCGTACTAATACTGGAACAATATCAGTATTTGGTTATCAAATGAAATTTGATTTAAATCAAGGTTTTCCATTATTAACAACAAAAAAAGTTCACTGACCAGCAATTATTCATGAACTACTATGATTTATTGCGGGTGATACAAATATTGAATATTTAGTTAAAAATAAAGTTTACATATGAAGTGCTTGACCTTATCAAAAATATTGTCAAAACAAAGATTATCTTGGTGAAACTTTAAAAGAATTTAATGAAAAAATTAAATCAGATCATCAATTTGCTTTAAAGTATGGTGATTTAGGTCCTGTTTATGGTAAGCAATGAAGAAACTTTAATGGCGTTGATCAATTAACAGACTTACTGACTAATTTAAAAGAAAATCCTTTTTCAAGACGACATATCTTATCAGCTTGAAATCCTGAAGAAATTAGTAATATGGCTTTGCCTCCTTGTCACACTTTAATTCAATTTTATGTAAGCGAAGATAAACGTTTATCTTGTCAGCTTTATCAAAGAAGTGGTGACATCTTTTTAGGTGTTCCTTTTAATATTGCATCCTACTCTTTACTAACAATAATGCTTGCTCAAGTTCTAGGATATAAATTAGGTAACTTTGTTCACACTTTAGGTGATGCACATATTTACAGCAACCATCTTGAACAAGTTAACACACAATTAAAAAGAACACCTAAAGCACTTCCTAAAATTATCATCAATCCTAATATCCAAGATTTATTTGCTTTTAAATTTGAAGACTTTAGAATTGAAGACTATAATCCTGATGAACCTATTAAAGGTGTAGTAGCAGTATAATGATTTATTTAATTTGAGCTATGACTAAAGCAGGAGTTATTGCAAACAATCAAACTTTACCCTGAAACATTAAAGAAGAAATGAAATACTTTCAATCTTTAACACAATCAAAAACAATTTTAATGGGTTCAAAAACACTTTTAAGTATAGGAAAACCATTAAACAATCGCCATAACATTGTCATCACATCAGATCCAAAAAAATATCAAAATTTTGCTAGTGAATATTGTATAATTACTAGTGATTTAACAAATATTATTAAAACATATACTAAGAATCCTAATAATGAATTATGAGTAATTGGTGGAGCAAATATTTATCAACAAACATTTCTATCTGCTGACTACTTATATGTTTCAATTATTAAAGAAGATTATCCAGGAAACTTAAAATTCCCTATCACTGATTTTTCAGATTTTAAAGAAATTAAAAAAACTGAATATCAAGAATTTACGGCTTATGTTTATCAAAGGAAGGAATAAAAATGAATTGATGAAAAGCACTACTAACATGACCACATTTACTACATGTCTATCTTAAAATGGGTTCAATGACAAAAAAAGTTTTAAAAGACCCAACTTTAGTTTCAGAAGGAAAAAGATACATCTGACTAAAAAAGAAAACAAAATATTTTCGCTGACTTTATGATGTCAAAGTTGTTGCTCATGATATCAATAATTGACCAAAACATAAAGGATGTGTCTTAGTTGCCAATCATCAATCTAATTTTGATTTCATTATCTTACTTTCATTAAATGATTACAGTTTATATGCTCCTTTAGGGTTCATTGCTAAATCAGAACTAAAACAAAACAAACTAGCACGAAGATTTGTTTTTTTAATTGATGTTCTTTTCATTGATCGTAAAGATCCTCGTTCAGCCCTTGAAACTTTTAAAGAAGCCCAAGATTTAATCAGAAATCCAGGTCGTACAATGGTAATCTTTCCTGAAGGAACAAGAAGTCACAAGCAAGAAATGAATGAATTCAAACCAGGGGCTTTAAAGTTAGCCTACCAAGCTTATGTACCAATCCTACCAGTTTCAATTGTCAACTCTTATCAAATTTTTGATAAGAAATTCAGAGGTAAAAAAACAATTCATGTTGTTTTCAATAAAGCGCTTGATCCTAAACAATTCATGCATTTACCTTCTAATAAACTAGCAAGTCAAATTCAAAACACCATCAAAGCATCAATTGATCAATGAGATAATAAAAAATAGTTCGTTCAGAACTATTTTTTTATTTCTCCAATTGCTGAAGTTCAATTTCTTGTTCGCTTAACTGCTTCTTTTCAACCCTGATAGAGAATCTTAGCAGTTTCACGATCCATCTTTGGATGATACTCTTTCTTCACTTTATAAATTTTTTTAATTTGATTCAAATCTTTTCAATAGTTCACTGCAAGACCAGCTAAATATGCTGCACCCATTGCTGTTGTTTCGCTACTTCTAGGCTTAATTAAATCAATATCACTGATGTCACTTTGAAACTGCATCACATAGCGATTGTTGCTTGCTCCGCCATCAACCTTGATGACAATTTTATTCTTCTTGATGATTTTTTTAGTACTTTCTCTCATAGCTAAAATAATATCTTCTGCTTGATAGACTAATGATTCTAATGTTGCCTTAACAATATGTTCTCTTTTAGTATCTCTTTCTAAACCAAAAATTGCTCCTCGTGCTGTTGAATCTCAATAAGGAGCTCCAAGACCAACAAATGCTGGAACAAAATAAACTCTTTGTTCATCAGCAGGATCAATGATGTCAGCATATCACAAACTTTCATCAGAACGATACAACATTTTTCATTGATCTCTTAAGAATTGAATCGCTGCACCAGCAATAAACACTGAACCTTCAATTGCATAGACAGGTTCTTGATTAGGCAACTGATAAGCAATTGTTGTTAACAAGCCTTGCTTTGAAAGTAAAGGCTTATTGCCAATATTCATCATAATAAAGCAACCAGTCCCATAAGTTGTTTTGATTTGGCCAGAATTCAAACATAATTGACCAAATAAAGCAGCATGTTGATCACCAATCGCAGAACAAATCGGAATACTTGTGTCATCATTTTTAAACAACATTCCTGGATAAGTATGACCAATCAACCCTGAACTAGGAATCACTTTTGGTAGAATATTCTCTGGTATATCAAACAAGTTTAGCAATTCTTGATCTCATTGCTTACTGTTGATGTTAAAAAGCATTGTTCGTGAAGCATTTGTGATATCTATCACATGAACAGCTTCACTTTTATCAAGTCCTGTTGTCATTTTATAAATCAATCATGAATCAATTGTTCCAAATGCTAATTTTCCTTCTTGCGCTAACATTCTTGCTTCAGGAACATTATCTAAGATTCATTTAATTTTTGTTGCAGAAAAATAAGCATCAATCAACAAACCAGTTTTCTTATGAATCTTTTCTTTTCATCCTGCTTTAATTAATTGTTCACAATAAGGCGTTGTTCTTCTATCTTGTCAGACAATTGCATTATATATTGGTAGACCAGTTTCACGATTTCAAATCACTGTTGTTTCTCTTTGATTAGTGATGCCAATCGCTGCAATTGCTTTAGAACTAATTTTGCTTTTATTTAATGCTTGAATCATTGTTGTTAGTTGATTATTTCAAATTTCAATGGGATCATGCTCAACTCATCCTTGATGACCTTGTGGGTACTGTTGACGAATTTCAATTTGATTACTTCCCTTAACTTGTCCTTTTTTATCAACAATTAAAGTTCGACAACTTGAAGTTCCTTCATCTAAGGTCATAATGTATTTATTGTCACTCATATTCAATTCCTTTCCTTGCCATTATAACACAGCAATCACTTGAACTAACGCAGCAGCAATAGAAGCACCTAAAAGCGGACCAACCACTGGCACTGGTGCATACTTTCAATCTGAACTACCTTTATGTTTCAAGGGTAATATGGCATGCATAATTCTTGGACCTAAATCTCTGGCAGGATTAATCGCAAATCCAGTTGGACCACCCAACCCAAGACCAATCACCATCACACCAATTCCTACCATAAGCGGAGTTGTAAAATTATTAAGTCCTGAGATGCCAGAATCTTTCATTAAATTTTTAATTACTAACGTTCCAAACATAATCATCATTAAAACAAAAGTAGCTAGTATCTCAGTAATTGTATTTCAAATAAAATTACGATTAGCTGGGATGGTTGCAAAGGTAAATAAAATATCATCTGGTTTTTCTGTGTTGTGATACTCTTTAAAATAAGCTAAATAAACAAACAACTGACCAATCATCGCACCAAGAAACTGCACAATAATATAAATTGGTGCATAAGCAAAATTACCACCAACAAATGCTGCTGTCTTGCCACCAATTAAAAATCCAATTGTCACAGCAGGATTTAAATGTGCTTGTGAGATACTACTTAATAAACCTGCAATTGTCACAGCAAAGCCTCACCCAACTGAAAGTACAATTCAACCACTATTATTTCCTTTAGTACCTTTTAGCATAACATTCGCAACAACGCCATTTCCTAATAATATTAATAAAAAAGTTCCTATTAACTCACCAACAATTACTTGTCCAATCTCAGACATTACTTTTCTCCTTTTCTAGTTCTATCAATCATATCTGCTACTTGTAAAGCAATAGCTGGCGCAGCAGTCAATCCTGGTGACTTAATCCCAGCGATATTAATAAAATTTTGATTATGCTTAGCATATCGAATCACAAAATCATCTGTTTCTTGACAAATTGGTCGTGAACCACTTGTAAGCTTACTAATTCGCTCAACATTTAGGCTTGGAATAATTTTCTTGCCAAGTTTTTGAATAATCTTTAAATGCTTAAAATCAACTAATCTTGTATCTGCTTTAGCAATATTTTCTTCTGCTGTTGGACCAACTAAAATATGACCATCAGGCATTGGAGCAACAATCACACCCTTACCATAAATAGTTGGCACTAAAAAGATGACATGATTTTTTAATGTTTGAGCTTCTGTTTTTTCTAAAATACAATACTGTCCTCTTCTTCTGATTAAATTAAAATCTTGTGCCTTAATCATTTTAGCTATCTCATCCGCATAGTGACCTGCAGCATTAATTACTTTCTTACAAGTAAAAGTAACTTCTTGATCTAAATTTTTACAAGTAACTAAAAAATCAGTTTTACTTTCTTTTATTTTCGTAACTTGATGATTTAAAAATAACTCTGCTTTATTAGCTTTAGCACGATTTCACAAAGCATAGGTTAAAAGAACTGGGTCAACAATATAAGATGATGTACATAATAAAGCTGAATCAACAATTGGGTTAATATTAGGTTCTAAATTTCTTACTTCTTTTTGTGTTAGAATCTTTAACTCACTAGGCTGTAATCCATTCTCAATGCCACGATAGTAGAGTTTTTCTACTGCTTCTTTTTCTTTTTCACTCAAAGCAATCACTAAAGAATCAACTTTCTGTCAAGGAAAATCTAATTCTTTAAATCATTTTTCTTCATAAAGTTTTCTACCAACAAGATTTAATTTAGCATTTAATTTCCCTGGTGTTGGATCAAATCCACCATGAATAATCCCAGAGTTACCTTCAGTAGTTTCTTCTGCAATTTTAGGATTCTTTTCTACAACAACTACTTTAAAACCACGCTTTGCTAACTCATCACAAACAGCAATTCCAATAATCCCTGCTCCAACAACTACGACATCATACTTAGTCATTGTTTCTCCTTCTTTTATTGATTTATTCTATATAATAAAGTATAAAAGATTTTTTAAAAAAAATGAAAATGGTAAAAAAAATTTAAATTTGCAAACAAATTTAAATTTTTCATTTTGTTTAATTTTAGAAAATAAAGTTTTCTAAATAGTCCTTAACATTCTTAACTCAATTTTTATAAATTCTACCTTTTTCTTTTTTGATATCTTCAGCTCGACCTGTAATAAGATTTGCTAAGCGATCAATTTCTTGCAAACTATTATTGATATCTAAATCTAATTTTGGCAATTGCGTTTCTTTTCATTTATTAAACTGATTAATTTTTTCATTATAATCATTCTTATCACGATTACTTTCTAAACGATGCTCAATTTTAATTAATGTTCGTAAAATTTGACCAACAAAGTAGAAACTTTCAGGATCACTAAGATAAACATTAGCATTGTAATCTGAACGTTTAAAAGGAATTCCTTGATACTTACTATTAAAACTTGTGGCAATTAAAATTCCATATTTAGAATTTTGCTTTGCCATATCTTCAACTAATTTTTTTTCTCAATTGTTACTTCATTCTGCATTCTTAACTTCATAAACAATTTTACCTATAACACTATTATCTTGTCTTACTTCTTGTAAGTAATCAGCTTTTTTATCTTGTGCAGTAATTTTAGAAATAATATCATCTGGTTCAAAAACTTTTCTTAATTCACTTTCAACTTCATGTTCAAAATTTTCACCTTTAGTTTTATTTTGAATTACTTTAAATTGTAAGTTTGCTTCTCTTAACTCATTGATTTGGGCTTTTAAAGTAGTAATTTCTTCATGTTTCTGATTAGTTAGTTTCACTTCATGTTGCGCTAAAGTTTTTTCTAATTCCACACTACTAGTTTCAATTTTATTTTTTTGCTCCGCAATAACTTGCTTTAATTGGTCAAGTTGTTCGTGATTTAATTTAATTAATTCATTTTCTTTATCAACTAATAATTTTTCTAACATTAGTTTTTGCGCTTCCTTATCTTTTTCTAAGCGACTTATTTGTGTTCTTAATGCTGTAATCTCATCATGACTTTGCTTGTTTAGTTTCACTTCATGTTGCGCTAAAGCTCGGTCAATTTCGATATTAGTGTTTTCAATCCTATTTTTTTGCTCAGCAATAATTTCGTTTAACTTATCTAATTCTTTTTGATTGATTTTAATTAATTCATTTTCTTTTTCTAGCAATGCTTTGGCTAATTCACTTTCACTTTTACTTACAGCAACTTTTTGACTCGCAATAACTTGATTTAATTGATCAAGTTTAGTTTGATAAATTCTACTAACTTCAATCTCTTTTTCAGCTGCTGTACGTTTTAATTCTCTCATTAATTCAGCTTTGTAACGATCAGATAACTTTGCTCTTAATTGATTAATATATTCAGTTTCATGTTTCTTAAAAATTTCATTTAAATGACTCATAATTTTTTCATTGTTATTAAAATCTTTCTCAGTAATTAAATGATTACAATTGGGACACTTAAATTCAAAACTCATACTTTCTACTCACTTTCTTTTTTTAATCTACCTAATTATTTATAACCTATTATAAAGATAAAAAAAATAAAAGCAATTAATAAAAACCACTAAATAAAACTAACAAAAAAACAATTAATTTTATTAAATTTACGATAAAATATTAATCATGAGAAGAGAGTGAATATCATGTCATGAAACAATTTTAATCTTAAAGAGTGAATTATTGAAGCATTAAAAATTAACAAAATTATCAAACCAACTGAAATCCAAAACCAAGTGATTCCTTTAGCATTAAAAGGCAGTAACTTAATTGTTACAAGTCCAACTGGTACAGGAAAAACTCATGCTTTTTTAGTTCCAATTTTAAATCAAATTGAAAATAATAATAAAACACAAGCAGTAATTATGGCACCAACTAGAGAACTAGCACAACAAATTTTCAGTTTTACAAAGCAACTAACAGCAAACCAACCAATTAAAGTGGCTTGTTTTGTTGGTGGAACAGAATTAAAAAAACAAACAGAAAAATTTAAAAATAACCAACCTGAGATTGTTATTGGTACGCCAACAAGAATCAAAACACTCTATCAAGAGCATGGTCTAAACATCACTACTGCTAGAACTTTAGTACTTGATGAATGTGATATGCTATTTGAATTAGGTTTTGTTAAAGATTTAGATTTTCTAATGACAAAATTTAATTCTGATATTCAATGTTTAGCTTTTTCAGCGACAATCAATCAAGAACTACAAAGTTTTTTAAAAAAATATTTTAGTAACACAAAAGTTATCAATCTTAATAAGATGGTAGCACCAAAAATTGAACACATTTTTATTAATTGTCCTTTTAACCAAAGAAAAAATGACTTACTAGCATTAGTAAATTTAATCAATCCTTATTTATGCTTAATTTTTGTCAACACTAAAAATCAAATTGCCGAGATTGGTTCCTTACTAACTAATGCCGGCAAAAAAACTGCTTTACTGCACAGTGATTTATCACCTAGAAGTCGTATCCAAATTTTCAAAAGAATTAAAAATCTTGACTATCAATATTTAGTGACAACTGATGTTAGTTCACGAGGGATTGATATTCCAGGGATTTCACATATTATTTCTTTACAACTGCCAAAAGAATTAAACTATTACTTACATCGTGCTGGACGAACTGGACGAAACAACCAATCTGGTATCTCATATATCTTTTATGATCATCATGATTTAAATGCTATTCAAGAACTTAAAAAGTCCAATCTTAATATAAAATATTATAAAATTAAAAAGAATGAATTAGTGGAAGAAAAAAATCTTGCTAGTAAAACTAATAAACCTACTGAAAGCAAACTAGCTTTACAAACAATCAATCGTTTTCATGCTAACAAAAAAGTAAAGCCTGGATACAAAAAAGATTTTAAAACAAAACTAACAAAGATAAGAAAAAAAGATCTGCAAAAAAAGAAAAAATTTCGAGGTTAGAGAAATGAATACTTCTAACGTTATTATTGGTTGTCATGTTTCAATGAAAGCACCTAAATATTTACTTGGTTCAGTCCAAGATGCAGTTAGTTACAATGCTAATGCTTTTATGATTTATACAGGACCACCACAAAATGCCAATCGTAAGCCAATCCAAGAACTATTACTACCCGAATTCAAAGTAGAATTAAAAACAAATAATATTAATATTAAAGATGTCATCGTTCATGCACCTTATCTTATTAATTTAGCTAATACATTAAAACCTAGTACTTTTAACTTTTCTGTTGAATTGTTACAAAAAGAATTAAAGCGTTGTCAAGAAATTGGTGTTAGCACAATTGTCCTTCATCCTGGTAGCACAGTTGGTGCAGAAAAAAATCTTGCTCTAAATCAAATTATCAAAGGTTTAGATGCAGCATGCTTTGAAAATCAAACAGTGAAGATTGCTTTAGAAACTATGGCAGGTAAAGGTAACGAAACTGGTAGCAATTTTCAAGAACTAGCTTACATCATCAACAATGTCAAAAATAAATCATTAATTGGTGTCTGCTGAGATACTTGTCATTTATATGATGCAGGTTATGATTTAGTTAACAATCTAGATGGCATTATTAAAGAATTTGAGCAACTAATTGGTCTTGATAAGTTACTAGTTCTTCACATAAATGATTCTAAATTTGGCTTAAATAGTCATAAAGATCGTCATGAAAATTTAGGCTTAGGAAAAATTGGTTTTGATAGCTTAATCAAAATTATTTATCATCCTCTATTTATCAACAAAACAAAAATCTTAGAAACTCCCTGAATTAACAACAAACCACCTTATAAAGAAGAACTTGCGATGATTCATAGCAAAACTTTTAATCAAGATACTCTACTAGCGCTTAAAGGAGACAACTAATGAAAAAAATTGGTATTTTAGGTGGCACTTTTGATCCAATTCACAATCAGCACATAAAAATTGCAAAAACTGCTTTTTCTAAATTAAAACTTGATGAAGTATGAATTCTACCAAATAAAAAAAATCCTTTAAAAAATAATGTTAGCGCAACTACTGAACAACGAATTGCCATGATTAAGTTAGCCATTAAAAATCTTGCTTGATTAAAATTGAATGAATACGAATTAAAAAGTAAAAGTAAAGTTAGTTATTCAATTAATACAATTAAATATTTAACAAAAACTTATCCTAAGACTGAATTCTTTTTCATTATTGGTTCAGATAACTTAGCTACTTTAAATCAATGAAAAGGGATTGATGAATTAAATAAGCTAGTTAAGATCATTGTCGTTAATCGACCACACTATCCAAAAACAATTGAATTAATGCAAAGATATCATTGTGAGAATTTAGTTGTTCAACCAAGTAGTGATGTTAGTTCATCAAAAATTCGTACTGGCGAAGCGATTGAACTACTTGATCCAAAAGTTATAGATTACATCAATAATAATTTAATTTATGCTCAAGAACGTTTAAATTTTAATTTAGATCAAGAACGTATCCAACATTGTCTTAATGTGGGACAAGCAGCAAAAGAACTTGCAATCAAACATCATGTTGACCCCAATCAAGCACTAATCGCAGGAACCTTCCATGACATCGCCAAACAATGGCCAAAGACACAACTAACTAAATACCTTAATAAGTACTACCCTGAAGGTCTAACAGCGCCATTTAACCTCTATCACGCTTATGTTGGAGCACTCTATTTAAAGCATCACCTAAAATTTCATGATCAAGATATAATTGATGCAATTTTTAAACATACTAGTGGTGACCTAAAAATGAGCAAATTAGATTTAATAGTATTTCTAGCAGATAAAATTTCTAAAGAAAGAAAGTACCCTGAAGTAAAGACATTAAGAAAACTTGCTGCTAAAGATTTAAGTTTAGCCTTTAGTAAATACTTAGAATTATTAAGAACTAATTTACTAAATAAAAATGTAAAATTAAATCAAGAATTTAATTTGATTTATGAAAAGTGACATAAAAATTAAAGAAAGGTATCATAATGAAAAAATCAAAAAAGTTTAAAAAATTAAAATTAAAAAAAGCAAAAGCAAAAAAAGAATATTCGGAAATAAAAATCAAAAAAAGTGGTTTCATCTCTGCAATCTTTAAATACTATAAAGTTTATCCAGTTTTGTATACTATTGCTATTACTGCGACAATTCTTGCATCTGTTCTAACAGTTATCATTCCAAAAGTAACTAATACCTTTTTAACTAATGGCTTTGATCCTAATAAAATTATTCAATTAACTTATATCTTAATTAGTTTACAAGTTGGTTCAGGAATTTTAATGTACATCAGAAATCTAACTGGTGGATTAATTGGCGTTAAAATTGAAATTGAGTACCGAAATAAAGTTTTAGATCAACTACTAAAAGTTGATATGTCATATTATGAAACTAGTAAAATTGGTGAATCACTAACTAAATTAATTAGTGATACTGAGATTATTGGTGATAATATGCAAGCCATTCCTTTAGCTTTTCTTAGTGCATTGGTAACTTTTATTGGAGGAATCATTGTTACTTTTTCAATTAATTGACAAATGTCACTAATTGTTCTAGGGATAATCTTAATTATCGCTGTTGCAGCAATTTTTAGTGTTCAAATTATTCGAATTCTAAATTATAAATGAAGAAAAGTCTACACTGAAGTTAATGCTGATGTAACTGATCGTATCTCAACTATTGCTTTAATTAAAAGTAATGCTACTGAAGAATCAGAAATGAAAAGATTTCTATCTGAACATAAAAGATACTATGGTGCTTCAAAGAAAACAATTAACTTTAACAGTTTTGCACAAGCTTTACTAGTAACACTACTAACAGGAATTAATATTGTTGGTCTAGTTACTGGACTGCATTTTGCAAGTAAGGGAATCATTGAACCTGCTGTTGTTATTTCTTTCATGCTTTCAGTCAACACTTTAATTTTTCCAATTATTCAAAGTATTCAATTCTTAACTAACTGAGCTCGAGCTTCAACTGCGATTTTAAGAATTAATGAAATTCTAGATGTCAAACCAAAAATTGTTGATGCTGATAAGGCAATTAAAGTTAACTCTATTAGTGGTGACATCATCTTTAAGAATGTCAATTTCCGCTATAAAGAAGGCTCTCCTTGAATCTTAAAAGACTTTGATTATACTTTTAAAAAAGGAAAAAGCTATGCCATTGTTGGTGCAACTGGAGTTGGAAAAAGTACTATTAGTAAACTACTACTAAGATACTATGACCCAGAAAGTGGCGAAATCCTAATCAACAATACTAATTTAAAGCAACTTAATTTAAAATCTTATCTAGGCCATGTTGGTTACATCGAACAAGATCCACAAATTTTATATGGTGACTTCACGGAAAACATTCGTTACACCAAACAAAATGCAACCAATGCCGAAATTGCAGCAGCAGCTAAAAAAGCTAATCTATCTGACTACATCGAAGAGTTACCTGATAAATATCAAACAATGCTAGGAGAAAGAGGAATGAATCTTTCAGGAGGACAAAAGCAAAGAGTTGCCATCGCAAGAGTCTTCTTAAAAAATCCTGAGTTGCTAATTCTTGATGAAGCTACAAGTGCTCTAGACAATATTGTTGAAAAAGAAATTCAAGCACAATTTAATAAACTAATGGTTGGTCGAACAAGTATTGTTATTGCTCACCGCCTATCAACAATTAAAAATGTTGATCAAATTCTTGTGTTAGAAAAAAATCGTGGTCTGGTTCAAACTGGAACATTTGAAGAATTAAAAGTTAAAGAAGGACACTTCAAAAACCTCTATCAAGCTGGTTTAATGGATTAATAAAAATGGTAGCTAAGCTACCATTTTTGTTTATCCTTTAATTCCTGAAATTCATTTTTCAATATCTTTTAAAACTGCATCGGTATGAGAATCATTTAGAATTGCGTGCTTACCTTTTTTATAAAATTTGTAAGTCACACCTTTTCTTCATTTCTTTTCATTATCTTCTACTTTATCGTAATCAGCTAAGATATCTTCACCACTCTGAATTACCAGTACTGGTGAAACAGTATCATTAATATTTTTAACTACTGACTTAGTACTATTTTTTGCTTGCATTAGATACAACAAAGTAAAGGATTTATTATTTCTACGATAATTACGTTCATTAACTGCATCAACATATTCAGTGCGATCAGATAAATCTGAAGGATCATAAGTAATTGGAAGAAGGATATTTTTATAAAAAATAAGTCCAGCAGCAAGTTTAAAAAATAAACTAGCTGTTAATTTAAAGTTTCAATTCTTAGTAACAAAATTAGTTAGAATTGCGCCTGCTACTTGATTATCTAATCTTTTTAAAGCAAGTGCTACTAATGAAGAACCAAACGAATCTCCTAATAAAATAATCTTTTGCTTAGGAAATCTTTCAATCACAACATTAATGATATCTTCAATATCACTAACTGTTGTTCCTAGACTATGATATTTTCACTTACCATTTTCTCCTCAGTTTCTTTGATCAAAACTTAAAAAAGAAATTTTTTGTTTATGGAAAAAATCTTTTGCTAGATTAAAGTCCTCTTTTGAACCACCCATACTATGGACACCAATGACAACACATCTACTATCTTCAACAAAATTATAATTAGTTCTTAATAAATAATTATCTCTAGTGATGACACCAGAATTAGTTCATTGGGGAAAATGACGTTTTTTTTCTCACTTATAATCAATATGATGAAATTGATACCATCTTAATAAAAAAAGTAAGACAAGAATTAACAGAAAAATTAAAAGTATCACCCACCAATAATTATCTCAAAAATTCATTATTTAACTTCAACCTCCAATTTGCTTTGCTATTTGTATGATATTAATTTTATCAAATTAAATCATTTTTATCTTAATAATTAAAAAAACTCTAATTTATCATTAGAGCTTTTTTAAAATTATTCCTTCACAAGCTCAGCAATCACATCGCCTTGCTTAACTTTACCATATTTTAAGATGTTAATTTTATAACCATATTCTGCAATTGTTTCTTTAGTAAAAACAATTGGTGTTGTAATATCTTTATTATTTTTCTTAATTGAATCTAAATTAACTTTTACTAATAAGTCTTTTGCTGTAATTTTATCTTCTTTCTTAACCTTCACATCAAAACCCTTACCATTTAATTCTACTGTATCCATCCCAATATGAACTAAACATTCAATCTTAGTTGATTTTTCAGTAATACCATACGCATGTCCTGCATCCATTGTAGTAGTCAAAACTCCTGAGATTGGTGCAAGAAATGTTGCTTCTTTTGTACTTTTAGGAATAATAGCAAATCCATCACCTAACATTTTTGTTGAAAATACAGGATCTTGAACATCTTCAATTTTAATAACTTCCCCTGAAATTGGTGCGTATACTTCAATTCTTTTTTTTCTAAATAAAAACATTTTTTCCTCCAAATTTTAAAATGTATTTTTAATTTAATATTTGATTAAGTTTGTCTGTTACTAATTTTTCTACTTCTTCATGAGTTTCACATGCTAGTGCTTGTTCAACTAATAATTCCATATCTTTTTTGCTTAAACTATTAATTAACTTTCTTGTTGATAAAATATCAGAAGCTGACATTGAAAATTCATCCAATCCCATACCTACTAATAACGGAGCAGCAATGCTATCTCCTGCCATTTCACCACACATTCCAACAGGAATTTTCTTTTCATGCACCTTAGCGCCATCAATTGTCATTTTAATTAATCTTAAAACTGCTGGATGGTAAGGTTGATATAAATAAGAAACTTTTTCAGACATTCTATCTGCTGCTAAACTATATTGAATTAAATCATTAGTTCCAATTGAGAAAAAGTCAGCATACTTAGAAAAGATATGTGCATTAACTGCAGAAGAAGGAATTTCAATCATCATTCCAATTTGAACGTTATCGCTTACTTTTTGTCCTTCTTTAATCAATTCTTCTTTACATTGTAAAACAAACGCTTTAGCTTCTTTAAATTCTTCAACTGTTGCAATCATTGGAAACATAATTCCTAATTGTCCATAAACTGAAGCTCTTAATAAAGCTCTGATTTGTGTTCTAAAAATATCTTTTTGATCCAAACATAGTCTAATCGCACGATATCCTAAAAAAGGATTCAATTCATGTGGTAAATCTCAATATGATAATTTTTTATCGCCACCAATATCTAATGTTCTGATAACAACTTTATAAGGATGCATTTTTTCTAATGCAATTTTATATTCATTAAATTGTTCTTCTTCAGTTGGAAAATCAGTATTTTCCATATATAAGAATTCAGTTCTAAATAGTCCAATTCCTTGGGCATCATTTTCAATTGCTGAATCTAAATCTTTTGATGATCCAACATTTGCTTCTAATTTAAATTCATAGTTATCTTTTGTAATTGTTTTTTTACCTTTAAAACTAGTTAGTTCTGCTTTTAAATTTACTCAAGATTTTTCTTGATGTTTTCACTTATTAACTTCTTCTGTTGATAAATTAAGTTCAACTAAACCACTACTACCATTTAAAGCTACATACTCATTATTTTGTACTTGAGTTGTAATATTTTTTAATCCTACAATTGCAGGTATTCCTAAACTTCTTGCCATAATAGCAGAATGAGAAGTTCGACCACCAATATTACATAAAAATCCCTTAACAAATTTTGGATTTAATTGACTTGTTTGAGAAGGAGTCAAATCATTAGCAACAATAATAACTTCTTCTTTAATTTCACTTAAAAAGTTATCTTTAATTCCTAAAATTTGATTTAATAGTTTAGTTTTAATATCAAGAATATCTGCTGCACGTTCACGCAAATATTCATCATCTAATGAACTAAAAATTTGATAAAAACTATCACATGCAAGTTCAACTGCTTTAGCAGCATTCCATTTTTCATCATTAATTAATGATTTAATTTGCTGATATAACTCTGGATCTGCTAAAATCGATAAATGAGCTTCAAAGATAGCAGCATGTTCATCGCCTAATTTTTCTCTTGTTGTAACAACTAATTTTTCAAGGTCATTTTTTACTTGTACTATTGCTATATCAACTTTGTTAATTTCAGAGTTTAAATTCTTTTCTTCAACCTTATTATTACTAATTTTAGTTGTTTCTTCTTTAAGAATTAAAACTTTACTTACTGCAATTCCATTGCTAGCACCTATTCCGTGCATTTTCATTAATACCTCTCCTATAATTTGAATTTAATAATGATGATAATCATTCAAGTAAATTATAATCAAAAAAAATAAAATATTCATACTAATTAATAAAAAATTACATTTATTTTTCTACTTATCAATTGGAAATAGATATTTTTTATTCAAATTAATACTATAATAGTTTTCTCAACCAATAATGATATGGTCTAATAAAGTTATTTCAAAAATTTTTAATTGTTTTTTTAATTCCTGAGTAATTTTTAAATCTGCAAAAGAAGCCTCACTATCACCTCCTGGATGATTATGAATACAAATAATTTTATTAGCACGATACGTAATTGCTAAATATAAAATATCTTTAATATCGACTTTTAAACTATCATGAGTACCTTTATACAACAAATTTTGATGAATTAATTTATTTTGATTATTTAGCAATAATAAATAAAAATGCTCATGTTTTAAATCTTCATAATAATCTTTTACTAGATTAAAAACATCTTCAGGCCAAATTATCTTTGCATACTGAAATTGCTTATTGACTAATTTAATTCGTTTTGTTAATTCTAAACAAGTTACTAACTCCAAAGCCTTACTCTTACCAATTCCTTTAATTTTAATTAAACTATTAAATTCAATCTGATTAAAATTTTCAATTCCTTTAAATGTATCAATAATATCTCTTGCTAGCAACAAAACATTTTTTTCTTTTGTTCCTGTACGTAAAATAATTGCTAATAATTCTTCATCCGTTAAACTTGCAATTCCATATTTAATTGCTTTTTCGCGCGGCTTTTTATCATTTTGAAAATCTTTGAATTTCATAGACTATCGACTCCTAATAATTAATTACTAAAACAAAATAAAAAAATCCTTTTTAAAAAGGATTTTAATTAACAAAAAATTGGTTTTGAGAAAAAGTATTTTTGAATTTTAATTTTTTCTTGCTCAAAAACCTTTGCAACTAAAAATTCACTCATGAAATCAACAAATTTTTCTTCCATATTATGTCCTAATACTAGGACATTAATATTCTTATCTAATGCCTCTAGTTCTTGATGTCACTTAACTTCACCTGTAATCACAAGTGAAATATCATTCTTAGTACTATCAGATTTGCTTAACAACTCAACAACATCTCCTGCAGCTCCAGACGCTACTATCACTTTATTAATTTTTGCTTTTAAATTTTTAGTGATAACTTTAACTTGATCAAAATCAAAGTATGTTTTGGTATTAGCTACAACTTTTGCTAAAGATAAATTATTGTAGTAACCAACAACACTTAATTTTTCTTGATCAAAGTATTTTATCTTTGCTAATTTCAATTGTTCAGCAATTAAAAAATTCATCCCAAAACGATTCTTATCAAAATTAGTATGCAAAACATAAACATTAATATTATTTGCTTTTAATTTACGAAGTAACTCTTTTTTTCATTTATTATTTGCTAAAGTAGCAATGCTCTTAGCAAAAATAAAAGGATGATGAACAATAATTAATTTTATTTTATTCTTAATTGCTTCTTCAATGACACTTTCAGTTACATCTAATGCAATTAGTATTTCACTAATCTCATTATCTTTTTTCTTACTTCTAACTTGTCATCCAACAAAATCTCAATCTGCAGCATCTTCTAAAGGAAAAGCATTTTCTAACTTTTCAATGATAATTGATAGTTTCATTTTAGCCTTTATAGAATTCCTTAATAAGTTTTGATTTGGAAGGATGCTTTAATTTTCGAATTGCTTTAGCTTCAATTTGTCTGATTCTTTCTCTTGTAACAGAAAATTCTCTGCCGACTTCTTCTAAAGTTTTTGGTGTATCATATTTGCTGATGTGTGTATAAATTACTTTATTACGAACAATTTCTGGGACATCTAAACTAGTTTCAGCATGTAAATGCATTTCATCCATTGCGTTTTTTAATTCTTGTTTTTCATCTTCTTCACAAAGATTTATTAGTCGTTTTAATTTTGTCGGCATAATACCAAAACGCATTCTAATTACTTTTTCTTCTCTTAACGTTAGCACATCACCAAAAACTTGATCAAGTTGTTCTCTCAATCAATGACGTTCTGCTGCTTCATCTGGTGACAACATATTCTTATCTTTAATAAAATCACCAAAATGAGTGTCATCTTCTTCACCAATTGGTTTTTCTAAAGATACTGGTTCAGAAGCTAATTTTTTTATTTCTAAAATTCGATTAGCATTCATATTTTGTCCCATTGCTTCAGCTATTTCTTCTGGGGTTGGCTCTCTACCTAATTCTTGATTCAATTGACGTTCAATTCGCGTTAGTTTATTAATTCTTTCTACCATATGGACAGGTATTCTAATTGTTCTACCTTGATCTGCTATCGCTCTTGTGATGGCTTGTCTAATTCATCAAGTTGCATAAGTAGAAAACTTAAATCCTTTATGATAGTTAAACTTAACAATTGCTTTTCCTAAACCAATGTTTCCTTCTTGAATTAAATCTTCAAATGCTAAGCCACGATTTAAATGTCTTCTAGCAACCGATACAACTAACTTTAAGTTAGAGTTAAATAATTGCTTAAAAGCAAAATCTCTTTCTTCTGGATCTTTTGATTCTAACATTTTTGCATATTCAACTTCTTGCTCTTGGGTTAAAATTTGACTAGTTCCTAAGATGTTGAAGTAAGATTTAATCCCATCTTTTCTTCTTGTATCATTTGAGATACTCATAGTATTTTTCAAATTTAACTCAGCTGCAATGTTGTCAAGCATTAAGTCATCTTCTTCAATTGTTTCTTCTTCATCAACTAAAGCATCAAGAAAAATTGCTCCTTCTGATTCTAAAAAATCAAAAATCTCTTCAATCTCATCATCAGATAAGCTCAAATGTTGTAAATCGCTTAAGATTTCTTCTTGCTTAAGCTCTTCACCTACTTTAATTTTGTCAATTAAGTCAGCTTTCAATTCTTCTTTGCTTTTAAATTCTTTTTTTTCTTTATTCATAAATTTTTTCCTCTAATCGTTAAGTTTATTTTTCAAAACTGACATTTCTTTTAATAGTTTAAGTTTATTGTCCAAATCATCTGATTTGATAAGTTGTTGATTCAAACTAGCAATTTCGCTTTCAATTAAACACTTTTTAATAATTTTTAAATAGTCTTGTAAAATAGATTGCTTAACTTCATAATTTTTATCTTTATACTGGTTGATTATTGCTTGTAAGAAATTAAAAATCTCATTATCTTTTAACAGATTTAGAATTTCATCAAAATCAATTTTGGTCAGCTTATCATTTTCTTGATACTGCTGACTAATTAAGAAATATAAATTCATTAATTCCTTGTTAGCAAAAATAAATTTTTCTTGCTCTAAAAACAAATAAACACTACGATCTAATAGCAACAAGAAAAATAATTGTTTCTGTACTTCTAGTAATTTCTCTTGTAAAGAAATACTTTTAAATTTATTTTTTGGCTTGTTAACATATGTTGTATTTTGAACTATATATTTTTGTTGTAACTGCAGACTCAACCGTAATTCTTTTTGCGATAAGTTAGTAAGTTTTTCTAAGTTATCTAAATAAAACTTAATTGTTACTGGGTCTTGTATCACTTGTCATAATGGCTTTAATTGTGCAAGAAATTCTTTTACTTGTTCACTATCTTTTTTCAAATCATACTTTTGCAAGAAAAAATTAATTGCAAAAGCTAAAGGATGTAAAGTATTTTTAATTATTTCTTTAAAGTTTTCAACATCTTTACTGATTAATTCATCAGGATCTAAATTTGTTGGATTGTCGACAATCTTGACATTAAATTCATGAGCTAATAAATTAATGGCAATTTTATATGCTGCTGTTTTCCCTGCTTCATCACCATCTAAAAAGATGATAATGTTGTTGGTAATTTTTTTTAACGTATCCATATGTTGTAATGTTAGATTAGTACCCATTAAAGCAACACAATTTTTTATTTGCTGATTAGTTAAACTAATCACATCCATATAACCT
This sequence comes from Spiroplasma platyhelix PALS-1, assembly GCF_021496725.1. GTDB lineage: Bacteria > Bacillota_I > Bacilli_A > Mycoplasmatales > VBWQ01 > Spiroplasma_D > Spiroplasma_D platyhelix. The sequence continues at coordinate 420,087 of NZ_CP051215.1, forward strand.
TCAACTAAATAAATATTATTGTTGTTGACTGAAACTGCTTTTTTAGCATTATACAAGTTATAAAGAATTTGACCTTTTTTAAAAATCTCAGTTTCTGATGTATTGATATATTTAAAATTATCGTTTCCTTTATTTAAATACTTTCTAGCACTAAATCCAACACAATTACCTTCCAAGTCAACAATTGGAAAAGTAATACGATTAAAAAACATATCTTTCACTTTATCTTTATCATTAACCTTAGCAAGACCCGATTCAATGATGTCAATTTGCTTGTAACCTTGCAACTTCAAATATTCTAATAATTGATTACTATTTGGTGCATATCCAAGGCCAAAATCATTAATGTTTGTCTCAGTAATGTTACGTTGCTTTAAATATTCAAACGCTTGTTTGCCCTCTTCTGTTGTCAACTGATACTGATAGAAACTCACTGCTAAATTATTTAAAATTTTAAACTGATGCAATTCAACTTTTCTAGCATCATCTATTTCTAAATCAAAATCTTTTAAATCAATTTTACTCAATTTTGCTATTTCTTTTAAGGCAGTAAAAAAATCAATGTTCTTATAATTTTGTAAGAACTTAAAAACATTCCCTTGTTCACCACAAGCAAAACATTTATAAATCTGCTTGTCTTGCGATACTGATAAAGAAGGATTTGAATCTTCATGAAATGGACATACTGCTCAAAAATTTTGACCTTTACGATTCAACTTTAAATATTGACCAACAATATCAACAATATTCACTGCTTCTTTAATTTTTTGAATTTTTTGATTAAATTCTAAACTCATCTATTTCTACTCCATTAAAAAATAATATTTAATTTGTCATATAAATATTTTTTTAAACTATTAATTTCTACTCTCTCTTGATTCATAGTGTCACGGTTTCTAACTGTTACTTTGCTATCTTCTAATGTTTGATAGTCAACTGTCACACAATAAAGCGTTCCAATTTGATCATGATAGTTGTAAACCTTACCAATTTCTGATTTCTGCTCAAAAAAAACATCGATACAACTCTTAGCTAGTAATTCAAAAACTTCTTGCGCTTTTGGACCTAATTTTTTCTTATTTAATGAAGCAACTGCAACATGATAAGGTGCTAATAAAGGATTTAACTTTAGCACAATTCTTTTCTTACTTTCAATTTCTTCTTGAACTAAATTCTCACAAATAATTGCTAAAAATAATCTTTCAATTCCCATAGAAGGCTCAACAACCAAAGGCATCACTGGTTTATTTGTTGTTCTGTCTTCAACTAAAAATTTTGTTTTACTTGCTTCACTATGTTTTACTAAATCAAAACTACCACGATTAGCAATTCCACATAATTCTTTTGTACCAAACGGAAATTGATACTGAACATCAGTTGTTCCAAGAGAATAATGCGATAATTCTTCTTTATCATGTTCTCTTAATTGATAACTGTCTTTTGCAATTCCTAATGATTCAATAAATTTTGTCATTTCAGCTAGTCAATATTGAAATCAATTAGTTTTATCTTCTGGACTATAAAAAAATTCTAGTTCCATTTGTTCAAATTCTAAAGTACGAAAAATAAAATTTCCTGGTGTGATTTCATTACGAAAACTCTTACCAATTTGTCCAATGCCAAAAGGAAGTTTTTTATTGTAGGCTTTTTTGATGTTATTAAGATTAATAAAAATCCCTTGGGCAGTTTCAGGACGTAAGTATAATTTATTTCCTTGATCTTGAAGTAATCCTTGATTAATTTCAAACATTAGTTGAAATTGTCTAACTTTAGTAAAGTTAAATTTCTGACAATTCAAACATTTAAGTTGTTTTTCTGTGATGAAGGTATCTAATTTTTCAACAGATCAACCATCACAATTTAAATCAGGAAAATAATGCTGAATTAAACTATCAGCACGGAAACGGAACTTACATTCCTTACAATCAATTAATGGATCATTAAAACTATCTAAGTGACCTGAAGCTTTTCAAACTTTAGAATTTAATAAAATTGAACTATCCAAGCCAATATTATATTGATTATTCTTAATAAAAAAATCTCATCAAGCAAGCTTAATTTTATTTTTTAGAACTACTCCTAAGTGACCATAGTCTCAAGTATTTGCTAGGCCCCCATAGATTTCTGAACCTTGAAATACAAATCCAAAGTCTTTTAAATGATTGATAATTTCTTTCATAGAAAAAGCATTATTCGCTTGCATTTATGCCTCCAAATTAATTTAATAATAAAATTTTTAAATTAATGATCTATATTTTAAGAGTATAGTAAATATTTTATCTTATTATTTTAAAAAACTAAGATATTTTATTATTATATACCTTATTTGTCAATATATTATAAGTGTTAAATTTTTTCTAAATGTAATTGAATCAAACGTAAAGAGATACCTATATATTTAGGATCTTCAGCAATCTTTTTTAATTCGCTTACAATATTGTTAAATTCTACTTCATCATAAACTTTAGCTTTAATTAAAGGTTCTTTAATTTGTGCAAAAGACATCCACATAAGACTTTTTTGATTATAAGTTTTTAAAATTGGATGACTAAAATCAACATTTTTAATTTTAAATTGATTTTGTTGATTTAAAAACTCTCAAAGATGAGGAATACAATCAAATTTATAATTTAAATTATGAAGTAATTTCTGAGCAGCAACAGAAGCTTTTTGTAGTGTTTCTGAATAAGGATAAGTTATTCATGGAAATCCAGGTTCTTCAATAATTATTTGTCCACCTTTTTTTAAAATTTTATAAATATTATCAAAAAATATTTCTCATTTTTTTAAATGCAGTAATAAGTATCTAATATAAATTAAATCCGCTGATTGCAATTTTTCTCATAATTCTGAAGTAATACTGTCACTTTCAATATCAACGCTAAGATATTCAATATTGGTTTCATTTATCATTTTATTTTTAGAAATTACTAATTGATCTTGTGAAATATCAAGCGCGATTACTTTAGCGTTTGGATACTGATTAGCAAAAAACTTAGTTATGCTTCCTTGACCACATCCAACATCAATAATTTTTGCTACTGAATTTTCTGCAATATTCTCAATAATAAATTTCTTGCTATTGTTATCATAAATTTCTGATAAAGAATCTAATCTTTTTGTATCTGATTCTCCCTGATTTAAAATATACTTATTTTCCATGCTATCTTGTTATCCTCTCATTAAAAGTATCCCAGCTCTTTCAAGCTCTTAGGATTATTTGATCATTCATCGATAACCTTAACAAAAAGTGTCAACATAATTTTGATATTAAAAATTTTCTCTAACTCTTGACGAGCTTGAATGCCAATATTTTTAATCATTTCCCCCTTCTTACCAATTAAAATTGCTTTTTGTGAATCTCTTTCAACCACAATCACAGCTGAAATTTCTAATAAATTCTTACTAGTTTCCATACTTTCAACCACAACTGCAACACTATATGGTACTTCTTGTCTTGTTAGAAAAATAATTTTTTCTCTAATAACTTCTTTAGTTATTTGTTGAGATGTACTATTACTTTTTTGTTCAATTTCAAAAAATTTACCACCAACTGGTAGATAATCATAAATTTTTTTCAATAAAATATTTAAGTTAACTTCTTTCGTTGCTGAGATTGGAATAATTTCTTTAAACTCTAATAAATCTTTTCATTCATTAATTTTATTAAACAATTCAACTTTTGTCACTAAATCAACCTTTGTAAGCAATAAAAAAATTGGTGTATCTCTTTCTTTTAAGATTCTAATAATATGTTGTTCATTAACTGAAATTGGTTCATTGCATGGTGCTAGTAAACAAATAACATCAGCACCTTTAGTAGCACTAGTTGCTTGACGATTCATTAACTTACCTAATTGATTATGATGCTTATGAATTCCCGGAGTATCTAAAAAAACAATTTGCATATTATCATCAGTATAAATTCCTTGCATTTGTTCTCTTGTTGTTTGTGGCTTATGGCTAACAATCGCAACCTTTTCTTGTAAAATTGTATTCAATAAAGTTGACTTACCTACATTTGGCTTACCAACAAAACTGACAAATCCAGCTTTAAAATTACTGTCCATTCTATTTTTCGTTTCCCTTCAATGATTCGCACATAAAAGCAAATGGTAGTAAATCTGCTACAGTAACTATTTTAATATCTTTTAATTCTTTTGTATTACAATTACTCATATAAACCTTTGCATCTAATGGCATTGTTTCAACCATAAATTGACGACAAACTCCACAAGGTGAACCTAAACTTTTGCTATCAGTAATTAAAAATAAAAAATCAACATCATCTTTTTTGTAACCTAGAGTAATAGCTTGTGCTAGTGCTGTTCTTTCAGCACAAATAGTAGCTGGAAACGCAGCATTCTCAATATTAACTCCTAATGTTTCTTTGTTGTCTTTTAGACCAACTATTGCAGCAACACGAAAGTTAGAATAAGGAACATAAGCCTTTTCTTGCAATACTTTTACTTTATTTAGCAAATCTAATACTTTTGTTTCATCCATTGTGATTCTCCTTTTAGTTACGATAAATCTTTAATTCATTCAATATTCTTTTTTGTAAACCAAACATAACTTCTTCATCTACTTTATTTTCATGATCATATCCTAAATTATGTAACAATCCATGGAGAAATAAAAAAGATAATTCTCTTGTTAGACTATGTTGATATTCTTCTGCTTGTTTTTTAGCTTTAGGATAACAAATAAAAACATCCCCTAAATCATTACTTTCTTCTTCAACTAAATCTTTTTCATCTTTATTGCTAAACGATAAAACATCAGCCACATAATCTTTTTTGCGATAAGTTTGATTTAATTCTAAACTCTTAGCTTCATCAATAAAAACAACTGCAACTTCAGAATTAGCATGTTGATTTTTAATAGTTACTAAAGTTTGATTTAAAATTGACAAAGCAAAATTTGGAAAATTTTCCAAAGCATAATTTTGTTCATTAAAAACATTCACTTGATTACTCATCAATTATTATTTACTCCTAAATATCTTTATATTGTTAATTATATCAATAATTTATTGTTAACTTTCAATTAATTAAAATAAAAATCACTATTAATAAAATTAATAGTGATTTACCATTGCTTAGATTTAAAATCTAATAAAACTTATTTAGTACGACGCTTCCCTTTTTTAGATGAATTACGCTTTGCTCTCATTTCAACTCTTGGAGAAACATAATACTCACGTCTTTTTACTTGACGCTTAGTTTCTTGAGAAATCTTTTGAAAAGACTTTAAAGCTTTATTAAAATCTTCTTCATTAGCTTTTTTATCATTAGAGTCAACTCTTTGTGACTTTAATTTTACTGATGGCATTTATTTCAGCTCCCATTTCTTAATTACCTAATAAATTATATTATAAAAAGTATAGTTTTGGCAATTATTTTTGGTAGCAATATTTTTAATTTAATTTTTCTGCCAAACAAACCAAACATCAACCTTTTTTAATTTCAATTGTCGGCTTTGCTTCGTTTGCTAGAAACTCATTACTAACTGCTAGAACATCCTGATTATTGATGCTAACATCTTGATTAGGATAGTATTTGCAACCAGTAAAATTATATAGCACTGCTTTTTCATCTAAACTAAAAAATGAAATATATTTATACTTGATTTGTTCACTAGTAAAAGTAAACTTTGTTCCTTGCTGCAAAGCAAATAAATAATTTTCTCTACCAATTAAAATTGGCTGATACTTAGCATACTTTCTTAAAAAATTAATTTGTGCAAAAATCATATCTCATCTTGAACCATCAGTAATCAAAACAATTTGATCAAACTCTAACTTTAATTTTATTGCTTCAACAATTGCTAGTTCGCTATCAAGATAGTCTTTTTGGCCATCAACTTTAATTATTTTAAAATTATCTTTTTTAGCAGCATCCTCAATAACTTGTAACTCAGAACTACTAGTGCTATCAAAATCTCCACAAGTAAATGTAATCGGTAGTTTACTTTTAATTAACGCTAAAGCACCTGATTCAACACCAATATAAATTGGATTACTAAACTGCTGTCAATTAATTGCTAAATCACGACAAACAATTATTAGTTGTTTCATCATGCCACTAACTTTTCTAATTGTTTTTTAATCGAATTTGAATTATCAAGCAAGTAACTACCTGAAACCAAATAATTAGCTCCTGCTTCAATACAACGTTTAGCTGTACTATCATTGATTCCTCCATCAACTGCAATGATTGGACTTTTATTGTTGTTCTTACAGTAATCAGATAGAGTTTGAATTTTTTGATAAGAAGCATCAATAAATTTTTGGTTACCAAATCCTGGATGAACACTCATGATGAGAACTAAATCTAATAAATCGAGATAAGGAAAAATCTTATTAATTTTTGTTTCTGGACTAACTGCTAAACCCTTTTTAAAGCCACAATTTTTTCAACTAAGAAATTCTTTTAGTTGTTTTTTACTTAAAGCTTCGTAATGTAAAGTAATACTGTTGACACCATCAAGAATAAAAGGTTGCAAAAAATCTTTTACTTTAATGTTAGATTTAATTGCTACCATTAAATGACAATCAACAGCAACACCTTTTGTCTTTAAATAACTAGCAACATCACTAAGTATCTTAGGACCAAAACTTAAATTAGGAACAAAGTTGTTATCCATCACATCAAAATGTACTGCTGGAATTTTTGCTTTAACAATGCTATCAAGTTCAACTTTTAAATTTAAAAAGTCAGCTGTTAGAATACTAGCAGCAATTATAACATTTGGTTCTGTCATCTTTATTCCTCCATCCTGCTTAATTTAAGTACATAAAGTCTAATAAAATTCTACAATAATCTTGATAAAAAAATTTAATTAAATTATGACTTGGTTCTTGGCTTTCTTCAGTAACTTTTGCAATAACCTGACACTCTGGTTCATTTTGATGCAAACAATCAGCAAATTTGCATTTGCTAAAAAAATCCTTGATAACAGGAAAATTAGCTGCAATATCTTGTTTAGTTAGCCCTTGTAATTTAAGTACCATAAACCCAGGGCTATCAGCAATAACACCATCTAATAAAAAATACAACTTAGTTGTCGTTGTTGTATGTTTTCCATGCTTTAATGCTTTAGAAATTTCTCTTGTCGCCAACTTTAATTCTGGCTTTAAAGAATTTAATAATGAACTCTTGCCAACTCCTGTTAGTCCAGTTAACAATGAAAATTTATTTTTAAAAACTGGACTTAATGTTTTAATTCCTGCTTGATTGCGATTAGAAATAAAGTAACATTGATATTTTAATTCTTGATAGTATCTAACTTTTTCTAAAATTGGATCATCTGTCTTAACTAAATCAATTTTAGTGAAAACTAACAAAACAGGAATTTGATAAAAATTAAATAAAGTTAGCAATTTATTTAAAATTAAAGTGTTGAAATTTGGCATCGCTAGTGCGTTCACAACAATAACTTGGTCAATATTGGCAATCTTAGGACGATACAATTCATTTGTTCGTGGCAGAATCTTTTCAATCACTGCTTGTTTGCTATCAATGATTGTCACTGCTATTTTGTCACCCACTAAAAGTTCTTCGTTATCCTTAACTTTAGCTCTGATGTGAGCTTGATAGAAATTCTCTTCAACTTTGATGTCAGCAAAATTATTTGAAACAGCAATGATAATTCCTTCTTTAAGTTCCATAATTTTCTCCTTACTTTAAATAAAAAACAATTACTACAGCTAGAACAACTATTAGCACAATGATGAAACTTAATAAAATTAAAAATCATTTTTTTAAAAAGAATGGAAAAAAGAAATTTAATTTATTAAGCTGAAATTCTTTTGTCTTCACAAGCATTTTCTGTTTGCTAACTATTGGTTTTTCATTTTTACGAGTGTGACTTAAGCAAGTTGCTAAGTCCTGACTCATTTCTTGAATTGTTGCATAACGCTCAGCAGGATTTTTGTTTGTTGCTTTCATGATGATGTTTTCTAAACTTTGCGGAATTGTCGGATTGTAATCTCGAATTAAAGGCATTGGTTCTTTAATATGCTTATTTGCCAGTAGTTGTGGATTCTTATGAATAAATGGTGGCTTACCCACTAGTAATTCATATAAAATAATCCCTAATGAGTAAACATCACTTTGAATTGTCGCAGCTTGAAACTTAACAACCTCAGGAGCAATATACTTCATTGTTCCAACAACTTGATGAGCATGCTTCTTAACTTCATAGCCATCAATCATCGCAATTCCAAAATCTAACACCTTAATTGCCCCATTATCATTTAACAAGATATTGTCAGGCTTTAAATCACGATGCACAATTCCTGCTTGATGACATGCGTTAACTCCTAGTAAAATTTTTTGCATAATATTTAAAGTTTCATTAATACTCAAAACACCAAGATTGCTTAAATATTCTTTTAGTGTCTTACCTTTTAAAAGTTCCAGAACCAAACATCAATTTTTTTGATCAATAAAAATATCATAGACTAAAATCACATTTGGATGTCTAATTCTTGATACAGCTTTAATTTCTTGTATAAAACGCTCTTGACTTAAATTATCAATTTTATTTGTGTCTAAATTAATAATTTTCACTGCAACATTACGATTTAAATATAAATCTCTTGCTTCATAAACCTTAGCCATTCCTCCAGAGCCAATTTTATTAATAATTTGATAGCGATTGTTTAATTTCTGATTCATTTCCATTGAGACACCAATTTTTTAAGTTCACTCACTTGGCAAAAATTCAAAAATTTCTGGATGTTCAGCACAAAATTCTAATTCATTATCAATTTTCTCTTGTTTGATTGCCTTTTTCAGTTTAAGTAGTTCTTTTTGAATTGCGATTAGCCTTTTTGGTGGCTTTCCTTTTTGATCTCAAGTATCAAAAATTTTCTTGCCTTGTTGCATCAACTTTTGATACTTACATTTTAAGCATTCTTGCTTTTTAGCATTATTTTTTTTAAACATTGAAATCAAACCTTCTTTATAAAATAAAACTTAACTACTAATTAATTTTATTGATAAAAATTGATTTTAATTAAAAATTTTTTAATCTTTAACTAAAAGTAACATCGCAGTTAAATTATCTGTTGAAACATTACTTAATGCTTGTTTAATCAACATCTTAACTTTTGATTTTAAACTACTATTTTTTTCTAAGATATGACTAATTTCTCATTCTTCTAAAAAGTCGTGGACACCATCACTCGTTAATAAGAAATAAGAAGGAGTTGTAATTGAGAGATCAAAGATATCTATTGTTAGATTTTTTATCGGACCCAAAGCACTAGTTAGTGCTTTTCAATAAGTTTTATTGACATCCATTTCTGCTAGTTTTTCGGGATTATTTTTTAGATAGAGATTCAAAATATTATGGTCTGAAGTTAGTTGCTTCAGTCCCTTATCATTAAACATGTATGCTCTTGAATCACCAATATTCACTAAATAAGCTTTATGATTCGCAATTAATGTGATGACCATAGTTGTTCCCATATCATTTGCTTCTTCATGGCTAACACTATATTCATTCATTTCTTGTTGAATAGTTTCAACACTTGTTCTTAATCAATCATATATTTGGTCATCAGTTTTTATTTTTTTTCATTCTGTTTGATTGAAAAAATTTTTCAACATTGCTACAGCCATTGAACTTGCAATATCACCACAATTATGTCCCCCTAGACCATCGCAAACAACAGCTAATGCTTGTCCTGTTTTATTTTTCAAAAAAACAAAAGAATCTTGATTTTCTCTTCTAAAAGTTCCAATATCAGTTTTATAACTAGCTACTACATTCATCCCTTACTACTCCATTTTCCTTTCAGCATTTAGTCAACAATACCGCAATTTATCTAATAATAATTATAACTTAAATTAAATAATATACGTGTTATTAGCATAAATTAAGGTAGAAAAGAAGTAACTTTACAATCACAAAAAATTCATAATTATTTAAAAAAGTCTTATGCTTTTTCATAAGACTTTTTTAATCATTTTATCTTCTTGCTTTATGAAAAGCAGATGAATCATCAAATAATAAATTATCTTTGTGTTCTTGCTCTTGCAAGATTTCACGATAAATTTCATCACGATATTTCATACATCCATTAATTACATTATATAAAGGATCTTTTGCACAGCGAACTTCAAAGAAGTCTCCTTCATAAACTTCATCTGCAACTAGTTTTTCTTTCTTATCATATTCTTTTAAATGATACTCTTTAGCAAGTTCATCTTGAATAAATTTGTCAATTCCTTTAATGTAAGCTCCACCACCACAAATTGTGACACCTTTACCTACTTTTTTTAAATCACCAATTGAACCAAGTGCTTTTTCAACAGCAATTCGTAAAACTTTTCTAATTGCTGGAATAATATGATCACGAAATTCCTTTTGCATCACATTAGTACGAATTTCTTCTGGTGAAATATAGATTGTTTTAGATATCGCAAGTACTTCACCTGATTTAGAACTATTTCTTGGAATTAATAAACCACTAATACGATATAATTCTTCATTTTTACCTGGAATTAATGAACCAATTGCCTTTTTCAAGTCTTCTGCTTCTTTAAGTCCAACACGAACATTTTTAGTTTTAACAATGTACTCTTGAACTTTTTCTGTTAAATAATCTCCAGCACAATGACTTGAAAGTGAATATAAAATTGAATCTTTACTAATTATGGCAATATCAGTTGAACCACCACCCATATCAATACACATGATTGAAGTTCCAAAGATATCTTGCCCTGATCCAAGAACTGCCATTTTTACTTCTTCTTGAATAAAACCACGATAAGCTCCTAGTTTTTTAACAATTGATTCTAAAGCTATTCTTTGAACAGGATTAATATCACTTGGAGTTGCCATAATAACAATTAATTTTCGTCTTTGGACAGTATTAAGATTAAACTTATTGAAAATTCTAGCAATAATTTTTTCTAATGATTTAGGATCGGCAATATTTCCATCTCTAACTGGTCTTTTAATAATAATATTTTCATTAGTCTTACCAACTAACGCTTTCGCTTCATGACCAAAATAAAGACGATTTTTTTCATAATCTTCAGCAACATAAGAAGGTTCATCAAATCTTAAACCAGTATTAATATATCTTGCTTTCATGTTTTCAGTTCCAATATCTAAACATAATCAATTGTAGCCAGCAATTGAATCATTTAGATTAAAGCTTTTGTTAGCTTTTTGTAATTTTTTAAAAATCTGCATTCTATCTCCACCTTTTATCTACTTGGTCTAATGTAACCTTTCTCATATAAATCACTTTTATGCATTTCATAAATTTGTGTACCTTTAATAACACATTTTAATGGTTCATCGGCTACAACAACATGTTCTAAGTTTAATTCCTTTGCTATATATGAATCAATATTCTTTAATAAAGCACTACCACCTGTTAGAACTAATCCATTTTCTTGAATTGTTTTAGCAAAAGTATCTGAAGAACGTAAAATAATTAATTTACAAAGTTCAATAATTGGTTCAATTGATTGAGCAATTATTTTTTCAATATCGCTTCTTTCTAAAACAATTTTTTCTGGGTTACCAGTTTTTAAACTCTTACCATAAACTGTAATTTTAGTATCAATCTCTGCTACTTTAGCTGCTAATTCTTCATCTACAATAGGTAGACCTACTTGAATTTTAATTTCTTCTGCTTGTTTTTTGCTAATAGAAAGGTAATGCATTTCTTCAAGATATCTTTTAATTTCAGTATCAATAAAGTTACCAGCAGTAGCTATTGAATCTTGAATAATTACATCTCCAGAAGCAAGAATTGAACAATCTGAAGTTCCTGCACCAATATCAAGTAAGAAAACTCCTTGTGGATCTCAAATTGATAGACCTGCACCAATTGCAGCCAACTTAACATCAGGAACAATAATAATTTTTTCTGCATTCATTACATTACTAAAGAATTCATATCTTTTAAATTTTTCACTAAATAAAGGAATTCTAGCAACATGCTTACCTTGTAATGTTTCACTTAAAACTTCTTCATCTAAACGACAAATCTTAGAAGGAATTCCAATTAAAACAACCGAATTTTTTCAAAATCCATTCTTTTTTCAAATCTTTTTGTTGTGAACTTGAACAATATTTATAAAGATTTCTGTTAACAACGCAATTAATGCGTTTACATCTGCAATAACACCATTTACTAATGGCTCTTTTAAAATTTTTGTACTTGGTAAGCTATCACGCATATAAAATGCTTCATCACCAATAAATGTTTGTCCACTTTCTGTATCAAACACAATAACAGAAGGTTGATCAAACACTATTTGATCATTTATTTTAATAATTAAATTTTTTGTACCCAAATCAATTGAAATTATATTAATTTTTCTCAAGACCTGTTCCTCCTTTTTGATTGAAATAAAACCTTGCCCACTTGTAAAGTTCTTACATTAATCTTATATTATATGAAGAAGATAAGATATACTTAAAATAAATTTATTTTCATAGTATAATATATTATTAAACTAAAAAATCTATTAACTAATTAAATTTAATTCTAATCTTTTTTAAATCTATTTATTGAACTAAGAAAAAATGATAAAATTATTAAAAATAAAACCGGGTGAAAAAATGGGATCAATTATAAATGATGAAAATGTAAAAATCACAAATGTTTCAAAAAAATATAAAAATAATTTGGTTATTAAAGACCTTAGTTTAACTATTTCTAACAAAGCTAGAATTGGTATTGTCGGACCAAATGGTAGCGGTAAAACTACACTTTGTGAAATGATTGCCCAATTAAGACGTCCAACTAGTGGCGCCATTACTTTGAAACCAAATTTAAAAATTGGCATGCAATTACAAGAAGGTAAATATCCGAAAGGAATGACAGGTTGAGATTTAGTTAACTATTATTTAAGAAGCTATAAATTAAAAAAATCTATTAAAGAAATCAAAAAATTATTATATTTTCTTGATGCAGAAACCATTATTAATAAGCCAATCAGTACTTTATCAGGTGGCCAACAACAAAAAATAAATATTTTATTAGCATTAATTGTTGACCCTGACTTGTTAATTTTAGATGAATTAGCTACTGGTTTAGATTTAGAAGTAAGAGAAAGAATTTATGAACTATTAGAAAACGAAATTTTTACTAACAAAGATCTATCAGTGCTAATTGTCTCTCATAATATGAATGAAATTGAACGATTTTGTAAAGAATTAATTTTTATGTTAAATGGTGAAATTATTAGTATTCATAATGTCAAAAAAGTTATCCAAGAATATGGCAGTGTTGAACACTTTGTCAAAGAAAAATTTAAAGCATATAAAGTTGGCATATACAACAAACTAGCAGTAGCTAAAAATCTTGAAGAAGTAACAGCAAATGATGAAAAATGAGCAAAATCATGAAAGAAACATTTAGATAAAAAGGATAAAGATAATGACAAATAAAACTCTCACAATTAATAATTGAGGAATTTTAAATCTTTTTACTAGTTATTTAAAACATAATAAAGCAATTATTTTTTCAATGTTCTTATTGCCACTAATTTTTATTGTCGCTGTTAGTGTGAATTATAATACAATTATGGGTAATGAAAATGTTAGCCCTGCTTTAATTATTATGTTGTTGTGACTAGTTCAATCAACATCATTTGCCGTTCAAACTTTCTTAACAATTCTGTTAGATTTCAAACAATCAATTATTTATCGCCGAATTGGGCTAACACGAATTAAAAAAGTCAACTTTTTGATTATGTCTTCAATTTTTAACTTAATTTTGATGACTATCTCTAATTTCTTTATTTTTTTAGTAATCATCATTTTAGCAATTGCTTTTAAAGAAAATAATTTACTAAATGCTATTTTTCAATGACAAATGTTGCTATCAATTTTATTTACTTTAGCATGTTCAGTTTTGCTAACAAGTGTTGCTTTATTAATGTCATCACTAATCAAAACAAGAACTGGCCAAACAATCTCAGCATTAATTGTTAACTTCTTAATTATCCTTCCATTATTTGTTCTCATCTTTTTTGTTCATAGTTTATCTAACAGCACCTCACAATTAATTGATAGTATCGGTCTTGGTGGAGTAATTGGTATTTTTGTTGGTGCATTTGTTTTAATTAACTTAATTAGTGTTCTTTTATATTACTTATCATGAAAACTCTTTCGCTGATACGAATAAAAGAGTTGAGCAATAGCTCAACTCTTTTTTTTGCACTTAATTTTTAATTGCTGAATAATAATTAACCACTGATAGAAAATAAAGTGGCGCTGTTTCAGCACGTAAAATTGTTCGACCTAAACTGATATTAGTGAATTTTAAAGCAGCAAAACTTTTCAATTCTTTTTCACTAATTCCACCTTCTGGACCAACAACAATTGTCACACTTTGTTTTTGTTTCAGATTTGGTTCTCAATTTGCAATCGCAGCATTTTCATAAGCAAGAAAGTTAACTTCACTTTGATACTTTTTTAAATCAGAAATACTACTAATAATTGGCATAATTTCTGGGATGATATTTCGATTAGACTGCTTAGCTGCTGCTCTTGCAATCTTTTGTCATCTAGCAACCTTGCTAGTAAGCTTACTAGTATTCAAATTGCTAACAACGCTAATTGAGCGCTCTAATTGCACCGGAACAATTTGATGCACTCCTAACTCAACAGCTTTTTGAATCACTAAATCAAATTTCTGTTCTTTTAGCAGCGCCATAACTAAAGTAATCTTAATTGGTAGTTCACTATCACTCTCTAATGGTTCAATGATTTGACAAACAACAAATGGTGTCAAACTAACAATTTTTGTGCGATATTTTTTTCCTTGAAACACAACAACAACCTCATCACCAATTTTATGACGTAAAACTTTAATGATATGCGTTGTATCTTCTTGATCTAAAACTAATTGTTGATTGCTATTGCTACTATCAGCAAAGTAACATTCCATTGTTCACCTCAAACAGCACACTATTTTGCTAGTGCTAATAAATTATTTTTTTCTTTTTCTGATAGGTAGCGATAAGTTCCTGGCTTCAAACCTTTTAAGCTAAGACTACCAATCGCAATTCTTTCTAAATTTAGAACCTTACTACCTACTGCTTGCAACATTTTTTTCACTTGATTTTTATAACCTTGATGAATTGTTAAGTTAATTAATGTTTCTTGCTTTTTGCTATTTTGCTTAAGAACTTCGACTTCAGCATGAGCAGTTATGATGTTACTGTCAATTTTTACTCCTTTTTCTAATTGCTTGATTTGCATTGGCGTTAAAATTCCCTGACAAGTAACTTGATAGACTTTATTGATTTTATATTTTGGATGCAAAATTTGATTACTAAATTCTCCATCATTAGTCATAAGTAACAATCCTGAAGTATCAAAATCAAGTCGACCAACAGGATAAATTCGGATTTTAATATCTGAAAAATAAGGCATAATCGTTGGTCGATGCTTTGGATCTTTTAAAGTAGTCAAGCAATTAATTGGCTTATAAAATGCTAAATAGATATAGTCATGAAAATGAAGCACTTGATTATTGATGCTAACAACATCACTATCACTAACTTTAGTTCCCAATGTTGTAACTACTTGATTATTCACTTTTACTTTTCCTGATGTAATTAATAATTCAGCTTTTCTGCGTGAACAAAATCCTGAATTAGCAATCACTTTTTGTAGTCTTTGAGTCTGATTATTTGTTTTCATCAGAATAATTATAAATCTCCTGTTCTTCTTCAAAACTAAAATTTGGTAGTTCTGGCAGTTGTGCTAAAGATTCCAATTGAAAATGATCCATGAATTCATTAGTGATGACATAAAGAAATGGTCGACCAGGTAACTCAGTTCTACCTGCTTCACTAATAAAATTTAAACTTTTTAGTTTGCTGACAATTCCGTCACAATTGACACCACGAATTTCTTCAATTTTAGTTTTAGTTACAGGTTGATTATACGCAATAATTGCTAGAGTTTCTAGTGCAGCTTGCGATAAACGTGTGATTGGCTGCTCTTGTAGTACTTGATAGAATTGATGGTGCTTAATTTTAGTTGTCAACTTATATAAGTCACCTAACTTAATGACACTCAATCCAGAACCTTCATCTGCTTCTAGCTTATCTTGCAGTTGACTAATTAGTGCTTCTACTTTAGTTTTTTTCTTAGCTAAATTTAAATAAGTAGCAAGTGCTTCTAAAGATAAGCCTTCTGTACCAGCAATAAATAATAAACCTTGAATAATTGCTGTTAATTCTTGATCAGATAGTTTTTTTTCATTCATTAATGAGTTGCTCCTTTATATTTAATCATGATTTGACCAAAGTTATTTTGCTGTTTGATTATTAAAAATTGATGCTTTGCTAGATCTAAGATAGCAATAAACGTAATAATAAAATAATGCAAACTTAAATCTTCAACTAAAAATAAAGATTCTAAACTGAGGTATTCTTCTTTATTAGATTTAAGAATTTTCTTAATCTCTACAGCACGATCTTCTGCTGAAATTAAATTTAAATTTAAATTTACTGGTAGTTTATTTTCTTTTTGCAGTTGCTTTCATAAATTAATCATTGCTTGTCCCAATTGATTAATGTTATTTTTTGCTAAAATTGATGGTTTACTTGCTTCAGGAAAATATTCTTTTAAATTGCTAGCATCTTTAAAAAACATTTTTTGACGATTTTGTGCCTGTTGCTGAAAGTAACCAGTTATCTCTTTAAATTTTTTATATTCTAAAATACGATTAATTAATTTTTGACGATTAATCTCAGCTTCATAATTACTATCAACTTCTTCAGGTTCAGGAATTGGTAGTAACTGCTTTGATTGTAATTCTAATAAGTAGGCTGCAATTGGAAGATACTCACTGATATGTTCTAGATTGATGTTGCCATCTTGAAAAATAAACTCAAGATACTGCTTAGTTACTACTTGCAAATCAAGATTCAAAATATCCATCTTTTTTTCTTTAATCAAGTGCAACATCAAATCAAGGGGACCTTGAAAATCAGCAATGCTAACAGTTAGTTCTTTCATTTTTCTGCCTTTTCTCCTATTATAGTTATGATAATTATATAATAATAAAAAGTTAATTTTCTAAATTTAAATTTAAAAAAGCCATTAATTGTTTTAATGGCTTTTTAAATCAGGTTGAGAAGATTATGCCTGACTAAGATTTAATTTTATATCATATACTGTACTGTCAATCACTGTATTACTATCAACATGAAACTCAAATTTAACACTAATAAAGAAATAACCCTGAGTATCTGTTGGATTTTTTTTAATAAAAGGAGTTGAACTTTCATTAGGGAATGAAACTCTTTCAGCACTTCAAGTTTCACTACCATTTATTTTACTTGCTGGATAAAAAAGACTAATAATATCAAAGAATTTTTGTTGTACTTTACCTTTTAAAGTAGCATCAACTGTGTAATATTCTTCAAGAGTTTGACTTTCAGTTGGTAATGTTGCTTGTTTAAATTGTAATACTGATTCACCTTGAGTCAACATTGTTGTTATATGATTACTTGCATCATTAATATTCTGTGCAACTTTTAAAGTTTTATCATTTAATATTGCTGAATTTCCTCGTTGATCATAAAGAATTAAATCTAAATGTTGTACTGAACCTGTGATTACTTTCTTTTCATTAATAGTTTCAACACCAGTTAAGTCATAAATTTTAGTTGGAGATGATGGCAATTCAACTGCAATATCAACTCCTGCAACATCAATAAAAGGAACTGGATCAGTTTCAGTAGTATCAATAAATAATGCAGTTCTTAATGGCCCTTCAAAGTATAATTTATTAGCACTAGCATCATCGCTCATTAAACCATCTTTGAATAAAGTTTTAAAATTAAAGACTGGATTTGTAGCTAAATAGGTTGTTAAAGTTGAACCAATCGCATCAATCTTTTGTTTAGGACTTGTCTTATCATTGCTAATCTTAACAACAATAGTAGTTTTAGCTTGTAAACCTTTATAAGTTAAATGAGCATCTAAGTTAATTCTTGATTCAACATTTTCTCCATATTTTCTTTGAAAAGGTGAATTATTTTCTTCAGCAGTAACACTTACTGCTACATCTGGATAACCTCAATTGATATTAGAAGAACTTACTAAACTACTATAGTAATTATTAATTCTATTCTTAACAGGATTAGTTAACGTATTATATAACGTTCCAGTAGCTGGAATTTGTGCTAATAATAAATCTTGAGACATATTAAAAGTATGATCTTGCATTTGACCAACTGCTGAACTTAAAATATCTTGATTTCAAACTGGTTCACTAGTACCACAGGCAACTACTGTTAGTGTTGTACTACTAGCAAAGACTGGGACTAATAAATATTTTAATAACTTTTTCATCAATAACAACTCCACGTGAAAACTTAAAATACTAGAATATTATAAAAGATTTTAAAAAAAATTACATTATTATTTCAAAAATTAATGATTTTAATTTTGGTTTTTTTGCCAAAATGCTAAAAGTTTCTAAAGCCATTGCTTGAAATTGCTTGTGCTGGCTCTTTATTTTATTAGTATGCAATTCAAGAATAATTTGATTTTTCTTAATTTTGTCCCCTTCAACTTGCTTAAGTACTATCCCTGCAGTAGGATCAATCTTAGCATCTTTGACTAATCTTCCTGCTCCTAAAACATTTGAAAGTTCACCTAAAAGATAATTATCAGTAAAACTTAAATACCCATCTCTTGTTGCTTTAATTGGAATAATATACTTTGCTGATTTAGCACTATTGATATTTTTAATATATTCTAAATCTCCACCTTGAGCAACAATAAAATCATAAAAAACTGATAGCGGTTTTAAAGAATCAAACATTTTTATTGCTTCTAATTTAGCTTGCTTCAATTTAAGTTTTTTATTACTTGCTACTAAGGCAAGTGCTGCTAAGCTAACAGATAATTCTTTTAAATCTTCAGGACCTTGATTATTCAAACTTGCTACTGCTTCTTGCACTTCTAAACTATTGCCAATCGTTTTACCTAATGGTTTATTCATATCACTAATAACAGCAATAACTTTTTTATTAAATGCCTTACCAATTTTAATCATCAAATTTGCTAGCTCTCTTGCTTCTTTAATATCACTAACAAAAGCACCACTACCACACTTAACATCTAATAAAATTATATCTGCTCCCATAGCAATTTTTTTACTCATCACACTTGCAGCAATCAATTCTAATGAGTTAACAGTGTCTGAAACATCTCTTAAAGCATAAAGTTTCTTATCTGCTGGGACTAAATTTCCAGTTTGACTGGTAATGCTGAATCCAACTTTGTTGACATCCTTCACAAATTCAGTAACTGATAGTTCATATTTAAAATTAGGAATAGTCGACAACTTATCAATCGTACCACCCGTAACTCCTAATCCTCTACCTGCCATCTTAGTCACTTTTAACCCTAAACTAGCTGCTAAAGGTCCAAACACTAAACTTGTCTTGTCACCAATTCCACCTGTAGAATGCTTATCAACTTTAATTCCTTTAATTTTACTTAAATCTAAAGTCTGACCTGAATTAATCACTGCTTTAGTAAAGGCTACTAATTCTTCATCACTCATTCTTTGAAAATAAACTGCCATAGCTCAAGCAGTAATTTGATAGTCAGGAATACTACCATCAGTAATTCCTTGCACTAAAAATTCTAACTCTTTCTCATTTAAAGCTAATCCTTGTTTCTTTTTATGAATTAAATCCAACATATACATATTACGTAATGTACTCCTCTTATAAATATCTTGCTTCCATTTTAAATTAAAACCCTAATAATTGTAAGAAAAAACTAAATAAATAAAAAATTTCTAATTTGTGAGTTAACTAATTAGAAATTTTTTTCTAAAAGATAGAATTATTAAGGACAACTTTATTTCTTAATTAGCAAATTTTGTTCCACCAGTACCAGCAATTGCTTCTGCAGCATTAGTTAAACTTGCAATTATTGCTACACGGCCTGATTTGCTATTAATAAATTTTAAGGCAGCTTGCACTTTTGGTAGCATGCTACCTGCAGAGAATTGCTTCTCAGCAATATATTTTTCTGCTTCTTCATTAGTTAGAGTATCTAAAGCTTTTTGTTCTGGCTTACCATAATTAATCATCACCTTATCAACCGCTGTTAGGATAATTAATTGATCAGCATCAAGAATTTCAGCAATCTTTTCACTACCAAAATCCTTGTCAATTACCGCAGCAACACCTTCATATCCACTATCATTCTTGATTACTGGAATTCCTCCACCACCAACAGCAATAGTAATAAAACCGTTATCTACTAAATTCTTAATAACATTTTTTTCTAAGATATCCACTGGCATTGGTGAAGCAACAACTCTTCTTCAACCACGATTAGCATCTTCTTTTACTGTTCAATTATTTTTTTGTGCTAATTCTTTTGCTTCTGCTTCTTGATAGAAAGGTCCCACTGGTTTACTAGGATTTTTAAATGCAGAATCACTAGCATCAACCAATGTTTGCGTTACAATCCCAGCAACATCTTTTTTGATATTTCTTTTTAATAATTCTCATTGAATAGCTTGTTGTAAGTGATACGCAATATATCCTTGTGACATACTGCCACATTCAGGAAAAGGCATGTCTGGCAAACTCTTATCATTTTTATTAGCTAAACTGAAACTTAAATTAATCATCCCAACTTGGGGACCATTGCCATGACAAATAATTAAAGTGTTCCCTTTTTCAATGATGTCTACTAAATTCTTAGCAGTTTCTTTTACAATTTCTTTTTGTTCTTGGGGATTATTTCCTAAAGCATTCCCTCCAAGAGCAACAACAATTTTTGCCATTCTCTGACTCCTTTGCTTAACTTATTTGTTTGCTAAAATATTGTGCCACCAATTAAACCACCTAATACTAATAAGATAATTGATGTTGCTGCTAAAATTAATAGTAATGGTCAGATTCCTTTTAACAATTTATCATAACTAATTCTAGAAATTGCCAGTGCTCCCATAACTACTCCGGACGTTGGCGTAAAGAGATTTAAAATTCCACTAGCAAATGAGAAAGCAGTAATCGCACCTGAACCTGTAACATCACTATTTGGCATTGTCATTAAGACCGGACCTAAAATTGGGAAAATTGCCGATGCAAACCCACTAGTTGAAGGAATCAAAAATGAGAGAGGCAAGAATAGAATAAATAAAATTACTAGCAACACAATAGAATTTAATCCTGAAACAGCACTACTCAACCCATTAACAATTAAATCTTGCATATAAGTTCTTTGAAGAATAATTCCAACTCCAGCTGCAGTTGCAATAATTAAACAAACACTTAAAATATCACTTGCTCCAGCAAGATATTTTTGTCAGAATTCACTTTCACTTCTTCAATTGATAGCTCCAACAATCACTGATGACACTAAAAAGAATGCCGCAACATCTTGTAGGCCTCCAAGTCCAAATCCTGGAATAAAAGCTGTCATTCATGGAATGTTTTTATTCATTCATTCTCCAGCACGCTGAAAGTTATCAATTCCTAAAATTGCATCTCAACCAATTAAATAAACAATCATAACTGCTAAAGTCAACCCAAAGACTGCTAAAGAAGTATTTTTTCGTCAATCCATCACAACAACTTCACTAGCACTTTGTAAAAAATATTCTTTATCTGCTTTTGCAGTAGAAAAAGTAATTGAGATTTTATTATTTTTCTTTACTTTTGCTGCATAAATCATCACAAAACTAATAACTACTGCTGTAAGAACTAATCATGAAACCATTCTTCAAACTAACCCGTCACCAGCATTAATATCATACCCTGAATCTTTAATAGCATTAACAGATACTGTAATTAAGAATGGGTTGACAGTTGATCCAATTACCCCAACTCCTGCTCCTAATAAAACAATCATCAGACCAGTAAAAGTATCAAACCCTGCAGCAATCATCAACGGAATCGCAACCATATAAAATCCTAATGATTCTTCTGCCATCCCTTCAACTGACCCACAAATTGAAAAGAACACCATCAAAGGAAGAATTGCTCATAATTCTTTTCCTTTTAATTTACGAGTTATTCATTGCGCTGAACCAATTAAAGATTTAGAAACTAATAAAAGATTGATAAATGCTCCAATTGTTAGAATAAAAATGATGATGTCAGCTTTTTGAATAAATCCTTGCATTGGTGCCCAAAATAAATCGATAATCCCTGCTGCACCAATCTTAATTACCTCAGAAGTCCCATCAGGATTATGATGATCTGTTGTCAACCCCACACCATTTAAAATTCAAGAAATAATAATTATCACAAAAATAATTAGCAACAGCATTGTGAATGCTGTAAACATCTTTAATTTAAAAGGTTTATGCTTTTTGTGTTTTGCTTTATGCACTTCAAACCCCCATATTATTTATTAGTGCTTATAAATCCCCAACTGTTGCTACCATAACAGCCTTAATAGTGTGTAAACGATTTTCAGCTTCATCAAAAACTTTTGATTGTTGTGATTCAAAAACTTCATCAGTTACCTCAAATTCGTTACGATTAAATTTATCTCCCATTTCCTTACCAACTTTTGTTTCTTTGTTGTGATAGGCAGGTAAACAGTGTAAGAAAATTGCACCTGGTTTTGCTGCTGCCATAACTTTTTTATTTACTTGATAAGGTCCTAATAATTCAATTCTTTTAGCTCAAACTTCTTCTGGTTCACCCATTGAAACTCAAACATCAGTATAAATTGCATCAGCATCCTTCGCAGCTGCAATTGGATCTTCACTAAATTCAATAACCGCTCCAGTTGATTTAGCAATCTCTTGACATTTTTTTATTAATTCTTCTTTTGGCCATAAATCTTTTGGTGCCGATCCAACAAAATGTAACCCCATTTTGGCTGAACCAATCATCAATGAATTTCCCATATTATTTCTTGTATCACCATAAAAAACTAACTTCAACCCTTTTAAGTCGTTATTGATATGTTCTTTAATAGTTAAAAAGTCAGCTAAAATTTGTGTTGGATGATACTCATCAGTCAACCCATTTCAAACTGGGACACCAGCATATTTTGCTAGAACTTCTACATCTGTATGTTTTGAACCACGGAATTCAATACCATCATACATTCTTCCTAAAACTCTTGCTGTATCAGCAAATGTTTCTTTGACACCAATTTGTGAACCTGTGCTACCAATATAAGTAACATGTGCACCTTGATCGTAAGCACCAACTTCAAAAGCTGATCTAGTTCTTGTTGACGTCTTTTCAAAAATCAACGCAAAATTTTTCTTTGCCATATATTGTTGCTCTTTTTTAGCTTTTTTATCATTCTTAAGCTTTAAAGCTAATTCTAACAAGTAATTAATTTCTTCTGGTGTGAAATCCAATAATGTTAGGAAGTGTCTACCTTTTAAGTTAACTTTTTTAAGGTCTCCCTTATTATTATCAGAACCTTCTCTTTTCATCTGTCCATTATAATTTCCAGCTGATGATTTTTTAAAGTCTTGCATATCATTCTCATTTTTTTCACTTTTAAATGCTTTATAATTATTAGATTCTTCTTTTTTAAGATCTGACTTGAAATTATCAGAACCTTCTCTTTTCATCTGTCCATTATAATTTCCAGATGCTGAATTTTTAAAGTCTTGCTTATTATTATTGACTTCTTCTTTTTTAATCTCTTCTTTATAATTATCAACTTCTTCTCTGATGAAAGGCATTGACATACATCTTGGCCCTCCTCGTCCACGAGATAATTCTGATGAAGGAATAGTCAAGACTGTTACTCCTGCTTTTTTCAATAAATCAATTGTGACATGATTTCTTTCATAAGCAATTACTTTCCCTGGTTCAACAACAACACAATTTGTTCCATCATTTCATTGTTCTCTACCCGCAGCAATCTCATCTTCACCCCCACATTTAATTAAGGTTACTTTTTGGCCAACTAACTCACTTAAATAAACTTGTAAGTTTTTATCAACTTTTTTCTTTCCTTCTTTAGTAATTTCTCAAAGATTAAACTTATCTAAATAGTTAAAAATCAATGGGTGAACAATAAAAGTAGAATAATCAATATTAGTGAAAACTGTATCTAAATGCATAAAAGCTCGAGCTTTAGGCAAATCAATCACAGCAACATGAGTAAAACTAGCATCAGAATCTTCAAAAAGTCTTTTAGCTAATAATTCAATTGCTTCCATTTCTGTTCTTTGTGACATTCCAACAACTAAAGTTTTTTTATTTAGAACCATGATATCTCCACCTTCAATGTGTGCTTTATCTGTTCTTTCATAATAAAATTTCACTTTATTCTTAAACATCATATTATTTCTAAGAACAAAGTCAGCAAAAAGTGTTTCACGATTTCTTGTCACTGCTCACATTTTATGAACTGTTGCACCATGACCAATACTAGCAAATGGATCTCTTTGAAATAAAATATTTGGTAGTGGATTAGTAATAAATGGATAAGGATCTTGATCTTTGATACTTAATTCAATTTTTTTAGTTCCAGCAATCATATGCTTAACCATCTCTAAATTAGGTTTCTCAACTAAGAAACTACGATATTTAGCTTTATATTCAGGTTTGATATTTGCTTCAGAAATAAATTTATCAATAAATCCATCTCTCAAATCTTTGTTTTCATCTAATGTTTTTGCTACTAGTTCTTCGATATAAAAAACTTCAACTCCATTATTTTTTAAAGTTTCTGCAAAAGCATTATGTTCTCTAATTGCGACTTCTTTAAATGGAATATCATCAAATAATAGTTCCTCTAACAAATCCGGCGTTAAATTTTCAACTTCATCACCTGGACGATGAATTAAAACAGATTTTAACTTACCAATTTCTGAGAAGACACTAATTGGATTAGTACTAATAGGTTTACTCACTAAAAACCCTCCTTATAATTTTTTGACTATAAAGAAAAATATATGCTGCATTTTTCTACACATATATTTTATAATTAAATGGAAAATTTTGTTGAGAAATGATTTTGTTTAGAAAAAAGTTACTTTCTTATTTTTTTATGATTAATTTTGTATTAGCAAAATGATATTTTGTATGACGAAGCAGAAATTTATTTAAGTCTTTAGGCAAAATATCTTTATTATTATTAAAAAAATCAGTTACTGGTTTTCCTGCTCCTAAAGGAACAACTAATTTAATTTCTTCACTAATTTTTTTAATTTCTTCTAAAAATAAATAGCGACTAATAATTGCACTACATGCAACAGCTAAATACTTACTTTCAGCTTTAGTAGTAAAATAAACATTATCTCTAACAATTCGATTTTTATTAGCTTCCATATTTTCTAAATACTTATAGTACAATTTGCTGTCAACAAACTGATCAATCACAATTTTTTCAATATTATTTTTATGTTGTAAAATTTTTACTAAAACTTGATTATGTCCTCATGCTTTAATAACATTCGCATTATATCCTTGTTCAATTCATTGATTATATTTACGATTATTAATCACAACTGATTCAAAAAGAACAATTTTCATAATAGTATTAGCCAATTGATAAATTGTTTTATCATCCAATAATTTAGAATCTTTAATTCCTAATTGACGTAATTTTTCTAACATTCCTGAACCTAGATAGCAACTAGTAACAACAATTGGTCCAAAATAATCGCCTGTACCAACTTCATCATTACCAATAACAAAAGTTTCTTTTTCATCAAAAATATATCAGTAATCACGATATTCAGTAATAATTTCAGATCATGGCCCTTGAAACATAACTTTTTCTTTATACAATGTAATTGTTAAATTATTATATTTATATACTTTTTGAGCATGAATATTTTTACTATCAATCTCATATTCTCGATAATGATTAATTATTTTTTCTTTTTCTTCTTTTGACAAATAAAAAATCATTATTTAGCTCCTTAAATTGAAAAATTTTATTTAACTAAGTTATATTATATAATAAAAATAGTCAATTTGAACCGAAACTATTTAAATTTAAAGGAGTTTTTAATGAAAAATGTTGGTATTGATATTATTGAAATTAATCGTATGCAATTAAAACCTGAATTTATTAAACGTTATCTAAGTCAAGAAGAATGAAAAGAGTTTCAAACTTTAGCAACAGAGTTTAGTAAAAAACAATTTTTAGCTAGTAAATGAGCTTTAAAAGAAGCAATCTATAAAGCACTACCATCAGAACATCTTGTTTTTGATCAAATTAATATCACTGAAAACGAATATGGACAACCGACAGTAAAAATTAAAGACTATCAAATTAGTTTGTCACTTTCTCACAATCAAACTAATGTTGTAGCAATTGCTATTTGTCACTAAAATTTATTTATAAATGGAATAATCTGCATGACATTAAATTTTCTGCTCCTATAATTTAAATTAAGGAGGGAATAAATCTATGATTAATAATGTAATTCTTGTTGGCAGATTAATTTCTGAACCAGAAGCTGTTTCAACAAAAGACAATGTACCAACAAAATGAGCCAAGTTTATTTTAGCAATTGAAAGACCATTTAAAAATCATCAAAATGAATATGAAATAGACTACATCACAATCAAAACTTGACTTGCAAATTGTCAAGAACTTAAAGAATTACTAAAACCAGGAGTAACCTTAGGTCTTAAAGGAAGAATTCAAACTTTTAGTAATAAAACAAATGATTTTTATTATACTGAAATCATTGCTGATAAAATTACCTACATTGAATAAATATTAAAAAAATAAGAGCTATTTAACTCTTATTTTTTTTAATTGGTCTATTTCTTAATTTTGCTAGTGTCTTAGCATAGTAAGTCTCTAAACGTTTTCTTTGTTTTTGATTACGATCAAACATTAAGTTGTTAATTGAAATATAAAAATATTGTAAACCAAATACCAAACCAAAAATTATAATTATTGCTGCAGTAGCAATCAACCAACCATATGGCTGATCAATATTAAAGAAAAAATAAGGATATCAAGTATCTTCAGGTTTACTATCTAAATAACGTAAGTGACCTCTAATTAAAATAACAATTGAATAAATTGCTGGATACAAACCAATTAATCATAAATAATTCTGATGCCATTTTTTAATGGCAATTCTTTCTTTTCCTGAAGTCATGACAAAATTAATAATCATAATAATTGGCATCACTAAATGTAAAATCATTGTGTTAATTCAATGATAGACATCATATTTATCAATATCTTGCACTTGATTAAAAAGACCAACTCAAAATATTATCATTGTAATTGTGATGTAAACTGTTACAGCTAATCTAACTTGAAAAATCGGTAGTATTCTTTTAAAATGCGAATAATAAAGCACCATGGCAAAATAAATTGCTACTAAATAGTTACTTTGTGTTGTAAAGAATGAATAATAGTGACTAACTCTTTCACCAGCTCCTAATTGTTTAGCAACACCAATTGGAAAATAAATTGCCATAATCAAATCAATCACTAAAAAGAGAAATAACATAAGTAGTGCTGATAGGTAAATATAAAAACTTGCCCTTCTACTAATTTTAAAATTCATTATCTCTCTTCTTTCAATTATTAAATTAATTACTAGTATTTATTGTAAAACAACTTCTTCTGTTTTTGAAACATTTTCTTGTTCAACGACTGTTGTCTCAGGCAAGTGCGCTAAAACTTTCAATTCCTTTAATTGAATTGAATTAGTTCTTGTAATATTTGTTCGCTCTCTTAAATCTTCAATTGATTTAAAAGCAGCAAGTTTTCTTGCTTCAACAATTGATTGTGCGTTTACTTCTCCCAATCCATCCAGAACAATAAAAGCTGGAAGAATAAATTTTTGCTTCTCAATTGTTACAACTTGAAAAGTTTTTGTTTCTGATTTTTCAATATCCAAGTTAACAAAACTAATCCCACGAGCATACATTTCTAAAGCAACTTCTAACATTGGCACTAAGTCTTTTTCTTTTTGACTAACTGATGAAGTAGCAGATAATGTTTTCGACCTCATACTTTCTTTGCCTAAACGATTGTTGATGTCTTTTAATTTTGCTGCAATTGCACTCTTACCTGCTAGCATTGTTTCAATATCAAAAATATCAGCACGAGTAGTAAAGTAAGTTGCATAGTATTCATGAGGGTAGTAAACCTTGTATCAAGCAACTCTTCAAGCCATTAAAACATAAGCTGTTGCATGAGCTTTAGGAAACATATATTTAATTTTCTTACAAGAATCAATATATCAATTTGGAACATGATGCTGCTGCATTAATTTTTCATATTCTGGTTTCAAGCCCTTACCTTTTCTTACATCTTCCATAATACTGAAAGCAACTTTAGCAGGCAACTTTTGATACATTAAATATGTCATGATGTCATCTCGACAACCAATCACATCTTTTAATTTTAGTCCTTCTTTAGCAATTAATAATTCAGCATTGTTAATTCAAACATCTGTTCCATGAGACAAACCAGAAATTTGTACCAATTCAGCAAAAGAATTAGGTTTAGTTGCTAGTAGCATTTTTCTAACAAAACCAGTGCCAAACTCAGGAATTCCAATTGCTCCTGTATTTTCACCGTTTAAATCTTCATTAGTGATATTTAAAGCAGATAAGTTTGAAAATAAAGACAGAACCTTATCATCATGATTAGGAATTGTTTTTGGATCAACTCCTGTTAGATCATGTAACATTCTTAAGGCAGTTGGATCAACATGACCTAAAATATCTAATTTTAATAAATTGTCATGAATTGCTTCAAAATCAAAATGAGTTGTTTTTCACGTTGAACTAGTGTCATCAGCAGGATAATTAATTGGTGTAAAATCAGTGATGTCATATTTCTTAGGTACAACAATAATTCCACCTGGATGTTGTCCTGTTGTTCGTTTAATTCCAGTGCAACCTTCACTTAATCATTCTATTGTTGCGTTTCTACTTTTAAATCCTGTTTGATCAACAAAATTCTTAGTAAACCCATAAGCAGTCTTACTTGCAACTGTTGAAATCGTTCCAGCACGAAAAACATTATTTTCACCAAACATTTGTTTTGTAAAATCATGAGCTTTTAATTGATACTCACCAGAAAAGTTCAAATCAATATCAGGTGTTTTATCACCATCAAACCCTAAGAAAGTTTCAAACGGAATATCATGACCATCAACTGTTAGTTCAATATTACATTTAGGACATAACTTTTCAGATAAATCGTAGCCACACTTAGTAACACCATCTGTAACAAATTCACAATAGTGACATTGTAGACAAAGATAATGTGGTTGCAATGGGTTAACTTCAGTGATGTTAGCTAAAGTTGCCACTAAAGAAGAACCAACTGAACCTCTTGAACCTACTAAGTAACCATCTGCAAGAGATTGAGCTACCAATTTATGAGCAATTCAATAAACAACTGCAAACCCATGTGTGATGATAGCATCTAATTCTTTTTTCAAACGATTTTCAATTATTTCTGGTAGCGGGTTACCATATAACTCTCATGCTCTTGTAAAACATAAGTCACGCAATTTCTTATCAACATCAACAATTTCTGGCGTATACAATCCACTCTTAATTGCTTCAACTTTTTCAAATTGATCTGCTAGTAAATTAGTGTTCGTCACAACAATTTCTTTAGTTAGTGCTTCATCTGCTAAAAAACTAAACTCTGCTAGCATTTCATTAGTTGTTCTTAAATGTTGATCTGGATACTCTAAGTCTTGTTTTTTATAATCAAACAATGGATGAGCAACACCGCCAATTCCTTTATTGTTGATGATAATACTACGGAAAATTTTTTGATAGGGTTCAACATAATGTGCGTCACTTGTTGCAACAACAATTTTATTCATTTCTTTGGCACAAGTAATAATTTTTTTAATTACTTCATGCAATTGTGTTTCAGTAAGGTTATTTCGCAATACTAAATGTCGATAAACACTAGGTGGTTGCACCTCAATAAAATCAAATCATTTTAGTTTTTCAATTAGTTCTTCTGTTGATTTATTCATAGCTGTTTCAAAAACACTACCATTAACACAAGCGCTACCAATTAATAAGTTGTCACGATACTTTTCAAGTGCTTCTCTAACAATTTTTGGCGTCTTATAAAAATATGAAGTATGTGAGTCTGAAACTAATTGATAGAGATTTTTCAATCCAGTTTGATTCTTAGCATAAACAGTAATATGTTCACCACGAACTTTATTAGTAATTTTTTCTTCACATAATTCTTTAAAGTTTGTTAGCTCTACTAAATTTTGTTCAGTTTTGATCTTAACTAACATCTTTAAAAATACTTGTGCTAACACATTAGCATCGTAATCAGCTCTATGAGCTGTTTCACTATCATACTTAACACTAAAAGCACGACAAACCGTACCCAAACGATAATATTTTAATTCTGGCTTTAAAACTCGTGCCAATTGTAAAGTATCAACAACTGGATTATCTAATACTGGAAAATCAAATTTTTTAAAAGCAGCTTTTAAAAAGCCCATATCAAAATTAGCATTGTGCGCAACTAAAACTCGATTTGCAAGAATTGCTTTAATTTCATTAATTTTATCTTTCAACATTGGTTTATCAGCTAACATCTCGTTATCAATACTAGTTAGTTCTGTGATGTGACTAGTTACTGGAGTCTCTGGTTTGATTAAAATCGTATTTTGTTCAATCACTGCACCATTTTTAATCACAACATATCCAAATTCAATAATCTCATGATAGTTCACTGAAAGACCTGTTGTTTCTAAGTCAAAAACTAAATATTCTAAATCATCAAGATTACCATTATTAGCATTGTGTACAATATTAAAATCAGCAACCAAATCCATCTCAACTCCATAAATTACTTTAAGATTAGGAAACTTTTTAGCTGTTGCATAAATTTCTGGATAGGCTTGTAAGTTTAAATGATCGCTAAAGGCAATTGCTTTATGACCTCATTGTCCAGCAGTTTGAACATACTGACTAGCATCACTAACTCCATCCATCGCACTCATCTTAGTATGAACATGAAACTCTACTCTTTTTTCTTTTGCACTATCAATTCTTGTTTTTTGCAATGCTGGCACCACAACAAAATCATTCAATCATAAAACATGCTCTTTTGCATAAGTATCATACTTAGCTTGGCCATAAATTTTAATCGTATCTTTTTCTTTAATTGACATCACTAAAGTTTCTTGTTTTTGTGTGGCAAGAAATGCCTTGACAGAAATTGCTTGCTCGTAATCAGTAACTAATAATGTATAAAATCATTTTTTATTTTTAGTGAAGAATTTAGTAATTTTAAGGACAGTACCTGTCACAACAACACTATTAAATACATCACTTTCATCACCAATAAGTTCAGCAATCTTATGAGTATTTTCTTCGTTTACTAAATCAATTTTACTATTGTTGTAAGAACCATAAGAACGTGTTGTTCGTGTTCGTGAAGCAGAAGAACTAACTTTTACTTTTGTTAGTTCTTCTGCAAGTTCTTTATCTAAACTAGGTAATTCAGGTAGTGACAAATCACTATTAACTTTTATCTTTAAATTTTTAAAACCATAGCGAGAAAAATAATTAACAAAACTTGAAAGTTCTTTTGATATTAATTTTGCTGCTGTAGAATTAGGAACTCTAATAATTAAATTACTATCCTTATAAGTAAAAGCATCAAAAGGTAAGTCAGCATAAATTCCTGCTAACAAATGTAATTTATAAATTTTAATGTAATCAAAGTATTCTTTAATCAACTCAAAATCATACTTACTTTCAAGAACACGAAATTCTAAACGAAGCTTATATTCCATCTTTTTTACTTTTTGCTCTAATTCTGCTAGCACTTTTACTGGCAGAAATTTGCTAATCTCCAAATTAATAATTGCTTGTTGATTATGATGATAATACTGAACATTAAATTTACTATTAGAAAAAAATGATCAATGATCATTAAATTCTATTGCTTGAAAAAATTTTGATAACTCTTTTGAAACCATGTCTTCGACCTTTCTTTAAATATTTTACCTTAAAACCAGATATCTTTGATCGTAATAGCAATAAAAATACCTAAGAATAATAATGCTCCAATAATGCTAACAACTATTTTAAATTTCGGATTTAATTTCTTTCGTGTTACTGCCTCAACAGCATTCTCAGCAAATTTATAGCCATCTAAAGGAGGAATTGGAATCATATTTAATAAAAATAAGTTAGCAGAAAGTAACGAAGTTCAACGGAAAAAAGTGCTAAAACTTTGCTGAGTTGACAAATTAGGATCTAAAAACGAACTAGTTGATTTAATAATTCCAACTGGTCCACTTAATTCACCCCACTGAAAAGTAACCATTTTTCCTAATGCTTGTAAGACACTATAACTATTTTTAAATGTATCAACAAAGCCAGATCCAATCACTTGTCCAGCATTTAAATACTGACTACTTGCTGTCACACCAAGAAAATAATTATCGGTTGATTTTGGTTCAATCCCTGATACTATTTGTCCAGCACTAAAAGTAATTTCAATAAAAGGTTCTTTTTCATCACTTTTAACATTATTTTTTTGAATTCAATCATTTAATTGATAATAATTTGCAATATTTGCATCACTACCAATTTTATTAATATTTTTAATTTTAACGATAACATCACCATCAACTATTATGTTATCTTCATGCTCTTGATTGTACTGAACAACTGCCTCGCTAACTGGACCATAATTGGTAAATGTTGGCGCTAAGTTTAAATCTTGCTTATAAGGAAAAATCGCATAGCCCACCATCAATAAAATAAAAGCAATCAATAAATTCATCAAAGCTCCAGCACTGATAAATAATGCTTTCTTGCCACGATGAAGATTTTCCATTAATTGCTTTTCTTCAACTGTTTCTTCTTCTCTTCCTTTTGGAGGATCAACTATCTCAGAAGCAATTGAAACATAACCACCTAAAGGTAGCAATCTAACAGTGTAACGAGTTTCTTTTTTTCCTCATTGAAAAAGTTTGGGACCCATCCCAATTGAAAACTCGTAAACATACGCTCCAGAAAGTTTAGCAACAATAAAATGAGCAAACTCATGAATCGTAATTAAAAATAAAATTGTCACTAAACCAATTAAAATTGATAAAAAAATTATCATTAATTATTTCTCCTTAATAAATACCTGTCATCAATAAGAAAGTAAGAAAATATGTTACCAACACAACAAGTGAAAATCCATCTAAACGATCTAATAACCCACCATGACCAGGAAAAACATTAGAAAAGTCCTTTACTTCATGATTACGTTTTAAATAAGAGAATAACAAATCACCAACTTGACTGATGAAACTTAAAATACAAGAAATGCCAATGTAAGCAATATAAACTGGTAGCTTACCATGTGGACCTTGATAGATTGGTAGTGGATTGTAGTTTCCTAATTCTAAAAGTAAAGCTACCAAGACAGTACTTAAAACAACTGAAACAACAAATCCGCTAAAAGCCCCTTCTCAAGTTTTCTTTGGTGAAATTTTTGGTGCTAGTGGTTTCTTACCTCATAATGAACCACCAAAGTAAGCACCAATATCACTACTTAAAACAATTATTCAGATATAAGAAAGTGTTGGTCAACCTAATTGTCTAGCGTCTTGACTTTGTAACATTAAAAAATTAAGTCCTTTAAAAACAAACACTAAATAAAATGTTCAAAACAAAACAAACACTAAATCATTAGTGCTGAAATTCTTAACAGAAAATCTGATTGCAACTAAAAGCAAAATGAAAAAGATATAAATTATTAAAGTTATTCAAAATTGAAATCATTTATTATTATAGATATAAGGTCCAAATGTTTCATCACCAACTGGCATTCAAAGTAAAATTAGACCCATAATAAAAATTAATGCTTTAATTCAAATACTTCACTTTAATGCTTTTCGCAACTTAACAATCTCATACATTGCTCAACTAAACAATAAAGTATTAATTACCATAAAAGTATATGCTGATCATTGTGGCTTGTCACCAAAAGTTGATGTTAGATAAACTGATCCAATAAACATCCAAACAACAGCACCAACTGCTAAAAAGCAACCAGTAATACTTCTTTTAATTAAATTCTCTTTCATCTCTTAGCACTCCTAATCTAGCAAAAGAACTAAATTTTCATTAAGTCAGCTACTTTTTCTTGTTCGATTGTGTTAATTAATTCAACTTTTTTATTAGTTAATTTTTGAATATCTTGCTCAACTTTTTTGGCACTATCTTCTGGTAAATTTTGTACTTTCACCTTCTGCATTGAATCTCTTCGACAGTTACGAACCTTGACACGATACTCTTCAGTAACTTTTGCTAAGTCCTTCACTAATCGTTTTCTAACCTCTTCTGTTAAAGTTGGAAAAATCAAACGAATTGAATTACTATTTTCAACATTGATTTGAATTTGTAAATCGGCATTATTTAATGCTTCAGCAATTGCTTTAGTTGAATTTTGATCATATGGCTTAATAACCAACTGTCTTGCTTCAACAACTTTAATTGAAGCTAAAGATTTTAAAGGTTGATAGTCACCATAAGAATTAATTTTAATGCTATCTAAAATATTAGGATTAGCTCTTCCAGTTCTGATTTTGCTAATTTCTTTTTCATAATTCTGAATGGCGTGATCCATACAATTGGTTGCTTCTAAAATTATCGCTTCCATTTCTACTCCTTTAATAATATTATAAATAAATTTAACTATAGATAATTATATAAGCAATTAAACGAAAAATACATTTAAATCTCAATTAAAATTTAAATAAAAGAAAAAAGCGCCTTGCTAACGGCGCTTTTTTGTTTTCTTGCTTTTAGTTTTTTTAACTTTTTTATGTTTCTTAGTTTTTTGTTTTTTATTCTTTTGCTTAATATGACTAACTCATTTATCAACAGTTTTATATTTCACTTGCATAATTCCTAAAGCAGCAGCTGTTCCAATAATTGGTAGCGCAATTGAAGCAACTAAAATACCTCATTTATTATTGTCTCGACATAATCATAATCCAACTAAAGTTCCACAAAAAATAAATGCTACTCACAGCAATATCACTAATGTTACTAAAGCTTCTTGTCAAGAATTAACATAAGCACCTATCATTTATTCTACCCCTATAAATTGCTACTATCATTATACATTAAAGAGCATCAAAACCTTTTTATTAACTATCTAACAACTTGTGCTGGTAGTAATTCAAAATCAAGAACAATCTTATCATCATCAATTTTTAATCCTAAAGTTGGTGCTGCTCCTCTTAATTTTTTTAATTCACTATCATTTCCTTGTGAAGAAAAATTAGAGAAAGCTAAAGTCAACAAGCAGTTACTTTCTTTATTATCTTTTAAAACTCCTCAAGCATAAGAGTAATCAGCATTTCATTGATCATCTTCATCTTTTTCTGCATTTGAATATAAAATTAAACCATCACCATTAATTGGTGTCATTGCTTGAAATAAAGAATTTTTTGCTGTGAAACCATGTAAACTATCTTTTTTATTTAACTCAGCAGCTAAATTCATATTATAGTAACCATGAGTTGTTGTGAATAAATAGTAACGATTAAATTCAGCATTATAAATCATTGCTGGACGTTCTGTTTCATCAGAAACTAAGTTAGAAGCTCATAATGGGTTTAATAAAGTTACTTTATTTTGTACTAAATCTAAATCTGCAATTCCAATTGCTGAATTAGCATGATTAGATCTTTCAAAATCATAATCTTCTGAATAATCTTTAAATCCACCTGTGTACTCACTTAATCGTTCATTTTCTTTTCCTGTCAACTTACCTGTGTTACCTTCAAATAATAGATATTCTTTATTTGTTTTTGGATCTTTAAAATAAAATGGATCACGAAAAGCTCATTTTTGTTTGTCATATTTTTCTGCTTCTGCATCATCATGAGTTTGATATAAATCGCCATCAGCATCAGCAATAATTGCGTGATAATAAGGTTTTTCAAATGAAGGTTTGCCTTCACTTAAAACTAACTTCATTTTTGCTAAAGCAATTCTTTGATTTCAATTAGCACCAAATGTATAATTTGAAACTGTATAAAATAAGTTGATTGTAGCACTTTGTTCATCATACATTGCTGAACCAGATCATTCTTCAGTTCCTGCAATTAAATTTTCTGCTAGAGCATAGCCACCTGAAACTCAATTTGACCCTGTTTTAGAATAAAAGAACATAATCTTGCTAGCAACTGAACCATCCAGTGGTTTTGATAAAGCAAATCAAAACATGTATCCATCTATTACTGCAACACTACCATCGTTTGTTAAAAGTGCTCAACTATCTCAAATATCATAATTTTCAATAAATGCTGTTTTATTTGAATAATCAATTTTTGGAGTTAACTTTTCACTAGTAAATCTTGTTTTTGATGCTTGCATTTCAGTTCAACGATAAGTTTGCATCTGAGCATTATCATTCATATTATTTGGTCCACATCCAACAACAGATAAAGTACCTGTTGACCCTAATGTTAGCGCCGCTAATAAACTTAATAATTTTTTCATAATTGTACCCCCTTTAAGCACTTAAATTAATTATAATCATAATTAATAAAAATAAAAAAACTTATTAAATTAATTTAATAAGTTTTTTTATTAGTTGCTTTGATTTGAACTAACTAAAATAAAGATGCCGCCAATGATTCCTAAAATTCCTCCAAAAACAATTCCCAAAACCGCAACAAGAATCTTATCATTAGGTCCTGCCAAACCATTGTTAATGCGTGAAATTGCCATAAAGGATGGAATTGTCCATAATAGTGGAATGATGAAAATTGACTCAAAGATAAAAACAATTAAGATTAAAATACATCCTGCTCTTGTCATAAAAGTTACACCTTTCTAACGGCTAACTTGATATTTATAAAGTAATTTTAAAGATCAACTTTTCGGACAAACTGCCATAAAAAATCTCATAACACGATTTCAAAAGCCAATTAAGATATAATTTTTTCTTTTTGCTTTTAAAGCCTTATTTAAAGATTTCTGTGCGTAAACATCAACAGCAATCACTGGCACACCAGACTTATATTCTTGCTTAGCTTCACTAGGTTTGGCACGATCTCAAAAGCCTGTCTTTAAAGGTCCAGGACAAACACTAATAACACGCACTTTGCTTTTCTCTGCTTTCAACTCATAATTAATTGCTGTCGACAAACGTAGAACATAAGCTTTTGAAGCATAGTAACTAGCAAACCCTGGTCCAGGAGTAAACGAAGCCATTGAAGCGATATTGATGATACGACCATAGTTGAATCGTAAAAATCTTTGCGTAAATAATTTAGTTAAGATATGAAGGGCATCAATATTTAATGTCAACATATTTATCTCTGAATCTAATGAACTATCTTGAAATTTTCCTAAAACTCCGTAACCAGCATTATTAATCACTAAAGTAACATTTAATTCTTTTGTTAGATCATAAAGTTTGTAGACATTCTCAATAGTTGATAAATCCAAATCACATGCTCTAACTTTTAATTCTGGATACTGCTTTTGTAAGGCCAAAATATTCTGTGCACTTCTTGAAACTCCAAGAACATGATAG
This sequence comes from Spiroplasma platyhelix PALS-1, assembly GCF_021496725.1. Lineage (GTDB taxonomy): Bacteria > Bacillota_I > Bacilli_A > Mycoplasmatales > VBWQ01 > Spiroplasma_D > Spiroplasma_D platyhelix. The sequence goes on from NZ_CP051215.1 coordinate 457,599, forward strand.
CCTTTTTTTAATAATTCTTGACAATAGGCGTAACCTAATCCTTTCGAAGCTCCTGTTACTACTGCTCATTGATTTAAAACTTTCATTTTTTTCTACTCCTATTTTTTTGATTTCTTAGTTTTCTTAACTTTAGTACTTTTCTTAGCTTCACCACTTAATAAGTAATGATAGTTTAAATAAAAATAAACTCCAGCACTATAAAGACTTAAAGCTAATGTTAGATACATCGGAATCAACACTACTTGATTAACAACACCATATTGATCATAAAGAGCATTTCCAGTTGCACTACCATTAAAATGCTGATAACTAACAAAGAACAACAATGTCAACCCAAACATTTGAAAAGCAGCTTTTCATTTACCATATCAATTAGCTTCCATGATAACTTGCTTACTTGCTAAGATTTGTCTTAACGCATCAATTAAAAAATCACGCATAACTAAAATTAAAGTAAGCCAAATTGGGACAATCTCAAGATAACTCATAACAATCAACACTGAATTTGTTAGTAACTTATCAGCAATTGAATCAAAAAACTTACCAAATGTTGTCACCTGATTTAACTTACGCGCTAAGTAACCATCAATGTAATCAGATACTGCTGCGATGACAAAGAAAATTCCAGCTAACAATCAAGCAACTGGCAATTCATAACTACCACTTATAATTGATTGATCTCAATTAACTAGCATCAAAACTAAAATAATTGGAATCAATAATATTCTTACTAATGAAATAGAATTTGGCAAATTCATTAAATACTCCCCTAAAAATTATTTTTGTAAGTTTAATAAGTTGTCTAATCCAGGAAAATCAGGCATTTGTCCTGCCTTCACTTGACCTGCAATACGATCCATCACCTTTTTAGTTTTTTCATACTGTGATAGTAATTTATTTAATTCTTTTTCGGTTCTTCCTGAACCCTTTAAAATACGATTCTTTCTTGTTGGATATCTTAATAATTGAGGTTTTTTTCTTTCTTGTACTGTTGTTGAACTGATAATAATCTCAGCAATTGCAACATCATTTTCTGCTTCACTAATCTTGCTATCACTAACTTTTGCTGCAAGACCAGGAACCATTTTTGCTAAAGAACCAAGTTTCCCCATATTTTTAACTTGTTTCATCTGATTCAATAAGTCATTCAAGTCAAATTGTCCAAGCATCATACGATCCATTGTATCTTTAACATCACGTTCACTGAAATTTGATTGAGCTTTTTCAATTAACGTTTCAATGTCACCCATCCCAAGAATACGATCTGCCATTCTTTTTGGATAGAAGATTTCTAAGTCTCTAACTTTTTCTCCCATTCCTAAAAACTTAATTGGTAGTTTTGTTAAATAACTTAATGAAAGGGCAATCCCACCTTTAGCAGAACCATCCATTTTGGTAATGATAAAACCTCGAACATTAATTTTTTCCATAAATGTTTGAGCAATGTTCACCATTTCTTGACCAGCCATACCATCAATCACTAATAAAACATCATCTGGACTAATAGCATTTTGCATTTCTGTTAGTTCAGTCATCAATGCTTCATCAATATGTAATCTACCTGCAGTATCAACTAGAACAACATCAATTCCTTTTTCTTGCGCATATTTTTTAGCATTAATCGCAATTTGTTGCGGCTTTTGATTTTCTTCATGATAAACTTCAATATTTAATTGTTTTCCCAAAGTTTTTAATTGATCTACAGCAGCTAAACGATAAGTATCACCAGCAACTAATAAAACACTTTTATGTAATTTTTCAATGATATGATTTGCTAATTTTGCAACTGTAGTCGTCTTACCTGAACCTTGCAATCCAGCAACCATCACAACAGCAGGCTTACTTGATAAATTCAAATCAATATTCTTAGCACCCATAATGTTAGAAAATTCTTCATGAATGATCTTCATCAACATTTGTTGTTGATCTAATCCTTCTTTAACATACTCACCAAGTGCTTTTGCTCTAATTTGATTAATTAAATCTTTGACCACTTTAAAACTAACATCTGATTCTAAAAGAATAACTCTTAAGTCTTTTAGAAAAGCTTCAATATTTTCAGATGTCAAAGTTTTTTTGTTAATATTTTTTTCTAATGTTTTTTGCATTTTTTTTGCCATAATGTCAGCAAAACTCATTTTTTCACCTCTTAATAAAGTTCCTATATATTATATCATTTTTAAGTTTAACTACCAAATTTGCAAGCAATATAGATTGAGTAATTTTTTTGGAGCATAAGAAACATTTAAGAAATATAACCGATTAAAAGGTTATACTATATTTCTTTTATCAAAAATCATTTTTAATTAAGTAAAAGGGTAACTACCTATTTGCTTCTTCAATTATAGAAATATTTTTTTCTTCACGTTGAATTTTTAATTGTTCAATGTCTTTTTCTGATTTACATAAAATATTGTCTAATCCTTGAGAAAACATTAATGCATTAATGGTACTAACAGTTTCTTCTGAATCCAAATTAATAAACTGGTATATAAATATATCTTCATAACTTTTAAAACCTTTCTTTTGATACTTATTTCTAATATTTCTATTTAAAAGTAAATAGCCAAAATTTTCTTGTGCTTTTTTAAAACCATTATTATAAAGCTGTTTTGCAATGTTATCTAATTTTTTTCTTTCAAAATTTGCAATAGCAGGCAATGTAGTAACAAAAATTATAGCTATATCAGGAGATATAGGCATAAATTCTACAATAGAAACTGCTGTACTTGAATCTACCATCTGAACTGCAGACAAATCTGTTATTACAAAACTTGTATTAAAATCTTTGGGTATTTTACAAAAATTTAGAAATTTAGAATTACTTATTTGAAAATATGAATATCCTGCGGTTCATAGAGGCATTTGTTCTAATTCAGATCAATTAATTAATTCATTTTTAATAATTAATTTAAAAATCTTGTTATACAAAAAGTTAATTTCAGAAATTAATTCATTTTTTATTTCTTCGCTGTTTTTATTTTTATTTATGGCATTAAATAAATAATCACCATCTAAATTATTAGTTCTAATAATAATACTTTTAGAACGAACCATTTGTAAGACATAAAATAATCTAATTAATTTTAAGTCTTTTCTACTTAAATGAAGTGATTTATATGATTCTGATGATTTTATTATTTTATTAAAAACATTTGCAATTTCTCTTTCCATTTCAGATAATTTATTTTCAATTTCATTTGATAAATAATTTTTATGTTCATAAAACTCATTTTCTGAAAAAACATCTTTTGCTTTATTTTTTAATGAAATATCAGAAAATGAATTATTTAACTTACTATAAACTTTATAAGTATTATTTATAGTAATTCATTTTTTAATCATAAATTGTGGAAGAAAATGTTGATTAACTGTATATGACATGATTCACCTAACTTTTATTTTTGCAACTTTTGCTGCTTGAATAGCATAACTAACTATATTTAAATAATCAAGAAAAAAACACTTAATCAAAAGTGTTTTTTTAAACTAAGTAATCAACTCAGTTGCTCTTAGTTCTCTAATTACTGTGATATGAATGTCACCAGGAATTGTAATAAATTTTTCTAAACGTTCTTTGATGTCTTTTGCTAAAACTTTTGCATCATAATCGTTAATCACTTTTGGATCAACCATAACACGAATTTGTCTTCCTGCTTGCACAGCATAAGCTTTTTCAACACCTTTAATTGAAGTACATAAATCTTCAATCTCTTTGATTCTAGTGATAAATGCTTCTAAAGAATTATTTCTTGCACCTGGTCTTGCAGCAGATAAAGTATCTGCTGCTGAAACAATACCAGAATAAATATTATCTTTTGGCACATCACCATGGTGCGAATGAATTGCATTAATCACAATATCACCTTCACCATATTTTTTTGCTAGAAGCACACCATTAGTAACATGTGAACCTTCTAATTCATAATCTGCTGCTTTTCCAATATCATGGAAGAGCCCAGCACGTTTAGCTAACTGGACATCTAGTCCTAACTCTGCTGCAATTAAACCTGATATTTTTGCTACTTCAAAAGAATGAATTAAAACATTTTGTCCGTAACTAGTACGATATTTTAATCTGCCAAGATAAGATACTAATTCAGGATTGATATCAACAAGTTTTAACTCATCGATAATGTTTTGACCATCAATTTTAAAATTCTCATTAATTTCTTGCTCATGGAATTTTAAACTTTCTTCAATTCTAACTGGATGAATTCTACCATCCTTAATTAAATCTTCTAATGCTCTTGTTGCAATTTCACGTCTAATTGGATTGAAAGAAGAAACTTGAATTGTTTCTGGAGTATCATCAATAATAACATCCACACCAGCAACTAATTCAAAAGATTTGATGTTTCTACCTTCCTTACCAATGATTCGACCTTTCATCTCTTCATTAGGTAATTTGATATAAGAAACCGATTTATCAACAATAAAATTAGATGCATATCTTTCAATTGCATCAGCAACGATAGTATTAGCAATTTCTTTTGCCTTAATTTTGGCATTATATTCGCTGTTCTTAACAATTTTATTTAGTTCTAATTTTAAATTAGCTTCTACTTTAATAATTAATTGTTTCTTTGCTTCTGCTTGACTTATACCTGATATTTTCTCTAATTCAATAATTTCTTGATCAATTTTTTGTTGATATTCTAATTTAAGATTATTAAGTGCTTCTTTTCTTTGGTATAAATCTTGTATTTTTGATTCTAAATGATCTTCTCGTTCTAATAATTTCTTTTCTCTTTTGCTTAAAAGATTTTCATATTCTAAGCCTTGTTTTTTTCTTGCTTCTATTTCCTGTAATGCTTCATTTTTTAAGCGACTAACTTCAATTTTTGCATCTGCCTTGGCTACTTGAATGATTTTTTGTGCTCTTGTCTCATTCTTTTTGACTTTTTCTAAACTATTGTTTTCTTTCTTTAAGAAAATTAATTTACGAATTAAAAAACCAATACCAATACCAGATAAAATTGCAATTATGATCATTAATGAAATTAATAATCAGCTTCCACTTGATAATTCAGCAAAATTAATGTTCATAAACTTCATAAAACTCCTTTTCTAAAAATAGAAAAACAGCACGTTATTAAATTTCTCTTAAATTAAATTAAAATTTTAAAATATTTGTTTAATAAAATTATTTTATGGATATACCATGATTTTATTTTAACATAAAAGCAATATTTTTCTTGAAATTAAATTGCCAATTTAATTTTCTCTAAGACACTGGAATTGTTTTCTAAATACTGTCTAACATTTTCTTTACCTTGGCCTAATTTAATATCTTCATAACTATATCATGTCCCAGATTTACTGATAATTTTCTTTTCAACAGCCAAATCAATCATTTCACTAACAACCGAAATGCCAGAATGAAAATAAAAATCAACAATTGCAATTTTATATGGTGGTGCTAGTTTATTCTTGACAACCTTCACTTTAATTTTATGACCAACAACTTCTTGATTAACAATTATTTGTTCACCTTTTCTAACATCTAAACGAATTGAACTATAAAACTTTAATGCCTTACCACCTGGAGTTACTTCTGCACTCCCGTAAACAACACCAATTTTTTGTCTAACTTGATTAATAAAAATAACTGAACAATTATTTTTAGCAATAACTGGTGACAGTCTTCTCAAAGCTTTAGACATCAATCGTGCTTGTGCGCCCATAACTTGATCAGTAATCTCACCATTTAATTCTATCTCAGGAACTAAAGCTGCAACAGAATCAACAACGACCATTGCTACTGCTTGAGACTTAATCAACATTTCTAAAATCTCTAATGCTTGCTCTCCTGAATCTGGTTGCGATAATAAAAATTCATCTAAATTAATTCCTAATTTTTGACAATACTGTGCATCTAAAGCATGCTCTGCATCAATAAATGCAACTTTCTGATTAGTTTTTTGTGCTTGTGCTAAAGCCATTAATGCTAAAGTTGTTTTACCAGTTGATTCAGGACCATAAATTTCAATAATTCTACCATGAGGAAAACCCCTAATTCCTAATGCTTGATCTAATAAAATACTACCAGAACTAGTTACTTGAACTTCATTAAATGTTGCATCATTAAAAATCATAATTGAACCCTTACCAAACGCAGTTTCAATTTCTCTGACAGTATTTTTTAAATTTTCTTCGCGTGTACTACTAATATTTTTCATGAAAAAAATCACCTCATAAATTAATTAAACAATTTACTTTGATGATTCCTTTTTTATTCTTATTAAATTTGCTGCTAATATTGCTTGTGCTTGTTTGACTACTTCATTACGAATTTCTTCTCTAGTTCCTGATAAACTTAATTCTTCAATGATAAAAAATTTTTCAAAAACCAATGCGATATAAATCAACCCTACCGGTTTATTTTCACTTGCATTTGGTCCTGCGTTACCAGTAAAACTAACAGCAACATCAGTTTTAAATATTGCTCTGACATTTTGTGCCATTGCTAAAGCACACTCTTTACTAACTGCACCATATTTATTAAAAACTTCTGCGTTTATGCTAACAACATCAATTTTTGCTTGATTACTATAAGCAACTATTGATCCTTTAAATACTTGCGAAGCTCCTGGAACATCAGTAATTGTCTTACTAAATAAACCACCTGTCAAACTCTCACAGCTACTAATTGTATAATTTAATTCTTTTAATAAACTAACTACTGCTTCCATGTTTAACCCTTTACTAACTAATATTTAAATTATAAAACATTAAAAAAGACAAAATAAAAAAAAGAATAAAAAAATCATAAGCCACGTTCTGTACTTGCAAAGCAAGTGCTAATTATTTATCTATCAGCTAGTTAATAACTAAACTAACCAACCAATTTTATTTTCTGTTCTTTTTCAGAAAATAAATTCCCCTACCAAAATTTGGGTTTCTCACTTGTGGGGTTTACCGCGTTCCACTTGTTAAGTTTCCTTAACACTCGTCTCTATGGCACTTTTACAGACTAGAACCTTATCTTAAGTAATTTCACTTATTTAAGACTTAGGTTTTTGTCAGCCGTTAGTTTGAAAAAACTACTTAAAGTTATTTTTTCCTTTAACACAAACCTTACTTTCATTTCAGAAAGTGTGAGCGTGGACTTTCCTCTACAAATTGGCATTTGCAGCAATTAGCTCATTCTTTATTCTTTTTAGGGTTAAATTATACCACTATTAATCTTCATTGACAATAGTTTCTAATTTACTTAATCTTGTGATGATATCAACGTTTTCAACACCTTTAGCTTCTAAAGCCATCTTTTGTTCTTTTAGTAAAGAGTAACTTTCTTTTAATTTTGAAAATTCACGCACAAGCTTTTTATTATTTGTTTGTTCCAATGATAATTGTTCTTTTATTTTTTTAAGTTCTTTTTCTAATAATTCAAAGTAAACTGTTAGTCAATCCAAAAATTGATCAACTTCTGAAGCATTATAACCTTTGTATTCAACAGTAAATTCCTTATCAAGGATTTCTTGCTTAATATTAATATTCTTAACATTCATAATCATCAACTCCGAAAATAAAGGATTTTTCTTTTTTTAAGCTAAATATACCTTGAGGTGAAAAAATGTTTTTTCAAAATCGTGGTATGTATTTAGAATCTATTATTAATTATACTATTGAATTTTATAATAATGAAAGAAAAGCACTAATCTTCAAAAGCTGTCCTAAAATTATTATCAATCAGGGAAAATATTACTTTTTAAACCAAAGTACTGTTGACTATCATGGTGTCTATCAAGGAAAATATCTTTGTTTTGAAGCAAAAACAACTGAACAAACAATTCTACCTTGAAAAAACATCAAACTCCACCAATGAAATTTTCTACTGTTAGCCTACAAACAACAAGCTATTAGTTTCATCATCATTTATTTTACTATCTATGAAAAATATTATTTAGTTTTCATCAAAGAACTACTGCCATTAAAACAAGGAAAACTAACAATCACTTTTGAATGAATAAAGAAAAATGGGTATGAAATTCAACTCATCAGCCCATTTTTATTAGATTTTATAAAAATTCTTTAATTATTTATTTAACTCTTCTTTAACATTTTTGCTAACCTTAAATTTTAAGGCTTTTGAAGCAGGAATGTTAATTGGTTTTCCATTTTGTGGATTACGTCCAGTTCTTGCCTTACGGTTAGAAACTGTAAAAGTACCAATTGGCAAGTGAATTCTTTCTTTAGAAACATTCTTCATAAATACATCAAAGAAGCTATCAAGAACTTCAGCAGTTTGTTTAGCCGAAATATTAGTATCTTTTGACACTAAACTAACTAATTCTTTCTTTGTCATCAGAAACTCTCCTATCTTAACATTTTTTACAATCTAAAATTCTTTAGTTTGTAATGTTATTCTATCATATAAACGAAAAGAAACTATTTATTACTAAAAATATTGTTGAAAAAATAATTCTATTTTATTTTTCTTCTTTATACAAAGATTTACGGTTACGAAAAAGAATTTTAAGCGGTACACCTTGAAAAGCAAAATTATCACGAATCTGATTAATTAAAAATCTTTGATAAGAAAAATGACAATACTTTTTATTATTAACCATCAAAATAAAAGTTGGTGGACTGGTTTCAACTTGCGTTGCATAATAAATTTTTAATCTTCCACCATTAAAATTTGGTGCTTGATTAACTAATTGTGCTTTGTTAAGTACTTCATTTAAAGCACTAGTTTTGATTCTAATTTCCATATTTGTCAAGACAATTTGGATTGTCTTAAATAAGTTGCTAATTCTTGTCTTCTTTAAAGCTGATAAAAAAGTAACTAAAGCATAATCTAAGTACTTAAATTTTGCCTTAATCTTTTTAGTGAATTCAATCATTGCCTGTTCATCATTTTTAACTAAATCTCATTTATTGACAACAATAATTACTGGCTTATCCAAATTCTTAGCAATTCCTGCCACTGTTAGGTCTTGTTCAATAATGCCTTCACTTGCATCTATTAAAAACAAAATAACATCACTTCGTTTAACTGCATCTACTGTTCTCATCGCACTATATTTTTCAATATTCTCAGTAACTTTACCTTTTCTTCTAATTCCTGCTGTATCAATTAAACAATATTTTTGCTTATTATGTTGAAAATAAGTATCAACTGCATCAGTTGTTGTCCCTGCAATTGGTGACACAATTACACGATTTTGAGCTAATATCGCATTAACTAAACTTGACTTACCAACATTTGGTCGGCCAATCACTGCTAAATTAGTTATTTGAGCAAGCTCAGTAGCTGTTTTATCGCCCAACTTTAAAATAACTTGATCTAACAACTCACCAATTCCAATCCCATGACTAGCAGAAATTAAAATTGGTCAACCAAATCCTAAAGCTAAAAAATCAGCCACTAAATCACTATTATCAACTTGATCATATTTGTTAGCAGCAATAATAATTGGCTTTTTAATTTTATACAACAATTTTGCTATTTCTTCATCTTCAACTGTTAGACCTTCTTGATACGAACATAGAAAAATAACCACATCAGCTTCATTAAGAGCAATATTTGCTTGGCTATTTATCTCAGTTTGAAAATCAACCTTAGCAAAACTAATTCCTCCTGTATCAATAACAACAAATTCTTTTGTTAGCCACTGTGCAGTACCATAAATTCGATCTCTTGTTGTTTGGGGTGTATCGGTTGTAATTGCTGTTCTTTTTTGGGTAATTCGATTAAATAGTGATGACTTACCAACATTAGGTTTTCCAACAATAACAACTTTTGCTAAATCTTTCATAATTAGTGCTCTTCTCTATACTTTAAAAAAATCTCTAAAAGTTTTTTTACTGTAGTTTGCAAATCATAATCACTATTATCTAAAACAATCGCATCTGAAACAATTGTTAGTTGTCCAACATTACGATTTTCATCACCTTGATCACGATTAAGCATATCTTGATAGACACGATCTTGAGTTATATCAATCCCTTCAGAAAGATACTGTTTTCAACGACGGATACTTCTTGCTTGCAAAGAAGAAGTTAAAAAAACCTTTAATTCTGCATCTGGCAAAACAACACTAGTGATGTCTCGACCAACAACAATATAACCTTTTGGACTAACTATCTCTTGAATTTTCTTGACAAACTCTGCTCTAATTTCTGGGATGGCAGCAATAATTGGCACACTTTTTGTTACTGTTGAACTATAAATTTCATCAGTAATTGGTTGATTGTTAAATAAAAAATGATTATTTGTTCATTTAATCTCAAAAGTATTTAAAGCAGATAATAAAAGCGTTTGATCTTGTAAGTTAAAATTATTTGCTAAACAAAATAAAGTAAAACTACGGTAGATAATTCCTGTATCAACAAAAATATAATCAATTTCCTTTGCTAGTAATTGTGCTGCTGCACTTTTTCCTGAAGCTGCAGGACCATCAATGGCAATATTTATTTTTGAACTCATTATTTTTCTCCGTTCTGATATTAGTAATTTAAATGCTTACTTCAACATTACCAATAAAACTAATAATACAACAATAAGAACCAAGCTCACAATAATTGTTGCAAAAAAGACAAAACTAATTTTGTAACTATTTTTACCCTTAACTTTTAATTGTTGAAAATCATCTTGCAATTTATTGTTATTAATTTTAATTTCTTTGATACTTTTTTCAAATTCTTGTGAATTATTATCTTTTTGATACTTCTTTTCTAAAGATTTTACAAATGCATTGATGCTACTCATTTTACTTTCTAAATTCTTTTCAAATTCAACTATCTTTTGATTCATGCTCTCAATTAAAGTTGCATACTCTAAAGGATAGTCAACTAACTTTTCTTTATCTCTTTCATAACTTTCACTGTTTGGTTGATAAGATTCAAAAACATTATTGATGTCAGATAAAATTTTAATCAACAAATACTTATCTTTTGTTTCTAAATATTCAAAATTATTTTTTGCAGCTATATTGTCTAAATTAAGTAATTTTAAATGATCATTCACATTTTTGATAATCGGCGCAAAATATTCCTTATTTAATTTTAGAAGTTGATTTTCATATTGTTCAATCTTTTTTTCTTGTTCTCAAATCAAAGCATTCTCTTGAATGTCTTTAGTAATTTGATTTCTTACCGGCTGATACTTATCAATTCTTGTCATCTTTGCACCTAATACTTTCTTATTTCTAATTTAAACTAGCTGTTAGAGATTGCGTGCTGTTGTCAGCAACAAATTTATTTTTCGCATCTGACAACTTAATTGTCACCATTTTTGTTACCCCTTGATTTTCCATTGTTGTTCCATATAAAACATCACAATTTTCCATTGTTCCAGGACGATGAGTAACAATAATAAATTGCGTTGTTTGCGAAAAAGTACGGACATATCTTGCAAAACGCTCTAAGTTAGCAGGATCCAATGGCGCTTCTACTTCATCTAAAATTGTTAGCGGTAGCGGCTTCACTTTTAAAATTGCAAACAAAACTGCTAGTGCAACTAAAGATTTTTCCCCTCCTGATAGTAAGTTTAGATTACTAATTTTTTTACCTGGTGGGTTAGCTAAAACTTCGATTCCTGTTTCTAAAATATTATCAGGTTGATTGTATCTTAATTGACAATTTCCGCCACCAAACAAAATACGGAAAGTCTCTGGTAATACTTGATTAATTTGTTTGATTGTTTCATCAAACTGCTCAACCATAATCTTATCCATTTCATCAATCCCTTGTAACAATTCTTTTAAAGCTGCTGCTAGTTCATCATGCTTATTTTTTAATCTTAAATAACGTTCATTTTCATTTTCAAACTCTTCAATCGCATTGATGTTGACAAAGCCTAAATCTTCTAAATCATTACGTAATTTTAAAACTAAACTTCTTGCTTCTTCTTCATTTTCTAATGGCTTGCTATACAATTCTTTGGCACGATCAAAAGTTAAATGATAAGTTTCAACTAAACGTTTAAAAATTTGTTCAACTTTATTTTCTAGTTGAACTTGTTGGAGACGATCATTATTTAAAGTATTTGTTACTGTGTAGTCTTCTTGATGAAATACATAAACTTCATTTTCTAAAGTTTGCATTTCATTTAAACTTTCATGCTTTTCTTTACGAAGTTGTTGCAATTGTAAGTTAAATGTTTCTTGATGATGCTTATTAGCTTTATATTGCGCAAAAATATCATTTAATTCTTCATTATTTTCTAAAATAATTTTTTTACCTGTTAGATTTTGATACTGTGTTGAAAGTAATTGCGATTCATTTTCTAAATCAACAATTTCATAATTTAATTTATTAGCTGTCAGTTCTGCTTTAGCAATTTGAGACTGAATACTATTAATTTCATTTTGAAAACCATCAATTTGGACATTAAGATTAATTAATTCTTCATCCAATAATTTAATTTCAGCATTAATTTCTTCTAAGTTGTAGTCTTTTTTTAATAAATTGCTATTGTTATTTTGATTTTGAAAACCACCAACAATTGCGCCCCCAGCTTTAATTAATTGACCATCTAAAGTGATACATTGATACTTAGCAGCAATTAATTTAGAAATAACTTGGGCATTAGCTAAATTTTCACAAACAATTGTTCTTCCTAAAAGAAAATCAACGGCTGTTTGATTATTAGCATCCTTAACCTTAACTAGATTATTCGCAAAAGCAATAAATCCTGTTTGACTATTAACAACAATTGCATCTTCTTGGCTTGCTCTTCTGACTTGAATAGTATTTAATGGTAGAAAAGTTGCAATCCCAGCACGATTTTCTTTTAAGAACTTAACTGCTTTAGCAGCATCCTTATCAGTTTTTGTAACAATATTATTTAAGTTTCTTCCTAACACAACACTAATAGATTGATGATAGAGTTCTGGTACTTCAATTAAGTTAGCAATAACATCAACAACACCATATAAACTCTGACGATTATTTAATACTGTTTGGACACCTAAATTTTTTTGCATTTGCTTTTCTTGATTCAAAGCAAAAAAGTCTAGACTAGCTTTCTTTTTTCCTAAAGTATGATGCAAATTATTTTGTGACAATATTAAATCACTTTTCTGCAAATTCAATTCTTCTAACTTTGAATCTAATTGCTTTAAAGTGTCAGTTTCTTGTGTTTGAATTGTTTTTTTATGACTAATTTCATTTAATAGTTCTTGAATATCTTGTTCTAACTTAGCAATTTCTGATAAGCTCTGATCTTTTGTGTTTGTTTCTTTTGCTTTTAGTTCCAGTGCTTTCTTTTGTTGATCAAGAATATTTAATAAAGTATTCACATTAGAAAGATTCATTTCTAAACTATTAATGTTCTTATCTAAATCATAGCTTTTATTTTTTAAAAATTTTAATTTTTGTTCGTGATTAGAAATTTTTAATTTTAATGATGTTTTAATTTCATCATTTTTTGTAATATTGTTTGAAAGAATTGCTAATTCTTCTTGGGCAATTGCACCATCTTTTACTAACAATGTAATCTCATATTTTTTCAAAGTATCACGAATTTGAATGTAATTTTTTGCTTTTTCTGCCTGTTTTGCAAGTGGTTCAATTTTTCTTGAAATTTCACTAACAATATCACTAACTCTTGTTAGATTTTCATTTGTTCTTTCTAACTTACGCAAACTTTCTTCTTTTCTTTTCTTATACTTAGCAACTCCAGCTGCTTCTTCAAATAATTGTCTTCTTTCTTCTGGTTTAGAATCAGCAAATTTAGAAACATTCCCTTGACTAATAATAGCTAAAGAACCCTTACTTAATCCTGTATCCATAACTAAATTTTGTACATCCTTTAATCGTACACGTGACTTATTGATATAATATTCATTTTCTGAACTATTACGATAAACTTTTCTTGTAATTTGAATTTCATTAAAAGGCGAATTAAAAATTTTAGTTGAATTATCAAAAACTAAAGTAACTTGCGCCATATTTAATGGTGCTTTACCTTGGGCACCATTAAAAATAATATCATCAACTTTTTCACCACGCAGTGATTTAACTGATTGTTCACCTAAAACTCAACGAATTGCATCATTAATATTTGATTTCCCACTACCATTGGGACCAACAATACCAACAATATTAGTGTTAAATTCTATTTTTAAATCATCGGCAAATGATTTAAAACCATGTGCTTCAATTCTTTTTAAAAAAGCCATATTTTTTATCACCTATTTAATTAATTTGTTTATATTCTAACATGAATCATTAATTAAAACTGCTATCGTAATTATTTTTTTAACTGTTTAGTCTACCTAAAAGTATTCTAAAAGAAAAGAATATGTTAAAATTAAGAAAATTATATTCCACAATTAAAAAAGTAAAATTAACTGGTGACTGAAATGATAACTTCATTAAACAATTTAACACAATTTATTGCTTTGCTAATTTTGCCTTTAACTATTTTAATATTAAGTACTAAAATTAAATTTTATTTTAATGATTCTGTTGCAAAACGAAACAAAAAAATTAACAATAGTGAAGCAAATAATTTAACTTTAGAAAAACTTACAATTATTATTTTCCAGTTCATAATTTTATTTTTAAATCAAAAAACTAATTTGATTACAAATGTTGCTTTTGGGTTAATTTTACCTTTACATATAATCATTTGTTTCAGTTTTTTAATTAAAAGCAATGAAAAAATTAAAATTTGAAATAACTTATTTAATATCAAATTTATTATTTTAATTACTATTATTGCTTCACAACTATTATTTGTTTCTTGACAATTTCAAAATATCGTATTTTCAAGTAATAATCACTTTATTTGAATTATCATGTTTTATAGCACCTTCTGTTTTATGAGTTTTAAAGTTGGTAATCAAGCCTTATTGATCACTAAATATTTAATTTTGAATAGCTATAGAATTTTAATTTGTAAGCAAAATGATAATTTTTATTTCAACCAAAAAAAGATTTTTAATCTTTATAGTAAAACAGAAGCAATTACTACTTTATGAAATTTTGAAAATTTAAAAAACACTAAAGAAATGAACTTAACTAATCCTAATGAAAAAAGTCAAAAAATTGTTAAAAATAATTGAATTCTTTTTCTAATTGGCTGCAATAATTTGCTTTGCAAAAATATTATTAAAACTCAAAAAATTTTCATCAATGGCTGAAAAATCAGTATAACAGAATAAAAAATCCTTACTTAAAAAGAAAAAGATAAGAAAGGATAAAATATGAAAAAGAAAAAAATGCCCTTATTATTCAAAAATGCTTTCAAACAAGCATTACGAAATAAAATCCAATTAATTGGTCTAGCAATTCTAGTTTTGCTTTCTTCAACCATTTTTTCATTAATGCAAACCAGTGTTGCTCGTGTAAATAATGAATATCATGCTTTGATTTCTCAAGAACAATCTAATATTCATGATTTTGTTTTTGACCCTTATAATACTGTGAAATCAACAAATGCTCCAGCTCCTCCTTCTCCACCAAGCAATCCTCCTGATAATAGTGGTTCACTAGAAGACGAACAATTATATTTAAATGAAATTGCCAATGCTGATAGTAATAAATTCATTTGAGATCGAATTGAAGCAAGAACACAACAAATCAACAATAATAATGATCCCAGAATTTTAAAGTTGATTGCTTACAATCAATATGCAAGAATTGATAAATTAGTTATTAGTCATGGCTACAATATTGGAGAAAATCCTAATATTATTACACCAATTAATAAACAAACAGTAATTAATAAAGAATTTGCTGAAAAAAATAATTTAGCAATTGGAGATGTCATTCGAGTTCAAGAAGATCGATTAGGTGCATCTTTAAAAGTAAACTATAATATTAATGATCCTGAATATAGTCCCTTCAACTGACTAGAAATTGTTGGTTATGGTAATTCAGCTGATTTTATTACCCCAATTATTGATCAAACAACTCCACTACCAAATAAAACTAGAGAAGGAATATTATATGTTAGTCCTGAACAATTTGGTTTAACTCCACTAACTAATATTGATAACAATATTTTATGATATTACAATACAGGAGACGAAACGATTACACGTTCTTCTAATAACGATGTTGAGATTTATTACGTTGGTAAGTGAATAACAAAAGAAAAAGATCTTGATGATGTTGTTGACTTTTTTAGAGCACGTTATGTTAGTATTAGTGATTCTTCAGCAAAACTAGTTTATGCACTTGGTGATAGTAATTATCGTTTTAATAATAGAACTGCTACTCTACCAAATACTACAAGTGGGTTTATCACTTTACTAATCGCTTTATTACTAATTGTTTTAGTAATTACTGGTATCACTGTTATTTTGATTACTTTTAAAAATATTGACAACACCAAACCACAAATTGGAATTTTAAAATCATTAGGTTACTCAAATTGAAAGATTTTAATTACTTCCTTAGCTTACCCAATGATGGCTGCATTAATTGGAACTTTCTTAGTTTTCTTTCCTGCGTCAGGATTACAAATTTTAGTAGTCAACGCTTTTGCTAATTATTTTAATTTAAACTTTGGCAGTTTTATCTTTGATGGTTTAGGTTATCTTTATTGTTTAATTTTAACTTTTGGTTTGCTATCACTAATTGCTTGAATTATTAGTGCTTTAATAGTAATTAAAAAACCAATTGATTTAATTAATAATATTTCTAGAACGAGAGACTCAAAATTTACTAAATTTGTTAAAAAAACTAGTGTTCATCGATCATTTCTTACTAGATTTAGATTAGCATTATTTACATCTTCAATTGGCAAAATGGCAGCAGTTTCACTAACAATGTTTTTAGGAACAACTTTAATGACAACTGCCATTATTGGACCCAAAATCATGAGTGACAACCAAAGAGTTAGTTATACAGGAATGAATTATAAATCACTAACAGAATATGTTAACCCAACTTATAATTCTCCTTATACATTCTATAAAACTTATAACCCTAATAATATTCCTTATCAAAATGAAGGAAACACTGAAATTAAACCTTGAAATTATGTAACAGATATTTACAATGAAGATACAGATTATTACAAACATCCAGAAAGATGAACGAGCGATGAATATATTGCCGAAGTTTTAGATAATAATATTAATGCTGAAGCTTATGCACCAATTGCTCCTGATCCAAAAGATCCATCTTCACTACTAACCTTATCATTAAATGGTTTAACTTATTTTCATGGAAAAATGATGACAAAAAGTTTGCTATCTGCTTTAGATCAAAGTAATGGTGATCCAATGTTTATTCCTATTATTGTTATGTTAGCTTGACCAGAAGCAAATGCTAGCTATAACATTGCTAATAATACAACAGCAAGTGACTTATATAGTTTAGAAAACTATCAAACACTAAGAACTTTCTATAATAATTATCGTTCAACAATAAATATGAATTTAAATCCAAAAGTTGTCAGTGATGTTGATCCAATAGAAATTGATACATCAAAATTTACTGATTTTGTAAAAAATACAAGTGCTTGAAAAGCAGATCAACCTAATTTTACAACAGAATTAAATAACTTTAACTTTGATAAACGTGATCGCAAATATCCCTTCCATTTAGAAAATGAAGCTGAATTATTAAATAATCCAACTCCAAAAAATGATGATATGAAAGACCAATGAATCAGAAAAACAATGATTTGATTCTATTCAATGTTTTATAATCGTCTTGGCCAAGCAATTGCACAAGGAACTTATACTAAATCTCCTTACTTTATCAAACAAAATATTGCCAAAGCATTTGAAGATCCTAATAGTCAATTTAATGTTAGTTTTAATGTTATTCCATTTGACAAACAAACTGATGAATTAGGTACTTATTTTGTTGGTCTTCCTGACATTAAATTTAATGATAAACAGTATCCAATGAAAGTTTATGGTCTACAAAATGAAAGACAGTTAGGTCATGCTTCACTTATGCAACTATATGATACAAATGGTAATACTTTAAATTCTAGTTTAGAAAGAACTAATACCGATGGAGCTATAAATATTGTTATTAATCAAACAATTGCTAAACAATTAAATTTGAAAAATAATGAAAACTTCTATATGGCAACAAATGGCAATATTATGAAAGTAAAAAACGGTTCAGATTATACAGAGATTAATCCTGAAGAAATTAATTTTGAAAAAATTAATAATAACCCCATTCCCGAAACTGAAAATAATGCAACACTTTTAAATCAAAATGTTTCCTATAATCAAATTCCTACTACCAGTGATGGTGCCTATGGTAATAGTGGAAATAATGCAACAAGCATGTTAAAAGAAGTTGCACAAGGAAATGTTGTTATTGATCACGATAATAAACCTTGACATAAATTTAAAGTCGCAGGTGTATACAATGGTTATGGACAACCTAATGCATATATTTCTAAATCTCATGCTGATCAATTATTACGTTTTGTTGATTATAAAGATGAAGATGGTACAGAAAAACCAGGTGCTCAAAGATCGTTATATGAAATTTTTAAACATGAATGACAAGAAAAAGGCACAATTAGCAATATCGATTTTAATCAATTACGTAATCTTTCTTATGAAGAATTTAAAAATAATATTGCTGAAAACAATCCTTTAAAAATTCTCTTTAATAACGAATTCCCATTATTTAACTTTAAATTGTCTAATGCAAGTGATTTAGTAGATACAACTCAAACATTCTCAATCTCGCAAGATTATGGTGATTATAGCGCTTTAGGAATGAATGGTGGTAAAGATGGCAATGTAACTTACAAAGGCTATGGTCAAGGAACTGTAACTAATCTACTACCATTATATGTTCATCAGCAACTACTATCGCAAATCACTCAACTAGTCAACACCATTCTCTTATTCTTCATCATCTTTTCACTAGTCATCTCTTTCTTTATCATTCTGATAACAAGCAATTTAGTTATTTATGAAAATAGGAAGATTATTGTAACAATGAAAACCTTAGGATATAGTGATGCCAAAATTACTAATATTGTTATTGGGATGTATCTACCACTAATTGCAACAATGTTCTTAATTGGATTCCCCGTTGGTTTATTCATTGTCCAATACATTGTCAACTACTTAGCCTATCATACAACCTGGGTACTGCCATTCTTATTTGCTTGATGAATTCCATTCGTTGTTGGTCTCATTGTTCTTGGAATTTATGTTATTACTTATCTGATTGAATGATACGCAATGAAACGAATTAGAATCCTACAAGTTATGAATGAAACTAATTAACTACTAATTAAAAAAATGGTCAAATTAATTTGACCATTTTTTTTAAATTCAAATATTTAATTTCTTCACCATAATCGCTTTGGCTGATTCAACTAAAATCCAATTAAGAGCAATCAACCCTGGCAGCACTGCTAACCATAGTAATGGTGGTTTAGCTAAATCAAAGACATTTGCTATTGGGCTAATAAAAGTAAATAAAAATGGAACTAATAGAAAACTTAACATACCAAAAAAGAAAACAAATGATGGTCGTGATTCAATAATTGAAACTCTAGCTGTTCTTGCAAAGAAGATAAAGAAAATATGACTAATCATTGACTCAATAAAGAACATTGTCTGAAATTGTGTAACATATAAATCGCGTTTTGTTCCTTGATTAATAAGGTTAAAGAAATCAAACCCATAACCAATAACTAAAAAGTTAGTGATACTGATAATTGACATTAAAATACTATTAACAAGCACAAAAGGAAATATCGACTTAATATTTCATTTTAGTGGCTTCTTAATTGCTTGATCATCAACGCGATCAATCACAAATAATAAGTTAGCTAAGTCAAAAGTTAAATTCTGCATCAACAAATGAATTGGTGCCATTGCTGCAAAATCAAATCAAATTGAACCAATTAATAAAGTCAAAATCAACCCAAAATTTGATGCAACAGTTAGTTTAATATATTTAAGCGCATTATAAAATATTTTTCTACCTTTAATAAAAGCCTGCTCTAAAACATCTAAATCTTTTTTTAACAAAATTACATCAGCAGCATACTTCGCAATTGGTGTACCAGTGTTAACTGAAATCCCAACATCTGCTAATTTTAAAGCACCAGCATCATTCACACCGTCACCTAAAAATGCTACAACGTTATTAGTTTTTAAAGTTTCAATAATTTTTACTTTTTCAAACGGTGACAATTTAGCAAAAATATTAGCAGCAATAAGTTGTTGATAGAGTTTTGTTTGATTATTAAGCGCTAAATTTTGACCAATTAAACTTTCTTCTTGACGCATGACTAATTTTTTAGCAATAATTTGAGAAACCTCCAAAGAATCACCTGTCAAAATTTTTAAATCAATCCCAGACTCATAAATTACTTTAAGAACATCTTTAATATCTGGTTTCAATTTATCTTCAAATGAAATAATCCCTTCAAAAATTAAATCATTATGAACAATCTCACTTGTCTGCTTTGAAGCAACAATAATTACTCGAAAACCTTTTGTATTTAAATTACTAATTAATTTATTTATTTTGCTTTTAAAATTCTCATCTAAAGCAAATATCTGATCATCAATCACAACTTTTGAGATAATATTTAACATTTCAGTAACTGAACCTTTAGTAATTTGTTTGCTAACATTACCTTCTTTAATCAAAACACTACTAATTTTTGTTTCATGATCAAATTGCACTTCATTAATTAATTTAATTGAATGAGCATCAAATTGATGACTAAATTTTTTATAAATAGCTTCATCAATTTTATTAGTTAAATTTCTTTCAAAAAAAGCATTAATATATGCACATTTTGCAACACATTCTGAAGTTTTACCATTAATATCAACCACATCAGTAACTTCAATTTCATCAACAGTTAATGTTCCTGTCTTATCAGTACATAAAATATTAACACTTCCCATATTTTGAATTACATCAATATTCTTAACAATAACATGCTCTTTAACTAATTTTTTACTACCAATTTTTAAATTAGAAGAAATAACAGCAGGCAAAGTTTCTGGAGTTAAAGAAACAACAATTGATAAAGTAAAAATTAATGCTTCTAATCAATTAGTAGTTCTTAAACCACTAGCAACAAAAATAAAAGGAATTATCACTAAAATTGAAATTACTAATAACTTAGTTATTTTATTAATTCCTTCAGTAAAATCAGACTGAGTTTCAATTTGTTCAGCCATAGTTAAAATTGATTGTGAATAATTTTTATCACCAGTATTAATTATTACAGCGTAACACTTACCTGAAGTAATAATTGTTTGTGCAAATAAAATATTTTGATATTCAACAATTTTCTTTTTCTTATTACTAACAATTTTCTCAACTGGATCACTTTCGCCTGTTAAGGTTGATTGATCAACAAGCAAATTATTTTGTCAAATAATTCTTGCATCAGCAGGAACTAAATCTCCATGCTTTAAAGAAATAACATCGCCAACTACTAAGTTATTCTGATTAATTTGAATTAAACTCTTACTTGCTTCAATAAAGTTAAAAGTACTAATATCTTCAATTTCTTGATTTAAAATAAAAAAATTGTCTGAAACCAAAACTCTTAATTTGTCATTCAATTGATAGGCTTTAAGTTCTTGAATATAGTCCACACAACCTGCTAAAATAATCATAAAAAGTACCACAAGTGATGAAACTAAATCAATTGCTCTTTGACCATTAAATAAATAAATAAAAAATTCAGTTAATGCTACTACTCATAATAATAAATTAAAAGGTTCAACCAAAACTTCAAAAAATTTCTTAAAGTAGTTAAACTTTTTAACTGACATTTGATTGGTTCCAAATTTTTTAACTTGTTGCTCTCTTCTTTCATTTTTAATTCCAATTTTTGAATTAAGATTTTTTGATAAAGATTGTAAACTAGAATTAGCAAGTTTTTTAACTTTATTTGCTTCACTATATTTGAAACTATCATCTTTAATTTTTCGTTTTTTCATTTAGTTACTCCTAAATTTTTATACTATTTAATTATATATGCTCTTAAATAAAAAAAGTAAAGAATTATAATTCTTTACTTTTTTATAACTATTAATTTTGGACTATATAAGATAAATTGTAGAAATTGTGTAATCAAATTGTGCCAGTAGGAACTTTAGAATATATCACTATTTTACTTTGAAAACTTATTTTATATTCTTCTTTTTTTAAAAGAATTGGATCTTCTTTATTAAATTCTAACTCAATCCTATCAACATATTGATCACGAAATTCTTCTAGACCTCAATATTTTTCTTTTTCTTGAACAAACTTCATTGCTTGACCCAATACTTGGTTTGTAATCTCTTCTGCATATTTATCAATATTATTTTCTTGTTCTTTACTTAAAATAACAGTCTTACTTTCAATAAATTGATCTTGATAATACTTAAAAAAATTCATTCATCCTGAAGGCATAGTAGGAGATTCTTTAATTCGTTTTACTGTGATACCAATCCCATATTGATCTTTTTTCTCAATTGTAATTTCAACTTGACCTACAAACTTATTTTCTGGTTTGGCTACAATAACTGCTGAGCCCTCTTCTTGCTCTGAAGACACAACAAAATTCTTCACATCAACAACATCTTTTGTTAAATCAAAACGATTATTTAATTTTGCAACTTCTACAAGCAAATCATCTGGATTTGTAATTTCAATAGTAACTTTTCTATTTGTAAGAACAGACTCTAAACTAATTTTTTCTTGAGCTGTAATCTCAATCACAACTTGTCCTGTAAACTTACTATTTTTTGTTGCACCAAGAACTGCTGAGCCCTGTACTCCAAGTCCAGCTGGCTTAAATTCTACAACTTGTAAGTCTGTCTTCTGCACATTAGAATCTGAATTGTTTTTCAAAACCTGATCAACAACTGTTGCTTCAGTAGTATCACCATCAACTTCTTTATTCTTAAGCACATCACTCAATTGTGTTTTTGCAAGAGTTTTAATAGTGATACTTACTTCACCAGTAAATTTAGTGTCTGGTTTAGCTACAATTACTGCTGAACCTACTTGCAATTGTGTGGCTGCTTTAAAATCCTTAATTGTAACAGCACCCTTCACTTCTGCATTCTTTGCTTCTATTTCTTGAAGAACTTTATCTGCATCATTAACAATGTTGCCATCAACTTCTTTATCTTTGATCACAGTATCCAATTCAATTTTTGGAATAGCTTTATCTTCTTTAGCACCACATGCTACAACGCTTAATGCACTTGGAACTGCAACTGCTAGCAAACTAATTGAAGATAAAATTTTTTTAAAATTCATTTTTGACTTCATGTATTTTGTCTACCTTAAACCTTTCATATTAAATTAATCTAACCTAATTAATATTTACAAGAAAATAATAATAACCTCATTTTATATTATTTCTAATTTTTATTCAAATATTAACTAAATCAACAAAAAATAGCTAATTTTAAGTATCATAATTTTATTATATACATTCTTTCCCCCGTCAAGGAAAATAAAAAAGTTCATAACATGCTTATGAACTTTAATAATTATTTATTTGGTTTGAATTCATAAACATCAATGTCATTTTTTTTAACATCAAAATTAAGAACATAAGCAATACCACAAAGGAAATCAATTATTCTTCTACGATCACTAATGACAGTATTTTGTAAATTAAGCTTAACTAATTTTTGCAACACTAATGCGTTAGCAATTGCTTCAACATCTTCATAATTTTTTGGACTAAACTCTTCAAATGTACTTGATATTTTATTGCTAATAAAAGGATTATTTGAAGTAGTTAGAGCTTCTGTTTCAGTTTTTTCACTAACCTTAGGAATCTTTCATCAAGCAGCCACCTATTCCACCTCTTTTCTTTTTCTCAAAAAAGCTGGTAAATCATCATTATCTAATAATGATTCAGAAATATCTTTCTCAAGGGTATTTTCATATTTTTTTTCTTGAAAATTTTTAATTGAAGAAGCAGCTGAAGTAGTAGTGTTACTAAATTGATGAGTATTATTTGAATGCATAAAATCTAAGATGTTAACTTTATTGTTAGTTGCAAAATTATTTGTTCCTACTCGCTTGTGTTCTTCAAATCCTGTTGCAATTACTGTTACAATCATTGAATCATTTAAATGTTCATTAATTGCCACACCAAAGATAATGTTAACTTCATTCCCTGCAGCTTCTCTAACAACATCAACGGCAATGTTTGCATCAATTAATGTCATAGTTGTTCCACCAGTAACATTTAAAATTAAATTCTTCGCGCCTTTAATTGTTACATCATCTAATAAAGGAGATGAAATTGCTTTTAAAGCTGATTCCTTAGCTTTGTTTTCGCCTTTACCCATCCCAATTCCAAATAAAGCACTCCCTTTATTTTGTAAAATTGTTCGAACATCAGCAAAATCTAAGTTAATCAATGCTGGAACAGCAATCAAGTCAGTAATAGTTTGCACACCTTGTCTTAAAATATTATCAGCTTCTCTAAATGAATCTTTTAAAGGAATACTTCCAATGACATGCAGTAATTTATCATTAGAAATAATGATAATTGCATCTACTTGTTTACGTAATTTTTCAATTCCCATTGCTGCATAAGCATTTCTTTGACGACCTTCAAATTTAAATGGTTTAGTGATGATAGCAATTGTTAGTGCTCCTGATTCTTTGGCAATTCTTGCAATAATATGTGCAGCTCCAGTACCAGTGCCACCACCCATACCAGCAGCAATAAACACCATATCTGCTCCTTCAATTGCTTTCTTAATTTCTGCTTCACTTTCAATTGCAGCTTGTTGACCAATTTCTGGATTAGCCCCTGCTCCTAAACCTTTAGATAATTCCTTACCTAAAATAATGCGATTCTTTGCTTTTGACGCTGCCAATACTTGTGCATCAGTATTAGCAACATAAAATTCAACACCTTGAACACCTGCTTCAATCATTCGATTGACAGCATTATTTCCAGCTCCACCAACACCAATAACTTTAATTATTGCCACTTGTTCAAATTGTGAGGTATTATCAAGTTCCATTTTTTCCTCCTTGTAAAATTACTTATTATCATTATACTGATAATTTAAGTTTAAATGTGAATGATATTCATTAATATTTTCTTCGTTTGTCACTGTTTCAGTAGCATTATTGAATAATTCTTTATTGCTACTACTAATTGATGTTAATAAAATATTGTTAAATAAATTTAAATTATGCTGATAACGAGTAGTTCCAATTAAGGCTGCTCATTCATAATTATCAACACCTGGAGTGCTATTTGTTAGATATGAAACATTTTGCAATCTTTCAAAATTTTTCATATAAGTGTTGAACCCTGGTAAGTTAATTGTTTGGCCTGTAAAGACAATTTCAATCTTAGAATCTGCAGTAACTTCATTTAAAAAGGCACTGACATATTCAACAATTTCATCAAGCATATCTCTAACTGTATTTTGTAAGTCTAATTTACTTAAAGTAACAAATCGTTTTGTCTTAGTATCAAAATACTTATCGACAATTAAATCACTTAAATAATTACTGTTGACATTAATTACTTTTGTTAGATATCGCTCTGCTTTGCTGTAACTACAACGCATTTTGTTCATCAAAGTTTGAGCAATTTGATTAAATCCAATTTTAATGTTATTAATCGCATATAAAGCTGAATTAGAAAATAGACTAACTTTAGTACTATTTCATCCTCAATCAATCAACACTAAATTTTCAAAGTTATTTAAATTAAACACTAAAGCAAATTGATCCAATGTCACTGACAATAATTGACACTCAGCTGCTTTTAGAACTGCTAACTGTGAGTCATAAATTGCTTGTGGCAATGAATAAATCAAACTTTCAACTGAGATAATTTGTCCTTGTGAGTTTAAAGGTAATGAATTAGGAAAACTCTGACTATCAACTTTAAAATTATATGGTTTAGTCAAACAAATAACTTCATCAGTTTCAATAACAATATTCTTGGTCATCTCAATCACTTGATTGATGTCACTATTAGTAACCTGATGATTTATTTCCTTAAAATCAAGCATTGCTTGCGATTGATAAATTTTTAAATTATTTGAAGGTAAATTCAAAGCGACTCTTTCAACTTTAATTTTAAAGAGTTGATTAATCTTATCAATAACTGCTCTTAAACTTTTTGCTACAAACTCTGGATTGATAATAACGCCATTGTCAGCAAATTGTTCGCTATCAACTACTTCTTTATAAAGTACTTGAACCTGATTATTAACATATCGGTTAACCATAACCTTTAAATTAAAATCATCAATTTGACAAACAACATATAATTCTTGATAATTCATTGGTTTCCTCCCTTCTAAACCTTCTAATTAATTTTTTCTATAACTCGTAATTTTGCGCTTCTAGCACGTGGATTTTTATTAATTTCTTCTGTTGATGGAACAATTGGTTTTTTAGTAATGATTTGGTAATTACTTTTTCAATTACTAGTATAAGGTAATTTAGCATACACTTCACCCTGTGGATCTTGAATTGCTTGAACAAAGATGCTCTTAACAATTCGATCTTCTAAAGAATGAAAACTAATAACTGCAATTCTTCCTTGAGGATTCAAGAGATTTAATGCTTGCAATAATGAAAGCTTTAAGCTATTTAACTCATTATTAACGGCAATTCTAATCGCTTGAAAAGTTTTCTTTGCTGGATGATGCTGTTTATTTAATTGCTTTGCTGGCAATGCTTTCTTGATAATATCTGTTAGTTGTTCAGTAGTTTCAATCTCTTGTTTACTACGAGAACTAACAATTCGTTTTGCAATGCTACTAGCAAACTGCTCTTCACCATAAGTCTTAATAATATATTTTAAGTCTTGATAGCTATAAGTATTAACAATATCTCAAGCAGTCAACTCCTGACTTTGATCCATCCTCATATCTAATTTTGCATTTTTTTTATAACTAAACCCTCTACTTTCTTCATCCACCTGTGGTGATGAGATTCCTAAATCATATATAATGCCATCAACCTTAGTGATATTTCGTTTCAACAATTCTTGTTGCAAATTAATAAAGTTACCTTGAATCAACTGATATTTATCATGATACTGTTTTAATAATGTCTTACTTTCATTAAGTGCTGTTTGATCTAAATCAAAAGCATATAATTTTCCAGTTGTTAAATTTTCTAAAATTGCTTTACTATGACCAGCTCTGCCAAGAGTACAATCAACATAGATTCCATCAGGTTTAACCTGTAAGAAATCAATTGTCTCTTTTAACATTACTGGAACGTGAACTAAACTTTCTTTCATATTTTCTAGAACTCTGTTAACAACGAAGCAACTTCTTCTAATTTATCTTTTGTTTCACTATCAAAAGATTTTTCTGGCTTCTGTGATAAAACTACGACTTTATTTGACATCACCGAAGCAACTTCTTCTAACTTATCTTTTGTTTCATCATCAAAAGCTTTTCACTTTTCTTCTGCTCAAACTTCTAACTTGTTTGACATTCCAATAACAATAACTTTACCTTTAATTTGACTTATTTCTAACAGCGATGAGGGAATCATAATCCGACCTTTAGCATCAATCAACACTACCTCAGAATTAGCAAAAATCTGTCTTGATAAAATCCGACTTTCTTTCAATCCTTCAGATTGTTGTAAAATCTTATTTTGTCATTTAGTAAACTCATCAATACTACGGATTACCAAACAACCTTCAAAACCACGAGAAATAACAATATTCTCGTTAACTTGAAAATATCCACGAAATTTTGATGGAATATTCATTCGTTTCTTATCATCTAAAGTTGTAACAGCTTGACCTAGTATCATAGTTTCACCCAGACTTTCCCACTATCACCCCTATTATATAATTTTTGATTATAAAATGCAAAGAATTTGCTCATTTTATGATTCAAAACGAAATATTTTTC
The DNA here is from genome assembly GCF_021496725.1 of Spiroplasma platyhelix PALS-1. GTDB lineage: Bacteria > Bacillota_I > Bacilli_A > Mycoplasmatales > VBWQ01 > Spiroplasma_D > Spiroplasma_D platyhelix. The sequence goes on from NZ_CP051215.1 coordinate 485,402, forward strand.
CTTTTTATTAATTACAGCGGATTAAATTACCTAAACACTTACTATATGAAAACCTCCCTAATAAACTAAATTAAATTGTTATTTTTTCCATATTACGGAGAATAATTAAAATTTGATTCAAAATACTATTTGGATCATCAATTCATTTTTCAATAATAGCTAAAGGTGAATCAACCTTAAAGTTTTCTTGATCCTTTTGAGTTCCTCAAATTGCAAAAATTTCTTGTAATGAATATGTTGAGTTTTCATTACTAATTAAATCAATCAATTGATCTAATCCCATTTGAAAATCATTTGTTTCATATAATTTATTTAAATCAGTAGATAAATCTTTTAAATCAATTACTGGATCACTATCTAGTCCTGCTTCAACTGTAGCAAAAATCTCATCAAAGATTGAATCTAATCCTAAATCATTAGTAACTTTAGTTAATTCAGTAACAATACCCTCTGCTAGCACTTCAGGTTTCAATCCATCACCAACAATTCAACTAATTGGTCATTTATTTACTACTTCAAGTACTTCTGTAAAAGTGTAGTAACCTAATGTTCCACAATCAATGATAATATCTTCACCAAAAGGTCCAGATAATAGTGAAGTAAAGATTCTAACTAAATCATTATGTCCTGCTGGAGATAGTAAATGCTTTACTTGTGATAATAAAGTTTTTAATGATAAATCTTGCTTCCCATTTTGTTCTCAAGTTAAATTTTTAAATCCAAGCGTAGGATTATCTGAATTTAAAATGTTAGTTTTCAATAATGGGACAATTGTTTTAATTAAATAAGGTCAAGCTGCTTTTGTTGTTGGCAACTTTTGCATTGCTGAAGAAATGTCATTTAAAAAGTCATCTTTATCAAATCCTCAGCTAAATGGCCCTAAATGTAAGTGATCATCAACTAAGTTACCAATGTAACTTCCATTAGATAAAATCTTAATCATATAGTTCATATTAGCTCCAGCCATATATTGATAGAAGTCATTTCAATTTCAACTTCCCGCTCGCACATCAACATAATGTCACTGACCTTTACTACCTGCTCTCTTTGCTTGAGCAATATCACCTCTAGTTGTGTTAATAAAACTTCTCATTGCTCCTAGTGGAGTTGATGCATAATCTGATTGTTTATCTCAATCATTAGCTAACTCTGTTGCTACCATTGAAACACCTGGACCAAAATCAAGATAAGTTAAATATTTCTCAATTTCGGATGTATCTAAACCTTTTAATACCGATTCAATTAGGCTAACAATAAAATCATTTGATAGCATTTTATTATTAATATAAGGTAAAATCTGTTCAATTATATCAATTGGTGAACTATAAGATTTAGAAGCAAGTGCAATTAACTCTTTCAGTAACTTCATATCTTCATCTTCGACAATATCATCATCATTTGTAAAAATCTCATCTGGAATTTTATCTGAATCTAATTCATCAAAAATAGGAAGATTTGGTTTATTGCTATCATTCAGTACATTATTTTCTAATAAGACTACCCCAGTTACCCCAGAATTTAATACTAAACTTGTTACACTAATTAAAGATAATAGTTTTTTCATATTTTACCTCCGTAATTTTCATAGGTTTATTATACTATTTATTATCATTAAACAAAGAAAAAGTAATTTTCTCGATTCTGCTTAAAAAATTAACTAAAGCATTATGAAATTTTTAAGCACAATATTGTATTAAAATTCTCTATTTATCAATGTTAGCAGATAAAAATATGCTATTATAATAGCGTATTTAAAAATTTAAACAAATAAGGAGAAATTATGAAAAGAAAGAAAATTGTCCTAATTGGATGTGGATCGGTTGGTAATAGTTTTATTTACAGTTGCATTAATCAAGGACTTGCAGAAGAATATGTTCTAATTGATATGTTTAAAGAATTTGCCGAAGGAAATGCTATCGATTTCAGCGACACTCAAGCATCACTCCCAAATTCATTTGCTTCTATTAAAGCAGGAGACTATCCAGATTGTAAAGATGCAGATATCGTTGTTATTACAGCAGGAAGACCACAAAAACCTGGTGAAACTCGTTTAAATATGGTTGCAGACAACGCTAAAATAATGCAAGATATTGCTTTAAAAATAAAATCTTCAGGATTTAATGGAATTACACTAATTGCTTCAAATCCTGTTGATATTATGACTACTGTTTATCAAAAAGTTACTGGGTTTGATATTCATAAAGTTATAGGATCAGGAACAATTCTTGATACTGCAAGATTAAGATTCTTACTTAGTCAAAAATTAAATGTTAGTCCAAAATCAATTTCTGCTTATGTTATTGCAGAACATGGTGATTCTTCTTTCATTCCTTGAAGTTGCACTACTGTTGCAAATAAAACTATTAATCAATTGATTGCAGAAAAATTAATTACTAAAGAAGATTTAAATGAGATTGAACAACAAGTAAGAAATCGTGCTTATGAAATCATCAATCTAAAAAAAGCAACTTTTTATGGCATTGCAGCAGCATTAGCTTCTCTAGTAAAAATAATTTATGAAGATCAAAATACAATTTCAATTGCTGGTGGATATCTTGAAGGACAATATGAAAATTCAGGATTTTATGTTGGAGTTCCAATGATTTTAAATCTAAAAGGATGAAAAAAAGTAATCCAACTACCTCTAACAGAAGAAGAACAAGAAAAATTTGCTAAATCTTGTCAAATTATCAAAGAAACACTTGATACTGCCTATCAAGCAATTAATATGAATCTTCCAAATAATGAAACTATAATGAAAGGTAACACTCTTTAATGAACAATATAACAATTCCAGAAGAAACACGTTCTAACAAAGAAACGTTTGTTGCTGTCTATCAGTATGCTTTAAAAAAAGCAGAAAGTCCTCTTTTAAAAACATTTTTAATGGGACTTGCTTCAGGACTTTTTATTGGTATTGCCTATATTGGAGCTTTATATGCTAATCGAGGTCTACCAGATAATGGGATTAAAAATTTAATCTTTGGAGGAGTTTTCACAATTGCCATCACAATGATTGTTTTCATGGGTGGAGAAATGTTCACTTCTAACTCATTGATGTTCCTAGGTGTAGCAAAAAAACAAATCAAAGTTACAAAATTCCTACTTAACTTATTAATTGTTTTATTAGGTAACTTCCTTGGTTGTTTCATTTTATCTTTATTCACATGATGAGCAGGATTCTTTAATAATCAAGCTTTCTTAGAAAATGCATATAGTCTTGTTGAACATAAGTTAGAAATGCCTTGATGACAAGCATTTTTCAGTGGAATTTTATGTAACTTCTTAGTTGCTGGATCAGTTTATATTTCATTTGCAACTCGTTCTTCAACTGCTAAATTTTTATTAATTTTCTTAGTGATTTTTGTCTTTGCACTATCAGGATTTTCTCATGTTGTTGCAAATTCTTATGTTTGAGGAATCATTCCAATATTTAATTTATTTGACCATCCAACTAGTTTTGGTAACTTTTTAAAATTTGGCTACCAAATTCAACTCCCAACTCTTTTTGGAAACTTTCTTGGTGGTGGTATTTTACTACCTGGTATGTACTACCTTATGTTCAAAAAAGAACTACCAAAAACTATCATCTAATTTAAAATTTTATTTCATAGCAAAAAAGCAGCATAATGCTGCTTTTTTAATTTACAAATTTATACTCAGTTTTCTCTTACTCAACTATTGTCTATAATTTCGAAGGTAATCTCACTATTTCCATTATTTCGAACTTTATTTCATCGACCTTGTTCATAATACATCCCACGATTTGCTTCAGCAAATCAGAATTTAATTTTATAATTATTTTTAAAACTAATATTATTTAGTCCATTAAATTTCATTGTTGAATCATCACCATTTGCAGTAACATCATAAATTACATTGCCATTTTCATCACTAATTGAAACTGATACATATGGTTTGCCTTTAAAGTATGAATGCATCCTAGAAGTTTTAGGACTAATAAAGAATTTCTTTTCTGTAGTATTCAAACCAAAAATCCCTTGATAGATATCTCCTAATCCAAAAACTCTTATTGAATTATTTGCAGTAACTTTTGTTGGAACTAAATATTTATTGCCACTTTTATTTGGTTGACTAAGGCTAACAGAAGAATAATTGATATTTTCTTTATTATTTCAATTAACTGCATTTCAATCAGGTTCTGCTATTTCACTAAATTCCATATCAGATGAAACATTTTCTAAAGCATTTTTGACTGCAGTTTGATCAACTTTATCACCAACATTCAAGTTAAGTATCTTATCTTGCTTAATTTTTACACCAGTAAGTGGATTATATTTTTCTAACTTGTAATCAATAATTGCTTTATCTTCAATATTACCATCAAAGATGTTATTTCAAATCTCTGTTTTCAGCAATGGATAACTTTGAACAGCTTTAATTGTTTCTGCATTAGCATGAATTCCCCATTTTTCAAAGAAAGGAATTAAATTACGATTTACTGTTTTTGAAGTTACTTTAATAAAACTTTGATATTTTTCAGCATCACTTTTTGGTTTTTCAGATTGTGTTAGCAAACGATACTCTTGATTCAATCTTGGAAAGAATTCCTTACCATAAGCCATATGTAACTGTAAGAAAACTCCTAAACGTCCTCAAACATTTAAATCCTTAATCCCTTTATTAGGATTAGTTGAGTTAATATGATTTTTGATGGCTGCAATTGCATTTTTATCAGTAAACATACGATTTCTAAAACCTTGCTCTTCTTGAATTCAAAAAGAGTTGATGTTTACTGAAACTTCACCAAATCCATCAAAAGTATAGTTTGGATTTTGATAAGTGTGACCAGTTTCATGTCACAATCCTCATTGAGAATTTTTATTTTTAAATAAACCCTTTATGTCTCCACCTTGATGAAATCTAAGAAAATAATCACCAGCTGAAGCACTTCCACCACCAGTATCAGGATTAGTGATATGAATTAAATTATGATGCTTCTTTGCTACTCCATCAAAATCTAAACTCAACCCACTAACATAATTTGATAGTTCATAAACCTCATCTCAATTTTTAATTATGTCATTAAGTTTATTAATAGCTGCTAAATTATTTTTTCATAATTCATTAGCTAAAGCAATTTGAAAAGTTCCAAAAAAGTTTTTTCCAACTAACTCAACAAAAGGTGAAGTAGTTGTATTTATTAGTTGATTAAATTCTTCACTTGTTGTTTCATCAAGTGTAAATGTTGGAACTGTAATTCCATTGATTACATTAATCATTACTTTAATATCAATGTCAGTACTTTGATTGCTAATATAAAGCATCCCATCTTGTTTTGGCTGAAAAACTGTCAAGTTACCTGGAGCTAAAGCAATTTTTTCTGGTCTCAATTCTCTACCTTCATTTAAATCTTTATACTTTCCTCATTGACCAACCACAGCATAAACATTATTCACTTCAGGACAATAAATATCAATCACAGAATCTTTTGTAACAAAGATTCCTGTTGGACTAAATTCTGAATGTTTGTATCCTAAATTACTAGTTACCTTATTAAAATTAACATCACCTTGTGCTTCTGCTACTACAGTTTTACTAATTTTTCCTATATCTTTAATTAGAGTAGTACCACTAGTACTAGTAATATCACGATTAATATTAATTATACTAACACTATTTGCTACTGTTAGCACTCCAAATGTACTTGTAAGTAATAATAAACTTTGTCTAAAATTAAACTTCATATTTACTCCTCCTTTTCGCTTATCTTAACAGTTAACACTTCAAAAGTGAACATGCTATGAGTTGGAAAATAAAAAACACGATTTAATCTCGTGCTTTTACTAAAAAATTTATTATTTTTTTAATTTAAAAACATACATTTTATCTACTCGAGTAGCTTTGCCTGCTTTCTTACCTAAAGAATTAGTAGCTTTTTTTGCTTGTGTAATATCATCAGAATAATATTCTTGTAAAAGAAATGGTACATCTTTATTTATTTGATCTCACATAATATCAAAATAATTATACATTTTTCTATTACGTGCATCTCCAATTACTAAAATAACCCTAGTATTTTGATCACACATTTTGGCAATTTCTAATAAATAATTTGTCATAAACTTTTTATAATCATCAAATCCATGTCTATCATCTAATTTTATATTATTATTATCTTCATTATTATTAAATCCTAACATTCACATTTTTATTCAGTTTTGTTTTGTATAATTAATTAAATTTAAATAAGGGGGAGATGTAAAAATTAATTTTGGTTTAATATCAAAATATTTTTTTATTTCTAATGCATTACCCAATTTAATTTGAGCAATATTTTCACAATATTTTGATTTTTTCAATATATAAATTACACGATTATTTATTTTTTCAAAAATATTATCTTCGGGTTTTATTAAATTATGATTTAACGAATACTTTTTAACATAATTAACAGACATTGAAGTATGATTACTCATACTTAAAGAAAAATATATAGAATCCCCATTTTTTCTCATTGGACCATGCATTATTCCTAAAGTTATAGCTAAAATAAAATTATCAATTGCTGAAATTTTGTTGTATCTTTTTCCTAAATTTTCCTTAATAAATATTAATTGATGTAAATTTTTATCACTATAATAAACTCTTAAATCATCATATATAGTATCAAAAATATTAATTTCAAAATTACTTAAAAAATATTTCTTTTCTCAATATCTTATTCTTTTCAATACTTCTTCTATTTTAAAACTTTGAGATTTAGCACGAGAAAGAACATAAGCAAATGGATTTAAGTCTATTGCATAAGTTTTACGATTTAATAATCTTGATTGCAAAAGAGTAGTTCCTCGTCCAGAAAAAGTATCTAATACAATATCATTTTCTTCACTATATTCTTTTATAAAAAAATTTGCCAAACTTGGAGGAAACATAGCTACATAAGAACAAATACGATGCATATGATCTCCCCAAAGACGACTATAATTTTTTCATGTCGTTTCTTTAGGTAAACTTTCAATTATATTAGTACGAAAATCTTGATGAATAACTATATCCATATTTGTTTCCATCTTTCACTCCAAAAAAATAATTTTCAATATTTTTAAAATTTATTCTTAATTAAACTAGTGTAATTATAAATCATTTTTTACACTTTAACATTTTTTAACAATTATCTTTTAACTTAGACTATTTTCTACATAGTCAAATTTGACTTTTTATTTATCTTATCTTCATTTATTTTTATTTTTTTCAAATTTCCTTTTTCTCAAATTTTTGATAATTCTAAAAATTCTTTTATTGTATTGAACATTATATTTAAATTATCAATTAAATTTATATTTTTAAAATTTTCATAACCATAATATGGTTTATGAACTAAATTGTTTAATAAAGCAAAGTTATTCATATTATTTATATCATCTTTTTTAAAATTTAATATATTTAAAATTAATCTTTCACATTGATTTATATCTATATGTAATTCTTTTAAACGATTCGTATATTTTTCCTTTAAAAGAAAAACAATAAAACTACTAACAACAGTAGCACTATGTGCACAAACAATATTTTTTAATATATGAGTTATTTTATTTACATCATGAGTTTTAGAATTCTCATAATTCTGTATAAAACTTTTTAATTCGTTCATACTATTTAAATCTACATCAAATTTTTTTTTAAAAAGAACTAAATTTTTTTTAATACGATAAAAAAATTCTAATATAAATAAATCAATAATATTTCTAATAGTAAGAGCTACATTAGTAAACGGATACTCATCTTCATCAAAATTTTTTAAATTAGATAATGTTTTTAAATCATTTTTAATAGTATATTTTATAGATTTAATGAATTTACTATCATACTTTTTATATGAAAACTCATTAATACTATTAATATCCTCTGCTTTTAAATTAATCAAAGCTTCCAGTTGTTTTTCTTCAATATTTTCTTTTATTGTATGTTTTTTTTGTTTTTCAAGTAAGGTTTTATATACAAAATTTAAACTTCGTTTTTTTGATAAAGCATAACCTATAGCTTCTTCCATATCATCATAAATTTCTTCATCAATACCTCTAGTTGTAATTTTTTTTACTAAAGCATTTTCTATCAAAAATGAAATAATTTTATTTAATTGTTGATATGAAATAGAATCAGTTCAATTTATTTCTAACTTTTCATCATCTATTTTTAAGTCTAGAATTTTTCTTAAAGTTTTTTCTTGTCCATTAACAAATAATTTTTGACTAAGTACTAATTCATACCCTGAGATTTCCATTGCTCTTAAATCAACTAAAGAATCTGGATGAGATTTGTTATACATATCAATAGTATTAATTATTCATATTGCACTTTGTACATCTCTTTTAATAATATCGGTTTTTTTTCCGAAAAGTCTTGATAACTTTTCTATTGTTTTTATCTTACCAATTAAATTTAAAGAATTTTTATAAGCTTTTAACAAATCATCAAAATACTTTGCACGTGATCAATCACGTTTACCAATTTGTTCTCCTACATGTTTAGAATAAATAGTTTGTCATATAAGTTCATTATCATACGTACTAACATCTGTAAATCAATCTTTTTTAACTGGAATTTCTTTAGCAGTTTTTAAAGCAGTAATAATCATTCTTTTATTTTTTAATCATTCTTTTTCATCAATATTATTATAATAAGGACTTTTAGGACAAATATCTTCAAAATTAATTTCTTTATTAATCAATTTTACAGCTAAAATTCTTCTATTTCCTTCCAAAATATAATAATTTCTTTGCTTAATATCTAAATGAATTAAAATTTTATCATTTAAATGTAAAAAACTATTTTTAACAATTGCATTAATTAACTCTAATAAATCTTTTAAGTCTCCTTCATACTTTAATAATTCTTTACTAACATTTATTAAAGAATAATTAGGAAAATCTAATTCTTTAAAATTAATATCTTCAAATGTTGTATATCTAGGATTAATAGGCAATAATCTAGATTTTATAAATCTTTCATCCATACTTTTCACCTTATTTAATTTAATATTTTTATTTTAACAAAAATATCCATATAAAAAATACTTTTAATAAATTTTCATTGCTTTTTTCTTTATTTTTTAGTATTATTAACTAGTTGTGACTTATTATTGTTATTATTTGACTCTCGAGTAATAGTCTTTAATAAGCCGAATTATATATAAGGAGAGAAAAAAACCATGGATGAAAAAACTTACGAATCTTTAATTAAAGAATTTCGCCTAAATGATAAAGACACAGGTTCAACTGCTGTGCAAATTATCAATCTAACAAGAAGAATCTTAGAACTAACAGAACATGTTAAGGTTCAAAAGAAAGATGTTCCAGCAAAAAGAACTTTACTAAAACTTGTTGCAACAAGAAAAACTTATCTAAAATATTTAAAAACACAAAGCTTAGATAAATATTCTTACGAAGACTTAATCAAAGCATTAGGTTTAAAAAGATAAAAAAAGATGAACTAATTAGTTCATCTTTTTTATTTAACAAAACTATGTAACTCTGTTCACAGTTTCTTTAGTACTACTGTACTCTTCACTACTTGTTTCAATTCATCATAGCTTGCTGCTTGTAGACTTTTAAAGTCAGGAAACTTAGCTAAAATATCTTTCTGTAACTTTGGACCAATCCCTGGCACTGTTGCTAGGAAACTATTGATCATCGATTGACTACGTTTCATCTTATGATACTTAATCGCATAGTTGTGCACTTGATCTTGTAAGTTAGCTAAGAACAAGAAACAGATATCATTCTTAGGAATGTGGACAACTTGAAACTTATCTGTTAGCACGCGATCTGTTTGATGCTTACGATTCTTCACCAAGCCAATAATTGGAATTTCTAAGTTCAATAGCTTTAATTGTTCTAAAGTTGCACTAATCTGTGGCTTACCACCATCAACAATAATTAAATCTGGTAGCGGTTGTTTGTTGACTAATAAGCTATGATAGCGACGATAAATCATCTCACCAAAACGCTGATAGTCTCCTTTAGACTCTGGATTCAATAAGAATCTACGATAGTCATTGAAACTTGGCTTACCTTCTTTATAGACAATCATTGCTCCAACACTGGCATTTTGATACAAATTTGAAACATCAAAAACTTCTAAATGATTCAATGTTTTCATTTTCAGTCATTGAGCTAAAACTTTCATCATGTTTACTTCTTCTCTTTTTGCTTTTTCTAAATAGTTCTTTCAAGCGTACACAGCATTTGTCTTAGCAATAGCAAGAATTTGTTCTTTCTTCCCCTTAACAGGATGAATAAATTTAACATTTTCAAAAAGTAATTTTAATTCTTCTAACTCAATCTCATGCGGTAAATAAATTTCTTGCGGTAGCGTATTTTTGCTATAAAGTTGGCTACAATAGTTACGGATAAAATCTTGCATATCTAAATAGTTGTTCTTAGCTACTTGCTCATCTTTAGCTTGCAACTTACCATTACGATAAAATAAAGTCACCACACTAATTAAATTATCTTCTTGGATAAAGTTGATGAAGTCACGATTAGAAAAATCTTGGAATTCAACTAATTGTTGCGATAAAAAGATATCAATTTTTTCTAAGAGTGTCTTGATACGATTAGCTGCTTCAAACTGTAAGTTGTCTGAACTAACCATCATACTATTTTGCAATTGCTTTTTAATCTCGCTAACATTCCCTTTAAAAAATTGATCAATTTTACTAATTTGCTCTTGATAGTACGATCAAGGAACTTCTTTAAAACATGCTCCTGAACACTGTCCTAAATGATAGTACAAACATGCCTTACCTAAATTTCCAGCACACTTTCTTAATGGAATAATTCGTTCTAATAGTTTCAAAATTTCTCTTGCTCCAGTACCATCAGGAAAAGGACCATAGTATCTACCTTGATCTCTTGAAGCTTTACGAACATAGCGATATTGTGGGTCTTTTTCATTGGTAACTTGGATATAAGGATAGCGCTTATCATCTGCTAGTAAGATGTTGTATTTTGGATGATATTGTTTGATTAAAGTCTGCTCTAAAATCAATGCTTCTTTTTCATTTGTAGTAGTGATGAAGTCTAGACTTCTGATATCGTTTACTAACTGCATTGTTTTGTAATTATTAACTTTATTTACATAACTGTTGACACGTTTTTTTAATGCCTTCGCTTTACCAACATAAATAATCTCATCGTTGCTATTTTTAAAAATGTAACAACCTGGAACGTTTGGTAGATTCTTAATCTCTTGCATCAACACTTGATTTTTTTTCATTTATTCACCAATACTTATCAATATATTGATATTATATAACTTTATCGCTTACTGATGCAAAAACTTAAAAAAGCAAGCGAACTTGCTTTTTTAAATATCTTCTGAATTTTCTTTATCTTGAACTTTTGTCTTACTTCTAGTAATTTGACCAAAAGGAGAAAGAGTTCCACTTTCTTGTATGACATCTTGTAGAATTTTTTCTTTATTACGTTCCTTTGGCACTGTTGTTTTTACTGGTTTAGGTTTAGGTTGCTGTTGCTGCAAAGTTTCTTTTCTTGGTGCTCTAGGTGTTCGAACTGTTTGCTTAATTATTGTGTCTTCTGTATCTATTTGAGTTTTATGTTGCAATGATTTTTCACTAATACGATTAATTCTTCGCTTTTTAATATAGTTAATTAGTGGCATTAAGAAGAAGAAAATAATCATTAATAGTAAATGAGGTTTGCCGACTAAGATTCATGAAAGACCAATAAAAAGTAAAATTGAACTAATAGCCAACACATTGATAAAACCACCAAAAGCAGTAATATAAATTAAAAAGTTAGCAACAATCCCTCCAGTTGCAAAACTAGGAAAGAAACTTTCAACACTATTTCAATCAGTAAAAGAGATTGGTTGAGCAAAAAAGCCATAGTAATTATTAATTATTGTTGTATTTCATCATTTAAAAAAATAAGCCGATAAATCTTCAAACTGATAAAAATATAAATCTTTTCAGAGAAGCATATTCTTATTATTGATTATGATACTGATATTTTGAACAAATCAAGAAATAATAAAGAATGTAAAAAGCATTCCAATAATAAATGATGCTTTAATCCGAAAATAAAAATTAAAAAAGATTGGTAGTAAGACCACAAATAAGAATCCGTAAACTAAATACTTACTTCAACCAAAAAGAAAAGTAAAAAGAAAATCATCAAATAATTTTCCAACTGCTGATAAGCGAAAAAAACTAATAAATAGAAAAGCTAAAAAAACTAAACTAAAAAATAATATTGCTACTTCATCGCCACGAATTCCAATTCTCTTAACCTTAATTCTAGTTCTTTTTTCTAACTGCTTTTCTGCCATCATTTACCCCTTTACAATTTTAAATTTCATTAATCACTGGTAGAATCATCGGAACTTTTCCAGTTTCTTTTTTTAAAAAATCTTGTAATTCTAATTTGATACGGTTTTTTATTTCTAAAGTATTAAAGCTATTACTTTGTTGCGCTTTCTCAACAATTTTAATGATGATATTTTGGATGTTTTTTAACATTGTATCATTATTTGTTAAATAAACAACCCCTCGCATTTGTGCATCAACTAAAGAAACTATTTCTTTTGTTTTACGATCAATGGTTAGTCCTGTAATCAAAACACCATCACTCATCAATTTTCTTCTCTCTTCAATCACAATAGCACCAATGTCACCAACACCAATCCCATCAACATAAACATCTCCTGTTGTAATTAAATTAGGATTAGTCTTTTGACGTAAATTAGTATTGTAAGAAGCATCACTTAAAGCACCATTATTAAAATTAAGAATTTCGCCGTTGTCTTGAATTAAAGCATTATTGTGTAGAACTCCTGCTTCAATGGCAGCATTTCTAGCAGCATTAAAATGTTTGTACAATCCTTTAATTGGCACAAAATATTTCGGTTCCAACATATTAGTTAGCAATTTAATATCTTCATATGAAGCATGCAAATCTAATGCTTGCTTTTCAGAAATACTAATCACCTTAACATCTGTTCTGGCTAATTCATCTAATGTTGCTGCATGTGCTAACTCATTTCCTGGAATTGGTGGAGTTGCCAAGATAACTGTATCATCAGCTGTTAAAGTTAGTTCATCATCATTGTTTGTCGCAATTTTAGTCATCTTAGCAAACAATCTTTCACCACTACCAGTAACAATGATCACATTATCTTTACTTTTAGCTGCTTCTTGTAAGGAAATAATCTTAATCTTACTTTTTGATTTCTCACCAGGATTAAAAGTAAAATTAAATCCTTTGATATTTAGTTTTTCTTGACTCTTACTATCGCTATTGTTAGCAATCGCATGTAAAATTTCACTCAAAGTACGACCATGAATTGCCACTTTTCTTTCTGAACCTGTTTCATACATTGCTTGAAAAATTTCATTAATTCTAAACAAGTCTTGATCGTAACAAGCTAAGATAATTCTTCCTGGAGCTTCTTTGATAATTGGCTCAATTAAACTTTGAATTTTATGATGTGGGGCAGTAAAGTCTTTTCTTGCAGCAGTAATTGCTTCTGAAATCAACAATAAAATTTGATTAGTTTTGTTGACACTACGAATTTTAGCAATACGATTAAGATTCATAGTAAAGTCATTATTTTCCTTACCATCAAAAATATAATCTGCCAGATAGAAAATTGTTTCATCAGCATAATTTTTTTCATTTTCTCTTAAAGGTTTATTTCTGCTATGAATTGCAAAACCTAAACTACCTGGAATTGAACTTGTTGTGTTGAATGTATCAATGAAAACATTAATATCATCAAAATAAATTCTGTCATTTGTCTTAACAATATTAAGTTTAATATTACTACTATTGATGAAACGAAAATACTTTAGTTTTTGTTCAATCATAAATTTTGTTAGTTCACTACTATAAATATCAATTTTATACTTACCATCTTTTGTCAAATCTCTTAAAAGATAAGGTAGAGCACCAAAATTATCATCTGAAGGTTTACTAATAAAAATCCCCTTAATGCGATGTCTATTTTCTTTTAAATAAGAGAAGTCAGGAATAATCACATCAATCCCTAACATTTCTCGTTCTGGAAACTTTAAGCCAACATCAAAAACAAAAATATTATTATTAATCTCAATTAAATATAAATTTTTGCCACGTTCATCTAGTCCGCCTAAAGCTACAAATTTAATTTTTGCCATTTCTTTCTCACCTATTCATAATAAAAATTTAATAATTAAATTATTGTATCATTATTAATTATTTTGAAAATCCACCCTACACATACACACCTATATGTGTAAAAGTTACTAATAATTAAATTTTATCATTAAATCAATCATAAAATTACTTTTTTATTTATTTAATAATTTCTAAATCAATTTTACCTTTATCATTAATTTTTGCTACCTTAACATTAAAGTTATCACTAACCTTAACAACATCATTTAAGTTTTCAATCTTCTTTTCAAAAAACTTTGAAAATTGTGAAATATGAATTAAACCATCTGTGTTATTTTTTAAATTTATAAAAGCACCAAAGTTTAAAATCTTAATCACACTACCAGCAAATTCATCACCAACTTGAATTGGTTTGACATTAATAATTTCATCAATTAATTTTCAAGCTGCTTCAACGGCTGCTTGATCTTGATGATAAATTAAAATTCGTCCATCTTCTTCAATATCAATCTTAACATTATTTGCTTGACTAATAATTTTATTGATTACTTTACCACCTGTACCAATAATTTCTCTAATCTTATCAACAGGCACTTGCTTTTGGAGAATCTTTGGCGCATTCGCTGCTAGTTGTGTTCTTGGCTTATCGATTACTTGATTCATACTATCCAAAATTGCTAAACGTCCCACTTGTGCTTGTTGCAATGCTTCTGAAAGAATCTTAAAATCAAGTCCAGAAATTTTGATATCCATTTGTAAGGCACAAATTCCTTTAGTTGTTCCAGCAACTTTAAAATCCATGTCTCCTAAATGATCTTCTAAACCTTGAATATCTGTTAGTACAACATACTGATCTTTTGCTTTAATTAAGCCCATAGCAATTCCTGCTATTGGTGCTTTAGTTGGTACACCTGCTGCCATTAAAGCTAAACTTGACGCACAAATTGCTGCTTGAGAAGTTGAACCATTAGATGATAGAACTTCTGAAACAATACGAATTGTGTATGGGAAATCTTGTTCATTAGGAATCATTTGTAATAAAGCTTTTTCTCCTAATGCTCCATGTCCCACTTCTCTTCTTGATGGTTTACCCATTCTTCCTGTTTCACCCACTGAAAATGGTGGAAAATTGTAATGATGCATAAAACGCTTAGAGTCATCTTTTCCTAAGTCATCAATGATCTGATGCTCTGCTAGTGCACCTAAAGTAACAATTGATAGTACTTGAGTTTCACCACGATTAAAAATCGCACTACCATGGACAATTGGCAAGATATCTATCTTACTTGATAGTGGTCTAATTTGATTAATCTTACGACCATCAATACGGTGATTAGTTGAAAGAATCATCTCTCTCATTGTAACTTTTAATAAGTCTTCTAGACCATTATGAATAAACTTAAGTGTTTCTGCTTCTTTAGCTCCATCAGTTATTCAAGTTGGATTAGCACTGAAAAATGCTGTTTTTGCTAATTCAAAAATTGTTTTAAATTTATTGCTTCGGCCTTTTTTATCAGTAATTTTACTAAGTTCATCAACTTGCGGTTGATAGTTCTTTAAAAAACTAGCAATTTCATCAGGAATTAAAAGTAATGGTAATTCAACTTTTGGATTATTAATTGCTTTGATAACTTCTGTTTGAAAACCAATTAAACTTTTAATCTTTGTGTGTGCTAATTCAATTGCTTCTAGCAAGTCTGCTTCAGCAATCTCTGCTGCTGATGCTTCAATCATATTAATTGCATCAACTGTTCCTCCAACAATTAATTCTAATTCTGAATCAATTAATTGTTGTTTAGAAGGATTGATAATTCATTGATTATTAATTCTACCAACAACAACAGTTGCTGTTGGTCCTTGAAATGGTAACCCACTTAATGCTAATGCCAAACTTGTTGCAAAAGCTGAAACAAAACGAACATCACAATCTTCACTTAAAGCTAAAACATTGTTCACTACTTGTACTTCATAATTAAAACCTTCTGGAAACAATGGTCTAATTGAACGATCAATTAATCTGGCACATAAAGTTGCATACTCACCTGGAAACCCTTCACGCTTTAAAAATCCCCCAGGAATTCTGCCAATTGAATATAGTTTTTCTTGAAAAACTACTGTTAATGGGAAAAAGTCTTGATTGATACTATTATCATTATAATTCACAGTTGTCAACACAACAGTGTCACCATATCGCAAAGTAACTGCTTGTGCAGATAAATTAGCCATCTGTCCTAACTCAATTACTAAATCTTGCTCAGCAAAAGAGAATTTAAAATTTTTTTCTGTCATTAAATTATTTACGCTCCTTAAAAATGTAGAAATCTTCTATAGTGCATTATAACATAAATAAAAACTGGTAAAATTATAAAAAAGCAAAATGGAGGAAAAAATGTTCCAGAAAAAGAAAAAAGATAATTATGAGATCACAAAAAAAGAATTTGAAGAAATTAAAGACCAAGCTTTACTAATTGATGTTCGAGATCCTGAAGAATTTCAAATACTCAAAAAAATACCTAATTCAATTAATATTCCCTATCGCAAGCTAATCGCTGACCCAACTAAATTCATTCCTGATAAAGAAGCAATTGTTGTTACAATTTGTAACGCTGGACATCGATCAACTGCAGCAGCACAATCGCTAAGAGAACAAGGCTATGCTAATAGCTATGTTCTCATGCTCGGAATCTATGGTTACTACAAATAAAAAAGCATCTATAGCGATGCTTTTTTATTTTCTGTATTTAAAGTAACTAAATCGTTAATCATGCCACTAAGATCACTTGCATAACCACCTAAGATAACGCTAACGCTATCACTTTGATCAAAAATTCCACGATTTCTTATTTTTTTTAATTCATTAAAGTCAACTTTTTTATGATCAGCAATATAAACTTTAATCTTAGTATTTGAAGCTGATGCACTAACAACGTTATCAATCCCACCAAAAATATCAACAAACTTATCTAGTTTAATTGGCATTCTTACTTTCTTGGTCTTTTTAGTTGTCACAAATCCTTGTTGACGCAACTTCTTGGCACGTACAACATTTCACACTCAAAGAAAAACACTAAATGCTGCAAAAAGCAAAGCTGATGCTAATAAAATAATCTGTCATACTGGCACATTCATCACCTGATTTTAAAAATTAAAATTGAATAAAAGAATTATTCAATTTCTTAATTAAAGAAATATTATTAGTTTTAAAAGCAAAAATTTTCAATGTTTGATTAGAAATTTTAACTTTTATCTCACTGACTAGTTTATCATAAAAATCAAAAGTATCAACTACTAAATGATTATTACTTAATTTTTCTTTTTCTGTTGCTTGTAGTTTTAAAGTCACAACTTGATTGTAATCAAGAATTAATGGTGCTCTAAGACTACGATGCATATTGTTGTTAACTGGAAATAATTCTTGATACTCCATCAATCTTGCTGATGATAAGATAACTGCTCCACCCGCAGTTTTCATCAATCCTGTTGAACCTGTTTTAGTTGAAAAAATCAGACCGCTACCAGAAAAAACTTGTAACAATTCATTATTAAGCAAAACATCACATCTTAATGTTTGACTAAAATTAACTAAGCGAACTTCATTAATTGCATAAAGAATTTTACTATTCATTTCAACTTCTAATAAATCAAGTTCGTTAACAACTAATTTATCAGCATCATTTGCTAAAGCTTCAACAACTCTATCAACATCAGTAATGGCAAAATTATGATAGAAACCAATTTTTCCTTGCTTGAAAGTAATAAATTTAACTCTATCTAAGTGTTGATTGTACTTATTAACGCCCTTTAAAAAAGTACCATCGCCACCAATAATAAAAACAAGATCAGGAGATACATTATTTTCTTTTGCTTTGATTTTCTTTAATTTTTGCTTTAAAGATAAAGCAACTTTTTTTGAATCTTGATAGTCATTTGTTAAAACTGCAAATTGATAACTAGCACTCATTTTTAATATCCATTCTTTTTCTAATTCTAACTATATTAAATTATATTAAAATATTTTGTAATAGTCATCAAATTCCTTTTCTAAATTGTCTCTTAAAAATAATTCAATTTCATCTTCGTTGTATCCGATTTGAATTCTCTTTTTATCTTCTTGTAAAATAATTGGTCTCTTTAACACTGTTGGTGAAGTTTTAATCAATTCATAAACTTCTTTCATTCTTAAATTTTCAATGTTCACAGCATGCATTTTAATAAATTTAGCTCGACTAGAAACAATATCATGAACACCATTAGGAACAAATTGTAACAATACTTTAATTTCACTCTCAGTCAGCGGATTTTGAATAATATTACGTTTTATATAAGGAATTTTATGTTTATCAAAAAACTGAATCACTTTCTTAGAAGATAAGCAACTAGGAGAAACATAAACTTTTATCATTTTCTTTACCCATACCCTTTATCTAAATTTTCCTAAAAGTTTAGTCTTTTTTTAAATTTTTAACTTATTATTATTTGTTTAATAAACCCGATTCATTTTAATAATTAATTTTTATCTTACCCCTCCTAAACAATAATTAATTTCTATTATTTAGATAAAATTATATAATATTTTCCATTTGATACTTGATTTATGATTAGTGCAACTAAACTTGTCAAATCTTCAAGTTTTAAAGATAATATTAGAATATTTACTAATAAATAAGTTAAAATAAAGTATATAAATCATTATAGGAGTGAAAATTAATGAAAAAACGTGTCCTTTCTGGCGTGACCAGTACTGGAAAACTAACACTAGGCAATTATTTAGGTGCAATTAGCAATTTTGTTAAGTTGCAAACAGAAAATGAATTATTCATTTTTATTGCCAACCTTCATGCCATTACAATTCCCATTGCTAAAAAAGAATTAGCAACAAACACATTAGAAATTGCTGCTTGATACTTTGCTTGCGGAATTGATCCTAACGTTGCTAATGTTTTTGTTCAATCAGATGTTTTAGAACATACACAATTAAGCTATATCTTATTATGCAACAGCTATTTAGGTGAATTAGAACGCATGACTCAATTTAAAGATAAAATGCAAAAAACAAAACAACAAAACAAAACTATCAGTATTCCAACTGGATTATTAGTTTATCCAACCTTAATGGCAGCAGATATCTTATTATACGAACCTGATCTTGTTCCTGTTGGTAGCGATCAAACTCAACACTTAGAACTAACAAAAACTCTAGCAGAAAGACTCAATGCTAAGTATCAAGCGAATCTATTTAAAATTCCTCAACAATATCAAGCACAACATTCACACAGAATTATGAGTTTACAAGATCCAACTAAAAAAATGTCAAAGTCTGATGATAATCCAAAAAATGTTATTTTTCTATCTGATGATCTAAACACAATAACAGAAAAAATTAAAAAAGCTGTTACTGATTCAGAAAATATTATTAAATACGATATAGAAAAGAAACCAGGAGTTAGTAACTTACTAGCAATTTATGCTAGCATCACTAATAAGACAATTGCTGAAGCAGAAAGTTATTTTGCTAGCAAAGATTACAGTTTTTTAAAAACTGAAATCATCACAACAATTCACAATCTACTAGCACCAATTCAAGAAAAGCAACAAAAATATTTATCTGATCAAGCATCCCTAATAAAATTATTGCAACAAGGTGCAGAAAATGCTAAAAAAATTGCTGCTAGCAAACTCCAAGAAGTACAAAAAGCAATTGGCATCAACTATCAATAGTTTCTGAACCTATCAGAAAGGACAAAATAAATGACTAAACTTTATTTTCAAAACACTAATCAAAAGCGTTTAATCTTAGTTGACTTAGATGGAACAGCCTTAAAAAATAATGGTAAAGAAATCCATCCTGACACAATTAACGCCTTAAAGAAAGCAACTGAACAAGGACATATTGTTTGCATTGTTACTGGCCGACCACATCGTGGTTCAATTAAGTTCTACAATCAATTAGGATTGAAAACTTTACTATGCAACTTTAATGGTGGCCACATTCATGATCCTGATATTAAGCATTTTAAACGCCTAATCTTCCCAGTTTCAGAAGCGATCATCAAAGCAATTCTTCATGAAGACTACATCTTCAACAACATCGACAATGCTATTATTGAATATTACAACAAAGCTGTTTGTTGAAAACAGGATGAATTCTTCGAAACTTATTTTCATCTAAACACAATTGCCAACGACACTTTTACAATTAGCAAACTAATTCGTGAATGAAAAGGGAACGCCAATGCGATATTAATCCAGTTCAAAGAAGAAACCAATTTAGATCAAGTTTGACGTGATTTAGAAAAATATTCTAACTCAATCAAAGTCAACACTTGAAAACCTTATGCTAACAATAAAGAAAAACTAATCTTTGAAATCTCAAGTAAGTTCATTGATAAAGGCATGACTGCTCGAATTCTTGCTCAGTACTATAATGTTGACATTAGAGATGTCATCGCTTATGGTGATGAGATTAATGATAAAGAAATGCTGATGGCTGTAGGATATGGCGTGGCAATGAAAAATGGTCACACAGTAATTAAAAGTATCGCCAACGACATCACCAAATTAACCAATGACGAAGGTGGCGTTGGTCACCATCTAACAGAATTACTAAATTTAAAGTAAACTAAAAAAATGAATGAGACTAGTCTCATTCATTTTTTAATGATACTTTTGTTAGCACTTCAACCTTAAAAATAACTTGTCCTTTTTTCTTAACCTGAGCTACTTCAAAACGATAGTTACGATATTTAAATCCAGGGCTAGTTTTTTTAATTGCTTTGTTATGATTCTTAGTTTTAAAACGATATCATTCTTCAACACTAATACTACGTTTCAGAATTGGCGATTTAGATTTTAAATAAAAGCGAAATAGCACATCTAAATTAGTTCTACCATCAACTAAAAATTTATAAGTTCCAACTTCTTGAACCAAACCAATCTTGTCAGTCTCATCATAAATTTCACCAACTAATTCTTCTAAAATATCTTCTAAGGTAACAATTCCGCTAAAGTCTTTCTTCTCTTTATTATTGCAAACAATCGCAATATGAGTTCTTTCACTTTGCAATAATTCTAAAGCTTGATTTAATTTTGTTCGTTTTGAAATATATAATGGTTCAGTGATTAAGTCTTTTAAAAGTGGATTTTTATTTTGCAACATTTCAGTGATGTAATCTTTAATATTTAAAATTCCAAGTACTTCTTGTGTCTTACTGTCGACAACAGGAATTCTACTATAAGTTTCTTTTAAATAAATTTCTCTAATTACCTTAGCTGGTGTGTCACTAAAAATATATCTTACTCGTGCTTTAGGTTGCATTGCTCGATGAATTGATTTTTCATCAAAAGTAATCGCTGACTCAATCAAGTCACGTTCTCCTTTTTCTAGGACTCCTTCTCTTTCAATAATAGAAACTAACTCAATTAATTCTTGTTCTGAACTAGTTGGACTTTCATTTTTCAATTGAAACAATTTAAAAATCATTGTTAGTGGATAGAATAAAAAATTCAGAACATAAAGCGGATAAGCATAAGCTAAAGCAATTTTTTCTGGATACATTTTTGCAATACTTTTAGGAAAAATTTCTCCTAAAATTAAAACTAAAACTGCTGAAACAATTGTTGAAACTACAGGAGCAATATTTCCTAACTTCAAACTATCAACAAATAATATCGTGCTTAAAGTCCCAATCACTAAGTTAACAATTGTGTTGCCAACTAAAATTGTTGTCAAAGTTAAATTATAGTTCTTAACTAAATTAAAAACTATTCTTGCTCTTGTTCTTTTTTTACCACTTCTTAATTTGGCAATTGATTTAATTCTAATAACATTTAATGATGTTAGCGCAGTTTCTGCCGAAGAATAAAAACCACTCAGCATAATTAAAAGCACTATTGCGATTGTATATATGTATCAATTAGATTGCATAAATCTCACTTTTATTTTTTAAAATATTTATTTAAATAATTATAACATACTCTGCAACAGCAATAATTAATTGCTAAATTTATTAAAAAGAAAAACAACAAAAAAATAGTCAAAAGTAGAAAAAATATTATACAATTAATAGTGTTAGTAAATATTTTATTGTAGAAAAAACTAAAATCCTATCCTAATGGAGATGAAAACAGAATGCGTAAATTAGTAAAATTAATGACAATTACCACACTAGCAGCAACTACTGCTTTACAAGTAACAGCTTGTAAAGATGATTCACAATTTGAATCATTTATGAATGACGTTAGTAGTAGTGCCAACAATAACACTGCCTTCTTTGGTTTTTTAGGTACTGCTGATGATGAAATTGCTTCTGCTTTACAAGCTAGTTTGGATTTATTTAATCAACCTCAACCTGATGGAAAAAGTCAATGACAAAATTGAGTTGATGAACATGAAAAAATGCTAGCGAATGAAAAATTAAATTTAAATAATATTTATCTTCGTTACTATCAAGGTCCTTATCATCAAGATAAACCTAGTGATCCAATTGATTCATTCTGAAATGATAAGAACATTAGTTGACAAAAAAATATTTTCAATTGAGTTTACAACCGTACTACAAATAATGATCAATATAAAATTCCGAAAGGTGTTCCTGGAGTTACTGAAATTAATCCAAAAAAAGATGGTAGTGACAACGATATGTTTACAAAACTACCAATTGTCTTCATTGTTTCTAAGGGAAAACTAATCACTGCTGGTGAAAATTGACTTCCTGCTACTAGTTCTGTCACTGAACAATTTGATGCCATTGCACAATTTGTTCTTGATAACTTACTGTTAGTTAATTAAAAAAATCGCTTTTTAAAGCGATTTTTTCTTTAGCTCTTTTTCAACTGACTGACCAACAACATTTTGCGACTCTTTTTTAAGGACAAAATAGTTTCTCAACAGCATCATTGATGCATAAAACATCACAGCAATTGCAATTCATTTTATGTAGTAAGTGAAGGTGCTCATCTCAATTCCTAGACCACCTTGAATGCCAACAAAGATAATAAAAAAGGCGCTCACTGTTCCACAAACTCCACCAATTAAAAGGCCACAAACAACTTTAGGACTATAGTTTTGATCTTTATAGAAACTTAACGCAGTTGCTGGCATAGCAAACCCAGAAGCACATGTCATGATGGGAAAGGCAATAATTGTTTCCATTCCTAGCAATGATACAACTGCTAGCGCAGGCGCATACAACCCAATCCCAAAACTTTGTAACCCACCAATGATGAAGAAAGCAATAATCCCAACTGCTAACTTTCAATTATGTAAACCTTTTGTTCCAGAAGTACCAAACAATTCTACTTGTCCTAAAATCATAAAAATCCCAGCAACAAGCAAACAAATTGAAACAAATAAAGCAACAAACTTTTTATTCACTTTTCCAACAATTCTTGCTGAACAAAATGCTCCCAGCACAGCTGCAAAAACCAAACTAATTAAAGTTGCTAGTTCAACTTGAATTGCACTAACAAACAATACACCAGTAACCAAATTAGGTATTGCTAGACCTAAATTTAAAGTTCCAGGTAACTTCTTAACATTTCTTACTGACTTAATAAGATTTAGCCCAGCAACGCTAACAGCAAAAGAACCAATCCCGATTGTATCAGTAAACGAACTAACATACCCAACAGTTGAAGCTTTAAATAAATTTTCTTCTGTTTCTAAAGCAGCTTTTTTGCTAACTTTAAGAACAATAAAAACTAAAAAAACCAAAATCAGCAACACTGCAAAAATCATAAAAATAAATGCTGTTAGGTGGTTACTATTTTGAAAATTAAAATGTTCTCCATTATTTGCCTTAGCAAAATAAAATAAATAATTTACTAATAAACTAACTAATAATAAAGTAAGTGTTACCCCTATTGCTAAGAAAGCAATATATTTTGGTGGCAAACTTTTCTTTTGTTTTTCTGTTTTATTTGCGATCATTTAAATCCCTCGTTACATTTTCTTAATTTATTTGAGTTTCGTTTAAATAAACTAACAATTGCTTTAAAGCCAGACCACGATGAGAAATCTCATTTTTTTCTGCTTTACTGATTTCACTTAAAGTTACTTTTTTATTAGGTAAATAGAAAAAAGAATCATAACCAAACCCTTGTGTTGCACTAATTGCAGCAGCAATCTTACCATTTAATTGACCAATAAAAGTTTTAGTAATCTTATTCTTATTATCTATACAAACAATCGCAGTAACCATTTTTGCCTTACGATTTTTTTTATTTTCCAATTTCTTTAAAATTACTTCCATTGCTTGATAGAAACTCATGTCACCTTTTCATCTTTCAGAAAAAATCCCTGGAAAATTTTCTAAAGCTACTATTTCTAATCCTGTATCATCACCAATGACAATCGTATCACTATCATTTTTTTGATTAATAAGATAATTTGATAAAGCTTTAGCCTTAATCAAAGCATTTTCTTCATAAGAACTACCATTCTCAATAATATTTAAAGGTTGATCTAAATCTAATAAACTTTTAATTTTGTAACCATAAGGTTGAAAAAAGTTTTCTAATTCCAGCACCTTGTTTGAGTTACTAGAAGCAAATCAAATAATTTTATTCATTTTAATAGTCAATTCCTTTTCTAGCACTTTGGCCATCTTCAAAGTAGTGTTTTTTGGCACTAACTTCACTAATCAAATCAGCAATCTGTTCCAATGCAAAAGAAGCATATCTTCCAGAAAGAGCAATTTCAATGTTAGGTTTTTTATTTTTTAAAATACTAATTAATTCTTGTTCTTTAATTAGATTATTTTGAATACAACCTAAAATTTCATCAACAACAATCAAATCAACATTATCACTTTGACTAAGTTCTTTTAAATATTGTAAACCTTGATTAGTTTCATCTTTTAAAAGTTCTTTTTCTTGTTCATCCATTTCTCAAAAAAACTTAGTTGAAGAATTATAGAAACTTTTAATTGTAATCTCACCAACTTTATTTAAAAAATCAATTTCTCCTGAAGGACGATTTTTTAAAAAACGTAAATAGTAGACACGCAAATTATTCCCTAAAGCACGAATTACCATCCCATTTAAAATTGAGGTCTTACCTTTACCTTCGCCTTTATAAATATGAATATAACCTTTTTGTAACATTAAAATATTCTCCTCTTTAATCTAAACAAATAAATTGTATAATTTTATTAGTTAAGAAACAAGCAACAGGAGATAAATGAATGAAATTTACTGCAGTAGAACTACCTTATAATTTTCAAAATCTTAAAGACCACGAACTAACAAACGATTTATTTATTTTAAATGATACTTTTTTTGTTAAGCGTTCAAAAGAAATCACTAAAGCCTTCCTTAATTTAACTAATCAATTAAATGTCATTCAAATATTAAGGAATCAACCTTTTAGTTTACCAATTTTAGAAGCACAAATAACAGAAGATAAACTATGAGTTTTAATGCCTTACTATCACAATCTCACTACCCTATCTGATCAGCAAATCACTAAAGAAATCTTACAAGAACTATCACAATTAGTGCAACAACTGCATGAAGTTGAAATTAAAGCTACTGACAACATCATCAAATGAGAACCAATCAAACAACTAAATTTATATTGCAATCTAATTGAAACTAACAATACTGCTATCAACGACATCAGAACTGATTTAGAAACGTGAGTTAAATCCTATCAACCAAAAAAAATTGTTCTCTGTCATAATGATTTAGTACCCAACAATTTTGTTTATCATGAAAACAAATGATATTTAATTGATTGAGATTTCACTACTTTAAATGATCCTTTATTTGATGTTGCTTCTTTTGCTTCTGAAACTTTAAAAGCAAAAGCAGATGTTGAGTATTGATACAGTTTATTTAATCTAAGTGAAACAGAACTAGTAAATGTTCAAACATGAGTTAAATATCAAAATCTAATTTGATATCATTGAGCAATGTTTTTGTATCAAAAAACTAAAAATAAAACTTATGAAACAATTGCTGATGAGAAACTAAAAATGCTACTTGCTTAAGTAGCATTTTTAAAGTAAGTAATTGTCTGCACTAAATCTTGATTAATTTGTTCAATCAAAGCTTTTTTACTATCAAACGCAACACTATCACGTAAGTAAGATAAAAATCTAACTTTAATCACCTTATCATAAATATCTTGATCAAAATTTAATAAATAACTTTCAACTAACAATTTGCCATCACGCAAAACAACCACTGTCATTGATTGATGTCACTTACCATCAACTTCTGTTTGGCTAATATAAACTGCAACCCCAGGAACAACATAATTATCACTCAAAGCTAAATTAGCGGTTGGAAAACCTAATGCTCTACCTTCTTTGATACCATGAACTACTGTTCCAGTAACTGTGTAACCATCCCTATTCAGTAACTTATTAGCATGAGTGATATTTTTACTAACAATTAGTTCTTTAATGTAACTTGAAGAAACTTTTTTATTGTTCTCATCAAATACATCTTGACTGATGAAGACTTTTAATGGTGAATTTTGTAAAGTTGCTAAGTTACCTTGTCCTTTTGCACCAAAATGAATATCTTTCGCGCTGACAACAGCTTGAACATTATTTGCTACTAATCAATTAATAAATTCTTCAGCACTGCTACTGGCCAACTCATGACTAAATTTTAACTCACAATAATAGTCAACTTGTTGATTACTTAAAAATTGCTGCTTGTCTTGATTACTCAATAAAATTGGTTCATTTTTATTTAACAAAACATTTTGTGGTTTGACATCAAAACTAACCACTAATGTTTGATAGTGCTGTTGCTTTGCTAAGTCTTGCATTTGCTTAAGTAGCATTTGATGACCTAAGTGTCAACCATCAAAAAAACCTCAAATTGCAATTAAAGGTTTCTTTTCTTGATTAAAGTTTGTCTTTAAATTATTAATCTTTGTTACTTTCATCTAAGTTAAATCCTCTTTTACTAATGTAAGTAGTACCCTTTTCATTAGCATAAATTGCTAAAGGTTGCTTTTGGTTGTTAACCAATAAAACTTCTTTTTTAACTTCAATATCTGGTAAACTAATTTGCTTACCATGTTTAATTTTACTAAGAGTATCTCTATTAGTAATAGTAACAACTTTTAACGAATGTTTCAATCCTTCAACAATCGAAATCATATGCGATTTAACACTTTTTTCATCAGTAATTTCTTCTAATGTTAGCGCATCTTGAATACTAAATTCAGATTGTTGGATTCTTCTTAAACTAGTCATAGTAGCCACAGTTTTTAAAGATGCAGCGATATCACCAATTAAAGCACGAATGTAGGTTCCTTTTGAACAAGTAACTTGAAACTGAATGAAGTTGTTATTATAGGTTAGGAATTTAATTCTTTTGATACTCACCATTCTTTTTGGTAATTCAACTGGTTGATTCTTATAAGCATACTGATACAATTTTTGTCCTTCTTTTTTCACTGCTGAATAAAGTGGCACAACTTGTTCATATTGAATATTATCAAAAGCATTAAAAACTCTTCTTAAACTTTCTTCTGAAATCTTAAAAGCAGAATTATTTTCTACCACATTACCACTAATATCTCCAGTATCAGTTCTAATAAATAGTTGCATTGTTGCGATATATGTCTTATCTAAAGCCAAAATAAAATTACTTAATTTAGTTGCTTCATTCACCAAAACAACCATTAAGCCCGTAGCAATTGGATCTAATGTTCCTGTATGACCAATTTTTTTAACTCTTAGTCTTTGCTTCAAAATTGTTAGACAATCTTGCGATGTCATATAAGCTGGCTTATCAATTAATAAAATATAATCCTTCAACAAACTCTGTTACCCACCTATTTTTTATTTTCATCATCCTCATATTTTTCAATATGTTTACAATCAGGATAATTAGTACATCCTAAAAACTTTCGATTGCCCTTACCTGACTTAACAACTAAGTTTCCAGTTTTGCAAGTTGGACAAGGTTTGATAATTTTAACTTCTTTTTTAATGTATCGACATTTAGGAAAGCCTGAACAACCAATGAACTTGCCATAACGACCAACTCTTTCAACTAATTGATGTTCGTGACATAAAGGACAAATTTCATCTAATAGTTTTGGTTTGATCTTTTCTTCTTTCATATTTTCAAAAGCATTTTCAACTCTTGGCTCAAATTTCAGTCAGAAATCCTCAACCACTTGATTCATCACTAATTGCCCTTGTGCAATACTATCCAATTCTGCTTCAACTTGCGATGTATAGTTCTCGTTAATAATATCATAAAAAAACTCTTGAAGTTTGTCATTAGTTAACAAACCCTTTTCAGTTGCTTTAAAAGCTTTATTTTCAAGAATCACATAACCACGAACTTTGATTGTGTTCAAAATTGGACTATATGTTGAAGGTCTTCCAATCCCTAAATCTTCTAAAGTCTTAATTAATCTTGCTTCACTATATCTTGGTTTTGGTTTAGTAAAGTTTTGCTGTAAGTTAACTTTGTCAGTGCTGATCACTTCATCTTGCTTCAAGTTAGGTAAATTTAGAACTTCTTCTTTTTCAATACTACTATCATCAATAATTAAAAATCCTTTAAATTCAATTTCTTGACCAGATAATTTAAATTGATAGTTATTGTTGTCAAATCAAATTGTTGTTGTTAGTAATTTAGCTGGCGCCATTAGTGAAGATAAAGTACGATTGTAAATCAATTGATAGAGTTTCATTTGATCTTTATTTAAAAATTGACTAGCAATTTTTGGTGTGATTGCTAAATCAGTTGGACGAATTGCTTCATGGGCATCTTGGACATTCTTTTTATTAGTTTGACTTTTTTCTGCACCAAGATATTCTTGACCATAAGTCTGAACAATTAATTCTTTTGCCGTTTCAATAAAACTGCTATTCAAACGAATTGAGTCAGTTCTTGGATAACTAATAAATCCTTGTAACTTACCCTTAATCTCAATTCCTTCATATAATTGCTGAGCAATAAAAGTTGTTTTTAAAGTAGTGAAATTTAATTGCGTTGCTGCTTGAAGCATTGTACTAGTTGTTAGTGGATTTAAAGAATTTCTTTTACGACTTTGCTTAGTAATGCTAGTTACCTTATAACTAGTACTTAATGCTGCCTTAATTGCTAGTGCTTCTTTTTCATTGGTAATCTTAATCGCTTCATTCTGATACTTTTCTAGTGTTAGAATAAAATCTTGATAGGCACTAGTAATCGTTCAAAATTCTTCAGGAACAAAATTAGCAATCTCACGTTCTCGCATTGCAATTAATTTTAAAGCAACAGATTGCACTCTTCCTGCACTTCTTGATCCAATTTTCTTTTGTAACAAATTACTCAAACGAAATCCAATCATACGATCTAACATTTGTCTTGCTTGTTGACTATGCACTAAATTCATATCCAAGTTGTGATCATTTTCCATTGCTGTTAGGATAGCATCTTTAGTGATTTCATTAAAAGTCACTCTTGAAGATTTACCTTTTGTTTCTAGCACACTATCTAAATGAAAAGCAATTGCTTCTCCTTCACGGTCATGGTCAGTTGCTAAATAGATGTGATCTGCTTTTTTAGCTGCTGCTTTTAATTCTTTAATTTTTGGCATTTTAGCTCTTGGTGTTCGATATATTGGAGTATAGTCATCAAAATTAATCCCCAACCCAAAGGGTCCTTTTGCTGCTAAATCTCTGATATGTCCATCAGAAGATAAAACCACATAATCGCTACCAAGATAACTAGCAACTGTTTTAGATTTTGTTGGTGACTCCATAATTACTAATTTTGAACTCATTTAATCAACCTCGTTTTAATTTAATAAATTTTTATATTTAATCATTTATAAAGTATAATACTAAAAATTACAATTGCAAATTAATTTAACTTTTTTGTTTGCGTTCGCTAATAAAAAAGCATAGCTATGCTATGCTTTTTATTTATTGATTAATTTTTTCACTGGTAGATAAGTTTTGCGATGAATAACTGAAATTCCATGTTTTTCTAAATTATCTGCATGCAACTTAGTATAGTATCCTTTATGAGTTGCAAACTGATAGTCAGGATAGTCTTGATGGAAACTAATCATGATTCTATCTCTTAAAACCTTGGCAAGAATTGATGCTGCAGCAATGTTAATTGATTTTTGATCACCTCTAACAAGTGACTCACTAATTCCTTGAAAATCAGTAAAATCTGGCTTTTCAAAATCAATTAAACAAACATTTGGCATAAAGCTAAGACTTTTAAAAGCAATCTCCATCCCTCTAACAGATGCTGCTTTAGGATTACTATTTTCAATAACTGGTAAATCAACAATAGTGATGGCGTAATCTACAGCTTGATCAATAATTAATTTATAAGCTTCTTCTCTTTGCTTGAAACTTAATTTTTTTGAATCCTTAATCAACTCTGATTTAAATCCTACTGGCAAAATTACTGCTCCAACAACAATTGGTCCAGCAATTGCTCCTCGTCCTGCTTCATCAAACCCAGCAATGTATTCAATATTTGGATAATTAATCTGTTCATAATCATAGTTATAAACTATTCCTTCACCCATATCTTCCTTCTTCTATAAAAAAATCATTCTATGTTTAGAATGATTTTATTTTACTATGATTATTATATAAATTTAACAACAATATTTTTTAAATCTGCTTCACTTACTTGTAAATAACAATCTTTTGGATTTTCTGTACCAGTTTTAGATTTTAAAAATTTATCAAGTTTTAATTGAAGACTTGCTAATTTAAACTCTTTTACTTCAGAATTATCAATATTTTCTAAAATATCCTTAGCAACTTCATTTTCATTAAGAACTGTTAAATGTTTTTCAACTTCTTGATCTTCAAATCTTTCCATCGCAGTTGCATCTTCACTATCAATAAATCCAGTTCAAATTAATTTAACTAAACTTATTTCACCATTAAGTATTTTCTCTTTATTTCTTTCAATAAAGATACGATGTTCCTTACCATCTTCATTATATAAATTTAAATCTCAATGTGGTCCAAGATGTGCTGTTACAGTTAATGAAAGAGATCCTTTAAAATATTCTGATTTAATTTCTCCATCACTATTTTTAAAATTTGTCTTTAATTCAATTAAATAAGTATCTTCTTCAAGAGCTTCAACACTAGAACTTAATCCATATTCTTTCATTGAATCAAATTTTTTATCCATATTTTCTTTAATATATTCTAAAATTTGATTTTCAATACCATTAAAATCATCCACAAAAAATTCAGTATTAAAATCTTTGAAAAAATCTTGAATATCAATTAATTGTTTTTCTTGATCTACTCCACATCCAACAACAGATACTGCTGTTGTTGACCCTAATGTTAGAGCTGTTAGTACACTTAACATTTTTTTCACTAATATAGTTCCATCCATTCTATAAATTACTTTTATAAGTGTATTATAAAATAAATACTTAATGAACTCAATGCTTAATAAAAAATAATCAACTTAAAAGTTGATTATTTTTTGATTTGGCTTTTCAAATGAAACTAATCCTAACTTACCAGCTTGCAAATCATGAATTAATAAATTCATTGCTCGATCAACATTATAGTGATTATCTGTCAATTTAAAATGATATTTTTTTGCTAACTCAGCAAAATAATTTGCTAAACTTTCATTAGAAATATCTTGAGTATCAAATGGAATTTGATAGTAATTCAATAAATTATCTGGATAATTTGTTATTAAAAATTTTAGAGCAAACTGAGCAATCTCTTCAACAAATAAATGTTTTGCTGGTAATGCTTTAAGTAAAACTAAAATTAATTTTGTTTCATCGCTATCAAGTTTAGGCGATAAAATTCCTGGAGTATCTAATAAATCAATCATTTGATCTAATTTAAGTCATTGTTGACCACGAGTCACACCAGGACGATCAGCAGTTTTAGTTACCTTCTTTTGCAGTAAATTATTGATGAAAGTTGACTTACCAACATTAGGCAAACCAAGAATCAAAACTCTAATTTGTGGATTTCGAATCCCTTTAGCAAGTTGTTGTTGTAACTTCTCATGATAAATTAATTTAATTTGCTTAATTAATTCAGGTTTAATTTTTTGAGATAAAGATTTTGCTACTAGAACATTAATATCTGCATGATGAAAATAGTCACTTCATAGTTTTGTAACTTTGCTATCTGCTAAGTCAGCTTTGTTCAACACAACAATACGCTTCTTATGCTTAATTAAATTTTCTAAGTCTTCACTATGACTAGCAATTGGTGCTCTAGCATCTAATATCTCAACCACAACATCAATCACTGGTAACTTTGATTCAATTGCCTTTTTAGCCTTAGCCATATGACCAGGGAATCATTGTAACTGCTTTTCTTGTTCCATTATTTTGTCCTTTAAAATGCTAAAGCCATCATTTTTAATGATGGCAGAACATTCTTTGTTTTTAATTTACTTTAGCATTAATTTTAGCTTTAACTTTTTTCTTTAATGCCTTAGTTCCTAAATTACGTAAATAAAAAGGTTTTGCCTGTCTAATTTCTCCAGTAGCAACTATTTCAATTTTCTTTATTAATGGTGAATGCAAAGGAAATGTTTTTTCTACTCCCTTACCTTTAACACCCTTACGAACAATAATATTTTTATTAATTGATGAACCTTTAATACTGATAAGAATTCCTTGAAAAACTTGTAGTCTTTCTTTTTCTTTTTCGTTACTAATAACTCAAGTAACTTTTACAGTATCACCCGTAGTGAATGTTGGTAAACTAGGATTTATTTGGCTTTTGTTTACTTTCGCCATAATTTGATTTTCCATCTTCTTTGCTCCTTTCTTGCGTTAAATTTTTATTCTCAAGACTATCTTGATAGTTCTTGATAATTTTTTCTTCTTCTTTTGTTAATTGATGCTTATTGAAAAGATCAATTCTTTTTTTATAAGTGTTTATTAGTGATTGAGTCTTACGATATAATTCAATTTCTTTATGATTGCCACTAAGCAATACTTCAGGAACTTTCATATCATAAATAACTTCTGGTCTTGTATAAGTTGGATAGTCTAATAAGTTATCAGTGTGCGATTCGTTAGCAATAGAATCGCTATTGATCACACCTTCAACTAATCTTGTAATACTATCAACTAAAATCATTGCTGGAATTTCTCCTCCAGTAACAACATAATCGCCAATTGAAATTTCTTGATCAACAAATTTGATAATTCTTTCATCAATACCTTCATAATGACCACAAACCAAAATATAATTTGTGTCTGCTTTTGCAAAACTAAAAGCTTGTTCTTGCGTTCATAACTTTCCTTGAGGACTTAGCAAAATAACTTTAGCATTGGCATTATCTATCTTAGCATGTTCAATTGCTTTAATCACTGGTAGGGCTTTTAAAACCATCCCAGCTCCACCACCATATGGATAATCATCAACTTGCTTGTTCTTATCTTCACAAAAATCTCTGATGTTCACTACTTCAACAGCAATCTTTTGATCTTGAATTGCTCGTTTAATAATTGAAGTGTTACTAAAGTCATTGAAAGCTTGAGGAAATAAAGTTAAAATTGTAAATTTTTTCTTACTCATAATCAAACATTCCCGGAATTAAATTAAGATAAACTTTTTTGTTATCCTTATCAACTTTGATAATAAAAAACTGATTATTTGGCACATAAAAGGTTGCACCTTGATCATTTTTTACTTCTCATAAACCACTATGATTATTATCAATTAACCCAACAACTTTTCCAAGAATTTTTTCTTCATCACTATCAAGAACTTGATAATCAATTAAATTCTCAAATGAAAAGTTACTATTGTCACTTTTTTCATCACTGATAACTACTAATGATTTATTTTTCATAAATAGTACCAACTCAATGGTTTGATAATTCTCAAAAGTTACTAAAAGAAAATTCTTATGTGCTCTAACCTTAGTAATAGTTAAAGGTTGATAGTCATCATCATTTTTCAAGTAGATTACTTGCTTTGGTTTTCAATTCGTAAAATTCTTACCATAATAGTTACATAAAACCTTAACTTCTCCTAAAAGACCATGAGTATTAATAATTTTAGCAATTTCTAAATATTGCATATCTTCTAACTTAATTCGTTAACAGTAACTTTAACCTTTTGATTATTCATTTCTGCTTTAAGATTTACTAATGTTGATAAAGCTTGAATGATGTTACCATTCTTTCCAATTAGTTTTTTAAAGAATGCTCTTGGTGCTAAAATTATTACTTCAACTTCATTTTCATTTTTGCTAATTTCGCGAATTTCAACTTGATCAATATCTTCTAACAAAATTGGTTCAATTAGTTGTTCAATAATTTTAATATACATATCTCACCTATTAATTTCACTTATTTTTGTTCATTTGTTTCAGATTTTTTTGCTACTTTAGAAGAACTTGGTGAAACTTTTTTTACCTTTACTTCTTTTACTACTGCTTTTTTTTGCTCAATTTTCATGTTGTGAAACTTTTCCATAATTCCTTGTTTTGATAGCAAGCTACGAACAGTTTCAGTAGGTTGAGCACCTGTTAATAAAAACTTTAAAGTTAATTCTTCGTTGATCTTTGTAACCTTTTTAATTGGGTCATAAAATCCAAGAATATCAATATATCTACCATTTAATTTTGCTCTAGCATCAATTGCTACAACTCTAAAACTTGGTTGTACTGATTTTCCTGTTGGTATCAATCTTAATTTAACCATATAGTTCCTCCTTATATATTGTAATATTTCATTATTAAAAAATGAATATAATGAATTTTAACTAAATTTTTTGCTATTGTCAAGTTATTTTACTTGACACTATTTTAATTAAAAATTCTAATCACAACAAGCAAAAATATTTATTAGAACTAGACTTTCTTTAAAAAACATTTATAAAAAGTGATTTTTTACTATAAAATTATTGTAGGGTTTCTATTTTCATAAAAATAAAGAATTAAAATATATTTTAAATATATTTTATGAATCTAAACATTTATTAAAATATTAATTTTTAAGTTAGGAAAAAAACTAAAAATTGACACAATAAAGGAAGTAGAAAAAAATGAACATCAATAAAACTGCTGATGAATGCATTGTTGAAAATGCATCAGTTTTATTAAAATGTTTTGTTGATCCAAGTCTTTCTTTAACACAAAAGCAAGCACTTACTAAATGACTTACTTGCTTCTTTGACTTTCAAGATGCTGTTAATAATAATCAGAAACAAGTTAATGCTTTAGAAGAAAAATTAAATTTTTCTTTTGTACCGCTTTATTACAAAAATGCTTTGCAAGAGTTTAAAACTG
Source organism: Spiroplasma platyhelix PALS-1 (assembly GCF_021496725.1). Lineage (GTDB taxonomy): Bacteria > Bacillota_I > Bacilli_A > Mycoplasmatales > VBWQ01 > Spiroplasma_D > Spiroplasma_D platyhelix. The sequence continues at coordinate 520,783 of NZ_CP051215.1, forward strand.
CTAATTTTTTTTATAAAAAAGATTTTTCACTCCAACAACTGCAAACATTTTTTCTTGATTATTCAACAAAACAAACTATTAAAACTATCAATACCTTTAGCAAAAAAATAATTGATACTATCAAATTTTACAATATTGAACTTGAAACTAACTTTATTAAGAATTTTCAAACTTTAATTTATGCTGTCCACTATCATTTAGGCTATCTCTTTAAAAGCAAACTAAAAGAAACTGTTACAACATTTACCAAAATTTGCAAAACAAAAGTGCTATGCAAAAAATCTAATAAAGAAACTTTGCTAATTAATTTAATTTTGAAAGAAAATGAAAAATTTTTTAACAAAATTAAACAAATTCAGCTAATAAATTTTATCTACAAATTAGACGACATTTTTCAAGAATCATTTGATTTTAAAGATGTTGACAAAAAAATCTCAAGTTTAATTTTTATCCAACCTAAAAAAATAAAAATAAGTATGTATAAAATGCTAAAAGACAACAACATTGATTTCTACCACGAAATTTGAAAAAATAATCATGTTGACGAAAAAACTAGCAAATTAATTATGCACTTATTTGCCTATGAAACTTATTTTGTTCAAGGATACAACAATCAACAAATTTATGAAGATTTAGTGCTAAAAAACATCATTGATGAAGAAAAATACTGAATCGTGCTCCATAAGTACAAACTAATAAATAAAATAGGAAAAAAAATAGCAGTCTAACAGACTGCTATTTTAAATTGAATTTGCTATTTTTTCAACTGATTGTAGATCGCGAATATTTTCAAATGTTGTTGTGATGATATCTTCTAACGCCAAATCAGTATAGTAACCAATATGTGGAGTGAAGATAACTCGTGGATACAAACTATGAAGTTTTTCATATGTTTCAATTGGCAGTGGCTTACCTGCAAAATCTTTTAAGAAAATTTGGGTTTCATTTTGTACTGAATCTACCGCTGCACCTCTAAGGTGTTGTGATTCAATTGCTTCATATAAATCGTCATAGTTAACTAAACTACCTCTTGCAACATTAACAAAGAATGCACCTTTTTTCATTTTTGCAATTGTATCTTTGTTAATCATGTTGTCATTTTCTCCTGGGATATAAGGAGAATGAATAGTAATTAAATCACTTTGTGCAAGTAATTCATCTAACGAAACATAATCTAAAATTGCTTTATTAGCATCATTAGGATAAATATCATATCCCAAAACTTTAGCGCCCATTCCTTTAAAAGCCTTAGCAGCTTCCATTCCAATTCTACCAGTTCCAATCACACCGATAACTGAATTTCTAATTTCCTTAGCAAACATGAAATCATCAACTTTAAAATTTTTCTTTCTCATGTTTTCTGCCATATAGAAAGTATTTCTTAACAATCCCAGTGACAAACTTACTGCTAACTCACTTACTGAATTAGCTGAATAAAATGGTACTCGTGCCATTTTAAATCCTAATTGCTTAGCATAGTCAACATCAATATGGTTAACTCCTACTGTTCTTGTAAATAGATACTTAACACCTAAAGCCTTTAACTTATCTAAATTTTCTTTTGTAACTTTACAATTGACACTAACAGTTACTACTTCAAAACCTTTTGCTTCAGCAACTGTATCTGTATCTAATAATCTTGATTCAAAACTTAAATCATAATTAAAATCTTGATTTAATTTTTCATAATATTGAATTTCAACATGATTAACACCAAAATTCATAACTTTTATTTTCATTTTTTCCTTTCTAATCTAGTAATAATAGTGCTGGATTTTCTAATAAATATTTAACTCTTTGCATAAAATGCCCAGCAGGTGCTCCATCAATAACACGATGATCAATTGAAATTGACAGGGGAAAGAAATTATGGAAAGCAATATTATCATTTACTAAAACTGCTTTTGATTCCAATATTCCAATACCTAAAATTGCAACTTCAGGATAATTAATAATTGGTGTACCAACTTTTAATCCTGCTGAACCAAAGTTAGTAATTGTAAAAGTACCACCTTGCATTTCTGCTGCACTTAACGTTCCTTTACGAGCTTTATCTGCTAATTGATTAACTTCCTTAGCAATATCAAAGATTGCTAATTTATCAGCACTTTTAACTACTGGAACTAATAGCCCTTTATCAGTATCAGCTGCCATACCAATATTGTAGTACTTCTTAACTAAAATTTCATTGCCTGGTAAGTTAAATGTTGAATTTAATAATTTAAAACTATCTTCTGCTAGTGCCTTAGCTACTGCTTTAATAAAAAAAGGCATAAATGTTAATTTAATCGCACCATTCTCAGCTTTAATTGCTTCTTGCTTTAAAGTTGCTCTTAAGTTAATTAAATTAGTTGCATCAACATCTAACATTAAAGTAACATGTGGCGCTGTATACATTGAAGTAACCATGGCATTTGCTACTGATTTTCTAATTGCTGTTAGTGGCATATGTTCGATTGGACCAAAGCTTTCCATCTTAGCAACATTAATTGCTTGAGAACTACTTGTTGGTATTGTATGACTAACTTGTTTGCTTTCAGTAGCTACAGTACTGCTACTGCTAGAATTCTCAATATCAGTTTTTAAAACACGACCATTAGGACCTGTACCTTTGATAGTCACTATATCAATCCCTAACTCACGAGCAATTCTTCTTGCTAGTGGCGTAGCTAAAACTTTGTCATTTGTTTTTGTTTCTTTTGCTGACTCTGATTGAACTTTTTGAGTTTCAGATTCTGACTTTAGTTCTTTGTCAATAACATCAGATGCTTGTGCATTGCTACCACCAAATTCAACAATGATATCCCCTGTTTTGATTGTATCTCCTGACTTAAAATTAATCTTTGATACTTTGCCATCAAATGGTGAATTGATTGAATCTGCAGCTTTATCTGCTTCAACATCAAAAAGTGTGTCACCTTTTTTTACTTCTTGACCAACTTTGATATGAATTGAACTAATGGTAACTTCATCAATCCCATCCATGCCCGCAAATTTAAATTCTTGCATAATTTGTTTTCCTTTCTTTTTTATTAGTTTCTGCTTAACTAAACAGGATATTTAATCATTTCTGTTGCTTTTGCAATAATTTTATCTGGAGTAATTAAAAATCATTTTTCTCCTTTTGAAAGCGGCACTGTGATATCGTAACCAGCAATTCTAGTTGGTGGACATTTTAGATATTCAAAACATTTTTCATTCACAACTGTAACAATTTCTGAAGCAACTGAGAACGACTTAACGGCTTCTTGAACTACTAAGATACGACCTGTTTTCTTAACAGATTCAATGATTGTAGTTTCATCTCATGGTTGTAAAGTTTGTAAGTCAATCAACTCAACTTTAAATCCTTGTTCTTCTAGAGATTTTACAGCATACTCACAATCATAAACTTTTGCTCCATAAGTCACAATTGTTAGATCAGGGTTCTCAGATTCTTGATAGGATTTTAGTACTTTTGCTTTTCCTAATTCTGCTACTTCATAATCATCACTAACTTCTTCTTGAACATTGTAACTATATTCATTTTCCTTATAACTATTAAAATAAGTTCCCAAACATTCTAAGAAAATAACTGGATCGTTATCTTCAATTGCTGCTAGTAGTAATTTTTTTGTATCATTAGGTTTTGAAGTCATCACAACTTTCAAGCCTGGGATGTGACAGAATAATGCTTCAATCGCTTCAGAGTGATGCTCTAATGCACCATTTGCACCATTATTTCAATCATAAGAAGGCATTCTAACAACAATCGGACAATGATATCTTCCTCTTGAACGATTACGCATTCTTGCTGCATGAGCAAACAATTGTTGCATTGCTGGAAAAGCAAAGCCAGAAAATTGCATCTCAACAACTGGTCTTAAACCATTAATACTTGCTCCAACAGCAGTTCCTGCAATCACTGCTTCTGCAATAGGTGCATCAAAACATCTTTCGGCACCAAACTTCTTTTGTAAACCTCTAGTTGCTCGAAAAACTCCTCCTACATTCCCAACATCTTCACCATAAATTACTACATTGTCATGCTTTTGCATTGCTAAATCTAAAGCTAAACTAATAGCTTGAACATTATTTCGTTTCATGATTATTTAGCTTCCTCTCTATCACCAAAATAACTTTTAGCTTCTATTGTTGGTTTTTGCATTTCTGATATTAGATTGTCACTAGTAGTAAAGTAACTTTTAGCCTCTGCTTTTTGTTCTGCTAGTTTTGGTGTCAGTTTTTCATAAGTGTAATCAAAAATTTCATCAATTGGAACAGCACTATTCTTTTGCGCTCAAGCAATTGCTTCATTAATTTTCTTAGTGTTAGCACTAACTAATTCTTTTTCTTTTGCTTCATCTCACAACTTATTTTTTTCTAAATAAGTTTTCATTCTAATAATTGGATCTTTTTTAAATCATTCTTGTTCATTCTTAAAGTCTTCTTCAGTAAAATAATCTTTTTTAATATCAAACGCTGAATGAGATAGTTGACGATAAGTAACAGCTTCAATTAAAGAAGGTCCTTGATGATTTTTTGCTCTTTCAATTGCTGTGTTAGTTACATGGTAAACAGAAAAGAAATCATTACCATCAACTCTAATATTAGGAATTCCAACTGCTGTTCCTTTTTGGGCAAATGTTGGACTCATAGTTGCTTTGGTTGTCGGTGTATCTAATGATCATTGATTGTTTTCAATAAAGAAAACAATTGGTAGCTTATGAAGTGCAGCAAAATTCATTGCTTCAAAAAATTCTCCTTCACTTGTACCACCATCACCAATCGTAGTGAAAATAACTCCTTTGCCTTTTTTATATTTCTCTGCTAAAGCAATTCCTGCTGCATGAGAATATTGTGTTCCAATTGGAATGTTGACAGGCAAAATATTTATGCCTTTTGGAATTTGACTTCCCATTTCGTTTCCTAATCAATATTGAATAATTTTTTCGATGGGATAACCTGCTGTAATTCAAGCAGCGTTGTTACGATATGCTGGAACTAATCAATCGATTCCTTTCCTAATATTAATGGCATACCCAACTTCAGTTGCTTCTTGACCACTTGAACCTAAAAAATTAATTACTTTCCCCATTACTTTTGGTTGACCATTAATTAAAATTGGTTGACCTTTGTCATCTTTTGCATAATTCATTTCTAACTGCATTTTTTCTTGCAATCTTGATAATGTCATTCATTGATAAGCCTGTAATAAAATTTTTGCATCAAATTTCTTTAAATAATCGGCATAGTCTGGGTTAACTTCTTGCTTTTCATTTAAAATTTGAAAAACTTCTTTTTGTGGATTATCAAATTTCTCAATTCACATTTAAACTCTTTCTCCTTTACTTATTTTTCATATTTATTATACTGCTTCTTTTTCGATAAAAAAATCTTCTTAATAAAAAAGCAACAATTTTTGTTGCTTTTTTAAAATAAATTTATAGTTTATCTTATGAATGTTCTTTATCAAATTTTTTAATAAATTCACTATTAGGCATAAACTTACTTTCATTGTTGATACTTCAGAATTTTTCACGATCATTCTTATTAACTTTAGTTGGCATTTTAATTTTTATTGTTGCAATTAATCTACCACGATGATTCTTACCATAGAATACTCCTTGTTGAGGAATAACGATTTCATCATCATTTTGCATTCCTGGTTTTAATTGTTGCTTTAGCAATAATCCATCAATTGTTGGAATTGTGATTGCATTCCCTAATAAAACATCAAGATAAGAAACTGGAATATCAATTAATAAATCATGGCCTTTTCTAATAAAGAAAGGATCATCTCTAACAGTCACTCTAATAATTAAATCACCTTGCGGACCATTAAATTTACTAATTCCACCTTTAGCTTTAATTCTTAAGCTATCTCCAGTTGAAACTGAAGGAGGAATATTGAATTCTAATTTTTGATTATCTAAATAGAAGCGGTTACCTTTACATTTTAAACATTTTTGTAAGATAACTTTGCCCATACCCTGACAATTGTTGCAAACAACTTGTTGGCGATAAGATCCACCAAAAATTGAACTACCAGTAACAACTTTGCTTCCCTTACCCTGACATTGGTTACAAGTAACATAGTCTTGTGGTGTCTTAGCACCTGTTTGGTTACAAGCATCACATGCTACTTCAATGTTAAGGTTAAGTGTTTGTTTCTTACCAAGAACTGCATCAGCTAAACTAATAACAATATTTTTTAAATAGTTTGGCCCTGGACCATTACGATTTGTTCCTTGTGCTTGAGATTGTCCTCTTGATGAACCACCACCAAACAAGTCACCAAACAAGTCACCAAACAAATCATTAATATCAGTAAAGGCTGATGAATTAAAACCACCAAAGCCACCGCCTTGTTGACTTGCATTAATCCCATCATGACCATAACTATCATAAATTTGTCTTTTTTGTGGATCACTTAAAACTTCATAAGCTTCAGAAATCTTTTTAAATTCTTCTGCATCAGCAGCATTTTTAGTAATATCTGGGTGTTTTTGTTTAGCAAGACTACGAAAAGCACGTTTAATTTCATCTTGACTACTATTTCTACTAACACCCAAAACTTGATAATAATCTTCTTTTTGACTACGTGCTGTTGGCATAGTTTCTTACTCCTTTAATTTGCTTCAGCTTCAACGTCAATAACATCATCAGAATTTTTATTATCTTTGTCAATTACTTCATCAATATTTTCTTTATTTTCAGTTTCTTGTTGTTGCATAAATTGTTGTGCTGCTGCAAATGCTTGCTTTAGTTGTTCTAATTTCGTTTTTAATTCTTCAAAATTCTTTTCATCTAAAGATTTTTGCAAGTCATCACGTAAGTTTTTCATTTCCGCAACTTGTGGTGCTACTTCTGCGTTTTCTTCTTTAGCACCTTCTGCTAGCATTTTGTCAATGTCGTAAATGTAAGCTTGAGCTTGATTTGTTAGATCAATTTCTTCTTTATGCTTTTCATCAGCTGCTTGATTTTCTTGCGCTTCTTTCACCATCTTATCAATTTGAGTTTGATCTAAACTGCCATTGCCTGAGATAGTAATTTTTTGTTCTTTATTTGTTTTTAAATCTTTAGCTGTAACTGAAACAATTCCGTTCGCATCAATATCAAATCCAACTTCAATTTGTGGTACACCTTTTGGTGCTGAATCAATTCCTGATAGTTGGAATCTTCCTAAACTATGATTGTCTCTTGCCATAGCTCTTTCACCTTGTAGCACATGAATATCTACAGCAGGTTGATTGTCTTCCGCAGTTGAGAACACTTGTGATTTTCTTGTTGGGATTGTTGTGTTACGTTTAATTAATGGTGTCATAACACCACCTAAAGTCTCAATTCCTAATGATAGGGGTGTTACATCTAATAATAGTAAGTCCTTCACATCACCTGATAGAATTCCACCTTGAATAGCAGCACCACAAGCAACAACTTCATCAGGGTTAACTGTTTTATTTGGTTCTTTTCCTAATAATTCTTTGATAATTTTTTGTACCGCTGGAATTCTTGTTGAACCTCCAACTAACAACACTTCATCAATATTTTCTTTTGTTAAGTTAGCATCTTTCAATGCTTTACGAACTGGTTCAATTGTTCTGTCTACTAAGTCTTGTGTTAAATTTTCAAACTCAGCACGAGTTAGTTTTTCTTCTAAGTGAACTGGTCCATTGCTATCCATTGAAATAAATGGTAATGAAATTGTTGTTTCATTTGAACCTGATAGATCTTTTTTAGCTTTTTCTGCTGCTTCTTTTAAACGTTGTAAAGCCATCTTATCTTTTGATAAATCAACACTAGTTGATGCTTTAAATTTCTTTACTAAATGGTCAATAATTTTTTGATCAAAATCATCACCACCAAGATGATTGTCACCATTAGTTGAAAGCACTTCAAAAGTACCATCTGCTAGTTCAAGAATTGAAACGTCAAAAGTTCCTCCACCTAAGTCAAACACTAAGATTTTGTGTTCTTTATCAGTTTTATCAAAACCATAAGCAATCGCTGCTGCAGTTGGTTCATTGATAATTCTTTCAACTTCTAATCCAGCAATAATTCCAGCATCTTTTGTTGCTTTTCTTTGTTGATCATTAAAATAAGCAGGAACTGTAATAACAGCTTTTCTAACTGGTCTACCTAATTTTGCTTCAACAAAATTCTTAATGAAACGTAGAACTTCAGCAGAAATTTGTTCTGGTGTTAGATCTTTGTTTTCAATTTTAAATTTCTTTGTTGTTCCCATATCTCTTTTTACTGAACTAATTGTGTGATCTGGGTTGGTAATCGCTTGTCTTTTAGCTGCATCTCCAACTAAAATTTCTTTATCTTTATAAGTCACAACAGAAGGAGTTGTTCTTCCTCCACTTTCGTTTTCAATAACTTTAGGTTTGTCACCTTCCATAATTGATACACATGAATTTGTTGTTCCTAAGTCAATACCAATAATTACTTCTTTCATTTTACTATTCTCCTCTTTCTAATTTTTTCTGTTTTTGTTTTCAGTTTGAAGTTGATAAATTTTTACTTGCACTGGGCTAACAACCCTGTCATGTAATTTATAACCACTTAATACTACTTCAGCAATCATACTATCTTTTTGATCTTTTGTTTCTTCTAAGATCTCAATTTTTTCTGTTACATTGTTTCTACTACTATCAAATGGACTGCCAACTTTTTCAGTTATTTGTTCTAATCCTTCTGACTTTAAATTTGCTTTAAAGTTGTTGAAGATGTGATTGAACCCAATTAAGAAATTCTTAACATCTTTATTTTCTGTTTTAAAATTTAAAGCTCTTTCAAATTCTAATAGTAGTGGAATAATAGTTTCTTTAATAACTTTTTGATTAGCATACTTTTTAAAATCATCATTACGAATTTCTTGTTCTTTTAAGGTGTTCACCTTAGTTGCGAGAATTAATTTGTTTTGCTCATCTTTTAGTTTGCTAAGAGCAAGCTTTAATTCTTGTACTTCTTCATGCAATGATTTATTTACTTTCACTAAATCAATCTCTTGAACATCTGCTTGATGTTCACTTTCTTTAATACTGTCTTCTACTTTTTCTGACATTTCTTTCACCTCGTTATTTTTCTAACCAAATTTATCTTTGATTGTTTCATTAATCCAATTAAGAATCTCAGTCACTTTTTCATACTCTAATCTTTTTGGACCAACTACGGCAATTTGACCTTGATCACTATCATGAATTTTAAATGTTGTTGTGATCATTGCCATATTGTTATTTGCTTCGCCTAATTCTTCACCAATCTTCACTTGAACATTTTGTTGTTGATTTAATTTATCAAAATAAGTTCAAGGTGATTGTGATTCAATAAAGTTTAATAGCGTTTTTACTTTTTTAATATCATTAAACTCAGGATTTTCTAACATATATTGCACACCATGAGTTGAAGACAATGGCTTAGAAAAATTAATTAAAGCGTTAATAAAACCTTGTATGATATATTCGGCTTGCTTAACTTGCTTAGAAAGAATTGGTTTCAATAGTGTTACTTTTTCACTCATCTCACTAATTCTTGTTCCAATCAATCTTTGATTAAAGATATCTGTTGCTAAAGTTAAGTCTTGTAAAGAAGCTTCTTTAATATTGAAAATCTTATTCTCAACATGACCATTATCAGTAATAATAATTGCTAGTACACTATCACTATTAAGTGATAGTAATTCAATTCTTTTTAGTGTATCTTCTTTAACACTCGGGCCAACAACAATACTAATTAATTTTGTCATTTCACTTAGAATGTTACTTGTTTGTTCAATAATTTCATTAACTTCTAAGTCTCTAGTATTAAAAATTTCTTCAATTCTTTTTTTTAAGATTAAGACATCAGTTTGATCACTTTGTGTCATTAACTTATCAACATAGTAACGATAACCTTTAGTTGCTGGAACTCTGCCACTAGAACTATGAGTTTTTTCTAATAGACCTTGAGTTTCTAATTCAACACATTCATTACGAACTGTTGCACTAGAACAATTAAGATCGTCAGTTGTTAAAATTGTTTTACTACCAACAGGAACGCCAGTTTTAATATATTGTTCAACAATTATTTTTAAAATTTGCTCTTGTCTTTTTGTCAACATTTCAACACCTCCGCTCTATTTAAAGGTTTTTTCAACCTAATTATAACTTTAAGCACTTATTAATATCAAGTGCTAATTTAATTTTAATTTGCTTGACAAAACAAATTCTTGAGCTTTGGCATCTTCAACAATGGCAAATCTTTTGTTAATCGTTAATTGATCTTTTAAGATTGCTTGAGCAATTAGTGTTTCAATATTATGTTGAATGTAACGTTTAATTGGTCGTGCACCAAATTCTTCATCATAAGCTTCTTTTAAAATTTTCTCAACAATCTCATTATCATAAGTGATTTGATATTCTTTTTCATTATTAACTCTTGCTAATAAATTGTCTAATTCTTTTTTGATAATTTCTTTAATGACATTTTTATTTAACGGATTAAATGTAACAATCTCGTCAACACGATTAATAAATTCTGGACGGAAACGTTTCTTTAAAATTGTTAAAGCTTGATCTTGTGAATTTTCTTGTTGCGTTAGTAGTTCTTGTGAACCTAAATTTGAAGTCATAATGATAATTGTATTTTTAAAATCAACTAAGTGACCCTGACTATCAGTGATTCTTCCTTCATCAAGAATTTGCAATAAAACATTTAAAACTTCAGGATGAGCTTTTTCAATCTCATCAAACAAGACAATACTATAAGGATTTCTTCTAATTTTTTCAGTTAGTTGGCCACCTAATTCAAAGCCAATATATCCTGGTGGTGAACCAATTAACTTGCTAACAGAACTCTTTTCCATAAATTCTGACATATCCATACGAACCATATGCTTTTCTGAATCAAATAAGGCATCAGCTAAAGTTCGAGCAACTTCAGTTTTTCCAACTCCAGTTGGTCCCATAAAGATAAATGAACCAATTGGTCGATTAGGATCTTTGATGCCACTTCGTGAACGCATTAACGCATCACTAACTAGTTTTAAAGCTAAACTTTGTCCCTTAACTCTTGTACTTAAAATTAATGGTAAATTTAATAGTTTATCTTTTTCGCTTGCTAGCAAGCGATCAACAGGAATCCCCGTTCACTTTGCTACAACTGTTGCAATATCATCATTCTTAACATCTTCTTTTAATAAGCGTTCACTTTTCTTTATTTTCTCACTATTTTGCAAGTCTTTTTCTAATTTAGGAAGAGTACTATATTGTAACTTTGATGCTTTATCTCAATCTCCTGCTAGCTGATATTGTTCTAATTGTGCTTTTGCTAGTTCTAAATTTGTTTTTAATGTTTGAATGTGATCAATCGCTGCTTTTTCTTTTAATCATTCTTGCTCTAATTCAGCAAGTACTACTTTTTTATCTTTTAATTCTTTTTCAAGTTCTTGCAAACGAGTAATTGAGGCTTGATCTTTTTCTTTACTTAATGCAGCTTTTTCAATTTCTAATTGCATTACCCTTCTTCTTAATTCATCTAAAGAAGCAGGTACTGATGCAATGGCAATTTTAATTCCAGCACAAGCTTCATCAACTAAATCAATTGCTTTATCAGGTAGATATCGATCTGTAATGTACTTATCTGATAGCAATGCTGCTGCTCTTAAAGCACTATCATGAATCTTCACACCATGATAAGCTTCAAATCGTTCTTTTAAACCACGCAAGATTGCTAGTGTATCATCAACATTTGGTTCAGTGATGATCATCTTACGAAATCTTCTTTCTAATGCTGCATCTTTTTCAATATACTCACGATACTCTGCTAGTGTTGTTGCACCTATACAACGCAACTCACCACGAGCTAACATTGGTTTCAATAAATTAGAAGCATCCATTGATCCTTGAGTTCTACCTGCACCAACAATTAAATGTAACTCATCAATGAACATAATAATCTTTCCGTTAGAATCTCTAACTTTATTGATCACTGCTTTTAAACGTTCTTCAAATTCTCCTTGATACTTCGCTCCAGCAATTAAAGCTCCCATATCTAATTCATAAATGATTTTATCTTTTAAATTACTAGGAACATCTCCTCGTACAATACGTTGTGCAAGTCCTTCAATAATTGCTGTCTTACCAACACCAGGTAGACCAATTAGAACTGGATTATTCTTAGTTTTTCTTGATAGGATTTCTTCAACTTTTCTAATGTCTTCATCTCGACCAATAATTGGGTCGATTTTTCCTGATTTAGCAGCGGCTACTAAGTTACGACCAAACTTTTCTAATACTTTTGGATCGTTACTATAATTTGGAATTTCTGCAAAATTAAATGCCATATTGACCTCCTTAGCAGTCATGTTATCTAATTGCTAATTTTTATATATCCTAATTATAGCACTAAAATTAGCAGTTGCAAGATATGATTGCTAAATTTTTAAAAAATAGAATTTCTTTTATTACTTAGTTGTTTTATTTATTTTAAAAGAATAAAATTAAGTGATAATGGAGGGATTAATATGCGGTATATGCATTTAAAAAATTATAGATCAATACAAAATTCTGAATTTCTTTTTAGTAGTATAAATTTTCTAATAGGAGATAATAATACTGGAAAAACTTCTATATTAAAATTTATTGAAAGTCTTTATAAAAATGAAACTCTTAATTTTAATAAGACATATTTAGCAGACTATTCTATTAATGAATTAAAATTAAATAAAACAAAACCCATTCAAGTTTTATATGCAGGTTGACAACAAACAAATAAAGAAAATACTAAGAAAGAACTTATATTTGAATATCTTGAAATAAATAAAATTAATAATTCTAAAGATGATGTTGAACCAATAATAACAAAAATTGTGACTCTAAACCCAAAATTAGAAATTTGCGTTTTTAATTTAAAATATAATAAATTTAAAAATTCTAGAAGAAAATTTCTTTCTGAGATTGAATCATATACTACTAAAAATATTTTTGAAGATATAACTGAGTTTAAAGAAAATTTAAATTTATGTGATAAATTAAATAAGCATATAAATAATAAAGTTAATATAATAGAAAAATTTGAAACACTTACTTTCACTGAAGAATATATAACCTCATTATCTGAAAAAATGTTCCAAATTCAAAAAGAATATGCAACATTAGCAAAAGATGTTGATCACTCTTCTAATGACAAAGAAAAAGAAATGAAAACAGAAAAAAATCTTGAAAATTTTTGATTAAAAAATGATAAAATATTATTAGAATATAACTTTTTTTCAAGATCAGCAAGTTTTTTAGATATTAGTTTACTTTATTCTTATTTTTTAAGATATATATCTAAAGATAAAAATGAAATAAATAATCATCAATTTTATAGAATGCGTGGTAATACAAGATTTTTTGAGTATCCTTATGAAACAAAATATGTAAATCCTATACGAAAATTATTTAAAAAATTTTATTCTGGTAATGAAAAAATTTCAGATGAAAGTTCTTTTGAAATATTTGAAAAAAATACAGCTTTATCTAAAGAAATAAATAATTTTTTCAAAGAATCTAAAATGCTTGATGAAATTACTATAGAAGATAATGAAATTATTGGTACAAGAATCATTGTTCCTAAATATAAAAAAAATAAAAAAGAAATGAATCTTTATATATCAGGTACTGGAGTTTCTCAAGTTTTACCAATATTAATCAATATTTTTCAAAGAAAAACAGATAAAATTTTTATAGAACAACCTGAAATACATTTGCATCCTAGAGCTCAATCTTCTTTAGGAACATTGTTTTTTAAATTTTTTTCTAATGCATTAGAAAAAAATTTAAATGAATCAAGATTTTTAAAACAAGGTTTTATAGAAACCCATTCTATGTTTTTAATAAATAATTTTAGATATAATATTTTTGCAAATTCAAAAAAAATAAAACAATATGAATCACCTGTAATTTGATTTTTTGAAAATTTAAATGATAAAACTAAAATTTATAATATTTTAATAAATGAATCTGGAAAATATGTTGGTAAGTCAAATAAAATTAATGATTTCTTTATTGAAGAATCTATAAAAATTTTAAAGATTAAATAATAGAATAATAATGAAAAATACTGAAGTAACAAATTTAATATTTGACACAAATATTTTGATACAATATTTAGAAAAAACAAAAAATCCAGTAATATCACAAAAATTAAATGATTTTTTACAATTTGGAGGTTTACATTATACAATTATTTTTGGTGGTAAAACTATGATTAAAGAGCTTACTTGTAATAAACAAAATACAAGTTTACTAGATCTATTGCTTTATTCCACAAGTAATGCTACTTCACCCAAAATAGATATCAAAGATGATGAAAAAATGAACTTAGAAATTGATATATTTGCCAAAAAAGAAAAGCTAAATAAACGCGGAACAGATGCAGGAATTATATTTATTTCGTATAAATGTTGTGTAAAAATTCTATTTACTGACGACAAAAAACTCAAAAATAAAATTGTATCAAATCGTTTTTCTTATTTAAATCAAAACTGACTCCCAATTATTCATAATTCTAATGACATTTTAAACAAAATTAAAACTAATGACATTCTATTTTAAAAATGTTATAATTTAAAGAAAGTAAAAGGAGTTTTACTTATGAATTCAAATATTTATATTATTAATGAAAAAAATGATATTGAAATAATTCCAGAAAAAGAAAAAGATTTTTTACAACTATTAAAATATTAATTAAATTAAAAAAATGCTTATTAGACTTAATGAGCATTTTTATTTAGCTATTTTTTCAATCTCAATAAAACTAATATTTGACTTCTCCACTTTATTAATGTAAGATTAGAGAGTTGTTTTTTAATTTACAATTTTCTTTACTTTGAAAAGAAATGATTAAGTTTGTAAATGAAAAAGTTTTACAAATAAAAATTATTCTACGACCGTTTTAAAGAAAATTGATCTTAAATTAAATCCGTTAAGAACTAAAAATTTCAATTAGATAATGATTTTTTTTCATATGCTAAATTTTCTTTAAATTAAAAATTTATTTTATTAAAGAAAAAAGGAGAACATATGAATTTTAATGAACTAAACCTAAAAAAAGAACTAAACTTAGCTATTGCTAATTTAGGACACACTACACCAACTCCAATCCAAAACCTTTCTATTCCTGTAATTTTACAAAATAGAGATATCTTTGGTAAGAGTCACACAGGAACAGGAAAAACTGCTGCTTTTGTGCTACCAATTTTAAATATGTTAGATACTAACGTATTTAAAAACCAAACTTTAATTGTTTGTCCAACTAGAGACCTATCAATTCAAATCTATCAAGAAATTAAAAAATATGCGATGTATTTAAAAAATGTAAGAATCGCTTTATTAGTTGGTGGATCTAGTATGAGTAGACAACTAAGTGATTTAAGAAGTAGCAACATTGTTGTTGGAACACCAGGAAGAATTGTTGATCACATCAATCGTAGAACTTTAAAACTAGGATTTTTAAAAACTATTGTTTTAGATGAAGCTGATGAAATGCTAAAAATGGGATTCAAAGAAAAGATTGATGAAATCTTTAGCGCTGCACCAGATAATACCCAAACAGTATTATTCTCTGCAACTATCTCTAAACCTATTTTAAAGATTACTGCTGACTATCAAACTAATCCTGTAGCAATTAACCTTAATAACGAGTTACAAACTCAAGAGGATAAAAATATCAAACAATTTTATTTTGATACTAAAAATAACCACAAAGAAAAAGCTTTAATCGCTTTATACAAAGAATTAAACCCAAAATTAAGTATCATCTTTTCAAATACTAAAGCCTACACTAACAAGTTACAAGACTTATTAAAGCAAAATGGCATTGATTCTGTAACTATCACTGGTGACAAGCGACAAAGAGAACGTGAACTAGCAATGAAACAATTTAAATCTGGTAAGGTTAATGTTTTAATTGCTACTGACTTAGTAGCTCGTGGAATCCACGTTGATGGGATTGATTACATTTTCAACTTTGATATTCCAAGAGAAAAAGAATACTATACTCACCGTATTGGTAGAACAGCAAGAGCTGGAGCTACTGGTACTGCAATCACTTTGGTTAGAAATAAAAATGATTATTTTGAACTTAAAAATATTGAAAAGTTACAAGATCAACCAATCAATAAATTAGAAATTGAATCAAATTTATTAGATTTTAAAGAATACAAAGAAAATAGAGACACTAGAGAACCTAGAGGCAATCGAGAATATAGAAGCAACAGCGAATATAGAGGCAATAGAGATTCTAGAAGTAACAGCGAATATCGTGGTAACAGAGAACCTAGAAGCAATAGTGAATATAGAGGCAATAGAGATTCTAGAGACACTAGAAACAATAAAGACTCTAGAGAACCTAGAAAATTTAAAGACTTTAAAAAATTTAAAAACAATAATTCAAGAAACTATAGCAAAAGATATAATTAATTAATTAAAAATAATTAATAACATCAAAGCACCTTATTTACATAAATATTATGATATATTTATTGATAAGGTGCTTTTTAATATGAACAATGAAGTGTTACAAAAAATTTTAGCTAAAAAAGAAATAACTATAACTGACAAAATAATTTTTAGAACTATTTTTGATGTTTTAAGTGCACTTTTTACTGATGAAAACCATATATCATCATTAAAATCTGGTTACAAAATAAATGATCAACAACAAATTTGATTTCCAAACATTACCCCCGATCATCAAAAAGAATTAAATATCAAAAAAGGCTACGCAAATTATATGTCAAAAAATTGAGATTATATTTATCAATTTGATGGTACTAAAGATATTGAAAAAAGAAAAAAATTAGGTAAAAAGCTTATTGAAGATAAAATTCAATTAATTACTTTTGCAAAACTAAATGAAAAAGCAAAAGGAATAGGCTACCACTTTGTTGGAGTCTTTGCTTTTAATGGTTATCTAGAAGATGACTGCAAAACTATGATTTATAAAAAAATTAGCGATAGTTTCTATTTGTTCTAAACTTTTAATAAAAGATATAAGAATTAAAATTCTTATGATAAGATACTTTGGAATCATAATAAGAGGGGGTTATATATTATGAAATCACTTTTAGTTTCTTTAGCAACAATTACTTTAGGACTTACTTCAGCTATACCATTAATGACAATCAATGTTAGTCAAAATAGTAATTCTATAATCAAAGAATCAAATGAACTCACAATGTATTTAAAAAATTATGATAAAGATTCTGTTAGATCTTTCTATGAACCAGAAAGACCTAACGCATCTTTTCATTATCTTGATATTACTAAAAGAATTACAAATACAAATATTAAAAATGCTAATATATCTTTAAATAAAATTAATTTTGATAATCGTCAAACTGAAATTCACACAAAATATTTTGATTCTCTAAGCAAAGATAGTGTTGTTTTTGAATCTTCAACTCTAGCAGATCCAAGTTACTGAGATGATAAAGCATTTTATGAACATACAACTAATCTTTATTCTGATACTCTTTGAGAAGGTGTAACTAGATATACTGGTGAACTAGCAGTAGGTCTAACAAAAAATCCTAACACTGGCAAAATCTTTTTTGTCTGAGGTGTTTACGGTCATGTTACTTTAGGAAGTAATCAAGCAGTAGTTAGTGCAGTAGCTAAATCAGTTGTGATTAAATACTAAATTATTAATTAAAAATTTGCTTATTTTGTAAAATTTGTTTACAATAAATAAGCATTTTTATTTATTTAAAGTAGGAGAATTTATTATGCAAAGCAAGAAAAAAAGAATTGTTGTCGGACTTAGCGGTGGAGTTGACTCTGCTATTAGCGCTTATCTTTTAAAAGAACAAGGCCATGAAGTTGTTGGTCTTTTTATGCGTAATTGAGACTCACTACTAAACAATGAATTAAATAATCCAACAGACTATATTTGTCCGCAAGAGCAAGACTATGCTGATGCGCAAAAAGTTGCTCAAGAACTTGGAATTGAACTATATCGTAAAGATTTTGTGAAAGAGTATTGAGATTATGTTTTCAAACATTTCATCGATGAATTTAAAGCTAGTCGTACTCCTAATCCTGACATCTTTTGTAACAAATATATAAAGTTCTCTGCTTTCTTAGATTACGCCTTAAAAGAACTAAATGCTGACTACATTGCTATGGGTCACTATGCTCAAGTAAGATTTGATGAAAGTACAAAAGAGTATCAACTACTAAAAGGTAGTGATGTTAATAAAGATCAAAGTTACTTTCTATCACAATTAAATCAAGATCAATTAAAATACACTATCTTTCCAATTGGTCAACTAACAAAGCCTGAAGTAAGAGATATTGCAAAAAAACTTAATCTTGCTGTTGCAACTAAAAAAGACTCAACAGGAATTTGTTTCATTGGTGAAAGAAACTTTAAAGACTTCCTAACTAACTATATCCCTGCTAAACCAGGTAAGACTGTTGACATCAAAACTAAAGAAGTTATTGGTGATCATTATGGAGTCTACTACTACACAATCGGGCAAAGAAAAGGCCTAAACCTTTCAGGATTTAAAAACCCTTACTTTGTTGTTGATAAGGATGTTGCAGCTAACATCTTGTATGTTGCTAACGAAAATGAAAATGGCTGACTAATGCACAATAATTGTGAAGTCAACCAAATTAATTGAATTGCAAAAGATAAGCCAACAAATCTTAATTGCTTTGCTAAGTTTAGATACCGTCAACCTGACATCCCAGTTCGAATCACATTTGTTTCAGATGATGAAATTAAGGTTGAAACTTTAAAATCAGTTAGAGCAATCACTCTTGGTCAAGAAGCAGTCTTCTATCTAAATGATGTTTGCTTAGGTTCAGGAACAATCACTAAAGTATACTAAAAAAAATAAGTTTAAGAATTCTTAAACTTATTTTTTAAATTTCCATAATTATATTTTATTTTCTTCATACTCAGAATCATGATCTTCATATTCATATTCAATATTTTTAAATTTATAATTTAATAATGCTGTTTCAACTTCGTTCTTATCTGACTTAGTGTTAAATCATCTTACCAGAGCCATAATTAATTGAACAAATCAATATAAAAAATATAAACTTGCTAAAAAAGCAACAATATAACAAATATACAAAAAAACTACCATTTAATTTTCTCCTTCTATATATTTTGGATTATAATCAATAATTAAAACTTAATCAATGAGTACTAAAAAAAATAAGCTTAAGAATTCTTAAGCTTATTTTTTATTTAATTCTATATTTTATCAGTAAAATGATTCTACCAATGTTAGTGTATATGCAGTACTAAATTGTGTGCCACCAAAGTTAACTTTAACTGTTAGACTATCCCCATTAGCAAAATTATCACCTTTAACATTTACTGCTGTGATTGTTACTTTTAAATCACCTTGATTTACAAACTTAGCAAGAGATTGAAGTTCTTTAACAACTGCAGCATCAGCTTTTAAAGTATTTGTAATTTCACCAATTTGAACACTGTCTTTTTTTTCTCCAACTTTAAATTTATCAAGTGGAGCTTTTGTTGTATCAAAGTCTGCTAATGTCATTTTATCTGCTGCAGGCAGAGCGCTAGCAATAACACCTTTAGTACTATCACCTTTTAAATTAAGAGTATATGCACTACCAAGATTTGCTACTGAAGCATCTTTTCATTGAACAGCTACAGTTCCTTCTTTAATAGCAAAATCATCTTTAATTTTTTCTAAAGTTGGTTTAATTTCACCAACACTTAGTTTAATTTTTGCTGCATCTGCTGCAACAAATTTATCATCTTTTGCTTCTAATTTTAAAATTGCTGTTAAAAAAGTTTTTGATTCTTCACTTAATGCTTTTCCATCAGCAGCTAACAATTTACTTGCATCAATTCCTGCTAATTTAGCAGTATTTCATTCAGCATTTTTGATTGTTGCTTCTATTAAAGAAGCACCTTCTGCATTATAAAGTCCTAAATCCGCTAAAACTTTAGTATCCATTTTAGCTTCAGGTGTTGGGCTATCATTTGGTCCACAAGCTACTGTACTTACTCCAGCAACAGTTACAAAACTTAACGCAGTTAAAGCACTAAGTAATTTTTTCATATTTTTCATATAAAATTTCCTCCTAATTTCTAATTTTGTTCACATTAATTTATTATATAGAATTATTAAAAAATTTAAAGTTAGTTTTTCTAATAACTTGCTTAAATTTAAAAAAATAAAAAACGTTCCTAAATTTAGGAACGTTTGTACAACTATTATTGATAGATTTTAATCAATCTAAATATAATCACAAAATTCATCTAATGATATACGAATTTGAGGATAAAGTTTAGCTCTTATTTGTTCATTGCTGTAACCAACAGCCATTGAAATATGAACTGCTTCTTTTTCTTTATTGATGTAACCTTTTTTATCTAATAAATCATTTAATTTATCAAATGCAAAACCTTGCATAATCACAGATTCAATGTCTAATGAAGCTGCTTGTAAACTCATATAAGACATAGCAATATATGCTTGATTACTAGAATAAGTAGCAGCATCAATCGTACTTAAATAATCAACATAAGCATCAGTTCTATCTGCTAAATCTGCTTCGTTTAGCCCTCATCTTTGTAGTCTAGTGCTAACAAATTCTCTACTTTTAAAAGTATCTTCTTTTAGAGAAACAAAAAGTATTAAAGTATCTGCTGTTTTGATTTTATTTCAATTTAATTGATTAAAAGCATCTTCAGTAATTTCTTTTTTAATTTCATTATCTCTAATAACTAAAACTCTTGTTGGTTCAGATCCAAGTCCACTTGGTGCCAATCTACCAGCATTTAAAATTGTTGTTAAATCTTTAGTGTCTATTTTTTTATTTGTATCAAATTCTTGCATTGAACGGCGAAACTTAATCGCATTTTCTACTGTTTTCATATTTATCTCCTTTAGTATCTATTTATCAATAGATACTAATTGTAAATCTTTTGCAAATAAATGTCTACTTGTCTTCTTTTTCTTTTCATTCACCTTCAGAAGCAAGAAGTTCTTTCCTTACTTGCCTAGCAAAGTCATAATTTTTATTATTCTTGTCACCATTAATCAGAACATTACGTTCTAAATAGTTTTCAATCTCACTTTGAAGATTCTTAGCAACAAATGGTCAGTCATCTTGTAAGAAAAATTCTTGATCATATTTTGCTTGTGTCTTGTTAACTAAACGCACTCTTAATTTTGGTTGATAGTAGACACGATATCAAACAATAGCAAAGATAAGAATTCCAACAAGATATAAAATTTGTATAACATTTGAAACAAGAGCAGTAACTCCCGCTGAATTCGTTGCAACATCACTTGAATTGATATTGTCAACTGCTGTTATGAAACCGTTTACTAAGTTCACAAATCACATAATTAATTGTCAAACTAGAAACACCAAAGCAACCATTCAAATTAAAAATTCAAATTTATTATGACGTAATTTCTTTTCTCATGAAAGTTTTAAAGCAACTGTCATGACACAAATATAAATCACAATCATAATTAGTGACACTTCACCAGTCATCGTACTAAAATCAATTACTGTGCTTGGTGTAGAAAGACCCTTAGCACCATCAGTAATAGCTTGCACCAAATCTGGAATAATCAATCAGATAAAACTAAAAACTAATGAGATAACAAGATTTAATTTTGCTGCACGATAAGGCATCTTATCTTTATTTAATTGCGTAAATTTTGGAGAAATATAACCTTCAATTGCTAAAGGTTCTAAAATTGCGCCACCATATAAAGCATTTTGAATTTGTGAGTTTGCTTTCAATGAGATAGTACAAATTAGCATAATTAAAGCACCAATAATTCCTAATCATTCAGCATTCAACTTCAGACCTAAAAGTGTAAAGATTTGTAAATTAGGATTGTCACTAAAGTAAGTTGACATTGCTCCAATCATAAAAACAGTAACTAATACATAAAATAAAGTTGCTAAACTCATCACAATCACAATTGATCGACTAATATTTTTTTGCGGATTCTTGACATTCTTACCAATCGTTGAATAAGTTTCAAACCCTAAGAAAAAGAAAAAGCAAGAAGTAAACGCTTTTGAAAAAGAACTAGCAGTCAAAGTTTGACTATCAATAATTTTTTCATAATTACTTGTCCCTGACATAATAAATAAAGCAATTACAGCAATAATTAATAAAAATGTTGTAACTCATTTAATGTAACCTGAAATATTGACAAATCTTTTAAATGCTTTCATTCCTAAAAATAAAATTCCTGAAATCAAAACATAAGCTACAATTCCAATTAAATCCAACCCAAAATTAGTTCAGACTCCTCAATGAGCTTGTAAGAAATCACCATTGGTAAAATTAATTCTAATCATTGACACAATTTGTGCTGTGATGATTACTGGTAATGTTGAATATTGAATAAAAGCAATCATTCATCCTCAGAATCGTCCATAAGTACTTCTAGTATAAATGTAAGCAGCCCCATTACTTCCTGGATGAACTCGTGAGAGTTTAGCAAAAGCTCAGGCACAAGTACCAGCAATTAAACCTTCAATTAAAAAGATTCAAATCATATGTGTTCCTAAATTAGCACCAACTTCACTATATAGTAAGGTTGCAAAAACAGCAGTAAAACTAACACCAACTGTATAGTTAAAACCAAACCATACTAATTCTGGTAAGGACAACTTCTCAGAAGATTTAGTACCTGTTTTTTTAAAAAAATTCCAATTAATTTTTTTAAACACAAAATTTCTCCTTTCATAATTTTAATTACTCATAATTCTACATTAAAGAAAAGAAATTATATATCTAATTTTAATAAAAAATATATAATTATTTGGTTTTTTCTTTAATACAACTTTTATTACTTAAAAACATAGTGTATCATAATTACTTATAAATCTGAATTGATACAGAGAAAATACAATAGAGAAAGGGAAAAAATAATGGGTTTTCATTCTAAAAAAGGAAAAAAATTTAAATTATTTCCATTTAAGATGCCAACTGCAATCACGATTCTATTCTCAATTATTTTATTAATTATTTTAGTTTCTTGAATTCCTGGCACAACTGAAAAAATCACTAACCCTGATGGAAGTATTGAAGGTGGGCCTTTAGGTTTATTAGATTTATTTAATGCTCCTATTCAAGGCTTTGCTGCTAATGCTGAAGTAATCATCTTTGTTCTAGTAATTGGTGGCTATCTTGGGATTGTTATGAAATCAAAAGCTTTAGATGCAGGAATCGGTCGTTTAGTCAAACGATTAAATGGAAAAGAAATTTGAATTATTCCTAGCATTATGATCATTCTTTCAATTGGAGGAACAGTTGAAGGAATGTGTGAAGAAACAATTCCTTATTATTTAGTTATCATTCCAGCACTTTTAGCAGCAGGATTCGATGTTGTTACTGGTGTTTTAGTAATCCTATTAGGAGCAGGAGTTGGAGTTATGTTCTCTACTCTAAATCCTTTTGCCATTGGTACAGCAAGTGCTATTAGTGGTGTCAACGCTGGCGATGGCATCATTTGAAGATTAGTTTGCTGATTCCTTGGAACAGCAGGAACAATTGGCTTTGTGACATGATATGCTTTAAAAGTAAAGCGTAATCCAGAAAAATCAGTTGTCTACCACTTACAAGGTGAACATCACGATGAATTCTTAAATACTGAAGAACTACCAGAGTTCACTAAAAAAAGAAAAATTATCCTAGCTTTATTTGGTACAACATTCTTAGTCATGATTCTATGTATCATCCCATGAGATAAATTAATTTATGGTGATGAAGGTGGAATCTTTGAACAATTCAATCAATGACTAAGAGTTCACTTCCCTTACATCACTGGTCGAATCCCTGCCTTTGGGAATTGATCAATCATTACACTAGCATTCTTTTTCTTCTTTGTTTCTTTCATCACAGCCTTAATTGATTGAAAAGGTGAAGCAAACTACATCAAAGATTTTGTTAGCGGTTCATCAGAACTACTTGGGGTTGCAGTTGTAATCGCAGTTGCATCTGGGATTGGTTGAACTTTAAAAGAATCTCATATGCAAAATGTTGTTCTGAATGGCTTAAAAGGTGCAATTGAAGGAACTCCAAAAACAGCTTTAATTGTTATTGGCTTCTTTATGTTCTTAATCTTAGCATTCTTTATCCCCTCAACATCAGGTCTAGCAGCAGCAGCTTTTCCAATTATTTCTAGTTTAGTTGCCGAAGTTGGTCTACAAACAGGAATGATCACAGCATTTGCGATGGCAAGTGGCTGAATTAATCTCTTTGCTCCAAGTGCCGGAATTATGATGGCAGGCTTAGCAATTGCTAAAGTCCCACTAACAAGTTTCTATAAAGCAATATGGCCTTATGCCATTGCTAGTGCAGTCTTCTGCGTAACAATGTTAGTTGTTGGTTCACTACTACCTGGAAGTATTTTTTAAATTACTTACTAAATATCTGAGTTAAAATAAGTAAATAATTATAATTACTCTATATGTAATAAAAAACTAACAAAAAAATCTTCTCATTAGATATCATTATAATTTTGGGTAAGATATAATTATTTATATAGAAGGGAACCGAGCATCATGAAAAAAGAAAAAATAGAAACACAAAACAAATTGTTTTCTATAACAAGTTATCTAATTCAAGAACATAAAATCACTGAGCCAGTTAAACTTCAAAAAATACTATATTTTCTATATTTAGAATATTTAAAAGAAACTAATGAAAAACTTTTTGATGATGAATTTGAAGCTTGAGTTTATGGTCCTGTATTAAGAAGTGTGTATAATCATTTAAAATATGTAGGATTAAATTTTAATGAATACGAAAGTTTTGATTCTGCAAAAGACAAATATACTTTAACTAAAAACACTCCTTTAAAAGATAAAAAAATCTCTGATTTTATCGACAAAAAAATTAAAAAATACAAAAATAAAAATACTTTTGATTTAGTTGATGAAGCCCACAAAACTCAACCTTGAATTAAGGCTAGAAAGGGCTTAGCAAATAGTCAAATATCAACTGAAATAATAAAATTTAAAGATATAGAAATTTTTGTTAAGACATGAAAGCCTTAATTGATTTTAGTTTATTTCAATATAAATGTATAAAATCTAACAAAGGCAGTGAAATTTTTACTTATAAAACTGATGAAAATTCAGTTAAAAAAATTAATCAAGAACTTTTTGATTTCTTAAAACAAATTAGTGAAACTAATACTATCTTGAAAACTTTATTTAATAAAAAAAATGACCATGAAGTTAAGTCATTAGAAAAAAGAAATCTTATCATCGACATATTTAAAGATTTTGGTTATAAAGACGAATTTATTGATCAAAAAATTGGTAATGCTTCTATCTATCAAACAAAAACTAAAAGCGAAAGAAGATTATTTTTTATTCTTGAAAATAAAGAAATAACCAAGAAAGAAAAAATAATAATTATAAAACCATTATTTTTAGATATAAATCATGTAATTTATAATAATCCTCGTTTTCAAAAAATTTTTAATACTTGTTTAATTTGTTGAAAAACTAAATGTACTAATGAAAAAGTAGCAGACTAATCTGCTACTTTTTTTCTTTGCGATTCAACTTGTTTGATATCTGCTAGCAAACTACTACTGTCTATTCGATGACTTAAATAACTTTCTGTTTGCGGTAGATGTAAATCCATATTAGTTAAATAAGAAATCTCAACATTCAGATGCTTAGCTTGAAAATTAAACACATGACCTCCAACTTTACGATCACTACTAATAAAATGCGCATGAAACCCATCAACTATGATATTGTTCGCAAACTTTGGTGTTCAAAAAACAACTATATCTCCAGAGATATTTGCTAAAGTTAATTCTTTCTGCTCTTTAGCTGCTTCTTTTAATACAACAAATGGTTCTGTTTGTTTAGTTAGCGTTCTAGTACTAATTTCTTTAAAATCACCACTTATTTTAATGGCATAAAAAATATTTAGCGAAGGAAACTTTGCTACTAATTCTTTTTCTAATTCTTGAAAAGAAATATCATTAAATTCTAATTTCAAATCGCTAACAAAATTAGTTAAACTAGCAAATGGTGTAGTCATTTCTTTAGTCACAAGCTTAACTTCTCCAGTTGCTAACATTTGATAAGCTTGACCATCAAGAACAATTAATTCGCCATCAGCAGCATGAAAAGTTCCTAAACCAAAATTACCATGTTGCAATAGTTCTGCAAAAGTAATTGAACCATAAAAATCAGCTGCCATTAAAGCAGAAAATAATGAATGTTGATAGAAACTATGACCATTAATTTTCATTACGCACCTCTAATATTTTATTTTGTCATTTGTTTTGTTAAATTAGCAGATCAATTGTTTACAAAAACATTAAAATTATTATAGTCAATTGTTGCTATTGTTTGAGAACCAACTTTCTTTTGTGGTTCCTTTTTAAGTTTTTTTGTTGCTTTATAGTAACTTCATAATAATAGGAATGATGCATAAGCAATAACAGGAACACTAATTCATTGAAATATTGCTTTAATATCATTTGTGCTCACTCCTAATCCTTTGCCTAAACCAACAAAAATTAAGCTAAATGAAGCAATAACTCCAACTATTCCCCCTAAAGTCATACAGAAACTTGTTTTTGGTAAATAATTATTGTCACGAGAATAACGATAACCATTAACATGCATTGTAAGACCCGCACTAACAGTCATAATTGGAAAAACTACTAAAAAGTCAATTCCTAATAAAGAAATAATTGCCATCGCTGGCGCATATAATCCGACACCAAAACTCATAAAAATTCCTAAAACAACAAAAGCTAAACAACCAATAATAAACTTTCATCAAATATGAAAAACACCTTTTAATGTTCCCGAAGGTAAAACTGCTATCCCTTTAACTGTCATTAACATAATAACTGCTGTGCATGCTAAAACAATACCCATAATAAGTTGTACTACTCTAGTGTTTACTTTGTTTACAATCATTGAACCAATAAATGATCCAATAACAGCTGCAACAACAAAAGGAATTAATGTTGTCATTTCTACTTGAACAGCACCAATAAACAAACAACCAGTAAATAAATTACTAATTGCCATTCCAGTATTTAAAGTTCCTGGCAAATTTTTATCATCTTTAATAGATTTAGTTACTTTTAATAAATTTGTATTTGTTGCAAAAGAACCAATTCCTAAAACATCACAAAAATTTGCAATAAAACCAATTGGAAAAA
The DNA here is from genome assembly GCF_021496725.1 of Spiroplasma platyhelix PALS-1. Classification (GTDB taxonomy): domain Bacteria; phylum Bacillota_I; class Bacilli_A; order Mycoplasmatales; family VBWQ01; genus Spiroplasma_D; species Spiroplasma_D platyhelix. The sequence goes on from NZ_CP051215.1 coordinate 547,973, forward strand.
TCTTTGCAGCATTATTATAGCGATCTAACATCATTTTTTTAGTTGAATTCTTACAAATAAAAAATAAGAAAATTAAATCAACAACAATAATAAACATTGATATTGAAAATCCAATCACTGAATTTCTATCTGAAAAATTAACTGGAGCAACTAATAAATAATTTAATAGTAGTCCAATTATCATAAAAGTTGGAATTAAGAGCAAAGCAATAATAGTAAAAGCTTTAGGAGTGATTTGATAAAACTTCTTTTTTCCTTCTTTTACTGCTTTGTTGTTTAATTCCAAACTTTGATCATACTTAACTTTAAATTTTGCTAAGTCAGTATTTAAATCATTATTTAAATTATTTAAATCTTGCTTAAATATCTTTTTTGCTTCTTTGCTATATTCAAGATACTGTTCTTTAGTAATTTTTTGATCTTTTTTATCTTCATGCAACTTTTTCATAAAATGACTTTTTTCTTTGTTAAATTTCTCAATTATTGAAAAATCATTTTTAACTTGCATCTCAATAGTTTCTAATTCACCATCAATTTTTTGAAAGTTATCTTTCATACTCATCACTCTCCTAACTAGGATATTTATTCGTTATAAGTATACTTTAAAAAAAGAAAAAAATATATGACAAATTATTTACTATTATAGCTTACTTCTGCTCATCATTTTGATACTCTTGAGTTTGATCTAAACTTAAGGTTGCTGAATCAGCTTGATTTTTATTTCTTAAATCTCATAAACAAATCTTATCAGCACTAATGATACTTTCTGCTACTGCCTTACCTGCTCCTTCACTTGTTCGTGAAACTGGAATTTTAGTAGCTTCTAGTAGGTGTCACTTCTCTTTACCAGTTAGCAAGTTAACTCTATCATTATCATTTGCTTTAAAACTAGCAACTAAAGTCACACCTTTTTTCTTTGGTTGTTTTAAAAGTCTTTGTCCCTTAGTTGTTCTAACAGTTTGTTCTAAACTACTAAAGTTAATTCGTTTAACATGTCCTGCTGATGTGACAACAGCATAAATGTCACTGCTATTTCCTGTTGCTGCACCAACTACTTTATCTTCAAATCCTAATTTTGAAGATTTAATTCCTTTTGCACCAAGCCCTAAAATATTAACATTACTTTCTAAATATTTTAAAGTAAAGCCATCTTTAGTACTCAAAACAATTCATTCCTTACCATTAGTAAAACTAGCACTAACTAATTTATCACCAAGAGCTAAAGACATACATCTAATTGTCCGATTAAAACGAGTTGTTGCTAACTCTTTTAAACTAACTCTTTTAATTAATCCTAATTGCGTAACTAAAACTACATAAATATCATCATGCTCAAAATTATTCACTACTGCACTAGCAATAACTTTTTCTGAAGACTCTAACTTAACTATTGTATTGATATGTGTGCCAACATCTTTTCATTTATTTTCTTCTAACTTGTGACCAGGAATAATAATGTAATTTCCTTTGCTAGTTAGCAATAATAAATTATCTAAATTGTTGATCATACCTTGACTAACAATAATATCTGTTGGCTTTCTACCAAATTCTTTATAATCTTCTGTCCCTTGAGCTAATATCTTACGATTAATTGTTTTAATTCAACCATCATAGCTAACTGTGACAAATAATTCTGAATGCTTTAAAGTAGCTTTTTCATCAATCACAATTTCTGCAATCTCACCGCTAATAACTGATTTTCGCTTCGCAGGGTAAATTGCTTTTAATTTTGTAAAATGTTCAATTAGATTTTGATTTAAAGTTTTTCTATCATGTAGAATTTTTTTCAATTTAATAATTTCTTTTTTAATTGCTTCTTTTTCACTAACTAAAGCATCCACATCAGCAGCACTCAAACGATACAAACGTAAACTAACAATTGCTTCCGACTGACGATTTGTTAAATCAAATTTTGCAACTAAATTAGCTTGCGCTTCACTTTTATTTTTTGAATGACGAATTAATTTCACGACTTGATCAATATCTTTTAAAGCAATAACTAACCCTTCAATAATTTCTAATCTTTGCGTTAGTTGCTTTAATTCATATTTACTTTTTCTTGTGATAACTTCAACTTGATGACCAATATAAAAATCTAACAACTTTACTAGTGACAACACTTGTGGCTTATGGTTAGCAATCGCAACTAAGTTTAAATTGTAATATACTTGTAAGTTAGTATTTTTAAATAAGTAATTTAAAATCTCATCAGCATTGCCATCACTAGTTAAATCAATGACAATTCTTAAACCTTCACGATCAGTTTCATCTCTTACTTCTTTAATCCCATGAATTTTATTTAAAACACGAACATCATCAATTTTCTTAACTAAATCATGCTTTAAAACTTCAAATGGAATCTCATCAATAATAATTCTTTGTTCTTTTTTAGCTTTTTCTTTGATTTCAACTGTTGTTTTAGAACGAATTGCAATTCTTCCCTTACCAGTACGATAAGCTGATTTAATGCCTGAAATTCCTTGAATGATTCCTCCAGTTGGAAAATCTGGTCCTTTAAACCCATTTTTCATAATTTCAGATAGTGTTGACTCAGGATTGTTGATACGAAAAATAATTGCATCTAACACTTCATGTAAGTTATGCGGTGGCATATTAGTTGCCATACCAACAGCAATTCCTGTTGCTCCGTTAACTAATAAATTAGGAAAGTATGAAGGCAGAACAACTGGTTCTTTTTCAGATGAATCAAAGTTTGGAATAAAATCAACCACATCTTTTTTTAAATCTTGTAACAAAAGATGTGCTGTTGCACTTAATCGCAACTCAGTGTAACGCATCGCTGCTGGACTATCTCCATCAATTGAACCTTTATTTCCTTGCATGTCTACTAAAGGTAGATAAGACTTTCATGGTTGTGCCATTCTGACAACAGCTCCATAAACTGGGGCATCACCATGAGGATGATACTTCCCAATTACCTCTCCAACAACACGAGCAGACTTCTTATACGGCTTATCAAAAGTCAAATCTAAATCATGCATTGCATACAATACTCGTCTTTGAACTGGCTTCAACCCATCTCGAACATCAGGTAAGGCACGATCTAAAATGATATATTTTGAATAACGACTAAAAAGATTTCCTAGTAAATAAGAAATTGAATAAACTAATAATTGTTCATCATCATGATTAGTTAAATCTTTTGTAACATGACTCATTTTATTTCTCCTCCTTTAGTTAAGATCTTCTGCTTCAAAAGAAATATTCTTTTCAATTCAAGCTTTTCTTAATTCTACATTGTCACCCATTAAAATTTTAAATTCTTCTTCTGCAGCTACTGCATCTTCAATTTGAACTTTAATTAATTTTCTTGTTTCAGGGTTCATTGTTGTTTCTCATAATTGATCAGAATTCATTTCTCCCAATCCTTTATAACGTTGAATATTGTATCTAACTTTTTTTAAGTTACTACTTTCTAAACGAATCTTTAAATCATTCTCTGTTCAGAAGTATTCATGTTCACCTTTAGTATTTTCATAAGTAATTTTAAATAAAGGTGGTAGCGCTAGATATAAATTTCCTGAAGTAATCAAATCACGCATAAAACGATAAAAGAAAGTTAGCAGCAACAATTGAATATGTGCTCCATCGCTATCAGCATCGGTCATAATAATCACTTTATGATAATTGATGTCTTCTAAATTAAATTCATTTCCTACTCCTGCACCAACTGCTGCGATAATCATATTAATTTCATCATTGTTAAATAAAGACTCAGTGTTACTTTTTAAAGCATTAATAACTTTTCCTTTTAAAGAAAGAATTGCTTGAAACTGACGATTTCTAGCTGTCTTGGCACTACCTCCAGCTGAATCTCCTTCAACTAAAAATAATTCATTTCTTTGGGGATTATGTTTTTGTGGTGGTGTTAGTTTAGTAATTAAAAATCTTTGCGCTTCTTTTGTTTTATTACGTAAGTTTTCTTTTGTCTTTCTCAACGCAGCTCTAATATCTCGTGCTTTGATTGCCTTAGCAATAATCTTTTCAGCAACTTCTGCTTGCTCATGCAATCAAAAAGATAAGCGTTCACTAACAATAGTTTCTACTGCTACTCTTGCTTCTGGTGTTCCTAATTTTGATTTAGTTTGACCTTCATATTGAATTAAATTTTCAGGAACTCTTAAAGAAACAATTGCTACTAAACCTTCTCTTAAATCATTTCCTTCAAGATTCTTATCTTTTGGTTTCAATAATTCTTGCTTTCTAGCATATTCATTAATTGCTTTTGTTAGCCCACTTTTAAATCCAACTAAATGACTTCCACCATCACTTGTCTTGACATTATTAGCAAAGCCAAGAATTGTATCATTATAGTCTTCACAATATTGCATCACAATATCAACATCAATTTGATTTTGTTTGCCTTTTAAACTAACAATTGGCGAAATCTTAGTCTTTTTTTCATTTAAGTATTCAATAAAAGCAGTCAGTCCATTATCATAATGAAATTCTGCTTCTTTATTAGTTCGCTTATCAATTAATTTGATAACTAAATTGTTAATCAAAAAGGCACTTTCTCTTAAATGTTGTTCAAATGAATGATAGTTTCAATCACATCCATAAAAGATTTTTTCAAAGTCAGGTAAAAAAGTCACAACTGTTCCAGTTTTTTTTGTTGTTCCTTTTGCTTTTAATGGTTTACTTACTTTCCCACCATTAATAAATTTAATTTCACTAATTTTCTTATCACGATAAATTGTCACATCCAAATGCTTACTTAAAGCATTCACAACTGAAGCTCCAACACCATGAAGGCCTCCAGAAGTTTTGTAACTATTACCATCAAATTTTCCACCAGCATGCAAAACAGTATAAATAACCTCAGGAGTTGATTTTCCTGATTTATGTTTTCCAATTGGTACTCCTCGACCGTTATCTTCAATTGTTACAGAACGATCTTTATTAATTGTCACAGTGATTTGAGAACAAAATCCTGCAAGTGCTTCATCAATTGCATTATCAACAATTTCTCAAGCTAAATGATGCATTCCATGATTATCAGTTGAACCAATATACATCGCAGGACGTTTTCTAACAGCTTCTAAACCTTCTAAAATTTGAATTGATGCTTCATTATAAATATTAGTATTTTGTTGCGCCATAGTACCCTTTCATAATGCCAAAATGATTTCTTTTTTCCGTCTTAATCATTTTATCACAAAGTATTATTAAGTACTGTTTTAAAGAATAATTAGCATCGATCAAGATTCATTCAAAGCAAAAATTTCAATTAATTAAATCACTTGCTAAAACTTTTGCTATAATAATATATGAAATTAATTTTTTAAAGACAGAAAGGGAAAAAATATGAATTGAAAATTTTGAAGTAAAAAAGAAGATAAAAAAGAAAAAGTTACTAAAGAAACAATTACAAAAGAATCTGACCCAAAACCTAAAAAGTAACATTTTAAGCTCATGTTTAATTAAACATGAGTTTTTTAAATCTTGTAATTTGCTAAATTAATGCTAATAAATTATAATTCAAATTAAGAAACAAATAAGGAGGATTCAATCTTGTCAACACCTGTTCTAGTTGTTGGTTATCTAGCCAGCATCTTTATTCCACTAGCTTTTCTACCACAAACTATTAAAATTATTAAAACTCGTGAAACTAAAGGGATATCAATTCCAGCCTATACGATTTATTTTATTGGAATCATTACTTTCTTAACTTTTGCAGTCTTTAAAACACCAAAAATGGATATCCCAATGATTATTTGTCAAACAATCAACGGTTTATTTGCTATAACAATTCTAAGTTTAACAATCTACAATGTTGTTATAATGAAAAAAAATAAATCTAGTGTTTCAAAAATTGAAACATTAAGTAAGACATTTATCTTACCTATTGCTTTGCTAATATGTTGTGGGCTTTTAATTGGGATTGGTTTTGCACTAAAAAATGGCACATTAAAAACTTATAATGATGTTATGGGTTATAGTGGAGCAATCTTAATTTCAGTAGCTTTTCTACCACAAACATATAAACTATTCAAAACAAAAAATACTAAGGGATTATCTTTAATCACTACATTGGTTTATCATCTTGGTCTAACATTATTTATTATTTATGCTAGTTTAAGTAATCCAATTAATTATCCATTATTATTAGGAAATATTTTTGGTTGGGTTGTTAATTTCTGTTTACTATTTTTAATTTGTTATAATTTGTATCAAAATCGTGATGACAATCACAAGGGAAACAAAAACAAACAAAAAGTTAAAAATGGAGCAGGAAATGCCGCACATTAATATTTTAGGAACTTTTATTCTTATCGTTATTGGTTACTTAATTGGATCAATTTCACCCGCAATTATAATCAGTCGCAAAAGATTCAAAACTGATGTTCGACAGCACTACTCTAAAAATGCTGGTGCTACTAATTCAACTAGAGTTATGGGTAAAAAATGAGGTGCCGTTGTTGTTGTGATTGATGGTTTTAAACCAATAATTACTGTCTTGATTGCTTGAGGCTTTACTTTTATCACTATTGCTAACCCTGACTATCATAATTTATTTTCTGAGTCATACATTTACTTTAGTGGTTTAGCTGCTGTTATTGGTCATTGTTGACCAATATACTTTGGCTTTCGTGGCGGTAAAGGTGCAGCATCTTCATTAGGCTTGCTACTAATCATCAATCCAATCTACTTTGCAGTTGCCTTGGCTAGTTGATGAATACTACTTTATCTTTGAAGAATGGCTTCACTATCATCTGTTCTGATGGTTGGGTTTGCCTTTGTCATCTCATGAATTCCTAATATGCCACTAAATGCATATGTCTGACCTCATGATGATCAATACTGCATCATCAACATCATCATTTTCCTAACTTGATTAATTGTTGTTCTTCGTCACAGTAGCAATCTAATTCGTATTGCTCGAGGTACTGAAAGAAAAGTAACAATCTTTGATCGCAAAAAGAAAAAATAGCTTCTTTTAAAAGAAGCTATTTTTTCTTTGTCATTCGTTGTTGGCGTTTCATTGCTTGGATTACTGACTTAATTTGTGCCTCACTAGGCTTACGACCCATTTGTTGGTACATCGCACGAATCATATTCTCATTAATTGGAGGATTTTTTTCTAATTGTTTTTCAAAAAATCTTTTTGTGATTAAAAATCCAATTCCTCCACCAACTAATGCTCCAGCAATCGCAATTAAAAGAATTCCTCATCAAGCCATTATTTGACCTCCTTATTTTTTTGATTATTTTTTATGTAATCAAGAACCTTACGATAAATTTTTTCACTTGTGAACCCATACTTATCCAAAATTGCTTGCAAATTTCCTGAAGCTCCATATTTGTTGACACCAATAATTAATCCTTCAAGACCAACATATTTGTATCATGAATCGCTAACAGCTAATTCAACAGCAACTCTAACTACATCTTTGGGCAGAATTTCTGCACGATATTTTTCATCTTGTTGATCAAAAAGATAAGTTGAAGGCATAGAAACAACTCTAGCATTAATTTTATCTTTTCGCAACATTTTTTGCACTTCAATTGCTAAATGAACTTCACTGCCGGTTGCAATTAAAACTAAATCTAACTTTGATTCTGCTGTTTCTTGACTAATAATATAAGCACCTTTGCTGACAGCATCAATTGTGCTGGCTGCTAATTGTGGCAGATCTTGTCTTGTCAGAACAATCGCATTAGGATAGTCTTTTGCTGTTAGTGCAACTTTATAAGCACCAATTGTTTCTTTTAGATCCGCAGGACGAATTAAATTAAAGTTTAGAATTGTTCGCAACATCAATAAATGTTCTACTGGCTCATGAGTTGGTCCATCTTCTCCAACAGCAATTGAATCATGAGTGAAAATAAACAATGAAGGGATTTTCATTAAAGCAGCTAGTCTTAAAGCTGGCTTTTGATAGTCACTAAAAACTAAGAAAGTTGAACCAAACCCAATCACTCCTTGATGTAAAGTAAGACCATTAACCATGGCTGCCATAGCAAATTCTCTTACTCCAAAATGAATATGACGACCACTTGGATTATCTTTTGTGTAATCTTGATCAAACACCATTGCTTTGGTTGAACCTGCTAAATCTGCACTTCCTCCAATTAAAGTAGGATACTGATTTGATAGTAGTTTTAAAACCTTACCAGAAGCAACTCTTGTTGCCATTGCTTCATTGCTGATGATACTTGTTCAATCAATCTTGTTGAAAAGAAAATTATGTCCAAAAGTTTCTCCTTGTAAAGCAGAAGCAATATCTTGATATAAATTTGGATATTTTGATTGATACTCTTTGACACTAACATTTCATTTTTTTTCTAATTCTTGACCTTCATCAATTTTTGGTTTTTGAATATGATTAAGTACTGCTTCAGGAACAAAGAACTCTTCATCAGATTCTCACTCAAGAAACTTTTGTACCGTTGCAATATCATTCATCAATGGTGCACCATGCACTGCTGGTGTTCCTTGCTTTGTTGCACCATAACCAATTACTGTCTTCACTTCAATTAAAGTTGGCTTGTCACTTTGTTTGGCCTTAGCAATTGCTTCACTAATTGCTTGATAGTTTGTGCCATCACTCACTTTTAAATAATTTCATTCTACTGCTTTAAATCGACTAGCAATATTTTCTGAAAAAACTAATTCAGTTTTTGAGTCTAATTGCACATCATTAGAATCATAAAGCACAATTAATTTATTTAATTTGAAATGTCCAGCAAAACTTAATGCTTCTTGTGCGATACCTTCTTGTAAGTCACCATCACCACATAAAACATAAGTATAGTGATCAATTATTTTTTGATTTTCTTGATTATATTTTGCTGCTAGAAAACTTTCTGCTAAAGCCATTCCAACTGCTGTTGCTAGACCTTGTCCTAAAGGACCAGTAGCCATCTCAACCCCTAAATCAAGATCGTATTCAGGATGACCTGGTGTAACACTATCTAACTGACGAAAATCTTTTAAGTCTTGCATCTTGTAATTGTAGCCCACATGATACAACATTGAATACAACAATGCACTACCATGTCCTGCTGACAAGACAAAGCGATCACGATTGAATCAACGTGGATTCTTTGGATTAAATTTTAAATGGTCTTTAAATAACGCATAAGCCATTGGTGCAGCACCCAAGACAATTCCTGGATGACCACTATTCGCTGCGTTAACTGCTTGAATCCCGAGCATTCTAATAGAATTAATTGTTAATTGATCAATATTTTTTGCCATGTCTTCCTCCAACATATCTCCCTTAATATCTTAATATTTTTTCTAATTTAAATGAAGTTAATTTTTATCATTTAAGATTTTTAGTCCTAATTCTTCTAACTGCTTAAGATCAACTGAACTTGGTGCATTTGTTAGTAAATCAACACCACTATTATTTTTTGGAAATGCAATTGTATCTCTAATTGAACTACCATTAGTTAAATTCATCACAAAACGATCCAACCCAAAGGCAATTCCTGCATGAGGTGGAATTCCATATTCAAAAGCTTCTAAAAAGAAACCAAATTGTGCATCAACAGTACTTGCATCAAGCTTAAGAATTTGAAAAATTTTTGCTTGCAACGCTTTATTAAAAATACGAACACTTCCTCCTGCAACTTCATAGCCATTCATCACTAAATCATAAGCTGCTGACTGTACTGCTAGTAATTTTTCTGTATCGCTAACTTTAAGTTTTAAAACTTCTTCAGGGTTTGTTGGACTTGTGAAAGGATGATGGGCAGCAGAAATCTTACCATCAACTGATTCAAACATTGGTCAATCAACAATTCAGAGCAATTTATATTTATTGATGTTAACTAAAAAGTCTTGATGGTTTTGTTGCTTTTCTGAATCTAAAATATAGTAAGTTCTAATTGCACCTAAAGCAATTGCTCCACTATCATTTGCTTCATAAGTTAAGTAACATAAATCCTTTTCTTTTGGTGCAGAATTGCTAATTGCAGCAATTTGAAAATCAGAAAATGTAATCTTAGCATTACTGCTAAAAATAATTTTGCCTTTTTCTTTTGAATACACTAAAAAATTCTTGCCTTGATGCTGTTCAACAAGTCTTAAAACTGCTTTCTTTGTCTTATCATTAAATTTATCACTAACTCAAAATCCTCTTAAAGTTAAATCTTCATCACTAAACAAAGTATCAATCTTACATGAACAACGCAAATCAGGCTTATCACTACCATATTTAGCAATTGCTTCTTGATACTTTAATCTTGCTAGTGGAAAATCAATTTTTTCTAGTTTTAAATCTTTTCATAATTGTTCTAGCATTTTTTCTACTAACTGCATCACATCATCTTGGCTAACAAATGCCATTTCCATATCTAATTGTTGGAATTCAGGTTGGCGATCAGCACGAAAATCTTCATCACGAAAACATTTAGCAATTTGATAGTACTTATCAATTCCACTAATCATAAGTAATTGCTTATAAAGTTGTGGTGACTGAGGTAAAGCATAAAAAGCATTCTTTTTAATTCTTGATGGAACTAAAAAGTCTCTTGCTCCTTCTGGAGTTGATTTTGTCAGCACAGGTGTATCTATTTCTAAAAATTCTTCACTATTTAAAAAATTGCGAACACTACTGATCACTTGATGTTTGAATTTGATACGATCAAACATTTGCTTTCTTCTTAAATCTAAATAGCGATATTTTAAACGTAAATCTTCTAACGCAGTAAAATTGTTCTCATCATTGATCACAAAAGGAATTGCCTTAGCAACACTTAAAACTTTCACTGCTTGGCCAACAACTTCAATTTCTCCTGTTTGAATTTTTAAGTTAGCAACCTTTCTTTCAACAACAAGACCAGTAACTTGAATTACTGATTCATTCTTAATTGTTTTTAAAGTATCAAAATTTGCATCCTCTTTCTTAACAATAATTTGTGTTAGACCATAACTATCACGCAAATCAAGAAATATAGCAAACTTTTTTATTCTAATGTCGTGCACTCAGCCACTTAAAGTGACAATTTGATTCAAATGTTTTTTATTTAAATTGCCACAATTGTGGCTACGATATTTATTTAACATTGTTAGTCCTTTCTTAACCTAAAAGTTTAACAACTTTTTGTAACAATTCTGCTTCACTTTGATAACTAACTGTAACCTTTTGCTCTTTAGTTAATTGATATAAAGATGCTTGTCCTTGTTTTTCTAAAATTAAAAGGTTGTTACAATTTTTAAGATTTTTAATTAAATTACTTTTTTGCTTATCGTTAAACAAATCAAAAATTCCATCAACAAAATATTTTGTTTTTCTCAAATTACTTACTAACACTAAAATCTCTGCTAGTCCTGCTTGATAGATAGAAGCAACAAATAAATCTAATGGTTGAATTAAATTAAATTCTGGTTGCTTTTCTAAAAGTAACATCAATCTTTCAATCCCAAAAGCAAACCCAATTGCTGGATACTGATAAGGTACTCCTAAATCTTGTGATAAGTTATCGTATCTACCACCACCAATTAAAGTGTTCTGACTTTTTCCTAACACAGAGCTATCACTCATAAACTCAAAAATAACACCATTGTAGTAATCTAGACCACGAACTAAATAAGGATCAACTTTAAAATTAATTTCTAACTTAGTTAAGGCTATGCTAAGCTCTTGAAAATATTGCTTTTCTTCTGTGCTATAGAATTGTTCAATTAATGGTAAGTTTAAATCTAATTTTTGACAAGTCTGACAATCCAGTACTCTTAATGGATTTTTTTCAATTCTTTTCTGACAATCAGCACATAACTTATTTTTCTCTTTCATTAAGACAGTCAAAAGGGCATCATTAAACTTTTTCTTAGTTACTTCAGAACCAAAGTAATTTAAATGTAAATCTGCATCTTTAATTGTTAGTTCTTCAAGCATTGTATTTGCTAATAAAATTACTTCAACATCTAACAAAGGACTCTTTGTTGCTAAAACTTCAACTCCAAATTGATGAAATTCACGATTACGACCTTTTTGAGGATTTTCATAACGATACATCGTTCCATAATAAAAATACTTTTGCGTTTGCTTTTGATTAGTATACAATTTGTTCTCAACAACTGCTCTAATCACTCCTGCTGTTCCTTCAGGTCTTAAAGCTAACATACGATTACCTTTATCTAAAAATTGATAAATTTCTTTTTCAACAATATTAGTTGTGCTACCAATGCTACGCAAAAATAACTCTGCTGATTCAATCACAGGAGTAATAATTTCTTGATAGTTAAATTTTTTTGCAACCGCTATTAAACGATTGATGATATTGCTGTAAAGTACTACTTGCTGATTATATAAATCTTCTGTACCTTTAGGTCGCTGAAATTTCATTTTCTCACCTTAATTATATTTTACAAATATTTCCAACAAAATACTTTGATATACTTTAAAATCTTACATGATTATTCTTGTTATCTCAATGATATCAGGCACTTTTTTTAAAGAAGACATAATTTGATTCAAACGTTCAATGCTTGGAACTTTAATAATTAGTTTTAATGTTCCTTGATGATTAATTAATTGATTGTTGGCATCAATATTTTGAATTGGTGTTTTTAAGTGATTTAAAAGATTGATGATGTCTGCTAGCAATGCTGGACGATCAAGATAGTAAATTTTAACGGCTGAGTTATAAAGTTTATTTTCTGTTGCTGTTACATTTCAAACTGTTTCTAAAGTTCTTTCTTTTCTTTGCTCGTTGACAACATTAGGACAATCAATGCGATGAACTCTAATTCCTTGCCCTTTGCTAATGTAACCAATAATTGGTTCATCAGGAATTGGCAAACAACAACGTGCTAATTGTGTTTTAATTGATGGTGAATTTTCAGCAATCGCATCATTTGAAACATGAGCATGTGCTAAAGAATGTTTTTTATTTGGCTTTAAAGATTTGAATTTTGGTGAATCACTAAATAAAATTGAACTAACAGCATCTTCAATTGAATAAGTTCCATTTGCAATATCTAAGCAAAAATCATCATATGTGCTGTATTTTAAGAACTTCAAGCGTTGTAAGATGACAGCAGTGCTAGCAATTCTTCAACGTAATTTATTATCTTGAATATACTTATCAATTTTTTCTTTTGTTATTTGAATTTTCTTTTCGTTCTCTGAAGTTTTTGTTTTTGTTTCAGGAGTTTCATTTTGTTTGTTTAAATATTTTTTAATTTTGTGGCGAGCAAAATTTGTCTTAGCAATTGTCAACCAATCATAATTTGGTTTGACAGTTTTGGCAGTTTTGATTTCAACGACATCACCAGTTTTTAAAACAGTATTCAAAGCAGAATAAGTTCCGTTAATTCTTGCTCCCATTGCTGTTTCACCAATCTCAGTGTGAACTTTATAAGCAAAATCTAGCACTGTTGCTCCTAATGGCAGTGTTAGCACCTTACCGTTTGGAGTAAGAACATAAATCAACTCACTAAATAAATCTTGCTTAATCTCAGCTTCTAAATTACTATTTTTTTCATCATCATTAAAATTGTTGCTGCTATTCAAATCTAAAATTGTTTGAAAAATATTTAGTTTTTCATCAATCTCTTCTTGTTTCTTTTTTGCGCTTACTTCTTCACCATCTTTATAGCGTCAATGTGCAGCAGCTCCAACTTCAGCATATATTTCCATTTCTTCCGTACGGATTTGCAATTCATAAATTTCATTTTTGAAAACAATTGAAGTATGCAACGATTGATACATATTATTTTTTGGTGTCGCAATATAGTCTTTAAATCGTCCTGGTAGTGGAGTGAATCTTTGATGAATGTAACCTAAGATAGCGTAACAATCATCAACTGATTGACTAATGATTCTAATTGCTAAGATATCATGAATGTCTTCTAAATCCTTCCCAAAATAGTACATTTTGCGATAAATCGAAAATAAATTCTTACTACGACCATAAATACGGAATTTTAAATTTTCATGCTTAACTAATGTTTTACTGATTTCTTTAATTGTGTTGTTAACTAAATTTTCTCTTTTGTCTTGATCTTTTTTGATAATCATACTAATTTTTTGATACTCAACTGGATAGAGCACAGAAAAAGAACGATCTTCTAACTCTGATTGCAATTCTCGCATCCCCAAACGATGAGCAATTGAAGCATAAACTTCTAATGTTTCTTTGGCGATAATTCTTTGCTTTTCAGGTTGCAAGAATTCAATTGTTCTGATGTTGTGCAAACGATCAGCCATCTTAATGATAATAACTCGAATATCATGAGCTAAACTAAGATACAATTTTCTTAAGTAGTCTGATTTAATTTCTTCACGATTTTCTTTTGCAAAATGACTAACTTTTGTTACTGCAAGAACCAACCCAGCAATCTCTTCATCAAATTCTTTTGTTAGTTCTTCATAAGTAGTTGGTGTGTCTTCTAAGATATCATGCAAAAGTCCTGCTTGAATTGTTGCAGGATCTAAATGTCATAAAGTTAAGTTGTATGCAGTTGATAGCAAGTGATACAAATAAGGATCACCATTCTTACGAAGTTGACCTTCATGTTTAGTTTTTGCATATTGATAAGCTTTTTCAATTTTATTTAAAAGTATTTCACTGCCAATGTAAGTTTTTGCTTCAGCTAGTACTTCATTAAAATCTTTACAAGTAATTTTAATCATAATTTTAAATCTCAATTAAATTTAAATAAGGAACATCATTAAAGTTTTGATGATCTTTAAATTCTGACAGCGATATTAGTGACGCAATTCCAGCAACTTGTGCTTTAGCACATTGAACCAATTCAATGCAAGCATGAATTGTACCTGCTGTAGCAATTAAATCATCAATAATAAGAACTCGATCTGTTGGAACAAGAGCATCTTGATGCATCTCAAGTACTGCTGTGCCATATTCTAATTTGTACTCAACTTGAAAAGTTTTAAAAGGTAACTTCCCTGCTTTTCTTGCTGGTATGAACTTAACATCTAAATGAAAAGCTAACGCAGAACCTAACATAAATCCGCGTGATTCAGGTGCTAAAATTGCTGTAACTTGCTGCTTCTTAGCAAACTCGGCAAAAGTTTCTATCAGATAATGAAATGCTTCTGGGTCACTTAAAACTGGTGTGATATCTTTAAATTGAATTCCTGGTTTAGGAAAATCTGGGATATTACGAATCATTGCTTTGATACTATCTAAATTCATTCTTTTTTCATCCTTCCTTTTTGAATCAATTCACTAATAGGAACTAATCGTTAATTCCTTCAATGATATATTCATCTGGACCAACAAAATGTTTTTTAATTTTTTCGGCACGTTTTTGATAACGTTTAATTCTTCTTTTTTCAAAGAAAGTTCACAATCAAGGAGCAACAAAATGAGTTGCAAGAAAAGTTACAATTGTTCCAAGAATCAGCGCTAAACTAACTGATCAAAAACTTGGAAGGAAACATAAAACAACCAAGGCTGTTACAATTATAATACTATTCACTGCTAATGTTCTTGATAATGATTTTTTAACTCCATCATTACTAATCGCAATAATTTCAGCTTTTTCTAACTTATCTCGCTTTTCATGATTATTTAATTTAATTTCTTTAATGTTGTCAAAAATAACAACACTATTAATTAGCACTAAAATCACTAAGGCCAGAATCACGCCAATTGTCATAGTTGAGATTGTAATTTGCAATAAAGCAAGTAAAGCTAATGTTAAACTAACAGCAAACACAATCGCAGCAATCAACGGAATTGTAAAAGTCATTTGGAATCTAACAATCACATAAAGGAAAATTGTAATTAAAGAAATTGCAATAACAATCAACATATCTTTAAATAATTGATTTCCTGAAAGTCCATTAATATTTGAAGAAAATCATGATAGTGACGGAACTTGAAATTCTAAAAACTCACGAAACTCAAGTGCTGCAGAATCTTTGACATTAGTTTGAACAATGATTCTAATCACATTTTTACTTGCTCCAAGTGAATCAAGAATTAATGAAGCATAAACTTTTTCATATGATTTATTAGCATCTTCTAAAGCTTGAACAACTTCACTTTTCTTCTTATCAGCTTGTTGTCACAAATTAAAGTTAGGATCACTAGGAGTACCTTCTGCTGCTGTTTCACCAGTAAAATCAATTCTACTATCAAATCCAGCTCCAAAATTTGAACCCGTTGCTAAGTATACAACACCAGATGAAAGTAAAATTACTCCAAACCCAGCCATAATTCATTTTGTTGTTTTGTATCAGAAATTTCATTGACTAATATGTCAAAAATTAGGTTTTTTGTCTAACTTTATTTTTTGAACAAAAGTTTGTTTGATTACAGCTAACTTAACCTTAATCTTCTTAGTCTTACTTGTTTTCTTTTGAGCAACAAGATTTTGTTCAGGCATTACTTCAAGGTCTGCCATTTGCACTTGAACACTACTTCTAGTCTTATCTTGAGTTAAAGATAATAATTCCGGTTTGCTTTCAAAAGTATTATTTTTCAACATTAAGTAAATAATTAATCTTAAAAATAAAATTCCTAAAAGCATAACACCAAAAGTTGAAATTGAAGTCATGATGGCAAATCCTCTAATTGAACGTGAACCAAATCAAAAGATTGTTAGACTAACAATTAAAACAATAACACTACAATCAAATGCAGAAACTAATGATTTTTTATTAGCTGATTTAAATGCATCAAACACAGTCTTACCTGTTTTATATTCTTTTTGAATTGCATTGAATAATCCAACAATAGTATCTAACAATAATGCAAACCCAATAATTAAAGCAATTCCTGTCTCTGGAGCCACAACATTATTTAAGAAGCTAAAGGCAACTAAAGTTGCAACTAAAAATAAGATAATGATGAATACTGCACTCAGACCAAGTAAACGATAATTAAAAATCATGGCAATAGCTAAAAAGATCAATGCAACTAGTAAGCCAATCATCGCTACTTTTAAAGATTGTGCTCCTAAAGTCGGATCAATATTTAAAATTGCTTCAACAGTAAAATTATTTTTTTGCAATCCAGCATTAAGAACATTAACAATTTGTTGAACTTTTTCTTTATTAAAAGTTTCATCGTTAATAGTAATTTGAGTATTACTGCTAATACCTGCAGTTCCGATATAATATGGTGCATATTTATAGTTGATAATTGATGTCTCTAAAACGTTTGAAATTTCAGGCAAAATAATTAAATCTTTGATGTGAGGTAATCAGGCATTCATTGGTGAACTTTTATCTTTAGTTGGATCAAAAGGGTTAGCTGGATCAAAAACACTTGCCTTATCATTAGTATCAACAGACAAAGGAAAAATACTATCTACATTATCATTGTACTTTCAATTAATCATGTAAACACCATTTCTTGATTGATTCAAGAGATTAATTAGTTCTCGATTTGATGATTTAACAGCAGCATACATTTTTTTACCAGAATCATCATCTAGACCTGCTGTATTATTTGCTAATAAAGCTTTCAAACCTAGTTGCTTTGCTGAATCAGTTTCTTTATCTATCACATCAATTAATTCTTGCAAACCAGTTCAAGTATTACGAATATAATTTAACAGTCCCCCAATATCAGAATAAAAATAAATTGCTTCATTTGTTTCTTGCATAATTTTTTGGATAGTAGTTATTAGTTCTGAACTAGTATCAAAAATTACTTCTGGTTGACCAGAATTAAAATTAGTAGAATGATAAATACTACTAAAAGCTTCATTTGTAGTTAGTCTTTCTTCTTTAGCTGTTCAGTTTTTATCATCACTAAAATTATTTGCTAACAAATCATGACCTTGCTCATCTAATAAATAAACATAGCCACGACGAGCAATATTATTAACAAAAATTGATCAATCCACACCAGCAGACTTACTAATTGAAACATTATAATAGTTACCTGTTCGAGTACTTTTTTCAATATTGATATTACTTGTTCCTAAAGGATCAACACGATTTTCTAATAAATCAACAACATTGTGAGTTTTAGAATTCTCTTCATAAACACCTTCATACTTAACCTGCGCTTGATAGCCCCCAGCAAACTCAATACTTAAATTGCTATTGCTATCTAAATAATTAATACTAAAAACTGCACTAATGATAATCGTTGCAGCTAAGATAAATAAGGTAGTCACTCTAGTAAAAAATGATAAGTTTTTTGCTTTTTTCTTGTTTTTTATAGTTGATGATGATTTTTTCATTATTAAAAATCACTTCCTAAAACTTTAAAAATATCTGTTATAAGAATATCAATAAAAAGCATAAAAAACAATTAATTTTTTTAATAACATGCTTACTATGTTTTTTAGTATTTTGCTAGCAACTATTTTTAAAATGTTTAAAAATGGCAGATGCTAATTTATTTGTGATCCCTTTAACTTTTGCTAACATGCTAACATCACAATTTTGAAGCAAAATTTTAAATTCTGCCATACTAAAAAAATTAAGAATTCTTAAACTAAGTTTTGGACCAACATAGCTAATGCTAATTAATTCTAAAAAATATTGTTTAGTTTCTTGATTCAAAAAAGCAAAATATTCACTAATCGGTAATCGTTGATAAAAATAAATATATAGTTTTATTTCTTGATTTAACGGTAGTAACTCCAAATGAACACCTTGAAAAATAAAACCACGATTATTAGATTCAAAAATAATTCTTTCTGATTGATATTGTCTAACAACACCAATTAAATATTCATCCATAGTCTTCCTCCTATATTAAAATCGCTACTTTTAATTAGCAAAGAAAACTATAAATTCCTTTATGACTTTAAATTAGTTTCAACTAATTGCACATCTTCATCTTCTTCTAATAAATCAAAAAGTTTTTGAAATAAATTCAAATCACTATCACTGTTGACATCATCAGCTGTGATATATTCTAAAGGAATATTTCTAATCTCGTTAGTGATGAAGTTTTCAAATCCAGCTTGGCTTAGTATATTAGTAACATTCAATAAATCTTTGACATCAACTTCTAAATGCACAACATCTTCATTTTTTGTTACCTGGTGAACATCAAATTCAAGTACTAACTCCAACACTTCATCGGCACTTAAATCACTAACAAATTCAATCACTCCTACTTTTGAAAAAAGATATTGCACTGAATTTGTTGTCCCCAACTTAGCATTACATTTATTAAAGTAACTTCTAATGTTACTTGCAGTACGATTTTTATTGTCAGTTAGACAATGAACAATAATCGCAATTGTTCCTGGTCCATAACCCTCATAAGTTATTTCTTCATAATTAGTTGTGTCACCTTGACTGCTTGCCTTTTTAATTGCTCGATTGATATTTTCTTTTGGCATATTCAAACTACGAGCTTTTTCTAAGATTGTTCTTAATTTTGGATTGTTTTCAATATTAGGACCTGATAACTTAACAGAAACATAAATTTCTCGTGAAATTTTTTGAAAAATTTTGCCACGCTTATTATCTTGTGCATCTTTACGATGCTTAATATTGGCAAATTGTGAATGACCTGACATGTGCTCTTGTCCTAACTACGATTTCATTTTGGTGCTTGAGGAACTAAATTACGTTTATGTTCTGTTGCTTGATTTAAATTTTTAATTCTTTCTTGCACTTTATGTGAAAGATGCTCAGTATTGCCTAATAAATATTGATCTAATTCTTGATAGCTAAATTGCATTTCTTGCTCATCAGTTTGACCTTCTCATAAACTAGCAGTTGGTGTTCGAACAATAATCTCATCATTAACTGCTAAAATTTTTGCTGCAGCAAAAACATCTTGCTTTAATAAATGAACAATTGGGAGTAAATCAACGCCACCATCACCATACTTAGTAAAGTAACCAATATGTCATTCATCTGCATTATCTGTACCAACAACTAAGTAATCATGATTTTGGCCATAAGCATAAAGTGTATTCATTCTTAATCTTGCTTTTAAATTTCCAAGCACTATTTTTGATTTTTCTGGCTTAAGATCTTGATCTAATATTTTTTTAAAACTAATAAAAGCATCATCTAAGTTAACTACTTCTGATTTTAAGTTATGTTTTTGTACTAATTTTGCTGCATAATCTAAATCAATTTGTGGTGAAAAACAAGGCATGACTAAAGTTAGATAGTTATTGGGAAAAGCTTTTTTAATTAATAAAGCAACAACTGCTGAATCAATTCCCCCACTCAAGCCAACAATTAACCCCTTAGCATTAGCTTTCTTCACTTCATCTTGTAAGAATTTAATTATTTCTTCTAAATACTGTTCTAATTTCATATCATTCTATCCTCTAATTTTCTTCTTCTCAAATCATATCATAATTAAATATCTTGACACTGTCACCTTTTTTTATTCCTTTTTTTCTTAGTTCTTGAAAAACTCCTAAATCTTGTAATTTAATTTGAAACAATAAAATATTTTGATGAGTATTTAAAGGATTTTTTTGTGCCATTTTTTTAATTGTTGCACCAGTAACTTCTCACTCATGAGCAGCAACTTTTTTAACAACTACTTCTAATTCTGATTTATCTTTTGTTTGATACTTATATAAAGTATGCTCTTGCATTTCTTGGGCTATTTCTTCTTTATCAATATCTGCTTGCTTCACTAAGCGATTAATTTCTTCAAGCAAAGGTTTTAAATCAGTTTTGTTCAAGGCAGAAATTGCAAAAACTGGTTTTTTTAGTTGCTTTTCTAATTTTTTAACAATTGATGAATCAGAAATTTTATCAATTTTATTAGCTACAATAATTTCTGGTTTCTTTAAAATATTTTTATTATACTTACTTAACTCTTGAATAATTAATTGATAAGTTAAAAAATGATCACTAGAATTATCGCTAACATCAATCATATGAACTAAAACCTGACAACGTTCAATATGTTTTAAAAACTGTAATCCTAATCCCTTACCATCACTTGCTCCAGCAATTAAACCTGGTAAGTCAGCAATCACAAAACTATCATCATGCACTTTAACTACTGCTAATTGTGGATCTAAAGTTGTAAATGGATAATCAGCAATAACAGGCTTAGCAGCAGAAACTACTGATAAGAAAGTTGATTTTCCAGCATTAGGTAGACCAATTAAACCAGCATTAGCCAACAACTTCAACTCACAAATAATCTCAAATTCTTCTCCTAAAGTACCATTCTCAGAAATTTTTGGCACTCGATTAGTTGATGAAGCAAATTTTGCATTCCCTCGACCACCAATTCCACCTTTAGCAATAACTGCTTCTTGCTTATGCTTAATAATGTCAGCAATTACTTCATTAGTTTTAGCATTCTTCACAATTGTTCCTAAGGGTACTTTAATCAAAACACTTGTTCCATTTTTACCATGCATATTCTTTGGTTTACCATTTTCGCCTGCTTTAGCAGTAATCTCTCTAGTCTTTCTTAAGTCTAATAAAGTATTTAATCCTTCATCACCAACAAAGACAACACTACCACCGTTACCACCATCACCACCACTTGGGCCACCTTTTGGAACATATAACTCACGACGAAAAGCGATGATCCCATCACCACCTTTGCCTGCTTTTACTTTTAACTTAATTAAATCAATAAATTTCATTTGAATTTTCCTTAATAATTTTATTTCACTAAATTTTTGCTAAGAATTTGCACAATTTCTTTTGCTACTTCTATTTTACTACCCTTAAACTGATAACTATTATTTTTAAAATAAAATTCTACTTCTGTTTGCTCTTGATTCATGACACTAATGTTATTCATAACAATACCATCACAATTTTTTTTAATCATTTTTTCTTTTGCAATTATTGCATCTTGACTATCTTGAGCACTAAATCCAATTAATAATTGCTTTGTTTTTTGAGCTCCTAAACTTGCAAGAACATCTAAATTAGCAATTAAATTTAGTTTAAGAGTTTCATTTTGTGACTTGCTAATTTTACCTTTTCATTGTTCTGCTATTTGATAGTCATTTAAAGCAGCCACACAAACAACAATATCTGCTTGAGCAAAATATTTATTCATTCCTGCAAAAACCGTTTGATTAGTATTGGCTCTGATAATTGTTAAGTTTGGATCTTTAATTAATGGAATGCTAACATCACCAACAACAGCAATCACCTTAGCATTTTTAGCTAAAAATGCTTGAGCTAATGCTTGCCCCATTTTTCCTGATGAATTATTTGTTAGATAACGCATGTCATCAAGATAAGATCTTGTTGCTCCATAATTAATCAACACTGTTTTATTAGTTAGTTCTGTGCTTTCTTTTATGAACTCTTGAATCATCTTAAAAGCAACATCTGGTTCTTTAAGTCTACCATCACCACTAATTCTAGTAGCAAGCAAACCATAATCTGGCTGAGTAACGCTCACACTGGCATCTTGAGCTAAAAGCGCTAAATTTCTTTGCATTGCTTGATTGTGATACATATTATGATTCATAGCTGGAAAAATAATCTTGTTAGCTTTACTTGCAAAAAATGTTGCTAGGGGTAAGTTGTCACAAATTGCTAAAGCTGCTTTACTAATGAAAGTCATAGTTGCTGGATAAACAACAATCAAATCATGACTATAAGCAAACTCAATATGATTAATTTTATCTTCTCTTTGATAGAACTCTTGATCTAAAAAATCATCATGAACTTTTATATTTTCTGGAAATCTAACAAACTTTTTTGCACTAGGAGTTACTAAAACTGTAACCTCATAACTTTGCTTTAATAAATTATACAATTCTAAGGCCTTTGGCGCAGCAATACTTCCTGTGATAATTAAAATTACTTTTTTCATAAGTGTCACCTTCAAAATAAATCATACCTTGAAAAGTCTAATAATAAAACATATATCATTTTTTCTATATAATAAAGATAGAAATTATTAATTCATTGGGGTAAAGTTAATGGCAAAAAAAAGAAAAAAACACATTAAAAAATCAAGAAAAAAAGAGATCAAAAAATCAAAAAGAAAATTAATCAAAAAACCAATCATTAAGAAACTACATCTTAAAAGAAAAAACATCAATATTAACGCAAATATCTTATTAAACAAATGAATTTGAATCTCATTAGGAGCAGCCTTTCTTGTTTCAGTAGCAATGTTTATTACTTTTTTCATGCTGAAAAATAAAGGTCAAATCACTTTAACATACACTGTACTAACAATAATTGCTTTAATTCCTTTTGTTATTTTTATTCTTTACTGAGGAGCAATTGCCATTGCATTTCGTTTAATTTTTAAAGCAATCACAAAAGATATTGAAAGAGATGCTGTCTTTCCTATTGTTACTTCTTTTTTAATTCAAGAACCAGAAATCTCAGTTAAAAAATATATGGAAAAAGGAAATCTTAATAAAATTAAACGCTATAAAACAGCAGCTTCAAAATTACTACTTTACACAATTATTATTGTTGTTTTGTTTATTGTTTTCAACTTTATTTTTGTTGGATTAACACAATTAAATGTTATCGCAGTTTCAACATCATGATTATATTTATTTGGTTTACTATCAAATGTTATCTCGCTAGTTTTATCTGCTGTCTTTGGATTTATGGTAAGCAACATCATCAATGCTCCAGCAAAATTTGAAGAAAAATATCAAGGAATCAAGACTAAACTTTACAACTTTAAAGTTTTCTTAAATGTCAACGAAATCAAAAAAGTTGATTCGCAAAAATTAAAATATCGCTTTATTGACTTTCTACCACTTTACTTCTATCAGTCACTTTTAATTTCTGAAATCAAAGAAGAACAATACATTCAAGAATTAGAAAATTGAAAATACTATCTTACTTTATCTTCTTACTTGAATCAATTTAGTTGACTACTATTTCTTCACTATGCAATTAATAAAGATGAGCAACTAAAATTAATTAAAAAATCAAAATATATGACTAAACTAGCAAATCAAATCCAAAAAGTTCATAAAATTTTATTTCACACTACTAATGAATATATCTATTTCAACAATGACTATAATGCAAAAGAACTAGAAACAGAATACAACCAACTAATCAACATTGTCATTAGATATCAAAATCGTTTTGCTCTACGAATGATTACAGCCTCATTACAAAAAAATGGTCTTAAAATTGCTGAAACTATTAGTGAAAATAAAGATGAGAACATCATCGACGAACGAGATGTTGACATCAATTTCTTTCAATTAAATTATTTAGAATATTTATTCTCAATTATTTTCACTACTGATAAAGATGCTAAAAGTAAAGAACACTTCAAATACTAAAACTAATCAACAAAAAAAGTTCTATTTTTTAAATAGAACTTTTTTTACTATTAATTATTAAGCAATTAATTTTTTGCTTCTAGAATTTCAACTTTAGTTTTATTCTTAGCAAATTTAACATACTTAACAATTCCAGTTTTTAAAGCAAATAAAGTATCATCACCACCACGACCAACATTAGTTCCAGGATGAACTTTTGTTCCTCGTTGACGATAAATGATTGAACCTTCATGAATTAATTGTCCATCACTTGCTTTTGCTCCTAAACGTTTAGAATGAGAGTCTCTACCATTACGAGTTGACCCAACTCCTTTTTTAGAAGCAAAGAATTGTAAATTTAATTGAAAACGCATTTTAGTAAACCTCCTTGATTGAAATATTTTTAACATATTGATCACTAATAGTTTTTAACTGTCATAACATTGTTTTTAAAATCATTTGGTTATCATTTGTTGGTTTTAGAACAGTAATAACTATTCTACCATCTGATTGAGCAATTTTAACTTCTGCTTGACTAACTAAGTTATCAAGCGCATTTAAACTGCCAAACACAACTGCAGAGATTCCTGCACAAACAATATCTTTTCCAACTTGATCAAAATTACTATGACCTTCAACTTCAGCTCTAACAATATTGTTTGTTTGATAATAAAAACTAACTTTTACCATAATTAAATTATTTCTTTGTTGTAGTTTCTACTATTTTTTCTTCAAGATTGTTTACTGTTGTTTTTTCATTGGTTGATGAAGTAGGCTTTGCTACCTTCTCTATTTCTTTATTTACTTCTGTTGTTGTTGGTTTTTCATCTTTCTTAATTGCTGCTTCTTTTTGTGCTTTATCTTTAGCACTTAAAAAGATATCAGTAATTTTAACCTTTGTATAAGGTTGACGATGACCATACTTAGATTTAGAGTTTTTCTTTGGTCTATATTTGAAAACAATAACTTTCTTAGCCTTGTCTTGCTTAATAATTGTTGCATGAACTTCAGCACCTTTAATTAAAGGTTGACCCACTGTTCCATCAATCATTAATACTTGATCAAAGATAACATTGCCATTAGCTTCACCAGCTAACTTTTCAACAAAGTATTCTTTACCAACTTCAACATTAATTTGTTTACCGCCTGTTGCAATAATTGCAAACATCATAACACCTCCAGTTTAGACTCGCCTCGTAGGTGGATTTATCATCACTTTCGTACCCATAAGAAGTGCGGTTGAAACTGCATAAACAGTCTTAGTAATTATAAAGATAAAGATATTAAAAATCAAGTATTGTTTCAGCAATGATAGAAAGAATTTTTTGGTAGATTGTGTGGTAAAAAATATTATTCAGTTTGGATAACTGAATTTAACGAGCTTTAAATTCTTTTAAGTATTATTATATTTATTATTCTAATTTATTTAGCTTTAACTTTGATTAGTTATTTTGCCGTTGCTTTGATTTATTCTTTTTTTGTTTTTGAAGACATACAAAATTTTGATTAGCTTTAAAAGAAAACAATGTGGTTAGTTACACTTTTGCTTTAAGCACTATTTTATTGATTAGATTATGTCTTACTTGAATTTGATTTAAATATAAAAATCCACAAGCAAATAAAAAGATGAGTTAGTACTATTAAATAAAAATATTGGCCTAGTAAAAAACAAATTAAATCAACATACTTTGTTAATTGGTGCTACAGGTAGTGGCAAGACAACAACAGCCTTATTAATCGTAAAACAATTAATTGAACGTTTAAATCAAACAGTTATTATTATTGATGGTAAGGGTGATCATGACTTAATCGATAAAATAAAACTGATTGATTCAAATGCTTTTATTTGAACGATTAGAGGAATTAAAGAATACAATCCTCTTGCTACAGATAATAGCGTTATTTTAGTTGATAAGATAATGTCTTTATTTAATTTTTCTGAAGCTCATTATGAAGCTATTGCACACAATTATTTATTACTAATTGTTAA
Source organism: Spiroplasma platyhelix PALS-1 (assembly GCF_021496725.1). GTDB lineage: Bacteria > Bacillota_I > Bacilli_A > Mycoplasmatales > VBWQ01 > Spiroplasma_D > Spiroplasma_D platyhelix. The sequence goes on from NZ_CP051215.1 coordinate 574,090, forward strand.
GAGTTTACAAAATGCTAAAATTCCAACAACGTTTCATAACATTGTTAAATATTTTTCTTTAAGTTCTTTAAAAAAAATAATCAAAAAAGATAGTATTGAATATGATCATTATTTAAGCTTCACTAATAATGAAAAAGATATTAATGGTTTAATGCATCGACTTAGCGTGTATATGCAAAACTTAGGAACAAGTGTAGGAAAAAATAACTCATTAAGTTCTTTAGTTAATAATCATAAAATAATCTTATTTAGTTTGAATTCCTTAAATTATCCACAACTAGCAAGTAATGTAGGAAAACTTATCGTACAAGATTTAAAAGAATTTGCTAGTCTTAAACCTAAAGAGCAACGAATCAACGTAATTCTTGATGAATTTAATGTTTTTGCTTCTGACACTATCATCAATTTAATTAATAAAACTCGAAGCTTTAACTATCAAGTCTTCTTGTGTTTTCAAACTTTAAATGATCTAAAAATCAATCGCACTAATTTAACTGATACCATCTTTGGTAACTGTGGCAACATTATTGCCCACAATCTAAAAGACCCTAATTCTGCTGAATATATTGCTAAAGTTTTTGGTACTCAAACAACAGATAAGCAAACAAAGCAAACTGATAAAACAGAAAAAACAGGTAAGGGATCAACCAGGGAAGTTGAAGAATACATAGTTCATCCTAACGAACTAAAGAACTTAAAAATTGGCGAGGCGTATTGTAAAATACTACTACCAAGTTCTAAACAACTGATCTATAAGATAATTATTAAAGAAGATAAAAAGGCCTAGTAGTAGGCCTTTTTATACTTTCCTATATCATTCAAATTTAAAATATTATTTGTCTGTTTTATTAACTTTTTAATTAAACTATTTGTATTCGTATTTTGTTTTTTATGCTTAATATTTTTTCTATTCTCTTTTTCATAATAGTCATAAAGTTCTACAAAACAAAGATTTTTAACTTCTTCATTAACACTTAATCCTATAAACAAAACATAAATATCAAATATTGGTTTATAATATGGTTTTTGTTCTAAAAACTTACTCATTTCCTTAAAATCTGATGGAAATCCTATGTTACTTATTTTGTTATTTGCTTCAATTTGATTAAGTTTATCATTGTTTACTTCGTCAATAATGTCTAATATTTTTTCTAATGAATCAAACTGATTAATTATATATTTATTTTCAACTTGATTTTTATCCTTTAATTTTAAATCAAGATAGTTAATAACTAACTTATACAATAAATCAGTTTGAACATTATTAATTATCTTTTTCTTCTGTTCCTCTTGCTTCCTTGTAAAAATTAGTTTCATCTGTCTCGTTCTCGATTCTTTTAATTTCTCGCTCTTCTTCTGTATCTTCTATTTTATCATTATTTGTTGTTTCAATTTTATCAATTTTTACAAATTTGTCATCTATATGCAATTTTGTAACTTGATCTACTGTTTCAACTTCAACAACAACTTTTCTTGTGGTTGAATCATTTTGATACTCTGCTTTTTTTCTTTTATATGCAGCTGAATTTTTTTTAATTAAGTCGTCTCCAAAAACTTCACTTAAAAAATTCATAGATCTATCATCAAACTCTTTTGCTGACTGAGAATCATGTTTATTATTTTCCTCATTAATTTTATACTCAACTCTATTTTTGAGTCACTTATCAAATCACTTTTTCGTTTCTTCAATTTTTTTCTTGCATCATTTTTTCACGTTTTATGTCCCCTATTCTACCTCCTAATTGAGATTTTTAATTTCTGGAACATTTCTAATCTTTAATTAATTTTCAAAACTTCGCCCTAATTTCATCATATTTTTTTAATTTGCTTTAATGTGTTGCAAAACTAATTAAAAATAAAACTTATTCCACAATTATTGTAGCAAATAAAAAACTATTTACAATTAAAAAAGTATTAAGCATAAAAAATTATATGTTAAAAGATTAACGGAGTATAAACACAAATTAATAAAAAATTACAAGTATTAATCAATTCAAAAATCTTCTTCAAAAGGCATATTAGTAAATAATATTTCATAAGTATGACGATCAGGGCTTGCATATGAAAACTTTACATCTTCGTTAGGAAATAGACTAGTAATTTTTTTAATATTACTTGGGCTACAATTATTACCAAAATAAATTCCTGAAACCTTTAACCCTAAATCTTTTGTACTTAAAAACTTATCAGATGATTCATTTTCAGGCATATAAAATATTCTTCACTCTTTCTCATAATTTCAATGTTTTGATTTTGCACAAAGGGGAAGAAAATCAAGTTTATCATTTGAAATAATTTTAGGCCTTTCTTCTAAGTAGTGGACTTTAAAAAAAGGAGATTCCTCATTAGTCACATATTCTATACATATTCCTTGACCTAACTTGGCATAATGAGCCCACATAGAAGCAGAGTCATTAATTTCTGAAAAACAAGCAATATGAATTACTTCTCTTAAAACTCTAGGTGGAAAAAGTAATGGTTTGGTAATTTTACGATAGTCTATAGGTGGATATAACTCAAACATATCATTGAGTTTCTTTGCATTATTAAAATAAATTTGATTTTTTGTTAAATTTTCCAAAGTATATTTATTTATAGGACAATATTTATAAACCTTTTTAGGTATTTTTGTTCTATCATTTAAAGCTTCCGTATACTCCTTTTTTATTTTTGTAATATCTTTTGCATGAGCTTTACTTAATTTATCTAATAGTAAAATTTTATGCTCAACACATACATTTATATTTTTTTCTTCGGAAGAGGTTGTTCGAAATCAAATTTCTTCTGTTTTTTTACTTAAACATTCATCTGTACATGATTTCATCTTAAGTACAAAACATTCCGGACATTTTGAATGATTGCCCCATCTAGGTTCAGATTTAGAAATATGATCATTTTCTCAATTTGCCCATTCTCTTTTATTAACCATATACTCTTTTCATTTTGGATCAACAATATCTAAGTTTCCTAAAATTACAAAACTATTAAATTCACTATTTTCTTCTCAAGATAAATTTAAACCATTTAATTCTTTTTCAATTATTTCATTAATTTTTGTTTTGTCTACAATCATTTTACTACTCCTTAATTTATTAATTAAATTTGTATTCTCCACAAATACTACATGGTAATCCGCCATAATATTTATCATCACAAGTTTTGCAAGTACAAGTAACACAGTGTAAACACATATTTTTAATTTCTACCATTCCATTACTATATAAACCATATAAAAAATCATAGTGTTCTCAATGTTGTTCACAAATAGAGCCTTTATCTTCTAATATTTTTGCAAAGCTGAGAGGAAACATACACTCAAATTCTTCTCCAGTTTCTTCATTAATTATTTTATTTTTACAAATATGATTTTTTATTTTGGTTTTATAATTTTCATTAACAATAAGAAAACCTTTATCTTTTATTTTTAAAAATTTTGTCATTTTAAATCCTCATTTTAAATAATTTTTTACTAGAAGCATGGTTTAGACGCCAGTTATTAAAATAAACAATAATTTAGTTATTTCAAATGATATGATCATTTTCATTAGTTCAAATGTCATTAATATTTTCTTTTGATATTTTTACGCTTTAGTTATTAAATATTATTATTTTCTGCTTGTGAGCCTTTATTTAAATCCATTACTCCGCTATTCAATAATAAAATTATATTTTTTATAAAGAATAAAAAACAAGTAAATATCATCTTTATTTTACACTTTTGGGTTTTATATTTCTTTTTAATCCAACAATACCCTTTTTCTTATGATGATGTCTTAAATAAATAGATACTGCAATAATGATTATTGAACCTAATGCTGCTGAAGATGATTAGAATTAGGGTCAGGTGCTTTATTTAAATCTTCTCATGAAATAATATTTATATAATCAATTCTACTTTCAGCACTAGTTACAATTATTTGGGAAAATCAATAATCTAAAAGATAAGGACTGCTTTTAATTTCTTCTCTTATTTTACTATATATTAATAATTTTAATAATTTGGGAAATAATTCTAATTTATTTCATTTACTGATGAGTCAATATAATTATTTATTTCTTTTTCTTCATTGATATCTTTTTCTTTCAATGTATTTTTAACACTAAAATAATTTTCAATATTAGATTTCAAAGTTTTCTGCAAACTATCTAAATTAGATAGTACTGGTTTATTAGAAGGATCAGTATTACTGTTATTAATAAATAAATTCATTCTTGTCATATATTGTTTATTATTTTTATTTAAATTCAATTTATATTCTAAATTTGGTTTAAATTGAAAAGAATTAAAATCATTTAATAAACATTCATTACTTAATAATGAGTTAATTTGATTTCAAAAACTATTTCATTCATTATTCTTCTTTGTTTTTGATGAACTAATATCACTATCATACACTGTATATATTTTTTTATTAAATAGTCTTAATAAAGTCAGTAAAAATGGAATTTCAAATTTTCCAAAACTTTTTAGAATAAATACATTAGTTTCTAAAAATAAAGAATTTAAAATGTATTCATCATTAAGTCCCTCGCAAATTATTATTTTGTTATAAAATAATGAATTCATAAATTCATTTTTTATAGGTCAATGATGAAATCATTTGCTTATCCCTTGCTCATAAATATTCATTAGTTGATTTAAGCTGACAGAACGTTCTTTTATTTTATTTTCTGTTGAAAAATTGAATTTTGTAGTAATCTCTATCATTTTATTGAAAATAGGATTTGATACATTTAAAAATAACTTTTCATTATACTGTCAAAATTCATGAAAGGCTTTCATTAAAACTATCTCACTTAAATTATTTATAAAATTATTAACAAAAACAGCAGAATGACTTATGCAAATTATTTTTATAATTTTATTATCAATAGACTTAAGCGAATTTGCAATTTTTATTATTAATTCTGGATGACACAAATTTTCTGGTTCATCAATTATAAGATATAAATAATTTCCTTTAGTTTCTGAACAAAATTCCAATATTTTATTAATAAGTTTTAGAATTGTATAGAAATATTGACCAGTTCCAGCATCTTCTGATATTGAATTAAATATACTACCCATATTTATTTTTTTATGATAATTTAATTCAAAAATATTATTGTTAACAAATTTAGGTCTATTAACATTAATTCATTTTAAATCTGGATCTGTTTCATCAACTTGTAACTTTTTATCAATAAAATTGTTATCCATTCATTCTTGAACTTTAGTTAAATTTAATTCACTTTTTTCACAAAATTCTTTAAAGCTTTGATTTTCTTTAAAATATTTAGATAAATCATCTTCATTAATTTTATATACAAAATTAGTTAATTCATTTAATAATAAACCAATTTTTTGTAAATTATTATCTTTTGCATTTTTTAATTCTTTATCTATATTCAAGTCCGCTTTAATAAAATAAGATTTTATACCTTTAGATTCTAATTTTTCTGTTATTTTTTGAGTAAAGGTAGTTTTTCCTACACCATTTTTACCAATAATAACTAATCTATCAAAACTAACATCAGAAATTTTATCAATTAAATCATTTTCATCTATTTTAAAACTATCCACAATAATCACCAAAATTATTATACCCGATAAAATGGAAAAACAACAGAAACCCTTCCAATAGGATTTCTGTTGTTTGTACAAATTAATTATATCATTGAAAATGAAATCATACTAAAATATTTATTTTTTAATTTACTTAATGATTTCTTGTTTAATTAAGTCAATTTAAATTGCGTTAATTTTTAAACATTCATATTAGTTTCTGCTAGACGATTTTTTGCGGTACTAGTATGCTCATATTTTCCAATTGTTACCGTTCCATCAACTGATCATAACCCTGCCATTGTTTTAGTAGTAATATAAATAACCATACCAACATATGTGATTGTGACTACTAGATTTAATAAAGCAAACATCATTCTAAATAATCCACCTCTTTCACCAGCTCTTAAGAAATCAGAGAAAGCGGCGATTAAACGAAAGAATGAAAAAATAAGAATAAATACTAATTCGATTGTTAGAATGCTCATTCAGATTGTTGAGATTAATTTAAATAATTTTGAATTACTATTGTTATCAAAATCATTTTGTATTTTGTAGGGTAGAAATAAAGTTCATGTCATTAACCCCAAAGCAAATACACTGACGCTAATTGTTAAAACTATAATTGAAATTACGCCCATTGTAGAACTTGCATCAAAAATATAATTTTTATTGGCAATTGCATTTGTTCCAACAAGTAATGGTAAGAAATAAGAAAGAGCAAAGATGGGAAAACCAACCATTGTACAAATTGCCATAGTTTTTGATAGAAAGTAACGTGGTTTAATAGTTGAAGTTGTTGCAACATTCGGGAATGCTGTCACCAAAAATGGTGTAAAAAAGCCACCAACTCCTAAACTTAATGCTGAAATAATATAACGATTAGCACATAACTCTTCATCTGAAGATCTTTTTGCTAAGCGAATGATAATTAATGCCGTATAAATGCTTCTTCAAACAAAATAAATAATCAGTGCTAACATCAGAGACACAATTGCTTTATTTGTTAAATCATCACTAGCTAAAGCATTATATATATCGTTCATATAAGATATATATACTATTAATCCAATTACTGAAAAAACAGTTCCAAAAATTTGAGCCATTACCAATCAATTTCTGGGAACAGCGCTATAAGGATTATAGCCATTAGCGTTATTTGGGTTATTATAATGGTTATAATCATTGTTATTGTATGCCATTTTTTTCTCCTTTTATTATTTTAAAATAATAAATTTTATAATATTGAATTGTACTTTTTTTAATAAAAAAAGCAAATAATTTAGATAGATTGAAAGAATTATTTGCTATATTGTGTGGTGAAAAATATTATTCAACTTACATTTCTTAATTTAACGATCTTTAAATTATAAGGAGAAGATTAAAAAAAATAGCAACTAGAATGATCCAATCTACGGATAAAATAAACTGCTAATTAAAATAAAATTGTCCAGTTTATTAAACTAAACACAACAAATTAGAACCCTTTCAGGACTCTTTTTTTATAAATCACAACAATTTAATTCTTCATTTAAATAACTTAATAATAAAAATCTAACATTTATCTGATAATGTCTATAAAATTATTTTATAAAAGTTTTTTTAATAGAACAAAATTATCTATCCAATTGTTATCTTTGTGATAGTCTTAATAAAAAGAAACGAGGCTTTGGATGCTCAAAAAAAATACCAATTTTTTAATTGCTGGTGGATTTGGAATAAGTGCAGCAATGTTCTATTCACTAACTCCATTATTTGTGTTTTTCTTTGCAAGCAGTTCATTGCCGATAACTTATGCAATATTTTTGGCAACAATTCAAGAATTCATGTCTTTCATTCTTGTCGGAATTGTCATCGGATTTTATCACTGAAAAGAAATTCAAACGCCAAAAACCTATTGAATGAACTATACACTTTTAATTCCTTTTGGCTATATGTTTGGTGTTGGAATCTACAGTAACTTTCTTGATTTAATAAATAAATTAAAAAATGGCCGTGTCTGAATTATGGCAGCAGTAGGCGTACTTGCTGGACCAATCTCAATGTCACTATTGATGATCGCAGCTTTATATTTAAATGATGGAACTTTAAATAATGTTATTTTAAACACTGCTCCAATTTATTGTATGATTTTAAGTCGCTTTGTTTTAAAAGACAAAATTAACAATGTTGGGCTGATTGGTATCATCATCACTAGTTTACTTACTTTTGGAATGTTGTTTAATTTTTTCTTTATCAAAGACACAATTGATTGAAAAGCAATTCTTGGAGTTGGCCTTTCTTTCATTGCTGCTCTAGCATATGCAATTGAAGGAACTGTTAGCGATTATTTTCTTCACAACAACAAACTTCATCTAACAAATTATGAAATCGTAACAGTTAAATCGTTTGTTAGCTTTTGAATTATGCTAATTATTGCTCTACCAGTTGCTTCAGCAATTGATTCTCAACCTTTATATAATGGCTGAACAATTTTCAAAACTAGTTTTGATGCCTACGGCTGACAAGCACTTCTAGTATATGCATCTGGAATCACTATGGGTACTGGCCGCTTACTTTACTTTGAAACTGTTAAACTAGCATCAGGAACATATGCTCTAGCAACCCAACTAACAATGTTAATCTGAACACCAGTCTTTCAAATTCTTGGAAACTTATGAATCCCAGAAATTCATACTGATAGATTGCAATGATTCTACTGACTGTGAGCAGGACTAATCTTGCTGAGTTTATTTATTGTAACCTTCAACGAAGACATTTATAGTTGGTACCTAAAGCATGTTAAATCAAAGTCAAAAAAACATAAGTAACAAAAAAAGATTAGCGTATCTGTGCTAATCTTTTTTTATCTTTTTCTTACCACGAACAACAATCAACAATACCATACTTGCTAAAAATATCCCAACAACAGCACAAGCAAATGCAATGATAAAGCGAATTAAAAAGTAATGATAGTCCAACCAGTAACTAGTTAGATACAATCCGATAATAAAGCAAGCAAAAGGAATAATATATGTAAATTGATCTAATTGATGTAACTTAAGTTTATAAGTAACAAAAGTTGTGCTAAGAGCAAACAACAATAAAGCAAGTGATAAAACAACCATCAATCATAATGGTAGTTTAAAAGTAAAATTAAAGTCTTTTGATGTCAAGAAAAAAAGTAGTAAGCCTGGAACCAACACTTGACCAATTAAGTAACAAAAACTAACAAAAAAATTAGTTCTCTTTAAAGGTTGCGATTCAAAATTACTATTTTCTGTCACTAGTTCAACATTATTTTCATTCATTATTTTCTACACCTTACTAGTTTTATCAATCAACTTATTATAACATTCATCAAAAAATAAAAAAGATGTTTACAAAAACATCAGTTACTTAATAATATGGAGCGGGTGATGGGAATCGAACCCACGTCTTCAGCTTGGAAGGCTGTAATAATAGCCACTATACGACACCCGCATTCAGACAAAGATATTTATATCAATTATTAGATTTAAAGTCAATATCAATTTATCAATTGCTACTAAACATTTTAATTTGATTTATTTTTTTTGACATTAGTTTTATTAAGATAATAAATACTAAACAAAGCAAACATGACATTGCAAAGTGCTAGTAAGTTAACAATCAGTCATAAAATTCATAAACTATTAACATTTAAGAAAACTAAAAATACTAAACTTAATAAAATAAACAACAATGATAAGAATAAGAAAATTGACAATAATTCAAAACTATTAGTAACTCACACTGGCATAATGAAAACAAAAAGCAACATCAAACTAATCGGCCAAATTGAAGCTTGCAATGGCCAATTCATAATGACTGCTGCTAAATTGTCATCTGATTTAGGATAAAAGTTCTTTGTAAGAAACATCAATCAAATTAAAAATAATAAAGTTCCAGAAACTGTAATGGTAATACGATCAAACATAATTAAACTTTTAGGATTAATTTTTTTTCATCTTGCTTTAATTGATTTTTTCATATTACATCAAGCCTCTGGATAAAAAGATTTTTATTTTCTTTTCTTTACTTTTGGTTTGTAGTTTTGATCTTTCTTGACATCCATGATAATGAAGAAAATAAAGCCACCAATAAAGAATAGTAATAACACTATTAAATAGATAATAGAACCAACTGACATTATTTTACCCTACTTTCTTCTTCTTGTTGAATAAAAGGCGAATTTCCTTATGAAACATCAAGATTACAGCTACAATTAATGGAATTAAGAATCCAACAATCAAGCCAATCAAACCATGAATAAAGGCATTGTTTGAAATACCAACACCAACATCATAAAATGCTGCAATAATATTAACAAAAATAAGAATTGGTGCAACAATTAAGATAAAGCATCCAAACACTTTTTTTCATTTAATTCAGGAATATTTATTATTATATTCTTTTAAACTAGGATAGAGTTTTCAACCTAAAGGACCAATTCCTGCTAGTAGACCTAGTCCGATAATTAGTAACCAAATTTGAGCAATTCAATTCCCAACCCCATTAATTAACGCAGGTGAGTTATTGAAAGTAAATAGGATTGATAGAATCATTGCAAAGCCTGCAGAAAGCAGTAAAGCTGCAATTCTTGGGATATTAACATCATATTCTAAACCATTAACCATCGACTCTACTTGGCCAATTAACGACGACATTCCGGCAAAAAATAACGTTAAGAAAAAGACGACTGCAACAACATTCCCAAAGCCAGGAGCAGTTTGATTAATAATTGCAAATAGTTGTGGGAACACTTGGAAAATTAATGCTGGTCCTCCACTACCAAAAACCTCATCAAAATCCTTCCCTTGCGCATGAGCAATATTACCAATAGCACTGAAAACAATCATTGCTGTAAGTATTCCTACAAGACTAGTTCCTAATCCAACAACAAAGGCATGATTAGTACTATCTTGATTTTTTGGTGCATGAGCTGAATAAATATAAATTGTTCCTGTACATGTAGAGAGCATAAAGAAAGCCTGACCAAAAGCATCTTTTCATAAACCTGGTTTCAACATCTCTTTTGCATCAAACTGCATCATACGATTTAATCCCGTACCAGCTCCCGCTAGTGTACTAGTGTAGATTACTAAAAATAGAATCATCACAAATAAAGATGGAATAAAAACCTTATTTGCCTTATCAATTCCTTTATCAACACCACCTAATAAGATTACAATTAAAATAATTCATACCACTAATGTAGATAGTAAAACTTTTCAATTTAAGTTACCTAATGCTAGAAAACTAGTAGGATTTTCATTAGTAACATTTAAAATTTGATCATAAAAGAAATTATTTTGATTCAAACCAGAAGTAAAACTGATAATGATGTTAATTAAACATCAACCAATTAAGACACTATAATATGTACTTAAAATTAGAACTGTACTTGATTGCAATCAAGCAAAGAAAGCTCCTTTCTTACCAGCTTGTTCAGTAAAAAATTCAATATGATTTTTTCTTGACTTGTTTCCAATTGTCATTTCAATAAATAGTACTGGAATTGCACAAATGATCATTGAAATAATAAAAGGAATAAAAAAGGCCCCACGGTGTAAATATACTTGTGTGGGAAATCCTCAAATTCCACCAAGACCAACTGTTGCACCAATCACTGAGACAAGAAAACCAAATTTATTTATTGTTTTCCTCGATTTTGTTTCCATAGTAGATCCTCCTTCATAAATTTTGCTATTAAATTTTAATATTATTAATATCATAAACTATTTTTTATTTTTTTGACAATGATATTAATAAAAACAACAAAAATAAAATAGATTCAATCAGGTTTTTTAAGCTTTTTTATAAATTACTTTTTTACTTATTATCTCAATATAACTAGTATAATTAATAAAAATGCAAGAAATGGTGGATTATTTTTTTATGAAAATAAAAACAAAAAAATTATTACTCTTATCACTAGTACTATTTTCCTTTTTTTTATTAATTCTCAATATTTTTGTTAGCACTCGCATTATCTATCACTATCAAGTTAACAAAATAAGTACCAATGAAAAAGTTGTGATGCTGACATTTGATGATGGTCCTCAAACTACTGCAGACAACCAAATTCTAGATATTTTAGAAGCAGAAAATGTTAGTGGGACATTTTTTCAAGTTGGAAAAACAATTGAAGAAGGACTAAATAATTTTAATCAAGCAGTAAGCGATGAATTTTTAAGTTTAGAAAAAAGAATTCTTACAGGACCATCATTTTCTTGAATTGGAAATCACACCTATTCTCACAATCGCTATGTCAACAAACAAAAACTAGCAGTAGCAGAATTAAATAAAACACACGCAATATTAGAAAAAATCTATCAAGATATTTTAGATCTTTCAATCAATCAAGAATTAGTTCCAACTCGTCTTTCATACTTACAATATTTTAATGGCATGGACTACATTAGTGAAAAAACTAACAATAAATATTTTATTCGTGGCTATTTAGGACATGACTATAAAGAAGAAGAAACAGGAAAGAAAAAAATTCTTTCTGAATATTTGTCACATTTAAAATCTGGTCAAATTTTTGTTTGTCATACAAGAAATTATGCTCAAGAGTGACTTGGTGAACTAATCCATACATTAAAAGATAAGGGCTATAAATTTGCTTCTTTTAATCCTGCTAGTCCTAGTTACTATAAAAACTTTGGAAAGTTGGTGCCTTAATTATGCTTTCAGGATGAGAACTTACTTACACAATTTTAATTTTTCTAGCTTTTATTATTCTTTCTAGTTTTAATGGCTTTTTACTTGCTAAAATCCTAAAAGACCAAACAATCGAAAAAAATTTATTTTGAATTTTCATCTGCTTAATTTTCTTTGATGAATTTCTAATTTTAGTTGCATTTGTTTTTAAGATTCTCTCTTTTAGCCTTGCTACTGATCTCTATCATCTAGAAATCACTCTTGCAAATTGAATTGCCTTTATTGCTTTAATCTTAGCTATCATCATACTAATTTTTCTACCTCTACAAACAAAGAACACCAGTACTAATTCAAAGTTAGTAAAAAAAGAACTGAATTAAATTCAGTTCTTTTTCTATGTATGATTTAATAAATTATCTTATTGTAAGAAAGCAAATTTAATTTTAAATTCTTACAATAAGATAATTTGGTACCCAGAGTGGGACTTGAACCCACATGATTTCTCGGCAGGTTTTGAATCTGCTGCGTCTACCATTTCGCCATCCGGGTATTTCTTTAGAAAAAAAGAAAGATTAAATTTCTCTTTCTTAAATATCAAAAGTTACTAATGGTGCCCAGAGCGAGACTCGAACTCGCACAGCCGTTAAAAGCTACCGGATCTTAAGCCCGGCGTGTCTACCATTTCACCATCTGGGCAAACTTATTGATTAAATTAATGGTGCCCCCGGCAAGGCTCGAACTTGCGACACCCCGATTAAAAGCCGGGTGCTCTACCACTGAGCTACGAGGGCATAATATTTATTTAAAATGGCTGGGGTGGATGGGATTGAACCATCGCATGTAGGAGTCAAAGTCCTATGCCTTACCGCTTGGCTACACCCCAATCATAAATAATGGTGGAGGGGGAGGGATTCGAACCCCCGAACTCAAAGAGATCTGATCTACAGTCAGGTGCAGTTAGCCAGGCTTTGCTACCCCTCCATGGTGCTGGCGACAGGAATCGAACCTGCAACCCCCTGATTACAAATCAGGTGCTCTGCCGAGTTGAGCCACGCCAGCCTATTTAATTTTAAACTTAAAATGGTGGAGCATAACGGAATTGAACCGCTAATACTTGCTTGTAAGGCAAGAGTTTTACCATTAAACTAATGCTCCAAAAGATTTTTAGCCTTGTAGTTTAAAAACCTTATTCATTATAATAGATATTTTTTAGTTTTACAATTATTTTTAAGTAAGATTTTAAAAAATATCTTAAAGATGATAGTGATATAATTAATTATATTAATTAGGTATGGTGAAAATAGATAATGAAGACAATAAAATTAAAAAGCAATTGAAGCAAATTTCCAACTTCAGAAAAAGCAATGATTATTTTATTTTTAATTGGATTAGTTTTTTTAATTGCTGGAACAATTATGCTGCTTACTGTTAGAGTTAATACTATCTTCAATGGCTTTAATTTAGTTGGTAATATTGGTGTGATTGAAAGTTTAAAATTTTATGAATCTAACAATCTTGCTAATTTAATCTTTATGAAAATGGGCATTATTCTAGTGATCTTCTTAATGCCTGTAATTTCAGGAACTAGTATCATTTGATTCATCATCAATCGTTTATTCTTTTAAAAAATAAAGAAATTATTATAAAAAAATAGCAATTTTACTTGCTATTTTTTTCCTAATAATTCAAACATATTCTTTTTGTAAACTTCAACACCTGGTTGATTAAATGGATTAACTTGCAGTAAACTAGCACTCATTGCACAAGCACGCATAAAGAAGTAAGCTGCAAAACCAAACATTTCACTATCCATTGTTTCTCATTGCAACACAATGTTAGGAACATTTCCCAATTGATAGCCACTATGAGCAGCAATCGTTGCTTCACATGCTTTAAGATTGATATCATGTAAGGAATATTTTGTTAAGTAGTTTATCTTATCTTCATCATCTTCTAACTCAGGAATTGGCACATCATGATTAGGTTTCTTAACTGAGATTACAGTTTCAAAGAAAATCTTTGATCCTTCTTGAATGAATTGTCCCATTGAATGTAAGTCAGTTGTGAAAACAACACTTGCTGGAAATAAGGCTTTATTATCTTTGCCTTCTGACTCACCAAATAGTTGCTTTCATCACTCGCAAAACATTTGTAGTTGCAATTCATAAGTTGCTAGCACTTCAATACTTTTATTTTTTTCTTGATATAAATGATAGCGACTAACTGCATATTTATAAGCTGGATTAACTAAAATCTTATCAGTCTTACATTCTTGATAGGCCTTTTGTGCACCAATCAAAACTTTTTCTACATCAATCCCTGAAACAAGCATTGGAAAAAGTCCAACTGGTGTTAGCACTGAATATCTGCCACCAATATCATTAGGAATGACAAAAGTTTGATATCCTTCTTCTTTAGCTAAATCATGTAAGATTCCTTCTGCACTATCTGTAGTAACGATAATACGATTCTTCACAACTTCTTTTGATTTTTTTTGTTTAATTAATAAATTTCTAAATAAACGAAAAGCAATTGCTGGTTCAGTAGTTGTGCCAGATTTTGAGATGACATTAATTGCAAATTCCTTATTTTCTAAATAATCTAACAATTGTGCAGTGTAAGTTGAACTTAAAGTATTACCTGCATAAATAACTTCTACTGGTGATTTTTTATTATAAAACCCTTGAACCATATCAACAGCTGCTCTTGCTCCTAAGTAAGATCCCCCGATCCCAATAACTAACAAAACATCAACTTCTTTTTGAATTCTTGAAGCAACAGTGTTCATTGTTTGTCAAGCAGCTTGATAATTTAAATCTCTTTCATATTTTAAAGGCATATCAATTCAACCACAAAATTCATCTTCGTGAATTAAATTAGCATCTAATTTTTGATGAATTAAAGTTACTTGTTCTTGATACTTTAATAATTCTTCATCTTTAATCTGAGCATTTTTTAAATCAACTTGTATCATTAATTTTACTATCTCCTTTTTAACAAATTATTAATTATTGTAAGAAACAGCAACTTTCTATTAGTTGCTGTTTATTTAAGAATTTAACTTTATTTATTACTTTACCCTAATTTTGTGAATTATTTGATTCTAAGTCAAATTCTTTTGTACTCAAACTTAACTTCTTAGTTTTTTCGTGAACTTCAATAACTTTAGCAGTAAAAGGTTTTCCAATTGTAAAGTATTCAGAAACGTTCTTTACAAACTTAGTAGTAATTCTACTAATGTGTACTAATCCAGTATAACCGTTTCCACAGTCACAAAAAACACCATATTCTTTAAATCCAGTAGGTGTAACCTCAATTTCTTGATTTACAGAAAAGCTAACTGGTTTTGTGTTGTTTTCTTCAATAACATCAGTCATTGAATTATCTGTTGTATTACCGTCAACAGAGTTATCGTTATTTTTAATCATAATGATTTTTTCCTCTTTCTTTTGATAAAAATATAACTATTAATTATTAAATTAATACTTGATTTTATTATACCATCTTATTAATTTTAAAAATATCTAATTTTAAGAATTATTTTTAAATTTAGGATTTAATTTTACTGGCTTGAATAAACTAAATGATTTTTATGCTAACTATTAGTGATAAGAGCATCAAAAGTAACATCTCAATTATCAACAAAAAAAACATCAAGTTGAATTTCTTGAATTTTATAAGCCAATGCTAATTTTAAAGCTTTAAAATTAGGAGTGCTTAAAAAACGATCATAATAACCTCGACCGTGACCAAGACGATAATTTTTTTTATTAAAGCCTAATAAAGGCAAAATAATTAAGTCCAAATCCTTAGTTTCAACAACTTGATTAGTATCTTTAGGCTGATGAATTTCTCATTGATTATCAACTACTAACTCATCAAGACTATTGATGTAATAAAATACTAAGTTTTGTTCTGTCATTCTTGGCAAAGCAACTTTTTTCTTATTCTCTAACAAAATTTTAATAATTTTAGTTGTTTCAACTTCATAAGGCAAAGAAAAATATAAAGCAATTGTGTTAGCTTCATGAAAGTACTTACTATTAATAAATTGTTGCAAAATACTTCCATCTCATTGTTCTTTTTGTTTGCTATCAATATTTTTTAAAATTTTTAGATATTGCATTCTTAATTGTTGTTTTATTTCACTACTCATTATTTCTTACCTTGCTTAACTAACAAAATCTCATTAATTGATTCACTAATAATTAAAGCACATCTAATTCTATTAGGTTGCTTTAAAACATTTTTAAAAGCAAGCAAATCTTCAAGAATATTTTCTTGATATTTTTTTGCTGCTAGCATATTTTGATAATTTTCATTAATTGTTAGTACTTCAGCAATAGTTTTATTAATAATTAATGAAGCAAAAATGTCAATTGATGCAGTTGAGATTGCGCAACCTATTCCTTCAAATTTTGCATTAGCAACTACATTTTTATTAAATGTTATCTCAAAATAAAAATCATCAACACATGAATTACTATAATGATGAAAAGTCAAACTCTCTTTAGTTTTTAATATTCCTTTATTAATTGGGTTACTATAATGATCAACAATTATTTGACGATAGTAATTGTTGTCTTTAATTAAAGAATTCATTTAAAAAATCACCACCATCGTTAAATCCTTTTTGCAATGCAGCAATCAAATGATCAACATCTTGCTTATTGTTATAAATTGAAAAACTAACTCGCAAACTTGAAGCACAATTGATTACTTCAGAAAGTAATTTAGCACAAAAATTACCACTTCTTAAAGCAATTTTTTGATGTCCTAAATAATTAGCAACATCTTCTGCAGCAACATTAAGAACATTAAATAATAAAATTCCTGATTCTTGATTTTCATTGTAAACAACAACTTTATCACCTAAATGTTTTTTAAATTGCTCAAGAGCATATTTTTTTAACTCTCTTTCATATTGAGCAATATTTTCTATGCCTATTTCCCTAACATATTTAATTGCTGCTTGCAATCCAAAAATTCCAGCAAGATTAGGAGTACCTGCTTCAAAACGATCGGGTGGATCTAATAAAGTAAATTTTCCATCCTTATAAATACGACCATTCATCCCTCCACCTAAAATTAATGGTTGCATCAAATCCAATCATTTTGCTTTTGCTCATCAAACAGCTATACCTGTTGGTCCAAATAGTTTATGAGCTGAAAAAGTAAAGAAATCAATATCTCATTGACTAACATTTGTCATACTATGACTGATTGATTGAGCTCCATCAATTAAAACTAAAACTTTTTCAAATGGTCAGTCTGCTTGTGATTTTTTTTCAATTTTAAAATTCTTAACTATCTTTGCTAATTCTCTAACATTATTAATTGTTCCTAATGAATTATTCATACTAGCAAAAGCAACAATACGTGTTTTTTTTGTTAGAATTTTTTTTAAATTTGTAATTGTGATTAAGCCATCAGTGCTAACATCAATAAATTTTAGTATTATTTTTTTTTCTTGCGCTAAACGATAAAAAGGCAACAACAAAGAACTGTGCTCACAAGTTGTCAACACAACTTCATCACCTTCTTTTAAATATTGACCTAAACTATAAGCAATTTGATTTAAAGCAAAAGTTGTTGATGGACAAAAAATTACTTCATTTTTTTGACTATGAATAAAATCTGCTACATCTTGACGACAACTTTCATAAATATCTTTTGTTTCAATTGCTAAAGGAAAATCAAGATTATGAGTATTAGTACTATAATTTTGATAGTATTTGTTAACTGCATCAATTACCACTTTCGGTTTCAAACTAGTTGCTGCACTATCAAAAAAGACTAAGTTACGATTTTTTTTAAAAAAAGGAAATTCAGACTTAATGTCAGAAAAAGTCTTGTTATTATTCATAAAACATTGCTCCTACTATTAATTAATAATTTGTATATAAAAATTATAATTCATTCTTAAGCTATCATTAATAAAAACTACTAAATTAGAAAAATTTTAAGTTGATACATAAGGAAATTATTTTAACAAAATAATCCAAAAATATCAAAAAAGTATCTTCATTAATAATTTTTTTATGTTAATATAATTTAGTAAAATTGTTTTATAACAAAGATTTTTGCGAATGGAAGTGAAAAAAGTGCGCAATTTACTAGCCTTACTTGCGGCTTTCACATTGTCGACCTCATCAGCAGTTACTGCTGTAGCTTGTGGAACAGCCGACCAAACAACAGTAGTTATTTTTGATTGAAATGGCGTTATCAACGGTGAACAAAATAAAACAGCCGATGATATGTACAAATTCTTATTAGATAATACTGATACCGGAATTGGACAATCTTTATATAAAGATATTGTTGATTATATTAGTCTTTCAATTTTAAAAACTAATTCTACTTTTGCAGAAGACTATGAATTTGCTAAGCAATCAGTAGAAAATCAAATTAAAAACATTCAAGATTCTTTAAGATCTAAATATGGTCGCAGTTGAGAAACACAATGAAAAAACTTCTTAAAAGATCCAGCACAAGGTGGAGATGGTGCAACTGGTAGTTACCAACGCTATTTTGATGTGCTCTTAAAAGGTAAAGCAAACACAATCGTAAGCCAATATTATGTTGGTGATAACTATCATAACTACGAATACTATAATACTACTGAGATAACTATCTGATTAAATGACATTTATAAATTTGTTCATCCTGGTGGAGAATTAGCTGAATATATAAATACTGGAACTTATGGCGATAAAGTATGAATCGTAGCTAAAAGTTTTAATCAAACTGATCTAGCACCTTTTGCACTTTTACAAACAGCAATTAGAGAATCTTCAACTCCAAGTAATATTAAGTTAGCTTTTAAAGTTGCAAAAACTAAAAATGATGAACCAAAGCAACCTGGCGATGATTATTTAGTTGACCCTTCAAGTACAATCCAAGGTTTATTAAGTAATCAACAAGCAAAAATTGCTCAAGTATGAATGAAAAATCAAGGCCCAATTTGAACTAGACAAATTGTTGTTCCTTTTAAAGATACAGAAAAAAATAATGCTTTAAAAGATAAAATCGAACTAAGCAACTTTAATGAAACTGAACTATCAACAGTTATTAAAAATATTAATAATCCTAGCCTTGGTTTTCAAGGCGCATTAAGAGAACAAATGGATGAAATTAAAAGTGTTACTACTTCTTCAACAACTGGTGACTTAGGATTAGTTACATTAAATAGTGACCCTGCAAGCATTAAACCTTCTTTTTCATACTACTTATATCGCTACGTAACAAGTGCTCAAGGTGTTGGTCAACAAAGTGCAACAACTCTTCAATATAATTTATCTGAATACACTGCTGATGCTAACAATTTACAAACACTAATTGATGTGATTGATAGAACTACAACTGAATCAACAGCTACACATACAAGTAACTACAAAGACCTAGTCTGAATGAAAGATGCTGATCCAGATACTAATTTACATAGTGGTAGTGATGGAAATAAAGTAGCAGTGTTTATTGATACAGATGGAATCCATTTTGTTCAAACGCCTGGTATTACTTATAGCTCAACAGTAGAAACAACAACGCCAATACAAGACATAATCACTGACTATACTCAATTACTTTCAGATCCAATTAAAAGAGAAAATGCGACTTGAGATGATGTTAAAAAATTAGCTGACAGACCTGGCGGACTTACTAATACTCCTTATCTTGATTACTTACAAACACAATACTTATTATGAAATACTAAAGGTCTAACAACTTTCTTTGATTTAAATGAAAGTTTAAATAAATTTACCAGTGGTTCAAGTGACATCTCTAGTGACATTTGATGAGATTACATTTTGTACTTCAACAACAATATCGACAACATCCATTGAAATGTATCAGTTCTATTAGATGATGATATTAATGCTTCAGATGATCGAATTTACCAATTTATTGATTCAATGAAAACATGATTCTCATCAACATACAAAAGACGATGAAGTCTACAACAAGGAATTGTTAGCAACGATACTTTAATAAAAAATATTACCGATCTAAATGAAACTTGAGAAGGCAAAGATTATGCTAATGGTCCTGCTGCTCGATTAGACCCAGAAGATATCAAAATTTATTTAAATAATGTTGCTGCTCAAACTATTTGATATTACGATCCAAATAGTATTCAAAGATAGAAGGTGAAATAATGAAAAAAAATAAATTTTTACCACTACTAGCTTCAATCGCCTTATTTTCAGGACCAGCAATATTAGTAGCAGCTTGTACTACTGAAATTAGTCGCTATCAAGCAGATCTATCAAATGACCTTCAAGATCGAATTCTTTTTGATTTCGTTGGTGTAAACTATAGTGTTAGCGCTAAGTCACAATTTAGTAGTGCTTTCAAACAAGGGATGGATTTTATTAAAAAAGAAGTTGAAGGAATTATGGCTCAACAAGAATTTTATAATTTCTTCCGTGAGAAATTAAATTATTCTGAAGCCGATGCTAACGCAGCCTTCACTAGAATTAAAGATAATCTTGGACTTAATCTTTTAGCTGCTGATTATTTTAATACTGTCAACAGTGGCCAAAGTTTTGATCGTAAAGTTTACACTAATAAATTAATTTTCCAAACAAATAACTGACATCAAATGGGCACAACAAAATTTGACTATAGCAAGAGTCCATTCTACAGTCAAGATAGTCCCGATGGCAACCCTGACTTAGTGAATAATCCAGACGAAGTCTTTACTTCAACTCATTTATATTCAGACGAAAATTTAGCTAACCCTAAAATTGATGAGCAAATTCAAAGAATTGCTAAACATGCTGATGAAAATTATAATAAAGAACTTAACTATTTAACTAATGGAAATCCAATCTGAGATAATCCAGGACCAGAAGAACAACTACCACCAACATTAGAAAACAACAATGTTGTTAAATATCAAAAAAGTTTAGAACGTTTTAAATGATGATTACGTTTTAGATACCAACAATACTACTATTCACAAATTTTGCCACAATTAAATGAAACACTATTTACAATGGCAAATATCTTAAATTCAATTTTAAAAATTAATAACAATAGTAATTCTGCTACTATTCAAATTGATAACACAAAGTATGCTGCTCAACTACAAAATTGAGGTCCAAATTCTGTTTGAAATTCAAACTATAAACTAGTATGAGATTACACTACTAGTATAAGTAATGCTCAAAATCTTGAAAGTGCATGAACTAGTGCTACACCTTCATTACCTGAATTAATCACAGGTGGAACAAGTGCAAGTGACCCACTAACTTTAAATCCACTTTTCTTAACTAGATTAGCAGGTAGTGATCAAAAAATAAAAAATACTGTTGATCCAATCTTAGGACTTAATGCCTATGTTAGCGACACTAGCAGCAAAGATTACAACGGCGCAGTTACAAATACCGATGATAAAAGTAACAATAAAATCAGTGGATGAAGAATTAACACTAATGATGATACCCACTATTGATCTAAAAATAATCGCGGTAGCTTTGCTTATTCAGCACCAATTTATTGAATTGATGTTGTTCAAAATCTTGACTTCAATTACTATAGTTCAACTGATGAATCTCTTACTATCAATAAAGATGAAGATTATGGGAGCTTTATTCAATACTGAAATATTGGAGAAAATAGTAAGATTTCAAGTTCTAATTTCTCAAAATACATGCGTGGTCCAGATGTAACAGCAACTAATCCAGACGCTGATCCAAACTATGAATACTATCAAAATATGAAATGAAATACTTTCTGACAAATGATTTATTTCCTTGCTTCACAAGCAGAAACAAATCCTAATAAAGAAGTTGCAGCAACTAACTTTACTTTAGCTGCCAAAGTTCTTTATCCAAAATTTATTAGAAAAGAAAATATCTACAATATCGATTTCTGAAACGCAGTGAAGGAATACTATTAAAGCTAAAAAGACATGGAACACATGTCTTTTATTTACTTATAATTAGATTTTTTTTAAATAAGTTATAATTAGAACGAGGTGTAAAATATGCAAGAAAAAGCTGATTGCCTTTTTTGTCAAATTATTAAAGATAATCGAGATCTAATCTATCAAGATGAAAACACAGCAGCTTTTCTTGATATCTTCCCGGTAGAAAAAGCTCATATTCTCGTAGTACCAAAAAACCATTCTGACACCTGAATTGAAACTAGTGAGACAGACATTTGTGCAACTAACATTACTGCACAAAAAATAGCTAAAAAACTACTGACAATCTTCTCTAATCAAATCAAAGGATTCAATATCATTATCAACAATGGTAAAGCAGCTAACCAAATGGTTTTTCATTTTCATATCCATGTCATCCCAAAGTTTAATGTTGATCAAGGATTTCAAGTCAAACATATAAAAAATGAAAATGAAATAAAAAATCTATCAGAAACAAGAAAACTACTACAAGAAAATTTAAATAGAAAGGAATAAATAAATTATGAAATCAGGTACAAAAAATTGATTAAAAAAACAATTTACAATTTCTAAAATATTAATGGCTATCGGAGCTTTATGAATTATCATCTATGGTATCCTTGTTGCTTCTAAAGTTATCGACAATAAAATTTATGGATGAAATGCTTCTTGACAATTATTGATTTTAATTGGTCTATTCTACATTTTAATTCCATTTTCAACAATGCCAGGTTGATGATCAAGAATATGAGCTATTTGCCTTGCTGCACTATCACTTATTATTGTTATTGGGTTTTTTGTGGGAGAAGGAGTCGACTACAAGTCAGCTTGAACATATCTAAATCCACTGCCTCATATTTTAATGGCCATTGGATCAATCTTCTGAATCCTTCAAGGTTAGTTAGAAATAAAAAAATGATGAATTAAAATCATCATTTTTTTTACTTTTTTTTCTTTTCACCTTCATGCTTGTAGAAAATACGACCTTCTAAAGCTAGTAGACGATTAGTTGCCATTCCAGAGTTAAGCGGTTTCAAAGCATCATCAATAATAGTGATCTTAGCATCTAAATTATCAAGTTGATGGAGAATCTCAGCTTCTAAAACCTTTGGTAGCACAGGTGAACCAAACTCATACTTACCATGACTTGCTAGCACTAAATGTTGCAATAAAAGAATAATTGGCTCTTGCTCGTTAATTTTTAATGTTCGACAAGCTAAACCAATTTGCTCACTGCCCAAAACAATATGTCCTTGCATATTTCCTTGTAAGGTGAAGTTAGTAATCAACTGTGAACTTAATTCTCAAATCTTGCCAAAATCATGCATAATCACTCCTGCATAGAGCAAGTCTTGATTAATCTCACGATCATGATAGACCTTGACAATTTCTTTTGCTGTTTTCAACATTGTTGCTGTGTGTCATAACAATCCACTTCTAACATTATGATGCATTCTAACTGCAGCAGGTCTAGTAGTGAAATCTTTTTCATTTTGCTTTAATAAATGTAGAACAACTTTCTTTAAAATTGCATCATCAAAATCTTCAACAGTTTTAAGTAAATCTTTTCATTCTTTTTCAACATTAATTGGAGCACTGATAACTAAATTTTGATAGTGCTTCTCGGCTTCTTTTCCTGATAGCACTTGATAGTCATTAATTTTTAATTGTAACTCATTATTATAAAGTAAACTATTAGCACTAATAGTCACAACTTGTCCAGCAACTAATGCTTCGATATCAGTAGCTGAAACATCTCATAACCTTGCATTAATAATTCCTGTATTATCTTGTAAAATTAAAGTAAGATAGGGATTATTATTACTTGCTACTCCTTGTAAGGCACGTCTAATAATTACTGTTAGTTTTATGTTGGTGGTGTTGGCAATAATATCTTTAATCATCGTTTAACTGCTCCTTTGTCACAGTAAGTTTTAAATAATTTTCTGCTAAATCATGATACATATTATGCATCTTAGCTTTTGCTTGGGCAATACTGTTATCAATACAAACAAAATAGAACTTAATTTTTGGTTCTGTTCCACTAGGTCGAACAGCAAATCATGAACCATCTTGAAAATAAAATTTTAATAAGTTTTGCCCTGGCATATTATAGAGACCATTTAAATAGTCTTCTTTTTTTTCTAAAACATTCTGTGCTAGTGATTTAATATCTTCTTTTCTTAAAATATCAATCATACTAGCAATTTGTTTTTGACCACTTTGACCTTTTAAAACTAAATTAACTGTATAGCAATAATAATAACCAAATTTCTGATAAATTCAAGTTAAAACATCAATTAAAGTCTTAGATTGCTGCAAATAGTATCAACAAGCTTCTGCTAGAACCATTGCTGCTTGAATTCCATCTTTATCTCTAGTGATATCTTTAATCACATAACCATAAGCTTCTTCAAACCCAAAAACAAAGTTGATTCCTCGTTGCTTTTCTTTTAAAATTTCTGCACCAATTCATTTAAATCCCGTTAGAGTTTTAATTACTTGACAATCATAACTCTTAGCAACTTGATCTGATAGCGTTCCAGTAACAAAAGTATTATACATTACAGGATTTTTAGGCATAGTGTTGCTTTTTTGATAGTGACTTAAAAGATATTCTAATAAGATTGGTGCTGTTTCATTACCATTTAATAAAACATACTTTCCTTGATGTTTAACGGCAATTCCAATTCGATCAGCATCAGGATCGTTTAAAATTACTAAATCAGCATCATTCTCTTTAGCATATTTAATTGCTAACCCAAAAGTTGCTTTTATTTCAGGATTTGGCGAAACAACTCCTTTAAAATCAGGATCATAATCCGCTTGTTCTTTGACTATGATTACTTCATACCCACACTCTTTTAAAATTGGTAGCACCCATTCTCTTGATGTTCCATGTAAGTTAGAAAAAACAATTTTGATGTTACGCTTTTCATTAGGATAAAATTGTAAACTTTTAATATCATTACGGTATTGTTCTTCAATTGCTAGCGGCACTTCTTTAATTAAAGTCTCATCATAACTAAAATTAAACTCAAATTGATCTTTTAATTTCAACATATTATCAGCAATAATATTAGTTACATCTGGTAGAAACTGACAACCATTTTGATCATAAATTTTATAGCCATTATATTCTGGTGGATTGTGACTGGCTGTGATGACAATCCCAGTAACCGCATTTATTTTTCTAATGCTATATGATAGCACTGGCGTTGGACGCAAATCGTTATCTTTAAATAAATAAGCTAAGACACCTTGATGCGCTAAAATTTGTGCTGTCAACAAAGCAAATTCTTTTGAGAAATGACGATTATCATGAGCAATTACAACACCTCGTTCTTTCAGTTCTTCTTTTGAAAATTGTGTTTTTAAATACTCAACCACAGCAGTAGTTGCCTTAATAATTGTAACCTCATTAATTCTACTTGTTCCTGGACCAACTGTACCTCGCATACCTGCTGTACCAAATTCTAAATTACTAGTGAAGGCTTCAATAATTTCTTCTCGACTCATTTGTGCTAGTTGTTCTGCTAAATGTTTTGGTAGCATTTGTTTTTTTCAAATTAGATAATTTTCAGGCAAATCCATTATTATTTTCCTTCCATAACTACTATATTAATTATATCTAAGTTCTTAGCAAGAATAAATTATCTATTATTTTAATTATTAATAATTATTATTTTACAAGTTCATTAACAGATTGAATAAAAAGTAAATATGATTTAGTTTCATTATTATTTGTCTTTTTATCTTTATAAATTTCTCTTAATTCATTTCACAAATCAACACCTTTTATTTTTTTCAAATTTTGTCTATAAGTTTTATACTCACGAATTGTTTCTCAAGAATATTTGTGTTCATTATTTGTTTTATAATGTTTTAGTATATCTGCTTTTAAAGTTTTAAGATTTTGTTGTACAATAGCAACATCATAAGAATAATTATTATTTTTCTTTTTAATAGTTATTGCTGAAGTTGAATCTTGAACTTTTCAATTTTTAGTTTCAAATTTTTTTTGAAATAATTTCATGAAATAATCTTTTATTTCTTTAGCACTTTTATTATCTTTATTATTAGTGATTAAAAGTTGATAATCAAAATCAAAAGAAGGATTTGGAATATCTTCTCTAATTAAAATCATATTTCTTTTACTACTACCAACCAAAGTAAAACAAATAGAGAAATCATTTCTTGCCAGTTTTATTATTTCATTTGCTTTATCAATAAATTCTTTTTTATATAATTTAGTTTCTTTTTTAACTAAATATTTCAATTGCATTTATAATTCCTCCAATTTATAAGATTTTTCTAATAAAAGTTTTTTCTTACAATTATTAATATCTTTAATGAAATTGTTTTGATAATCTTTTGGCAAATATTTTTTTAACATTAAAATGTTATCTTTTAATCAAACAATTCTAGATTGAATTTTCTTTTTTTCTTCATATTTAAGCAATAAAAAATTATGATGCATAACTTTATTTCTAAAATCCTTAATTTTTCTAAAATCCTTAATTTCTTCTTTTTTAGCCCCTTCTATTTCTTCCAAAATTATAATTAATTTTGCTAAATCATAACTTTCTTTAGTATTAATTTCTATAAATGAACTATGATCAATTTCTTCACTTAATTGAAATTTTTTATTAACAGAATAATTTGTTTTTTCATAAATTAAAGTTTTTAAATAATCTTCAAAAGTACCTAAATAAACATATAAATTATCTTTTAATCTTTTATCATATCTAATCAAATCTTTTACATAACAATAGTTAAGTTTAATATCTTCTTTGTATAAATATTTGCCTATGAATAAATATAATTGCTGTCCTCTAATTTGAGAATATTTATCATAATCTTGTTTTTCATTTAATTTAAAATCTATTAATTCTTCAATTTTTTTCATTATCAACAACTCCCTTTATATTAATAAATGATATCAAAGAAATATTAAGTTAAATATAAAAAATGGAATTTTAATTAAAATTCCATTTCGTTTTAAAATTATAATTTTAAATTGAAAAACTTATTTGATTAAATATCTTTTTAAAGTTTCAACTTTATCTAGTTTCTCTCAAGCTAAATTTAAATCTTCACGACCAAAATGACCAAAAACTGCTAGTGGCTGATACTTTTGATCTAAAAGTTGCAAGTGATCAATAATACCTTTAATACTACAATCAAAATTCTCACAGATTATTTTGATTAAATCTTTTTCAGTTAACCCTTGCGCAACTGTACCAGAAGTGTCAACAAAAACCGATATTGGGTTAGGCATTCCAATCGCATAAGCAAGTTGAACCTCACAAACCTTAGCTAGTTCTGCAGCAACAATATTCTTAGCAATATATCTAGCAAAATAAGCGCCACTACGATCAACCTTGGTTGGATCTTTTCCAGAGAAAGCACCACCACCATGAGGTGCCTTACCACCATATGTATCAACAATAATTTTTCTTCCTGTAAGCCCCGTATCTCCAGTTGGACCACCAATAACAAACTTCCCCGTTGGATTGATTAAAATATTAAAATCAAGGTTCAATTGATATTTCTTAGCAACAAAAAACATAATTTCTTCTTTAATAAATTTTTCAAATTCTTCTTTATGGCAATCAGGAGTATGTTGAACACTCATCAACATTGTATGAATTTGTAAATTATTCTTATCTTCTTGATCAATTGTTACTTGAGCTTTCATGTCAACTCTGGCATATTTAAATAATCCTTTTTTTCTTAATTCATTAGCTCTAATTAGTAATTCATGTGCTAAAACAATTGCTAAAGGCATATAGTTTTTAGTTTCTAAACATGCATAGCCAAACATAATTCCTTGGTCTCCAGCACCAATTTGATGATTAGCTTGTTCTACTGCATGAAGAATTTCTGGTGATTGCTCATGAATTAAAACTTTAATTTCACAAGTGTTAGCATTAAAGCCAATTTCATCATTGTCGTAACCCAACTCAATTAAAATTGCTTTAGCAGTTTTTTCTGCTAGTTCTTTAATATTGATTGTTGCTAATTTGGTGCTATGAACTTCACCACCAATTAAAAGAAAATTTGTTGTGATAAAAGCTTCACATGCAACTTTAGCATTGCGATCAATTGCTAAAATTGCATCTAAAATACCATCTGAAATTTGATCACAAATCTTATCTGGGTGACCAGGAGCAACTGACTCACTAGTAAATAAATGATGATTGAGATTTTCTTTTACTGTCATTTTTTTTAAAACCTTTCTTTGTTTAAAGTAAATTTTTTACTCATGGTTGAATCTCTTGAGTAAAAACATCTTTTATTTCCGGTTCATTAATTAAAGCATGTTTGCCACTAAAAATAAAGTGATATTTTTGATGTGACTTCCATTTTTTATTTAAAACTTTTAATTGATGAAAATCACTAAAAACATCATCGCCACTTTGTAAAATTAAAGTTGGTTGCTTTAAATTACGAATAACTTTTGGTGCTTTTTTATTGATTTGTTTTAATTGACTTAAAAATTTTAATGATCAATCTTGCTTTAAAGTGTATCTTTGATTCATATTAGTTAGATAAGCCTGATTACTTGAAATATCTTCTGGATCAATATCAAATGGCAATTTGATGTTACTAGTAAACAAAAAACCAATTAAAAAACGAATATATAAACCTAAAGAAATTGGATACAAATTACTTTTAGTGATTAAGTTACTAATAATCAATCCGTCAACATTTTTGTTGTTCTTACTTGCATAACTAGCAATTGCTGCTCCAATTGCTTCACCAAATAAAATAATTTTATGATTAGGATACTTTGCTCTAATTGCAGCAACAACATCTTTTGTATCATTGATGTCAGTATTTAATGAACGAAACTTTCATTCATCACGATTCTTTCCAACACCACGACGATCAAAAGCAATTAAAGATCATTGCTCTTGCTTACAAAGTTTACTTAATAATTTAAAATCATCTTTTTGGCCTTGTAAGTTATGAACACCAACTAAGATGATTGAACTTTGTTGATTTATTTCTTTATAGATTTTTAATTCATATTGATCTCTAGTCAAAACAAATTTATCACGTAACTCTGCTGCTTGAACAACTTCAACTTTATCTTTGGGAATTTTTTTGATTTGAACAAAACGCAAAGTAAAAAGCAGTACTACTAAAATTACTGCAAAAATAATTAAATATAATCCATTGTTAGCAAGAAAAAAATCTTTCATTTGAAAATCACCTAAATCTAATTAATACAATACTATTTGATTGCTATCTGGCTTAATAAAAATTCGTTCTAATTTTAGTGCTTTGTTAGTTGTATCATCAATTGTTAGTACTACTGCACAAAACTGCCCTTTACCTGAAGCAGGTTGAAATTTAGCTGGAAGAGCAGTTCTTTCACGATAAATTACTTCTTCAGGCTTAGCTCCAATAATTGAATCGTAAACTCCTGTCATCCCAATATCACTAATGAACGCAGTTCCTTTTGGCAGTAAACGATTATCTGCTGTTTGCACATGAGTATGTGTCCCAACAAGACAACTAATTTTACCATCAAAATATCAAGCATAAGCTATCTTTTCTGCTGTTGCTTCAGCATGAAAATCAATAATATGAATATCACTGCGTTCTTTTTTATTATTTTTTTCTAAGTCTAATAGTGTCTCTAACGCAAAATAAGGATTATCAGAACGATCCATAAAAGTGCGACCAATCATATTAGTAACACGAATCTTTTTCTTATTCTTAGTAACTAAAACTGTTCCATTTCCTGGCTGGTAGGGATTGTAATTTAATGGTCGTAAAAGATCTTTATGATCATCAATATAACTAACAACATTAGTTGTTGGAGCAAAAATATGGTTTCCAGAAGTAATCACATCAACACCAAGTTTTTTTAATTCTTTATAGTGTTGCAAAGAGATTGACTTACCATGAGTGATGTTTTCTCCGTTAGCAATAATAAAATCAAGCGTTTGATTTTGTTGAGCTAAGTAGTCCTTAATCTCAGGAATTCATTGCTTAACCATTGTTCTGCCTTCAGCACTATAAATGTCACCAATAATTAAAAATTTCATAGTTGCTCCTTTCTATATATATATGATTATATTTTATCAATTTCTTGTAGTTTAAGTACAAATTGAGAATCTAAATGTTTATCATAAATCTTTTTTCGAGCTTGATATTTTTTATATAAATGTAGTTTTTTTTCATACTCATCTAACAACTTCATTGTTTTTTGTAAACTATCTGAAACAGCATTCCTTGATACTTTAAGCGACTTTGCTATTTCTTGTAAAGAAAGGTTATTTAAAAAATACTCACGAAAATATTTTTGTTGTTTGTCAGTTAGTAGCGGGTGATAAAGAGCAAAAAGGCTGTAGTAATGCTCAACTTTTTCTAAATGTAAACTATTCATCATCTGCTCCAGTAAATAAATCTCTTGTTAGATTGTAAAGGTACTGCTCTAAATCAAATTCTTCTAAATCAGTAGCTTGTTCTCCAAGACCAACTAACTTAACAGGTAAATCTAAATATTCTTTAATTGCTAAGATAATTCCACCTTTGGCTGTTCCATCCATTTTTGTTAGAACAATTGCTGAAA
Organism: Spiroplasma platyhelix PALS-1; assembly: GCF_021496725.1. GTDB lineage: Bacteria > Bacillota_I > Bacilli_A > Mycoplasmatales > VBWQ01 > Spiroplasma_D > Spiroplasma_D platyhelix. Next base: position 604,801 of record NZ_CP051215.1, read on the forward strand.
CAGGAACAATTTTTTCAAACTCTTGCGCTTGAATGATACCATTCTGACCTGTTGTTGCATCCAAAACTAAAAGTACTTCATCAGGTTCATGACCTAACTTTTGCTTGATAATTTTATTAATTTTATTTAATTCTTGCATTAAATTAACTTTATTTTCTAATCGCCCTGCTGTATCAATTAGCACAACATCATAATTATTTTTTAATGCTTGCTCAAGTCCTTGAAAAACTACACTTCCTGGATCTTGCTGTGGTTTTATTGGCATTTGAATTGCTACATCTAATTTTTCAGATCATAACTTTAATTGTTCAACTGCACCAGCACGAAACGTATCTGCTGCAACTAATAATGGTTTCTTACCTAAATCTTTTAATTTATAAGCTAATTTTGCTAGTGTAGTTGTCTTACCACTACCATTCACGCCAACAATTAAAAAGCATGTTAGCCCTTTATCATTAAAATTAAGTTTTGTTGAAACAACTTCTTCATCAGTATAAATTGCAAATATTTTATCTATGATGATGTTGTTAATTTCTGCTGATTGACTAATTTTTCTTTTTCTAGCTTCTTGATTAATTTCACTCACAATTTTTGAAGCCATCTTATGACCAACATCAGCACTAATTAAAATTTCTTCTAACTCATCAAAATATTCTTGATTAACTATTTTATGTTTAGAAGATAAAGCTTTTAATTTTTGGGTAAACGACAAACGAGATTTTTTTAATCCTTGATCATACTTATCATTTTTCACACCAAATAGTTTTGCTTTTAATTTTGCAAAAATTGCCATTTTATTCACCTACATGTACTACATCAATAAACATAATTATACAATAAATAGAAAAAATAAAAAAACATCTTTAATTAGATGTTTTTTTATTCATCTGACTTCAATAAACCAATCAGATTCATTTTGTTCAATTGATGATTATTAATGATATATGTTGAAAAATAAATCAGAGCGATGATTCCAAAACTTAAAGGAATAATTCATCAAATGAATGAAAAAGGAAATGCCAATCCAGCAAATCGCGTAATGATTTGAATGAATCCAAAGACTGATAAGAATCCTAATCCATACCCAACTACATAGCCAACAAAAGCTCATGGAGTAAAGATACCTAAAGTAAAGGAGTTAATTTCTTTATTAGTGTAACCTTCTGCTTTCATTCTAGCCATAAAGATACGAAATTGATCAGTGAATGAATCAGTAATCATTATGACAATTAGAATTGCACAAATAACAGTCGTGACAATAAACAGTAAACTCGCACTTAAAGCAATCTCTGCCATCTTATTTAGCATTTCTTTTTTTCTTAGTAGCAAGTCACTATTAGCAACAATTGGCTCTTCAACGTTACCTCTAAGTCCAGACATTGAATAAATACTATAGTCATCAGCATTCCGTTTAAAAGCCATCCTTCCTACAATATCATAAATATCATCTGAAGCACTAAGTTTACCACTAAATCATTGATAGATTCCTGGAGCATACATTGGATCTTTTGCTTCAGTACGAACATCATAGTAACTGTAACCAGCAATTAAATTAGCTCACTTTTGATCAATATATGCTTTTGGTGTGTCATAAGAATCTTGAATTCCAATCACACGATAATTAGTAACTGGATTTGAACCAACAATACTTGATCATCATTCTGGCATATTAGTTTCAATCTCTGAAGCAAAATTATCATGTAAATTATAGTCCACCACTAAATTTTCTTGATCTAACATTGCACCATATCATTCAGGAATTCTAGTAAGTAGTAAACTAGTTGGATCAATGTCTTCATTGAAATATTCATCAGCAACATGATAAGAAAAAGGTTGAACTCATCATGTATCTCCATCTTGAACGCCAATATTAGAAACTTTAAATGGTAAATTTTTTGATGTATCAGAACTTCTAAGTGTTCCTGATTTAACAGCTCCAGTAATATCAGCAGGAAGTTTTAATCAAACATTATTAGTATTATTTCAATCTGTTGGATCATCATCTAATTCTCTTTCCCCTTTGTTATTGTAAACACCATTGTATTGATAGCCATAAGTATCAGAATAGTCAGTATCTTCAATATTTTTTCTACCACGAGCATTTCATTTATTGGCAGACTTATTTCAAATTGATTTTGCGCCATCATCTGATGCACCAACTGGATTGGCACCATAGTATCAATTATTTTTTGGAATTGGACGTAATTTTCCTTGATTATTCTTATAGTACAATGTTTTAACTTTTGGATGACCGTTAAACTGATCACCAACACCTAAATTAAATCTTGCTGCAAAAGAACGATTGATGACCATTGGAATAGTGTTGGCTGTACTAGCATATTTTAAATTTTGCGCTAAACCTGATTTCATAACTAACATTTTTGTTTCTGGATTAATACCTTCAATATCAAGCAAACCTCGATTAACTAAATTACTATCTGCTGACGCTAATTGAAACTGAGTTACTAGTTCTTCTTCTGGGCCTGCAACTTCAGTACTATAATTTGGATTATAAGCAATTGAATTATGACCAATAGCAAAATAATCATAAGCATTAGGACCTTTACTATCTAACACTTGACGCATAAATCCTGGTAGGGTTTGCTTTAAAATTTCAACAATTGCATCTGGACTTGGTGGAACTCCTGGATTAGAAACTCCAAGAATTCCTGGTAGGACAAGAGTAGCAAAAGTAATCAAACTATTAGAAAAACTCTTATCATCACTTAAATCTAATTCAGCTAAATCCTTAATCAAAGCATTGCTAAAAACTCTACCTCCCATTCAACTATAAGATCAACTTAAAAAGTTCATATCTAGTGCACCAGTTTTTGATATTGCTTCTCCTACTTGATTAATAATTTTAGTTCTTTCAGCTGTATCGGAAGTAAAAAACTTAACAATTTCAGCAAAATTGTTGCTATTTCCTGTTTTTTGATACTCTAATGGATTGTATCAAGCTAAATTAGTACCATCAGAACCATTTATGATGACATCTTCAGGCCAAGGCATACCTCCTGAAACAGGATAGTAAGGTTCATCAGTTGGTTTATTAAAATTATTTCAAGCATACAGACCGTACTTGCTTAATGGCATATTAGAAACTGGCGTTTGATACTGATAGTAATTTTTATATTTTTGAGTCTTAAAATAATTAGCACTCATACTATTAATCGTTGCAGGAACTGAAACAGTAGCAGTAATTGCTAAAGTAGCCACTGCTATTACTACTGAGGTTATTGTAATTTTTTTTCAACTAGTTCGTGATAGCGATAAAATAAAGCGAGATTTAAATTTATCTTTAAATTTCTCTTGCAATCAACCAATTTTATTTTTATTACTTACTTCAATATCACTATCTTTTTTCATTAAAATCAATGGTTCTTTTTGCAACATTTTGTAACCAGTAATTAAAGTAGTGATCAGCACAAAGCCACAAATAAGAGCAATTGAAATGAATAAAGGCACAATATTAAAATTTAAAACATTATAAGGCAAGATAAAAAGAGTATTAAAAATCTCAGTAAAATAAATCTGAATTGCTAGACCAACAAATCAACCAATTGGAATCGCAATAAAAAGAACAACAAGTGGATAAGCCAAATAAGAAACAATAATACTTCAAGTTGAATAACCAGAAGATTTCAAGATTCCCATTGAAACCTGACCTTTTTGAATTGCTTTTTTAATAATCAAATAAGTAATAAAGATAACAATTAGCACTAAAAAGACTACACCAATGTACACAAGATACTTAAAGCCAAGTAAAACTGAACTAAGCATTGTTCTTCCTCTTGCATAAACATCAAATTGACTATCACCTTGAACAACTACTAAATTAGCATTAAGTTGATACTTACTTTGATAGTCTGGATTGTTTCTAATATATTTCTCAATTAAATATTGATCATAATCATATTGAGAACGGTCATTAAGTTTGTTATCAGAAAAAATTGTTCTTTGATAGTAATCATTAAAATAATTAGTATCAAATCCTGGTACAGGAACATTTTTTCAAGGAAGAAAATACATTAAACTAACATCAGTCTTATCCTTAGCTTCAATTCAAGTACTATCATAAAATGAATCTGGTCGAACATAAGCAATAAATTCATTTCTTGTATTAGGAATTGGATCAAGCGAATTAATAAGTGGGTAAATATTATAAGCATCTCCCCCAATTCCGCTAACAATAAAAGGTCGATTACTAATGTTGATAGTATCTCCTGGTTTAATACCATAAGTTCTAGCATATTGTGGAGAAATTGCTATTTCATTACTACTTGATGGATAAATTCCTTCAAAAATTTTCAAGTTAACATCATTATGAATTTTTTTTAATCCTAAGTTAACAACCTTAACACTAAGCGATTTACCTGTGTTTGCTTCAACTCCAGATGTTGTTACAAATTGATTAACAACATTAATTTCTCGATTTTGTAAAGCAGCTGCACCTCGAGCAAAAAAAACTGAGTAGACACTAGGATCATTACCATCATTAAGCAAATTATAATTGCTTGGTGACTTGTATTGATTAGCAAAATCTTTAATGACATCAGAATTTGGTTGTGGATTCATAGCAAAATTACGATAAATAATCATTCATTGACCATTCATCCCAAAATCTTCACTGCCTCTTTCTGTTAGCCTTGGATTATCGTCAGTTTCTTGAACAATTTTATCTCTTAAAACATTAGTAGTGTCTGTTGCAAGATTTACTTCATTAGGAATTCTTAAATCTCTATTTGGATCAGCAGAACCACGATAATTAATCTTATTCATTAATAAAAAAGTTGTAAATTCATCATCAGATTGATCCAAAATAGTATCAGTACTATATTTTGTAATTCATTGTTCAAAATAAAGTCGTACTGAAGCTAAAATTTGTCCAGCAGAATAATTAACAAATAAGCTGTTATATAAATCTGAAGCAGCTCTTAAATAATTATTCTTTAATTCTTTATTATTAGTTTGACTAGCTTTAAGCATTAACTGGCCATACATACTACCCTTAACATTAGCATTATTAAGATTAAATTCTAATGGTTGACTAAGATTATCTCATTGAAAGGTTTCAATCCCAGTAATATGATTGTTGCTATCTCTAATATAAGTTATTTTTAAATCTCTATTACTTAAAGGTTGAAGTTCTTGACCAATAATCGTGTTGTCAAAATAAACAGCAACTGAATCTTCAGAATCTACTTCTTGATAGTAAAGTCTTCCAAGTTTTAAACTAAAAGCTTGATTTGCAATTTGACTAACAGGTTGACTAGCCTTACTATAAGTAGTAGGCAATACAGCATCAAAATTTGCATCAGATAGTTGTAAAGTGTTTTGTCCCTCAACAATTCTTTGATAAGAAATCCAAGAACCTGTAACTAAAGAAGTCGCAAAAGCAGTTAGTAATAATAAAATTACTAACTGTAGTTTAGTTTTTCACGCTGTAATTAAAGTTTGCTTTAAAAGTAAAGAATGTTCTCAAAAACGTCATTTATTCTTTTTTTTAATATTATTAGTAATGTTATTTTCTTCTTGATTAAGGAGAATATTTTGTTCATTATCACTTTTATTTTTTGCCATAATATGCTCCTTTTAAAACCAACTAGATAATCTATTTTACATAATAACATATTTTATTTTTTAAAAGAGTCTTGATTATTTTGTCATTAAATTTTATCATTAAATTATTTTTTATTCTGTAAAAATTAATAATTCAAGTAAAATATTTATAATCTGCGAATTGAAGGAAAAAATTATGAAAAAAATCTTTAACAAACTAGCAATCATTTTAGCAACTAGTAGCTTAACCTTACCGTTAACTGCTTGTGTTTACAATTTTTACGTTAACTCAGCTACTAGTACAGTAGTTAAAAGTTTTGCTGATCAAAGCTCTGCTGTTATTAAATCTTTAGTGTTAGGAAAAGAAAAAAGCACTGATACAGCACAAACTATTCAAGATATGCTTTCAGGTTACCCTAATTCTAGTATAAAAAATCAAACTCTTGATACTAGTTTAAATACATGACAAGAATTTGTTGATCGTTGAGGATTTAATAAAAACATCAACCTTACTGGCTTTAATCCTAATGAAGAAAATTATTTTCGTGCCACAGGCTCAGGATCACTAACTCAACAAGTTAACACTTACAAAACTGTAAACACTGTACTTAATCAAATTGGTTTAGTTTCTGGTTTGAATGTTGCTAATAATCGTATTGTTTATAATTTAATTAAATCTGGTGATATTAAAAATACAATTGTAAATTTTTTAAATGGCACAAAAAAAACCGATAAAAATGAAATGGATACTATTACAATTTTATTAAAAAATATGGTTATTGGAAAAGATTGAACCGCTCCTGATAATCAAGCTTTCACAAAAACTATCACCAACCCTTTAACTTCGCTTTTAAATTACTTAGTTGATGGAAAATGAACTGCAACTGATTCTACTCCGACAGATAAGAATGCTTTTAAATCTTTCATGGATAATTGAAAAGATCCAAATGGTCATGCTTACAGTCAATGAAATACTGATAATGGATGAGAACTAGATCAAGATGTTTATGAAACTTGAACACCAACTGATTATAATTTTTATCGTAGTGGCGTTTTGATTAATCATCTTTTTTATCAAATTGGTAAAGACTATCAAATCATTAATCCTAAACCTCCTGCAGAAGGACAAGATCCTGCTGCTTATAAAGATCGTTATCTAGGAACTATTATTGGTGACCATATTAGTATGTCACCTATTGGTTTAGATGAATATTTAATGCCTGATATCCAACAATATCTCCCGCATCTATTAGAAGATCCATCATATATTATTACTTTAGTAGAAGCAGTAGTACCAATAATTAAGCAATGAATATTGGAAATGAATGATATCACTCAAGGAGCAAAAAACTTGACATTTGGTAAAATTTTTCCAACTAATAAAAATACAAATTCTTTTAATGTCGCTGATATTTTAGATACAATTAAAGATCTTATTTTTAATCCCGATAAAATTATCGAAATTGTGCGAAATTTACTTAATATTAATGAAAATAATGATAGTCCAATAGGAAAATCATTTGCTTATGATATTAAAGTTAAAATTGAACTTCTTGGTCAAGAAGTTCCTTTACCAGTATTGCTTAAATTAGTTAGTGCAATAGACCCTAGTATTGTTGAAAATATCATTAATACAATTAAAAGTTTACTTGAGACTCCTGATGTAAAAAATGCTGTCAACAATATTTTAAATATTTATAATCAATGAATTAAGCAATATGATGATAAGAATACTGGAATTAATTTTGATTTAACACAATTAAAAGATTTCTTATTAAATGATACTAATGGACTAATAACAATTATTAATAGAGACTTAATGCCAATTTTATATAATATAATGACAACTGCAGACCCAGTTACTGATGAGACATACTTTGAATTTTATCAAAAACTTGGAGGACAACTACCAAATGGTAATGAACTTGCACCATTAAGTTTCAGAACTGATTCAATATTAGATCTTTTAAAAAGTAATATCAGCAACCCTGATATTCCACTAGGTCAACTAAGTTTAATTCTTTTAGGTAATAGTTCTGATGATAATGCTGGTCTTTTCTCATTTGTTATTGAAAGTAACAATCAATGACTTGCAGATAACTATACAAATTTCTTTGATGTTACTAATAAATCAAAAGGTCATGTCTATAATCAGATAATGACAGTTAGTGATGATGGAGTTCAAACTTCAAACACTCTAACATATAACTTTGCTTATAAAATTAATAATAAAACTTATTATTTCTGAGTTAGATGCAAGTCTTTGGACTTTAATGATAACTTTATTGGAACAAAAAACTTTTATTTCACTGATATTCAATTAAAAGAAATAAGAACAAACTAAGCTTAGTAGAATCTACTAAGCTTTTTTAATACTGGCAACAATAAAGTAAATAATTGGATTTTTTGCTTTGAAACAATTATAATAAACAAGATTAAAATAAACGAATTTATTTTAATAAGGTCTACTTACATAAGGAGGATAAAATATGAAGAAATATATAAGTTTAATTGGTGCACTCGCACTTGGTGCAACAAGCAGTCTAACTGTTGTTGCATGTGGAAATCCTGAAAATGGTCCAACTCCTATACCAGGAAAACCAGCAACAGAAAATATTAAATTATGAAGTAACCAAACAAGTAATATCGCTAAATCATTTATTTTAAGTAAAAATGGTAATTTTAATACTAATCGCTTATTAAATACAGCTTTAAATAGTACTGAAAATAATATTGAAAAAAATAGCAATAACAATAGCGGTACAAGCTATGAAACCTTTAAAAGCATTTGAGGATACAAAAATAATATTGCAGGTGTAACAAAAGCAGATTTTAATAACGATAGTGATGAAACAATTGATAACACTCAATTTGCAACTAAAACTGAAATTACTGGAACTATAAATGAAATTCAAAGTCAACTTAAGTTAATTTCTATTTTACCTCCTGCTATGATTACTAATAAACTTTTAGCTTCATTAATTAATGGCGCATTAAAAGATACTTTTAGTAATATGCTTTGAGGTCTTAACGAAAACCCAGAAACTCTTGATATGATTAAAGGTTTAGTTCCATTAATCACAAATTTAATTAATAATTTTGCTGCTTTTGATCCAGAAAACGTTCTTGGTGAAGATTTTAAAGGTGAAAAAGAAATTGAAAAATCTTTATTTGGTGAAAATAATAATGGTTGATTAGCCCACTATCAAACAAGTACAGGTTTTAGTAGTGATGCTGTAGCAAAACAAAGTTCAATTTTAAAACCACAAAATTTCACAAATTGAGATCAAGTTGCTTTATTTAAAACTAGTGTTGATTTAAATGGACTTATTTACAATTTAAGTGATAAGCAAACAACATTTGGCGACATATTTAATAATGCGATTACATATGATGGCGAAAAAGCAACTGATTTTGATTTAAATAAATTTGCTACTGAATTTCAATCAATTGTAGCTTTAACTCCTGAAAATATTATCAATTTAATTTCAAGTTTAATTCCAGTGATTAAATATCAATTTTTTGGGATTAATCCAACAACAACATTAACAAAAATTACAACTAAAGAGCCAACAAATGCAACAAAAGGAATTATTAACGTTAAAGATATTCTAAAAATTGTTGAAGACATACTACTATCAAAAGATGGATTTACTAATTTTATTGCAAAAATATTCCTACCTCAATCAGAAGGACAATTTAATTTAGAAAATTATGTTACTTTTGACTTTACTTGTAAGAGCAACAAAACTTTAAGTGAAACATTATTACCAATTAAAGACAAAATAAACACTAACTTAAATGATTTTTACACACAAGTAATTGAACCAGCAATGAAAAATTCTTATGTTGCAGATATCCTTAAGAAAATTAAAGAAGATTTAGAAAATCTAACAACAGACTTTGAATTTGAATTAAGTCAATTTCAAGAAATTTTAAATGTTCTTACTGGTATTTGACCTTTCCTTGAAAAAATAACAACTTATGAAACTAAAGAAGCAATGTTAGCAGACTGAACAAACTTATGAACTACTCTTGGTCTACAAGGTAATGGAGAAACAGATTTTATTAAAGATTCAGTTCTTGACCAATTGAAGAAATTCTTAGTATCTAATCCAAATTTCTTGAAAAATGTAACCAATGTATTAGAAGCAAGTACTACATTTATTACAGATAGCTTTGATACTATTATTGAAAAAGAAACTACAAGTAATCTTGACTTTGATAATAAAAACTTATGATCAACTGATGCAGCAACATTTAGTTATGATGCTAATCTTGATGAAACAACAATTTCTTATAATTTAATTGATAAAACTCAAGAAACAAGCAAAACTTACAAAGTAACTGTTGTTGTTAAAGGTAACGCTGATACTCCTTTATTAGATGCAGATACAAAACAAGTTTGATTAAAATCATTAACTGAAGCAAAATAATTTAATCCTAGGATTAAAAATCTTAAATCTTGTCTCTTTTCATAAAGAAACAAGATTTTTCTTTAAAAACAGAAAAATATATTTATTTTTTAAAAAAAGAATAAAAAATTTCCTTGCTTTTTAAATTTTATTTGTTACAATTCTTATAAGGATTTAAGCTTATGCATAAGTCCTTTTATAAGGTAATATGTAACTTTTTAAGAATACTTGAATAGATAACAATATATAATTAATTTAAAAAATTAATCTAAAAACCCCTAATTTAAACTCTATACCCCAATAACCTTAAGTTTTATTTATAAAAAATAAATAACCCCCCCTTTTTTTATAATCCATATTGCCTTAGATATTCTTGTATCACAAGAGTCAGAAATGACTCTTGTTTTTTTTATTTCAAAACTTTCTGCAAATTATCTTTGCATTAAGAATAAATTAAAATATTGTTTGTTATAATTAAGACAAAATAAGATAGATATTGGTGAATAAATGAAAAAAGCATTGATTATTGATGGCAATAATTTAATTTTTAAAGCATACTATGCAACAGCAAAGCATGGAGCAAGTTTACATTCTCTACAAGGAGTTCCAACCAATGCATTATATGCTTTCATCAGAATGATCAATAAATTTATTACCTCAAATAATTATGATGCTTTATTTGTTGCCTTTGATGCAGGAAAAAATACTTTCAGAACTCAACGCTATGATAAGTATAAAGCTACTCGTAAGTCTGCGCCACAAGAACTACTATTACAAATTGATCTAGTTAAGCAATACTTAGACTTAGCCGAGATTCCTTGAAGTCAAGAAACTAATTATGAAGCTGATGATCTAATTGGTACAATTAGCAAAAATAAAGTAGCTAAAGATTACGAAATAAATATCATCAGTAGTGACAAAGACTTATTTCAATTATTAGATGACAACATTAAAATCTTACAACCTCAAAAAGGTTTAAGTGATCTTAAAGTAATGGATAAAAATCAATTAAAAGTAGAATATCATTTAGAACCGAAACAAATTCCTGATTTAAAAGGTTTAATGGGTGACAATTCTGATAACTTACCAGGAATTAAAGGCATTGGACCCAAAACAGCAATTAAACTGCTGCAAAAATATCAAACATTAGAAAATGTTATCGCTAATGTTGATAAACTAACAAGCAAAGAAAGTTCATTAATTAAAGAAAATAGTGCAATAGGTTTGCTAACTAAAGAACTAGCAACTATTAAATTAGATACACCATTAAAAAAAGAATTAAATGATTGTCACTACGATATTAAGTTGTTAGATAAACCCGAATTACAAAATTTCTACAAAAAATATGATATGAAAAGTTTAATTGTCTCACAAAAAAAAATTATTGAATTTAAAGATAGCACTATTAAAGTTTTAGAATCGTGAGATGCAAAATTTAATGCAAAACTCAACTATGTGTGAACAGAAATTTGTTGAGACAACTACCATCGTGATCCGCTACTAGCAATTGCTATTAAAAATGAATTTGGTACTTTTTATTGTCGAAAAAATATGATTGCAAATTCTAAAGAATTGCAAACTTTTTTAGTTGATAAAAAATACCAAAAAATTACTTGAGACATTAAAAAAACTATCGTTTCAATTAAAAAAAATTTTAACATTAATGCTGATGGCTTTATTTTTGATCATATGCTAGCTAGTTACCTACTATATGCCAATGAAAATATTAATTTAGAAAATATTGCTAACATTTTGCAAGTAAAAAATAATGAAGATTTAGATGATGGTGAATTTTATGGCCGAGCAAGTAAAAAGCATATTCCAGAATCTGAAACTTTAATTGCTCAATATTTAGAATTAAAATTAAACTTTTTAGTCGAAACTTATCCAATTTTAATTGAAAAATTAAAAACTAACGATAATTGAGAATTATATGAAAAGATTGAATTACCCACTGTCTACTCTTTAATAACTATGGAAATTAATGGTATTGCAGTTGATACAAAACAATTAAAAACTATGACTGAAAATACAAAAATTACTTTAGACAAATTAGAAAAAGAACTTAATCAAATTGCTCAAAAAACTCTTAACCCTAACTCACCAAAACAAATTAGTCAGTATCTTTTTGAAGAATTAAAACTAGCAAATCCTAAAAAAGGTAGTACTGCCTACGAAGTATTGATTACTTTAAAATCTGCTCATCCAATTATTCCTGTTTTGTTAGAATATCGAAAAGTTCAAAAGCTTTATGCTACTTATCTTAATGGCCTAGAAAAATATATATTCCCTGATCACAAAATTCATACAATTTACAATCAAGTTCAAGCAAGTACAGGAAGAATTTCTTCAACTGAACCTAATATGCAAAATATTACCATTCGTGATGATGAACAAAGAGAAGTAAGAAGAATATTTATTGCCAGTGCTGAAAACTTAAAAATTGTTTCATGTGACTATTCGCAAATTGAATTAAGAATCTTAGCTGACATCAGTGGTGATACAAATTTAATCAATGCTTTCTTAAAAAATCATGATATCCATGCTGAAACAGCAAGTAAAATTTTTAATGTTAGTTTAGATCAAGTTACAAAAGAACAAAGAACTAGAGCTAAGGCTGTCAACTTTGGCATCATCTACGGCATCTCAAGTTTTGGTCTCAGTCAACAATTAAAAATTAGTATAAAAGAATCACAAGAATTTATTGATAAATATTTTGTTGTATTTCCAAAAATTAAAGAGTATATTAATGACACAATCAAATATTGTCAAAAAAATGGTTATGTTGAAAGTCTTTTCAATCGTCGCAGAGCTGTTCCAGAAATTAACAACAACAACAAAATTATTAGAGAATTCGGACAAAGAATTGCTATGAATATGCCAATTCAAGGGACTGCTGCTGATATTATCAAACTTGCGATGATTAAAATTGACACTGCAATTAAAGAAAAGAAAATTAAAGCTAATTTAATTGCTCAAATTCATGATGAATTAATTTTTGAGATTGATAGCAATGATTTAAATACAGAAATGACAAAAATTAATGAGATTATGAGTCATGTTGTTAAATTAAAAGTACCATTAATAATTAATGGTGTTTCTGGTAATAACTGATATGATTTAAAATAAAGGAAGATAAATATGCCTGAATTACCTGAAGTTGAAGTAGTAAGAAAAACCTTAGCACCACTTTTAGTTGACAGTAAAATTGTTAATGTCAAAATTTTTCTTAATAAGATTATCAAAGATCCTGATGTTTTAAAATTTAAATCAAAAATTCTTAATCAAACCTTCCGCGAAGTGAGAAGAAAAGCAAAACTGCTAATTTTTGTCTTGGATGATGATGTTTTACTAAGTCATTTAAGAATGGAAGGAAAATATTATTATAAAAAAGCAAGCGAATCGATTGATTGAAAGCATGTTCTCATCGTTTTTGATTTAGACAATGGCTACCAACTATGCTATCATGATACAAGAAGATTTGGAACTTTTCACTTACAAGCAAAAGAAAAATATCAAGATTCAAAGCCTTACATCAATATTGGTCCTGAACCTTGAGATGAATTAGTGACAACTAATTATTTAAAAAATAAATGAAAAAATAAAAAACAAAAAGTCAAGACTGCTCTTTTAGATCAAAGCACTATTAGTGGCTTAGGAAATATTTATGTTGATGAAACTTTATTTGCAGCAAAAATCCATCCTGAAACAATTGTCAGTAATCTAAATGAACAAGAACTTGAATCTATCATCAAAAATGCCATCAAAATACTAGAACTTTCTGTTCAGTTAGGCGGTTCAACAATTGCTACTTATACATCTAGTCTAGGTGTTTCAGGAACATTTCAAAATCATTTGCAAGTTCATACAAGAGCAAATCAAACTTGTTTTGTTTGTTTGAACAAAATTCAAAAAATCAAAGTAAACAATCGTGGTACATACTTCTGTGCTCATTGCCAAATTAAAAAATAACTTGATTATTTTTTAATACTTGTGGAAAAATCAATAATAAAGAAAAAATAAGACTTAAATATAATTTCTTATGGGGAAAAAATGTGGATAAACTAATAAAATAATCATATTTTTTTATTTCTATTTTATTATCAATATAATTTATTCATAAGGTTTAATTAAAGCCAATTTTTTGAAGTGATAGGGGCAAAATAAATGCAACGTATAATTAAAGAATCAGATACTTTTCAATTACTAGTGAAGGAAAATATTGACAGTCAAGACTATCAATATCTTTTTATGTTGTACCAGCCAATCATTGGCATTCAAGCAACAAATTTATATCTGACCCTATTGCAAGAAAAGCATTTAACTGATCGCATTAATTTAGATTTTAATCACAAAAGATTGATGGTGCTGTTAGATATCAATTCAATTGAATTATTAGAAGCATTTAAAATTTTAGAAGCTTATCAACTTCTTGTTAGTTACTACTATCCTTCAAAAGCAACTTATATTTATCACATAAAAAAACCAATGAATGCCCCGAACTTTTTTGCTGATGAAAAATTAGCAGAAAAATTAATTGCACAAATTGGTACTTTACAATTTGAAAGACAAAAATACTATTTTTCAAAATATCAACCAGCAATCACACAAGATTTTATCAACATCACTGAAAATGAAATTATTGTTAATCAAGAAGTACAAACAACAAATAAAATTAACTTACAAGAACTAATGACTAATTTAAATAAAGCTCAAGCAAAACTACCTGAAATCAATCCAATAATTAAATCAACAAGTAATTTTGCCCAATTAAAAGCTAACTTAGAAACACCACTAACAGTAAATATTAATAATATTGCTAATAAAGATATTTTGAATCAAATTTCTTCAATGCAAGTGAAAACTCCTGAAGAATATCTAATTAGTCTAACTGAAAAACCACTTGATACAAAATTAAAAAATATTTTGCATCAATTAACTTTTAACTATCATTTGAATCCTGAAGTTATTAACTGTTTAATTGAATACGTTTGATTTAAAAACAACCAGAGAATTGAACCTAATTATATCTTAAAAATCGCTAAGACTTTTAACGAAAAAGCAATTGACAATGTCAGCGATGCTGTAAATCATTTAAAATTAGCTTTTCAAAAAGGTAAGAAAAATCCTTATTCAACAAAGAAATATCAACAAGATGTTCTATGAACTAATGATAACTACGAATTTGATTTAAAAAAACCAAAAAGTACCAACGCTGAAAATTTAATGAGTGAAAAAGAAATTACAAAAATTTTAGAGGAATTTGATAACTTTTAATTTAAAATATTAATAGTCAAATTACTTACTATAGGAGTATTTTATGAAAAGTAATTTAGAGCAATTCCTAAAAGAAAATGAAGGCAATAAAGAATTAATTAATTTTATTGCTGATAATAAAATTAATGATCAGTTATTTATTGAATATTATGATCTTTTTCAAGAATATGTTACTAGTTGTAACTTATGTAAAAAAAATGAAAATATTGTTAAATGCCAACAAAAAATTCAAGGTTACCGTTTGAAATTAAATATCAATACCAATCAAAAAGTTATAAGTTTTTTAACTGAATGTTCTCATACAATAAGTAATTTAAAGCAAAAAGAACTTAATGATAAATTTTTAATTCGTCATTATGATGATGCTTTACTATCACTTTCATGAAGTAAAGAATTTATTACTGCTGGTCGAGGTCGTCAAGAAGTTATTAGTTATTTAAAAACATTTCAACTAAAAACTAGCGCTCAGGGCTTATATTTATATGGTGATACAGGTGTTGGAAAAACTTACATCTTCATTTTACTAGCAAATAAATTAATTCAAAAAAAGCATACTGTTTCTTTTATTTCTTGACCACAATTCGTCACTGAATTCAAATCAAACTTTGAAAATAAAAATGACAATATTAAAAAACTTGAGCAAATTAAAAATTGTGACTTTTTATTTATTGATGACTTAGGTAGTGAATCAATTAGTCCTTGAGAACGTGATGAATTACTATTCTCAATTCTTAATGCCAGAGTTCTACCTTTAAAAACTACTTTTATTAGTTCAAGCTACAATCTAAGTGACTTAGCACGTTGCTACAGACCACAAGCAAATAAAATTGAAGATACCAAAGTTAAGCGTTTAATTGAACGAATTAAAAAATTAACCAAACCAATTGAGCTAACAGATTTTAAAAATTAATTTTTCTTATTCTCAGTAAAAAGAAAATCTCAAAATTTTAGTGAAAAAACATTCAAAAAATAAGATATATTGCTATAATATAATTAATTGACTATTTTTTTGTTAATTAAAAAATAAAAGGAGATGCATTAAAATGGCAGTTAAAATTGCTATAAATGGTTTTGGTAGAATCGGAAGATTAACTTTCCGTAAATTATTTGAACAAGACAACATTGAAATTGTTGCAATTAATGATTTAGGAAACGTCGAAGCCCTAGCTTATTTATTAAAATATGATTCAGCACATAGAGAATGAAATGTTGATAACATTAAAGCTGATAAAGAAAAGAATATAATCATTGTCAATGGAAAGACAATTAAAGTATTCAAAGAAACAGATCCAAAATCACTTCCATGAAAAGATTTAGGAATTGATCTTGTTATTGAATCAACTGGAAGATTTACAGAGAAAGATAAAGCTCAAGCTCACATTGAAGCAGGAGCTAAAAAAGTTGTTATCTCTGCACCTGCTAAAGGAGATTTAAAAACTGTTGTTTACAATGTTAACCATGAAACTTTAGATCAAAGTGATACTATTATTTCAGCAGCATCATGTACAACTAACTGTTTAGCACCAGTAATTAATATTTTAGAAAAAGAATATGGCATTGTTAAGGGATGAATGACAACAGTTCATGCTGCAACTAATGACCAACGTCTATTAGACCTTGAACACTCTGATTTCAGAAGAGGAAGAAGTGCTTTAGTTAACCTTGTTCCAGCTTCAACAGGAGCAGCAGCAGCTATTGGTTTAGTAGTTCCAAGTGTTAAAGGAAAATTAGATGGTTCAGCTATTCGTGTTCCTGTAATCACTGGTTCACTTGTTGACTTAACAATTGAATTAAAAAAAGAAGTAACAGTTGATGAAATCAATCAAGTAATGAATCAAGGTAAAAATGAATCATTTGCTTATAATACTGACCCAATTGTTTCAACAGATATTATCGGTTCAAGTTTTGGTTCAATTTTTGATGCAACTCTAACTAAAGTGATGACTGTTGACGGCAAACAATTTGTTAAGGTATTTTCTTGATACGATAACGAAATGTCTTATGTTTCTCAACTTGTAAGAACAATAATGTACTTTGCTAACTTATAAGCAAAACATCAACCTTAAAAAGTGCATCTTAATTTTTTATTAGGGTGCATTTTCCTTATTTACAATCTTATTTCAAGGAGCAAAAAAACATGAATAAAAAAACATTAAAAGACATCAATTTTGAAAATAAAAAAGTGATTGTTCGCTTTGACTTTAACGTTCCAATTTCTGATGGCACAATCACTGATGATAAAAGAATTAAAGCAACTCTAGCAACAATTAAATATCTTCAAGATCACAATGCAAAAATCATCATGCTTTCTCACTTAGGAAGAGTGAAAACAGAAGAAGACAAGCAGAAGAAAACTCTTGCACCAATTGCTAAGAAACTGGCAGAATTAGCTAATTATCCTGTTACTTTTATTGATGAAACTAGAGGCAAAAAACTAGAAGCAGCAATCAATAATTTAAAAGCAAAAGACTTACTACTAATTGAAAACACTCGCTTTGAAGATTTAAATGGTAAGAAAGAATCAGGTAATGATCCTGAACTAGGGACATATTGAGCAAGTCTAGCAGAAGTATTTGTCAACGATGCTTTTGGAACTGCTCATCGTGCCCATGCATCTAATGTTGGGATTGCCACTTATATTGGTGATAGCTGCGTTGGTTTCTTAATTGAAAAAGAACTAACAATGCTAAACAAAATTGTTCTTAATCCAAGTAGACCATTTGTTGCAGTTTTAGGAGGAGCGAAAGTTTCAGATAAGATTGATGTCATCAAGCAACTATTAAATAAAGCTGACACTGTTATTATTGGTGGTGCAATGGCTTACACTTTTATGAAAGCTCTAGGTTACAGTATTGGTAACTCACTAGTAGAAAACGATAAAATTGACTTAGCAAAAGAACTAATTGAATTAGGAAAAGAAAAATTAGTCCTACCAATTGACTATGTAACAGTAAGTGAATTTAAAGACATTCCAGGAACTAACACTAAAGATTGCAATATCGCAGACAATCAAATGGGGCTTGATATTGGAATTGAAACAGTAAAATTATTTAATGCTAAACTACAAACAGCAAAAACTGTCTTTTGAAACGGCCCTGTTGGGGTTTTTGAAATGAACAACTTTGCTAGAGGAACAGAAGCAATTTGTGAAACTATTGCTAACTTAAAAGATGCCTTTACTTTAGTTGGTGGTGGCGATAGTGCTGCTGCTGTTGGAAAGTTCCACTATGAAGATAAAGTAAGCTTTATCTCTACTGGAGGAGGAGCTTCATTAGAATATGTTGAAGGTAAACCTCTTCCTGGGATTGAAGCAATTAAGAATAAATTATAATGAACTCCGATAGCAACAGCATCTTCATTATTGTTAGTTTATTTCTTTTAGCAGTAGTTGGACTAATGTTAGTTATCCAACTAATTATTTGAGCAACTATTACTTTTGGTCTTAAAAAAAGTAAAGTTTCAAAAAGTGCTAATAAATCCTATCAAATCTTACTTAAAAAAGAACAATATGATGGTTCAATTAAAAAAGTAAAATTAACTTCTAAATTCAACAACTATGATAAAAAAACTAATTGTCTCAAATTAAAGGTAAATGATTTTGAAGAAAAAACAATTTGAAATTGCTATCAAAATCTAATTAGTGTTCTGATGGTCAGATGAAAAAAAGCTAATCATAAAACACACCTAACCTTAATTGCTAGCACTTTAATTTTCTATCTTAGTGTTGTTATGACACTAGTTTGCACTTTAATTTATTACATCAATCTTGAACATGGAACACTTGATACTATCAACACTACCTTGCTAAGTATTTTTAGTTTCATCACTTTAATGACAATAGTTTTAAGTTGATTAGTGTGAACTATGACTTATGAAAAAGTAAGAAAAGAACTAATTGAATTAACTGATACATTAGAAATTCCGAACCTAACAAAAGCAATAAAAAAAATTAGCGCTTATAAAACACTATTTCCTAGTTCCGAATTATTATTATAAGTAAAAAGCAGAGTTAAATATAACTAACTCTGCTTTATTTTTTTTCGCTTTGAATCAAAATAATAATTTGTAAAATAAATCGCAATACTTCATAAATTGTTCTAACTAAGTAGTAAATAAACTTAACCTGGAAAATTCAACCAATTGCTCTAATTTCATTTGGTAGTAAAATCCCTTTTAAATTCTCAGTAATTTCTTTTCTTGATTTACTATAAAAAACTAACTGTGATAGTGAATAAAGAATTAAGAATAAGGCTCCAAAAATTGAAAAAATAATCACAATAACATTAGAGTTACCACTAATAAATCCCGATCAATTAAGATACGGTGCTAAAGCAAAAATTGCAGCAAATACTAATGGTAGCAAAACAAAGATTAAAGAAATTTTTCTTGAAAAATCTCATCAAAAACTATTAAATCGTGTACTTTTTGAACTACTAATTGATCAAGTACTTTCCATTGCCATTGCTAAGCTATAGATTGAACTACGATGATAAGTTCAAGGTAATAATCTCAATGTTAGAGTGTTTTGACGAATAAGATAAGGATTTAAATAAAAGTATCTTGATTCAACATTTACTCGGTTAATTGAACCATCACCTGTACCACGAAACTTAATTCTTTTTGCATTCACACCGTATCGTTCTAAATACATTTGTGAAAGTTGTCCTCCTGTTAAGTTAGCACTATTATCACGTTGAAATCAAGAATATTTAATTCAAGTAATAAATCAAATTATTGTTACAAGAGATAAAATCAACCCAACAACACCAACAACTGAAGCAAAAACTATCAAACCCGTACTTCATGTTTGTGGATTATTAGGGTTAAAATCAGCTAAGTTCATATATGTTACATCCTTCCCAACTCTTAAAAGAGTTAATATTATAATTATATAATATAGCCCTGCAAAAGAAAAAACAATCATGAAAAATAACCGAAATAATGGAAGTAGTTGTTGAATTGAAATTTTTGAAATAATTCCTAATATCGGGTGAGAAAGTAACTAATAATGAAAGAAAAATGAAAAATCAGCTAATTAATTAGCTGATTTTTCATTAAAGAGTGCACATTCAACAACCATTGTATGATACTCACCTGCTTCACCAGATAAATCAATTGGTAGCTGCTTCAATTCTTCAATCAATTGTTTATCGATCACTTTTCCTACTAAAAGATTTTGATAGTCTGGATTGTTACTTCAAGTAATCTGAGCTTGGATTTTATAAGATAGTAATTTATTCATTAAATTCATACGTTCTTTTTTTCATAATGGCCGAATAAATTTTAATTCATTATTCTTACAAGAATTCTCGATAATATTATTTGAATACCCAATATATTCAATGTCACCACTATAAATTGTTTTGATGTGATGCTTTTCTTTTAAATTTAAAAAAGCTTGCTTGTAACCTTCTTCATAAGGTTCTTCAACTTCAATAAACAACAATGGAAGATTTAACTTCTTTGCTTGTTCTTTAATAATATAAATGGGATGTGCTTTAAAAGAATAATCATCAAAATCCTTTGGAACTAATGTTACTAAATAATCAACTTTCTTTTCAAGTAGATGCAACACCAAGCAGCAATCTTTGCCACCTGTTCACAATAGTGCTTTTTTATTTTTTGCCATTTCATTCACCCCTGTTATTTATTTTATTCAACAGCAAATAAAAAATTGTAAACATCTTGTTGACCATTAACAAATTCATACTCAATATCATAGTTTTCATCAAGAATTTTAGTGATATTATAAATCTCTTCTGAAGTAACATTCTTACCTTTAAAGATTGTGATAATTTCTGCTGAATTTCAAATAATTGCATCAAATAACTTCTTCACTGTTATTGTTAGATTTTTATTTGAAGCATAAATTTTAATCTTAGCATCTTTTCTTAATGAACCTGCTGTCATATAGGTATTTTTCTTAATCTTAACATCATCAATCTCAACATCTCGATCAGCAACTGAAACATACCCATAAGAAACATTTTTAATTTCGCTTGTCATATTTTTATTATTTTCTTTGCTATTTAGACTTTGATTAAAATTTAACGCTGCACGCATTCCTTGCGCAACATTCTTTGTTGGTAGAACAAAAATCTTTGATTTCTTTTCTAATTTTTTTGCTTGTTCAGCTGCTAAAAGCAAGTTACTATCATTTGGCATAATGTACACTACTTTAGCATCAACATTCTCAATTACCTTTAAAAAATCATCAGTTGAAGGGTTGACACGATTAGAATAAAAAATCGTCGCTGTCACATTTAATTCTTCTTTAAAAAAGTCCTCAATCCCTTTACCAGGAACACAAGCAACAAGCGCATACTCGTTGTTTAACTTTCTTGGTACAGTAATTGTTGGAGCATGAGCTTTTGCTTGTTCAGTCATGTTTTCAATTTTAACTGTTAGAAACTCACCATACTTTTGCAAGTAATCTAACATTTGACCTGGCTTTAATGTGTGCACATGAACTTTAATTAAACCTTGATCTTCAACAACAACTATTGATTGACCATCCATTGTTTCTAAATCAGTTCTTGTTTTAGCTAACTCAAAATCACTTTCGTTTACTTTATTTAATTTAATAATTACTTCTGTACAGTAACCAAATTCTTCTTGTTTGACTGAAAAATCAAACTTATTAGCACCTGCTGCTGACAATTTCTTATTTAGAGTAATTGGTTTATTACGTGTTAAGCCATGCAACATTCCTTCAAAGATAATTACTAATCCAGCTCCACCTGAATCTACAACACCAACTTTTTTTAAAATTGGTAATAAGTCAGGAGTAGTTTTTAATGATTCTTGCATTAACTGCAACAATTTCTCAAAAATAACAATTAAATCTTTTTCTTTAGCACAAACTTCATTAACTTTAGTTGCACCATCATTAATCACTGTTAAGATTGTTCCTTCAACTGGTTTCATAACTGCTTTATAAGCAAACTCTTTGGCATTTAATAACGCTTTTAAGATATCAGCAGGCCTAAGAACCTCAGCATCTGCATAAGCTTTGTCATGAATGAAATCATGAAAAAATCCTCGAAAAATCTGCGATAAAATTACCCCTGAATTTCCTCTAGCACCCATAATTAAGCCACGAGTAAAAGTCATACCAAATTCTTTAAAACTTTTATATTCCTTACCATTTAACTCTTTAATACCATTCATCATTGTTAAATTCATGTTTGTTCCAGTATCACCATCAGGCACAGGAAAAACATTTAATTTATCAACTTCATAGTGGTGATTATATAAATTATTTGCACCACTAATCAACATCATTTTTAAGATTTGAATATCAATCTTTTTCATTCACTACCACCTAATAAATATCTTCTTCAATTAAATCAAAAACATTAACATTAATTTCAACGTTTTCTTTATGCTTACTAATTTTTTCAATAATATATTTAGCTTGATTTTGCACCTGACGCATTACTGATCAGATATTAACATAAGAAAAACAATTAATATTAATATTAACAATTCAACCTAAATTATTTTTATTAATATCAATCTTTAAATTATCATTTTTATTTTTAGCAATTGAGGCAACTCCTGGAACAGCCAAAACACTCTGTTTCAAAGTTTGATATATTTTTTCATGTTCCTTTTGATTAAAATCTTCCACTTGATTACACCTCAATCATTCAAGCCATATTATATTATACCGTAATATTTACCTTAATAAAATAGAATCAAATTGATAATTAGTCAATTTTTATACATGCATTATACTACATTAACTATTGTAAATTAAAATAGATAATATTAAAAAAGAACCTAGCATTTTCACAATGCTAGGTTCTTTTTTTATCAATTTCTAAAATTTTTAAATATTAGACTTTATTGTCATAATCATTATATTCATCATTCACTGATGATAAATTTGATTCATCAAGTTCTTCAATTGTGTAATCAGAACTTATTTTTTGATCATTTTCTAAAATTGCTTCACCCGTACTAACAACACTCTTATTTTCAATTTGTGTCTTAAGGTGATTTAACTGCTGAGATAACGGATTAACTATTTGCTTAATCGCAACATATAAATCATAATCTTTTATTTGTGATTGCAAATGTTTGTTAAATGGCAAACTAATATTAACAGTAATTTTATAAGTTCTATCAGGATAACTACGAATTTCTACTTTTGCTCTAGTATCAGGTTTAATAAACTTTTTAAATCTTTCTAAACGTGCCAAGCTCTTTTCAATAGCCTTACTGATTGTTTCAGTAACTTCAAGATTTTTACCATGAATAGTGATAATCATTGCTACACCCCTTTACTTAAAAGTATTAAATAAATTTCCTACTAATATTTTCTCATAAAAAAGCATTTTATAAAACCAAATAAAATTAATTAACTAAAATCACGACGATTGAAGACATATCAACTAGTGCCCAGTAGTCCTACCCCTAAAAGTAAATAAACAGTAATTAAAGCTGGGAAATTAATAATCTTAGTAGTGCCACTACTAGTATCAACTTTATAATTATTATCATCCTTATCAAAAGCAATTAAATAAGGATCACCAGAATTTTGATACTCTAAGTTAGAAATATATAAAGCATTATTTTCTCCTCATGCTCCACTTCATAAATAAGATAGCTGATAAAAAATATTGAAATAACGCATAACTCTTTTTTGAGTAATCTTAGTATTAAAATTATCTAATTCATTTTGACTAATTGTCAAATTCAAGGCTTCAATAACATTATAAACACTATAATCAACATAATTTTTTGGAGCTATTACTATTCCTCCTGTACCATTACCTCTTCCTACATAATTTGAAGTCATTAATTCTTCATAACTTTGTTCTTTTCATTGGCGAAAAGCATTAGAAAAACTATCAATATGTTTAAGTAAAGCAACTTCTTCATCAGAATATGCAGGATAATCTGCAGGCTTAGCAATAATTTTATGTACTTCTTCTTGTTCTCTCACTGGATCATAATAACTAGGATAAGCAGGAACATCAGGAATATTAGTGCTATAAACTTTTTTCATAATTGTTGAAATATCTGATTTGTAATTTGAATTATTTAGTTGTCCTTCAAACCAAGTAATATCGTCACTAGTAACTTTCTTCTCAAAATCATGATAGACTGCTGTTGCATGTGATAATTCAAAATAAGTAGACGGAATAACAACTAAAGGTTCAATTGCTTGTGAAAAAACATTAATTAAAGCAGCAAAACCAACAGTAATTGCAATTGTTGCTTTACTATTTAAAACTAAAGACATCAATAAAACAATTGAAGTAAAAATTAAATCAAATAGTAAACCAATACCAAATAAAATTCCCATGTAAGGAAGTAAAGTTAAATAAACAACTGAACCACCAATTCCTGGTATAGCTAATAGCAACCCTCCTAGAAGAATATTAAAGAAAAGAAAAGAAACAATTGTTACTTGAAAAGATAATCATTTTTCTGCTCAAATACGATTTCTACTAATTGGTTTTGAAACTAAGATTAATAAAGTTCCATCATCAATCTCATCACGAAAAATTTGTGTTGCTTTGACACCAATAAAGATTAGCAACATTAAACTAATAAATACAGTAAAAGATAATATTTTTCAAGCTGGTAAAAACATTGATAAGACTAAATCCTTTGTTCAATCAATTTTTTGACCACTACTAGTAAGTAAAGCAACTGGTAGTGATCAACTTAAACCTAAGACTGCTAAAGTAAGAGCAAAAATTACTCAAGTTGAAGGAGAAACTAAAATTTTCTTCAAAGTATAACGAAATATTGGCATTATTGTTTCCCTTTCTTTTGCGGTTTATTAGGATTATTTTCCATAACAATCTTTTCATACATTGACTGTAAATCAAGAATGTAAGGCTTTAATAATTTAATAGTTATCTTTGCCTTTAAAGCAATTGAGATAACTTGATTAATCTCTTCATCTTTTTTAATATCTACTAATAAATGCTTTTCATATTTTTCAACCTGAAACTCTTTTGCTTCTAAAAGTTTTATTAATTTAGCATTATCACTAGTATTAAGTTCATACTTAGCTTTATCTTGCTTAACTGATCCATGATAAACAACCTTACTATAATTTAAAATAGTTACCTCATCAGCTAAAGCTTGTAATTCTGAAAGAATATGCGAAGAAATCAAAACTGACTTTCCTTGCTTACGCAATTTTCTTAAATCATTAAATAATTCTGTTCGAGCAGTTGGATCTAAATTCGCTGCTGGTTCATCCAAAATTAAAATATCTGGATTATTTAGTAATGATTGAGCAAGAAGAACCTTTTTCTTCATTCCTGAAGAATAAGCGTTAGGATTACGTTTTTTAAATTTTCATAGATTTAAATCTTTTAAAATTTCTTCACTTTTCTTTTTTGCTTGTTTGGTACTTAAACCACTAACTTCTCCCATTGATACTAAGTAGTCATAAGTGCTAATTCGTTTGGGAAATCTTGCTGCTTCTGGGATGTAACCAATATGTTTCTTTGCCGCTACTGTTCATGAATCTTGACCATGAACTAATAACTGTCCTGAAGTTGGAATCATTGCACTAATTAAACATTTAATTGTTGTTGTTTTTCCACTACCATTTGGACCAATAAATCCATGAATTGTTCCCTTTTTAACTTTAATTGTTGCATTATCAACAGCAACAAATTTTTTAAATTTTTTAGTGAAATCTTTAATGTAAATTGCGTAATCTGCATATTCTTTATTAACTTTTTTAGTTTTATGAGCATTAAAAATTTTGCTGATTTTTTCTTTAAAAGAAACTTTTTCACTCTTTTGTGCAGTAGTAAGGGTGGACGCTTTATTTTTAATTACCTGTTTACTAACAAGTTGATTTGATTGTTCTACCATTTATTTCTACCCTTTCTTTTTTACTGTTATATATTTTCTAATTTTACCCTAATATCTCAGCAAAAAAATATTTTTTTATGGTTTAAATTTTTCAATAAAAAAAATAAACTTTACTTAAAGTTTATTTTATTTCCAATATTTAAATAATGGTGGGGCTAATTGGACTTGAACCAACGACCTCACGCTTATCAAGCGTGCGCTCTAACCAGCTGAGCTATAGCCCCATAGAAAAGCAACAAAAATATTATATATGCAATATTTTAGTAATGCAATCTTTTCTTAAAATTAATTGGCACTAATTAAAAAACTATCTTTAAGGTAAGTAACATCAACTTCAGAATGATAGGGTAGAGTATCTTTTTCTTTTGCAAGATTGATAATAAAAGTTACTTTTAAATCATCACTTGTTTGCTTTAAAATTAAAAAATGATAAATTTTTTGTCACTGATAAATTAAATTGATTAGAGCAACTGGAACAACAATTTGATACTCCTTACTTGGAACAATCGCTAGTAATTTTGCTACTGCTAGATAATTTAATAATCCTTGCTGATAGCCTCTCATAAGATGCCCTACTCCTAATTTTGGTGGTTGAAAATAGCGTCTAACTAAAACAATAATATTAGTTAGTTGCTTTTCTTCTAGAATTTTTAAAATTGCAAATCCTGCTGATTTATTTGGTTCACCATCATCATTGAATCTTTTAATTTGTTCTGGAAACCCAACAATATAAGCGTAACAATTATGTGTTGCTTTTTGATCTTGATGTTCCTGCAAAAAAGTTTCAGCTTCAGCAACATTAGTTATTTGATTGATAGAAACTTCAAATTTAGAATTTTTAATTGTGTACGATTTAGATCATAACTTCTGAGCAACAGTTTTCAATACTTTCGCCTACCTTATTAAATTATTTATTTACTAGAAAAAGAAAAAAGAGTTTTAATAAAAAAACTCTTTCTAACGCTTTGAGAATTGTGGCGCTTTACGTGCTGCTTTTAATCCATATTTTTTACGTTCTTTAATTCTAGCATCTCTAGTTAGTAATGCATTAGCGCGTAACACATCACGATATTCTTTAGATACTTTCATTAAAGCTTTAGCAATAGCTAAACGTGCTGCTCCTGCTTGACCAGATTTTCCACCACCATCAACATTAATACGAACATCAAATTTTGTTAAAGTATCAGTTACATTTAAAGGTAGTAACATATCTTTAACTAACAATTCTTGGGCAAAGAAAGTCATTGGTTCTACACCATTCACTAAAACACTACCTTTTGCAGCAGCATTTGTTAAATGAACACGTGCAACTGAACTTTTTCTTCCACCAGAACTACTATATGTAGTTAATTTATTAGTTGTTGCCATTGGTTACTCCTTCTTTTGATCTAACACTCAAACTTCAGGGTTTTGAGCTTGATGTTGATGTTGATCAGAATTATAAACATGTAAATGAGTTAATTGTTTTCTACCTAAAGTTGTGCTTGGAAGCATTCCTTTAATAGCAATTTCAATTACTTCTGCAGCATTTTTATTTAACATGTCTTGAGCTTTACGCACTCTTAATCCACCTGGATATTGTGAGTGATTGTAATACTTCTTGTCTTGCAGCTTTTTGCCTGTTAGTTTAATTTTGTCAGCGTTAATAATAATAACAAAATCACCACAGTCAATATATGGAGTAAAGATAGCTTTATCTTTACCACGTAATTTTTTAGCAACTTCACTTGCTAAACGCCCTAAAACAATTCCAGTAGCATCAATAACATATCATTTTTTTTCAATGTTATCGAATTTCATAGTTGTTTGACGCATAATTTGCTTCTCCTTGAATTGTAACTTTACCGGGGCTACAATTGCTTAAAGCATTAGTAATTATACTCAATATTATTAATTAAAGCAACCATAACTTAATTAAAGTCACATTTTTTTATAAAAAAATTATTTTTTAAAAATTAGTTTGAAAACCTATTTTTTAAATTTTTTTTATGTAAAATACAATTAATTAAGAAAGGGGTAAATTAATAAAATTTTGATTATAAAAAGGGGGTAAATTTTATGAATCAAAAAACAATTGAACCATTAGTTGCTGAAAAAAATAAAGTTAAAACTCAAAGAACAAGTAAATATGAACTATTGCGTTTTTTAGGTGCTTTCTTTGTTCTAGCATTTCATTGTTTAGGTAGCAAGTATACTTGAACATGATCAGTGTTTAATATTTTTTTAGTCGTACCAGTACCATTATTTATCATTTTAAGTGGCTTTTTCTTAGCTAATAGTAGCAAAGCAAAGATTCTAAAATATTTATGAATGTTATTAATATTTTATTTAATAAATATTTTCATTTCTTTCTTTTTCTTTAAATATGATTTAATTCATGAAAATGCTCGTTATCGTGTTAGTTGAGAATGAGTACTAGCATTTGGATGAGGACCATGATGATATTTTTGAACAATTCCAATCTTATACTTACTAGCACCCTTTCTTAATTTTGGTCTAAAATCAGTTAATAAATGATATTCATTAACATTTATTATTATTTTTTATTTCATCTGATTCTTTACAATGAATATAATTGTCTATCCACAAAGATTAGTAGCTGCTGGACAAATTATTTTCTTTATGATTATTTATATGCTTGGTGCATGATGAAAACTTTATGGTGCACAACCAAAACCAAAAAATCTGACACTAAAAATTGCAATTACTACTTTAGTTACAATTGAAGTAATCAACTTAATTTTATTTGCTACTTTAAAAGTTTCATTATTTACTATGGCGGCTAATTGAGTTGTTGGAGGATATGATAGCGTAGCAGAAGTACCTGCAACTTTTGCTAATAAAGATACAAGTCAACCATTCACTATTATTTCTGCTTTAGCAATATTCATTATTTTTCAAAATTTAAAATGAAACTATAACTGATTTTTTAACTTCTTAGGAAAACTATCAGTACCAATTTTTCTTTATCATTTTGCATTTATGAATATTGTTAATGATACAATTGCACCAAATATTTTTGGCGGAATTGCTAATGCTGAAATAAAAGGTATTTTATCAACTTTATTAATTGCAGTGATCACTATCGCTTTTTCAAGCGTTATTATTTATCCAGTAGAATATGGTGTTGCTAAAGGTGTCTCATTAACTCATTATGTTATCAATAAATCTAAAGATTTTGTTTTTAAAAACAAAAAAGTTAATGTTGAAGATAGCAAAAGCAATAAAAAAATTAAATTATAGCAAATAAAAAATAGTTCTAAGAATCCTTAGAACTATTTTTTATTTTTACCTTGTTGCTTATAAATAATTCAATTATATAAGGTTGTAAATCCCAAGACAATTAAACCAATTAAAACTAAAGCAATAATCAATCAAGCTCAACCTGCTAGACCATAAGATTTGGTATGAATATTGATAAAGAAATATTGATAAGCAAATGCCTTACCAGCATTATAACGAAACTCACCACGAATCAACATCGTAACTAATCAAACAATTGGATAAACATAAAATATAACAAGTTTTTCTTTTAAGAATTTTTTAGTTTCTAAAACTGATCCTTTTTCTTTATTCATAAAAGCTAAGAAGTAAACAATCATCACAATGGGAACAATCATATGTTCAACAACACTAGTAAATCAAAAAGAGAAACCTGTAATATTTATTTGTGTTGGAAGCAACATAGTATTATAAATAAGTCCTGTAATGGTAATGAATGTTGTTACTCCTAATGCCATATATGGACCAAATCACTTACTCGTTTTCTTACCTTCTTGACTATGAAAGATTGCAGAAAGAAGAAATCATAAAGCAACAAAAATATTAGTTTGAATTGTAAAGTAAGAAAAGAAATTTAAGGTGTAGTCTCCTTTATCTTGAATAAATCATTCTCAATTTGGTGCTATTTCTTTCTCAGCATCAGAAACTGTAATTCCATTAATTAGCGGATTTAATCAATTATACAATAATGTTGCAATGAAAAATAAACTAAAAATAAGCTTAAAATAAAACTTTCAATCTGTTAGATAAGATTTAAAAACTTGCAAAATATATATCTCCTTTAACCTAAATTAACTAAATTATAACAAAGCAAAAATTAATTCTTACTTTCATGCTGTCAATTTGACAAATATCTACATATCTACTATAATTAATTAGCAATTCACAAAAGCAGCAAATAAATATTATTAAGTCTAAAAAAGTTTTTCAATTTATATTTTGTTCTAATTGATTGAAAGTAATCTGAGCTGTTCAGACGAAAGAAAAACTCTCTTAATAAGGATTTATTAAAGTCTCTTTGTGTTTGTTTACGCACATAAGGAGGTTTTTTTATGGCAAGATATACAGGACCAATGTTTAAGAAATCAAGAAGATTAAGTTTTTCTGTTTTAGAATCAGGTAAGGAATTTACTAAAGGTAAGAAACGTACTTACGCTCCAGGTCAACACGGAGCAAAAAAAGTTAAACTTTCTACTTATGGTCAACAACTACAAGAAAAACAAAAAATTCGTTTTACTTACGGTTTAAATGCTAGACAATTAAAAAATGCATTTAACAAAGCTAAAATGCAACATGGTGTTACTGGTACTAATTTATTAACTATTTTAGAATCAAGATTAGACAATATTGTTTATCGTTTTGGGTTAACTCTAACAAGAAATGGTGCAAGACAATTAGTAAATCATGGACATGTATTAGTTAATGGGAAGAGAATTGATATTCCTTCATACCAAGTAAAAATTAATGATATTATTACTATTGATGAAAAATCAAAGAAAAATGTTAAGATTGTAGAAGCTTTACAAGTAAATGCTTCAACTCTACCATTTGTTGAATTTGATAAAAAAACATTCACTGGTAAGTATTTAAGAGCACCAATCAGAGAAGAATTAAACTCTGACTTACAAGAAGCACTTGTAATTGAATCATATGGTCGTGCTTAAGAAAACTAAAAATCGTTGTTAGTTAACTAACAACGATTTTTTTATTTTTTTATATACTTTATTTATTTTCTAATGCTTTAATTCTATCTTCTAAAACATTAATTGTATTGATGACGATTTGATCATTATTTGCTCTCACTCTTGCTTCTGCATTTAATTGCTCTAATGTTGCATAAGTAACAAAAGTATCTGATTTTTTAGTTTCATTCCCCATTAATGTACCTCTTTCAAAATTTATAAATAAAATACTTTAAACTATTTACCCTTTAGTTTAAGCAATTTAATTATTGCATCTCTTTTTATATTTGACATGTTTATTAAATAAGAATTTTAAAAACCAAATACTTAATAACATCCACTATTCATGGAACACAAGATAATAGTGACGCTTTCCTTTTTTAATTAGTGTTATTTGTTGATTAATTGCTGCTTTTTTACTAATAACAACATTCTCATCAGTCATTTTTTCACCGTTGACACTAATAGCTCCATCATTAAGTAAATCCTTCACTTGTCTTTTTGACTGACAAATTTTATTATCAACTAAAAGCGTTGCAAGATTTTGATCACTAACTTGTTTGATAATTGGCACATCTTTAAATATTGCTAAAATTTCTTGTGCTGTTAGTTGTTTGATTTCATCTTTAAATAATGCATTAGTAATTTTTAGCGCTTGAAAGTATCCGGGTAACTTATGAATAAAAATTGTCACCACAGCTGCTAGAATTTTTTGACCAATTCTTAACTTAGGATTTTTTTGATGTAAATTCAAAATGAAAGCAATTTGATCTTCTTCAAAGAAAGTTAGCGCAGCTAGTAGTTTCTTTAAATCACTATCTTCTTGATTGAAAAGAAATTGATAGAAATCATAAGTTGAAGTTTTTTCTGCTGCTAGAAAGATTGCTCCTTGTTCACTCTTACCAAATTTTTCACCGTTAGCTTTAGTTAGTAAATTAATTGTTAGCCCTGCTGCTTGTGAACTCTCACCAACTTTTTTTCTAATCAACTCAAGGCCAGTAGTGATGTTGCCTCATTGATCACTTCCTCCAGATTGTAAGAAACATTCTTCTTTAGTATATAAGTGATAAAAATCATAACTTTGTAGCACCATATAAGAAAATTCAGTATAAGAAATCCCAGTTTCTAAACGTTTAGCAACCATTTCTTTGCCCAACATTTGATTGATGTTGAAATCCTTTCCAACATCTCTTAAAAAATTAATAATATTAATTTGTCCCAATCAGTCATTATTATTTAGCACTTTAATATTCTTAATGGCATTAGTTGCGCTGTGGCCTCATGTTAGTTCAGAAAACTGAACTCAAGCTTGAGTTCAAACTTTGATGTAACCTAGTAAGTCTGAGAAATTTAAATTTGCTAAATTTTCTTGTTGCTTTAAATAGTTGGGATCTAATTTTAAAATTTGATAGAATTCATTCAACTCTTGATTAGATAATCCAACTTCTTGCAGTGGTAAAGGTAATTTTTTTAAAACTGCAATTAAACTATTTTGATATTGTGCATTAGGATTGATACTTTTAAAAACCATATCTAACATTTCATAGTCATTATTATTCAACAAATTAAACTCACGAATTAATTCTAAAGCATTAAAATCACTAGTAGCTTTATGGTTAACCAAACTTGTTAGTTGCTTACTAATTGATTTAAGATTATTTGCTAATTGTTCAGTATCTAATAAGTTACGCTCTTGACTCTTACCACTTGGATCACCAATCATCCCAGTTGCGCCTCCAACAAGAGCAATTGCTTGAAAACCAAATAAAGCAAATCTTCTTAATAAGATAATTTGCATTAAATTTCCTAAATGTAAAGAATCATTTGTTGGGTCAAAACCGCAATAAATTCCTTTTTGTAATTTTTGCGCATTTAAAATCTTGTCTGAATTACTAATGTCCTTCACGAGATTGCGTCATTTTAATTCATCAATAATATTATTTGTCATTTTTACTCCTAGTTAGTTCTATTTATCAAAAATTTCATCAAGAATTTCTGAAACAGTGCTAGTAGCATTAGTGTTACTAGATTCATAATTCAAATCTTCTACAACACTAAGATCAAAATCAGAAATAGTTGATAGATCAGAAGTTTTTTCTAAATTGTCACGAAAATTTAAATAATTAGAAGGTAATGCAGCTTTAATCTCTTCATTTTCTTTTTGCTTGTGATATTGTCGTAAAACATCTGTATCTGTTTTTGAACTTTCTTGATATTGTTTTGCTTTATCTATCTTAGTTTGAGCTTCTAGTTCTTCTTCAATTTGCTTTTCTAAATAATTTGTTTCTGTCAGACATTCATCATCTACTTTTTTTTCTTCATTCTTTCCAGGAACAACACGATTTTGATATTCATGACCAAACATTGGTGAGATAACTTCATCTAAAAATTGATCAGATTTTTTTTGATTGTTATTATTATTGATATCCACTATAGTTCACCTCTTTAATTTAATCAACTTTATTACTTATTATAACACTTTACGATTTTTATTAAGGACAATTAAAAAAAGAATGTCTCTAAATAAGACATTCTTTTTTTAAATATTCTACTCGAATCCTTCAGCAAAGAATTCCGCAATTGTTACATCCAACCCATGAATAATTTTAAAAATTGCTACTAATGAAACATTTCTTGTTCCTCTTTCTGCATCTGAAATGTAATTTCGATGCAGTCCACTTACTTCACTTAATTTTTCTTGCGAAAATTTTTTACCTTTTTGATGACGTAACTGTTTCATTCTTCTGCCAAATGCTACTAAAAAATCTTTTCTTTGTAAATCTTTATTTTCAAACTCTCTATTAATAATATTAATCATTCTACACCTCTTTTTAAAAAGCATCAGAAGTTAGATTGCTAACAATTTCGTGATACTTTTTCCTTAATTCCCTCATTAAATGATTAACCCCTGATTTTGTAATCATTTCTCCAGTTTTTTGATAGAACTCTTCACTCAATTCATTTAATGAAGCATCTTGATTAGCTAATCTAATATTAGCTAGAATTTGACATTTATCAGATAATTCATTAAACCCATTAAGCTCTTTTATTTTATTAATCATTGCAATTTGCTTTAAACTAGCGTTAAAAGCTTTTTGTTGATTAGAAATATCAATATTGTTAAAACGATTAATCGTATTCAGCAACTCTCTAGTAATTCTTTTTTCTTCAAAATTAAAAACTGCTTGTGGACAATCTAATAATTTCAAGAAATCAGAAATATCATTAGATCTTTTTAAATAAAGAACAAATTTATTTCTACGTTTAATAAACTTAAAATTTAATTTAAAGTTTTTTGCCAATAATTTTTGAACTAATCTGGCAAAATTCATGCTATCAAATTGTAACTCCAAATGATAATTAGAAGTTTTTGGTGAATTGATACTTCCAGATACTAAAAAAATTCCAGCGATATATGCTCTAATACAATGTTTTTTTATAATTTTATTTGCAAAATCAAAACTTTCATCTTGCAAACATAACTCATCAGTTATTTTATTAGTTAAATCTAATACTTCAATCAGGTAACGATTAGTTTTTTGATATTTAATTGTTTTTATTCTAATATTACTTTCTTGAAATTGATTTTTCAACAAGGTAGCAATTAATTTAATTGTTGGTTTATGAAAACTAGCAATCTTAATTAAATTTTCACGACCATTATTACGTATTTTATTTAAACTAATAAAAGCTGAAAGCAACGATTTTTGGCAGCAATCTGCAAAAGACTTTTGACAAATTTCGTCTTTTATCATCATAGTAAACGATGACATTAGTATCACCTCTTTATTTTACCTTTATTAGTTCACATTATCAATATAGTTAATGATATATTGTGCAGCAATGGCTCCATCATTTGTTGCAGTTACGATTTGTCGTAAATTCTTTTTTATGACATCTCCTGCAGCAAATAAACCAGGAATTTTCGTTTGACAAGTATCATCAACTAAAATATAACCTTCCTCATCACAAACACCTAAATGTCTTACAAACTCACTAATTGGATCACTACCAATATAAGGGAATAAAGCATCAGTTTTGATTTCACTAACTTCTTTAGTTTCTGTGTTTTCAATTTTTAATCCAACCACTTTATCAAGGTCACCCAGTACTTCAACAACACGATAATTGACATGCATATTAATATTAGGATGATTTTTTACTCTTGCAACTGTCTTATCGTCTGCACGAAAACCTTCACGACGGTGAATTAAATTTAAATTATTAGTCATTCTTGTTAGATATAATGATTCCTCACAAGCAGCATATCCGCCTCCAACAACAGTGATTGTTTTATCTTTAAATAAAAAACCATCGCAAACACCACAATAAGAAACACCCTTACCATAGTATTCATCTTCACCAGGAACACCAATTTTCTTTTCAACAGTACCTGTAGCAACAATCACTGCTTTGGCTGTTAATTTTTTGTTGCCCAGTAAATTGACTGTCTTGCTAGTATGATTAATATCATCGTCAATGCTAACAACTTCATCATAAATAACTTCAACATTTAATTTTTCAATTTGCTCATGCATCTTTGAAGCTAAAGTTTGACCATCAATAAAATCAAATCCTGGATAGTTTTCAACTTCTGAAGTTCTTGTCATTTTTCCACCAGGTAAAGCTTTTTCAATAATAACTGTTTTCAAATTAGCTCTTTGAGCATAAATTGCTGCTGTCATTCCTGCTGGACCAGCACCAATGATAATTAAATCATAATTATCTGTTGCTTTAATATTGCTTTTCATATAATCATCCCTTTTTTCTAAATTTTTTGCTTGCAATAAATTGTGCAAATACTAGTAACACGATTCCTAAAATAATTCATAAAACTGACACTAAAATAGAAGTTCGTACTGAACCAATCATCATGATATCACTTGCATAACGAAAAGGTTCTAAGATTACCCTAATAATACCATAAAAAATAAAGTATCCTGCTCCCATAGCACCTGTATAAGTTAACTTGTACTGATTAGGATTGTAACTTTGATTTAAAGGTGAAGCATCTTGATAGAACTTGTTAGTTATCTTTCTGAAAAAATTCTTTTGACTAACAAAAATCTTTTGTACACCATTCATTGTTGGAGTAACTTTAATTGCTTTAAAAGTTCTCAACTTAGTATCTTTAATCAAAGACTTTTCTGGTTCAAAATCATAATAAGCTTTTTCTCAACATGATTTCTTTCATTTACGATAAGAATGAAGTTTTTTTACAACCTTTCAAGGTTGATAGTAGTCACTCTTAACAATTGGTTCTTTAATTCATAATGGTTGATATTTTTCTGCTTCAATCTTTCAAGGTTTCTTACTAAATCAAAATCCTATCTTAGGAAGAACAAAAATTAAAAATACTCATCCAACTAAAGAAGCAATTGATTCATATAAGAATAATGGATGTCGATAAACTTCAACATGATCATTAGGATAATGCAAATGATCATTAATTCATGATGGTAGTCATGGAAAAGCTTGACCAGTATCTCAACCTAAAATTTCTTGATTAAAAAAATTACCTCATCTTCCAATTGCTTGTCCTAACAAGATATTAGGTAAAATACAATCAAGATAAACTCACATTGAAATCTTATATTTTAAAGATGCTCGATAAAAAATAATTAATCCAACAATCAAGCCAGCAAAAATACCACCTTGAATTGCCATTCCACCTTGTCATACAGCAATCACATCAATAAAGCCATGAACCATATCTGTATGATTTAAAACATACCAAAGTCTCGCACCTAACAAGCCACAAGGAATAATGATAAAAACAGATCCTTCAAGTGTTCGTGTTGGAATATTTCTACGATACATTTTAAATCATGAAGAAAAAAGCACTACTAAAACTGCAATTCCCATTAAAATTGAATAAATATGAATTGAAGTTCCAGGAATATTCGCAATTGAATCGTTATATCCTGAAAAAATATGCACTATTTAACACCTATATTCTTAATTTTTACTTACCATTTTTTAAATTTTCAACAACTTCTTGTTCAAATTGCACTGCACTATCTTCGCCAGCTTCTTTTAATTTCATACTGATAACAGCAGATGTAATTAAGTCAGCTAAATTTCTTCCTGAAGTAACAGGAAGTTTAATAGTTGGAATCTTAACATTAAAATATTGTTGAAACTTTAAATTAGTTCCTAAACGATCAATTTTATTTAAAGTGCTACTATTAGCACCAGCTAATTTAATAATCAGTTGAATTTGACTTTCAGGTAGAACAACATGATATCCATACATTTTTGTAACATCTAAAATACCAATTCCTCTAATCTCAATTAAATTTTTAACCATCTCATTACTGCGACCAATAATCTTATTGTTAATTTTTAAGATTTCAATACTGTCATCTCCAATAAATAAATGACCATTACGGATTAATTCCAAAGTTGTTTCTGACTTACCAATCCCACTAGCTCCCGTAATTAAAACACCATGACCAAAAATATTAACTAAAGTTCCATGTATACGAGTACCCGGAGCTAAATTTTCAGCAATATATAAAGTAACAGTATTTGCAAACTCAGAGCTGTCACCAAAAAATTGAATAATTACTACTTTACTTTCTAGTTTTTCAGCAATCTTACATAATTTTTGAGTATGCTTAAAATTTGGTGTCACAAAAATGGCAGGAATATGATCTTGTAAAATATTTTTAAAATGACTTTCATAAGTATCTGAACTTAAAGTATCAAGATACTCACTTTCTGTACTGCTTAATAGGATTACTCTTCTTAAAATTGAAACTCTCTTGCTTTTAAAACCCATCAATTGTAAACCACCACGATTTACACCTGGGATAGTAATTAATATCTTATTTAAATCTATATTTTTATTTTGATATAAAACTTTTAAATCAAATTTTTGAATAATATTTTTGATTGTAAAATTTTTCATCTCTTCACCTAACGACTATTATAATAACTAAATTATACTTTAAAATAAGGTCAAAAGTATCCTTTATTATTAAAATAATCAAGGATTTAATTATAACATATATTCTTGCTAATTCACTATTATTTTCAGTCTAAGAGTGTTTTTTTGCTTTTAATTTTACTGTTGATTTCTTTGATGGTTCTTTCTTTTCAGTAACAGTTTCACCATGCTCTTTATGAATTTTAAAGTTATCAGGAACATCAATTAATTTATCTTTATATTTAATTCAACTCTGAATCAAAATTGGAATTAAAATTAAGGACGAAACAAAATCAATCAAGCCAAAGAAAAGGAAATAGAAAATTGAATTACCAGTTAAAGTCGCTACAAGATAGCCTAATCCAATCATTGGTAGAGCAATAGTAAATGCTCGTAAACTATTAGTAAAGGATGCTAAAAGTGACTTATTAATTCCTTGATACAAAGTAAAACAAATTAAAGTAAAGGATGCAAAAGGATAAGAAGCAAAACTTAAAAGCAATCATCAACGATATTGTTGGACATATTCTTCTGGAAAAGCAAACATCAACATCATCTTGTCACCAACAGATGCCAACATAATCAAGACAAAAATAAATCAAACAAAGAATAAAATACTACTACGCTTTAAAATTTGTCAAATTCGATTGTATTTTTTGGCGCCAAAATTATAAGCAATCACTGCTCGAGCACCTTGAGAGATTCCTGTTGCAGCAGAAAATATCAACCCCATTCATGGTGAAATAGACGACATCAATTCTTGTAAAATTGAAACGTTATTATCAATTTTCTGATTAGGTAAATTGACGACCAGACTCGTAGAAAGGAAAGAAACCACAACAAAAGAAACTCCAGCAATAAAGTTAGGTAGTCCTGCTTTTAAAAACAATCAAATATTTTCAAATTTTAAATGAATTAAATTTGATCAACTAAATCTTGTGTAACTAGTTCTAAAACGAAAAACAATGATAAATCCTCAAATTACTTGTACTAATCATGAAAAAACAGTTCCAAGCATTGCTCCTTGCATCTTTAAATGACATACTTTCATAAAAAAGATTGCTGCTCCACTATTGATTAAAACTGAAGTAACCATAATCAGAACAATTCAACCCATTCTTCCTTCACTACGTAGTAAAGAAACAAAATAGTAACTTAAGAACATTAAAGGTGCTGCAAGCAACATTAAAAATGAGTAGTCTCAAGCTAAATAATTAGTAATTGGGTTATAAATTCCACCCATCTGACTCCTGATAAAGACGGAATTAAAGCCAGGAAAAATCAAACAAAATATCATAAAAGAGATAAAAATTGAAAAGATAATTGTAAACGAAAAACCATTCCCAGTAATCTCATGCATCTTTTTTTCATTTCTTTGTCCAAAAGCAATTGAAAAATTCATAGCACAACCCATACCTGCCATAACTGCAAAAGCAAACAGTAAATTATAAGTTTGAGTTGCATATTGCGTTGCAACATTAATAAAAATCTTCATTTCTTTAAGAGGGATGATATCTACTGTTGTACTTTTCATTTGATTATATAATGCAACATAAAATGGATCTGAACTTAAATCTCCAGCAGCAAATTGTAAAGCTAATGTCTTATCAATAATATTATAAAATCCTTGAATAAACATAATCAGAACAGTTGGGATACAAAAATATAAAATTGTTAGCCATGGTTTGCCATAACGTAATTTTTTCTCACGTTCTGTTAATAGATTCATATCACTACCCTATTTCTTACTTCATCAAAATAAAATATCATGAAAATAATTAAAATTTTTTCATGAAAATTTTTTCTTATTTACTATTCAATTTAATTATAAACTAGAATAAATTTCTTACTTTATTTATAACAAAAAATTAGTGATTAAACAAACTAAATTTTGACAAAAAAATTAAATCATTTTACAAATATAAATATTAAAAGTAAAATAACCTTACAACTAAAAAATGAAAATTAGATGTTCGGGAAAAAGATGAGAATTCTTTGCTGTCCCAGCAACTGTAAAGCTGATGAACGTTAGATATACCATTGAAACAATTGTTTTGAGAAGGCTAACTAGTAAAATGAAGCCAAGCCAGTAGACCGGTCTAATTTTCACAAAGTTACTATTCCTGGGGGTGAATATTTAATTATTTTAAATAATTTTCATTATCTTTTTAATTTTAAAAATAATGAAAAAATAAAATAATTTTAATTTCAACGAATGCCTCCTATAGGCATTTTTTAGTTAGTAAAAAAAATGGAGGAAAATAATGATAGAAAATAAAAACAATTATTATCAAAAATCTCTTTCACCATTGGAATATGCTAACAATGGATTTAAAGGCAAAATGCGTTCAGTAAACTGAAACTTCATTAATGATGATAAAGATTTAGAAGTCTGAACTCGTGTAACACAAAACTTCTGACTACCAGAAAAAATTCCAGTATCAAATGATTTAACTTCATGAAAAAGTTTAACTTTTGAATGACAACAATTAGTTACAAGAACATTTACAGGTTTAACACTATTAGATACAATCCAAGCAACTGTTTGTGATACAGCACAAATTCCTCATTCCTTAACTGACCATGAACAAGTTATTTATGCTAATTTTGCTTTTATGGTTGCTGTTCATGCTCGTGCATATGGAACAATTTTTTCAACTTTATGTTCTAGTGAACAAATTGAAGAAGCTCATGAATGAGTTATCAATACAGAAAGTTTACAAAATCGAGCACGCGCATTAATTCCTTATTATTCTAATAAAGATCCATTAAAATCAAAAGTTGCTGCTGCACTTATGCCAGGATTTTTATTATATGGGGGATTTTATTTACCATTTTATTTATCAGCTCGTGGTAAGTTATCAAACACTTCTGATATTATTCGATTAATTTTAAGAGATAAAGTAATTCATAACTACTATAGTGGTTATAAATATCAAAGAAAAGTTAAAAAACTTTCAATAGAAAAGCAACTAGAAATGAAAAAGTTTGTTTTTGAATTACTAAATCAATTAATTGATTTAGAAAAGAAATATCTAACAGAACTTTATCAAGGTTTTAATTTAGCAGAAGATGCAATTAGATTTAGTTTATATAATGCTGGAAAATTCTTACAAAATTTGGGTTATGATTCACCTTTTACTGAAGAAGAAACAAGAATTGCACCAGAAATTTTTACTCAACTATCTGCACGAGCAGATGAAAATCATGACTTTTTTTCAGGAAATGGTTCATCTTATGTTATGGGAATTAGTGAAGAAACTGAAGATGAAGATTGAGAATTTTAATTTAAGGAGAAAAATAAAAAATGCATAATGATGTAATCAAAGTTACAAATGAAAAAATAGTAAAACCTCAAGGAAAAATTTATATTGTTTACTTTTCATCAACTTCTAACAATACTCATAGATTTATTCAAAAATTAGAAGTAAAAAATTCAAGAATTCCTTATGACATAAAAGAAGAAATCTTAGTTGATCAAGAGTATGT
Source organism: Spiroplasma platyhelix PALS-1 (assembly GCF_021496725.1). GTDB lineage: Bacteria > Bacillota_I > Bacilli_A > Mycoplasmatales > VBWQ01 > Spiroplasma_D > Spiroplasma_D platyhelix. The sequence goes on from NZ_CP051215.1 coordinate 646,293, forward strand.
ACTCATTACACCAACTTATAGCGGTGGTGGTGAATTTAAAAGTGGCGCTGTTCCAAAGCAAGTAATTAATTTTTTAAATAAAAAACAAAATCGTGATCTTTGTCGTGGAATAATGGCTTCTGGAAACACAAATTTTGGTAATACATTTGCGATGGCAGGCCCAATTCTTTCAAAAAAATTAAATGTACCCCTACTCTATCAATTTGAATTATTAGGAACTAAAAATGATGTAGAAACAATAAAAAATATTTTAGTAGATTTTTGAATAAAACCTGAAAATAAAAAAATTTCAACTCTATCAGGTAATTTTGAATCTGATGAATATATTACTCTAAATGCAAAAACAAAATTATTTGATTGAGATAAAGATAATTTTAAACTAGATTTTGCTGCAGCAAAATCTTATCTAAAAAATCACATTATCCCTAATTCAAAAAAATTTAATAGTACCAAAGAACGAATTGAATATTTAGTTAAAAATAAATATTATGATGAAAAAATAATAAATAAATATTCAATTGCTAAAATTGAAAATTTAACAAACCAAGCTTATAGTTACAATCATTATTTTCCAACTTTTGTATCTGCTTTAAAATTTTTCAATGCTTATGCTTTAAAAAGTTTTGATGGAAAAGAATATTTAGAAAATTATGAAGATCGAGTTATCATGAATGCGTTATTCTTTGGTGATGGCAAAATTAGTAAAGCAAAAAAAATCTTAAATGAAATAATGTTAGGTAGATTCCAACCAGCTACACCAACCTTCTTAAATGCTGGCAAAAAACAACGTGGTGAATATGTTTCTTGTTATCTTTTACGCATTGAAGATAACATGGAATCAATCGCTCGTGGTATTTCAACTTCTTTGCAACTTTCAAAATCTGGTGGCGGGGTAGCTTTATGTTTAACAAATCTAAGAGAATGTGGTGCACCAATTAAAAATATTGCTAATCAAGCTACAGGTGTAATTCCAGTGATGAAAATTTTAGAAGACTCATTCTCTTATGCTAATCAATTAGGACAAAGACAAGGAGCAGGTGCAGTTTATTTAAATGCTCATCATCCAGATATTATGTCATTTTTAGATACAAAAAGAGAAAATGCTGATGAAAAAATTAGGATTAAATCTTTATCTTTAGGAATAGTAATTCCAAATATCACTTTTGAATTAGCAAAAGATAATAAAGATATGGCACTTTTTAGTCCTTATGATATTAAAAAAGTTTATAAAAAATCAATGACTGATATTTCTGTCACTCAAGAATATTACAAGATGTTGAATAATCCAAAAATTAAAAAAACTTTTATTAGTGCAAGAAAATTATTTCAAACAATTGCAGAATTACATTTTGAAAGTGGCTATCCCTATTTATTATTTGATGATACAGTAAATAATCGTAATGCTCATCCAGGTAGAATTGTTATGAGCAACTTATGTAGTGAAATTATTCAAGTTAGCACAGCTAGCAAATATAATAATGATTTAAGCTTTAAGCATATTGGCCAAGATATTTCTTGTAATTTAGGAAGTGTTAATATCGCTAAAATGATGGAAAGTGGTAGTGAATTTTCCCAATCAATTGAAGAAGCAATTTATGCTTTAGATCATGTTTCTAGAAATAGTAACTTATCTACTGCACCCTCAATTAAAGAAGGCAATAAAAACAATCATGCTCTTGGTCTAGGAGCAATGAATTTACATGGTTTTTTAGCAACAAATCATATTTTTTATAACTCTAAAGAAGCCGTTGATTTTACTAATATTTTCTTTTACACTATGGCTTATCATGCTTTTAAAGCTTCAAATAAATTAGCAGAGCATTTTGGTTCATTTGTTGAATTTAAAAATTCAAAATTTGCTGATGGTTCTTATTTTGATAAATATACTCAATGTGATAAGGAGAAATGAAAACCAGCTACAAAAAAAATTAAAGAATTATTTGATAAATATCAAATTGAAATTCCCACACAAAATGATTGAAAAAAATTAGTAACAAAAATTAAAACAATAGGAATCGCTAATTCTCATTTAATGGCAGTAGCACCAACTGGTTCAATTAGTTATTTATCTGCATGTACTCCAAGTTTACAACCAATTGTATCTCCAGTTGAAGTTCGTAAAGAAGGCAAATTAGGAAGAGTATATGTTCCAGCTTACAAAATTAATGTTGATAATTTACCTTATTATTTGTCTGGAGCATATGAAATTGGACCTAATCCAATTATTGATATCGCTGCAGCAGCACAACAACATGTTGATCAAGCAATATCATTAACTCTCTTTATGACAGACAAAACAACTACACGTGATTTAAATAAAGCTTATATTAAAGCTTTTAAGCAAGGCTGCTCATCAATTTATTATGTTCGCGTTAGACAAGAAGTTTTAGAAAATAGTGAAAATTATCAATGTGATGCTTGTGTTATATAATTTATAAAATATATTTAAGTAAAAAATTAGTTGATAGAACAAGTTTCAGAAAAGAGGATTAAGAATGATCAAACTATTTAGTTTACTAACATCTATTACATTAGGTTCAACAGGAACAATTTCTGCTGCAACTTACATTTTAGAAAATAATCAAAAAAATGAAGTACCGCCTTGAATCAATCAAATGATTCAAGGCAATCCAAATGAAATTAGTGTTGGCTATGATCATTACTTATTAGTTAACAAACATCAAGACAAGCAAGACTATTTTCAACAAAAAGATTGAATGGATTTTAATCAAAACAAAAACCTTTATCTCTACTTACCAGAAGCAAATAGTATTGATGAAGCAATTCAAAATGTGGTAGTTGATGATAGTGCAAAAACTTGAACTGTTGGAATTGAAACACCAATTACTTGAACAAAAATTAATAACACAACTTATACTAATAATAGATTTATTACTCAAGATACTTCTGTAGCTAACATTGCTTTAATGGAAAATGACAAATTTAAAGAAATTATAAATAGTAACAAATGAGATTCTCTAACAACGCAAGAAAAAGAAATGTTTAAGCAATATGGCAGTTTACCTTCTTCAAGACAAGGAAAAAGTCAAGATTGATGAAATACTAATCAATGAGAAAAAAACCTTTCAACAGAAAAAAATCTTGAATCAAGTTGAGTTAAAGATAAAAATCAAAAATTTTCTCAATTAGATTTATACAACAGATGAATTAATCAATCTGTTATTGGCATGAATGTTCCATTAAGTTTGATTGAAAAAAATTCTTTTACTTTACAGCAAACTAAAATTAATCATCTTTTTCTGTTTCAAAGCACAATAAATCAAGTTTGAAACGATAAGAATGGAAATCTAAAAAATATCTTTACTCCTCATTGAGGTTTCACTCTAAAAATTATTAATGATGGAAATACTCTTTTTAGAACACCACAAATAATTAATTTAAAAAATTCTTTTAAAGAAGAAGTTATTAATAATTATCTAAACCAAAAAAAATACTTTTCATTTAACAGTCAAGAAACTACTAAGTTTACAAATAACTATTTAACTGGTTATAAAAACTATCAATCTTTAAATATTCATTCTATTTTTGTAATAATTTCATCACTATTAATTCTATTCTTATTTATATTTTCTTTAAATTATTCAAGTAAATATTTAATCAACAGAAGAAAAAACACATCTCAGGAGCTAAATAATGAAAAAAGAAAAAAATCAATTTAAAAATAAAAAAAATTTTTGAAGATGAGTTGCAGGTAGTTTATTTCTAATTTTATTTGGTACTTCAGCAATAATTAATATTGCTTATTTACCAAAATACTTTGTTCTAAAAAATCAAAATGAACTAGAAAAAAATCAATTACTAAATATTAATGTTTCTGCTTATAACGAAGAAAATGGTAGTACTAAATTATTTACTTATATATATCAAACAACTCAAAAAACATTAGCTAATTTAATGATACAAGATTCCAAAACTTTTTATTTAACTCACAATGGGACATGACTTGACGCAATTAGTTATTATAATAATCAAGAAAAACAAACCATCGCATCAAAAGATCCTTATTATTGAATGGTTTACAATAATGGTGAGATATCTGGTGTTGGAATTGCTGACTTGCTTATCCATAACGGTGATAAAATAGAATTACGTTACCAACATTATTAATAAATGAATTTTTATATGATAATCTTAGAAAATTTTACATAAATCTAACTAATTTTATAAAATTATGAAATGCTTAATTATTAATCATTTATCTACAAAAAATCGCTCCTTGATATTATAATTTATTTAACTATTAAAAAAACAAGGAGAAAACAAATGAAAAACACAAATATTAATATCTTCAAATTAAAAAGTAATGTTGATATTGATTCAATTGATATGTTTCAAGCTTGTTTAACTTATAATGCAAAATTTCAACCAATTATTGGTAAAGAACTAAACAAATGACCAATATATCTTGCCTATTGAAATTCACTAGTCAAGAATGAAAAAATTACTAACTTTAAAGTTAAAACAACAATTGATAAACTAATCTTAGTTGGAGACTATATTGAATCACCAGTTAAAAATGCTAACAACAATCGAGTAATATTCTTACTTCATGGAGTTACTAACACAAGATACTGAATTTTCAAACAAGCTTATATCTTTTTAGAAGCAGGTTACAATGTTGTTTGATATGATGCTAGAAATCATGGGCAAAGCAATGCTGCACCAACAACATTTGGTAAAAAAGAGTCTCATGATTTACAAGATGTCATTAATTTAATTACTGATAAGTATCATCCTGAAAATATCATCCTTTATGGCTTCTCTTTAGGTTCTGCATCTGTAGTAATGTGAAGTGAACTATATAATAAATTTCCTAGCAATGAAAAAGTTAGATTAGTAATTTGTGATTCAACTTTTGCAGAATTAGAACAAGCTTATATCGATAAAATTCATAATCATACTTTTGTCCCAACTAATTTTATGGTTAATATTTTCCGTAAAACTATTAAAAAAACAACTGGCATCTCTGATCTAACGGTATTGAAACCAATTAAATATTTAAAATATATTCCTAATATCCCAGCGTTATTCTTACATGGCAAGGCTGATAATTTTGTTAGTTACACTAATACTGAAGAACTCTATCATGAAAAAATTCGCTATGAACAACCAGTAAAAAGTAAAATGTATTTAATTGATAAAGCACTCCATGGTCAAAGCTTTTTACTTGGCGACAATGGTGTCACTATTTATGATGAATTCAATCAAAAGCATAAAGAACCACTTAGTACATTAGTTCTAACTTACATTGATCAACAATTAGTTTAAAAAAAATAAAACTATGAATAGTAATTCATAGTTTTATTTTTTAATATTTAAGTTTTAGGCAGATGGATTTTCTCCTTCGCCTGGTTGTTCTGGATTAGTTGGAATAAGTTTATCTAATTTTTCATCCATTGATGTAAGTTTATCATTTACAGCAGTTTGATTAGCATCAATTTTTGCAATTAATGCTGCTTGATTAGCATCAATTTTCCCAATTAATGCTGTTTGACCTTCCTCAATCTTAGCAATTGAATCCGCCATACCTTGCACAGCAGTAGTATTTGCATCCACTTTATCTGATACTTGTCCAAGAGTTTCTGTCAATGCTGCTTGAGCTTGTTCAATCTTAGCAATTGAATCCGCCATACCTTGCACAGCAGTAGTATTTGCATCCACTTTATCTGATACTTGTCCAAGAGTTTCTGTCAATGCTGTTTGACCTTCCTCAATCTTAGTGATTGAATCCGCCATACCTTGCACAGCAGTAGTATTTGCATCCAATTTATCTGATATTTGTCCAAGAGTTTCTGTCAATGCTGCTTGATTTGCATCAATTTTATCATTCAATGCTGTTTGACCTTCCTCAATCTTAGTGATTGAATCCGCCATACCTTGCACAGCAGTAGTATTTGCATCCACTTTATCTGATACTTGTCCAAGAGTTTCTGTCAATGCTGTTTGACCTTCCTCAATCTTAGTGATTGAATCCGCCATTCCATCCACTGAAGCCTTAGCTGCATCTACTTTCTCACCCATCGTTGCTTGACCTTCTTCAATCTTAGTAATTGAATCCGCCATACCATCCACTGAAGCCTTAGCCGCATCTACTTTCTCACCCATCGTTGCTTGACCTTCTTCAATCTTAGTAATTGAATCCGCCATACCATCCACTGAAGCCTTAGCTGCATCTACTTTCTCACCCATCGTTGCTTGACCTTCTTCAATCTTAGTAATTGAATCCGCCATACCATCCACTGAAGCCTTAGCCGCATCTACTTTCTCACCCATCGTTGCTTGACCTTCTTCAATCTTAGTAATTGAATCCGCCATACCATCCACTGAAGCCTTAGCTGCATCTACTTTCTCACCCATCGTTGCTTGACCTTCCTCAATCTTAGTGATTGAATCCGCCATACCATCCACTGAAGCCTTAGCTGCATCTACTTTCTCACCCATCGTTGCTTGACCTTCTTCAATCTTAGTAATTGAATCCGCCATACCATCCACTGAAGCCTTAGCTGCATCTACTTTCTCACCCATCGTTGCTTGACCTTCTTCAATCTTAGTAATTGAATCCGCCATACCATCCACTGAAGCCTTAGCTGCATCTACTTTCTCACCCATCGTTGCTTGACCTTCTTCAATCTTAGTAATTGAATCCGCCATACCATCCACTGAAGCCTTAGCCGCATCTACTTTCTCACCCATCGTTGCTTGACCTTCTTCAATCTTAGTAATTGAATCCGCCATACCATCCACTGAAGCCTTAGCCGCATCTACTTTCTCACCCATCGTTGCTTGACCTTCTTCAATCTTAGTAATTGAATCCGCCATACCATCCACTGAAGCCTTAGCCGCATCTACTTTCTCACCCATCGTTGCTTGACCTGCTTCAACCTTAGCAATTGAATCTGCCATTCCATCAAGTTTGTCAAGCTTATCTAGTTTGTCAAGTTTAGCAACTTTTTCAAGTAATAAAGCTTGATCTTGCCCAATTTTTTCTACTTCCTCAAGAATTTTTTCAGTGTTATATTCTTGTCTGCAACTAATTTTTTCAACAATTTTAGCAAGAGTACATACTACTTTGCTAGTTTTATCAACTAATTTACTAATTTCGCTAATATCACATTTGCTATCACAATCTTTTTTACAACTATCATTTTCATCAACAAGTTTAATAAGATTACAAATTATCTTACCAAGTTTGTCAACTGCTTTATTAATATCACAAGTAGCTTCGCAATCTTTTTTATTTTTGTCATTTTCGTTTTCACAACCAGATTGAACAAGAGTATTAACTACCTTAGTAAGTTTGTCAATTACTTTACACATTTCATTAGTACTATCATCTACGATTTGATAATCGTCAACTCCAGTAATCATTTGATCAAGTTTAGAAACTACTAAATCAAGTTTACCTACCATTCCATTAAGGTCATCAGTTTCATTCATTCTTCTTCCATCTTCAATATATTGTTTAGAATAAGGTGCATCTCCAGATACTTTTATTAAGCGGCTCATATTAAACCCTCCTTTGGTATAATTTCTTTTTTTACACATTGATTATATATATGGATTTTTTTATTGTCATATTAGCAACAATAAGAAGTATGCTTTATCTTAATAAACTAAGAACAAAAAAGAAAAAAATATTAAAAAAGTATCTAAAAGCAATTAATTAAGCAAACTAATTGCTAATTTTTATCTTGAAAAAAATAACTTTCTCTTAACTATTTTTCATTTTTTGATTAAAATTAATAATACATAAAATCAAAATAAAGAAAGGGTTGGAAGTAATATGAAAATAGCAATTATTGGTGCTGGTGCAGCTGGGATGGGAGTCGCTAGTAAATTATCTAGAGAACACGAAAAACTAAATATTCATGTTTTTCAAAATCATAACTATATATCACTTGGTGCATGTGGAATTCCATACTTTATTGCTAATGATTTTAAAAAACAAGCATTGCTAAATGCTAGAACAGTAAAAGATTTTAAAAATGAACAGTACAAAAGCAAAATTCATTTTCATTTAAATCATAATGTTAACAATATTAACCCAGAAAAAAATGAACTTACTTATGAAAATAAAAAGAAAGAACAAAAAACTTTTAAATATAAATATCTAGTAATTGCAACAGGAGCAAAACCTAATGTCTTCTCTCCTTTTGATCTACAATCCCAACCAAAAAACCTCTTTACTGTTATCAATAAAGAAGACGCCATTAATATTAAAGCAATGATTAAAAATGCTCAAAAAATTGCTATCATTGGTGGTAGTTTTATTGGACTAGAAATGGCTGAAACATGTCTTAAATTAAAAAAATCTGTCACAATTATTGAAGTTAAAGACCGGTTAATGGCCAATGTTTTTGATCAAGAATTTAGTCCATTAATTTATAATGAAATAACTGGTACAAACAAAGTTGAGAACAAACCAAAAAAATCAGAACATTATGCTAAAGTTCTTCTTAATACAACAGTTAATAAGTTAAATGTTAAAGATAATGTTATTATAAGTTTAGAAACTAATAATAGTAAACAAATTGATTGTGACTTAGTACTATTAGCATCAGGTTTCACTCCTAACACTAGTTTTCTAACAAAAAACAATATCAAACTAGCAAAAAATAATGCTATAGTTATCAATGAATATGGAGAAGTTTTAATTGATAATACTGACAGTAAAGATAAAAATGTCAGAAAAATTGCTTATGAAAACATTTTTAGTGGCGGAGATTGTGCAACAATTATCAATCAAACTAATCAAACTAATAACTATTTACCTCTAGCAACTAGTGCAAACAAAATTGCACGTATAATTGCTAATAATATTATGTACCCTTATAAAAAAGAAGTTTGACCAGGAACACTTGGTGCTAGTATCATTAGAGTCAAACATTTAGAACTTGCAAGAGTAGGAATTAAAGATGATTACTGAAAACCAGAAAACATTGCTAGTATCTTCATAAAAAACACTGATACTCCAACTTATTTTCCTTCTTCAAAACCATTATATTTAAAACTATTTTATGATAAGGTTTCTTATCAAATCCTTGGCGCTGAAATGGCTGGATACAATAAAGCAGTTTTAAGAATTGATGCTTTATCAACAGCAATTTGAAATAAGATGGATGTAAGAGACTTACAGTATCTTGATCTAGTTTACGCACCCCCTTTTGCAACAACTACTGATATTATCCAGATTGCTGCTAGAAAAATAAAATAAAATTAGAAAGGAAACATCAATCATGTATCTTAATGCTGATAATGATAACATTGATCTACTACGGGATTTTCTCGGAATCTCGCATTGAGAAAGTGTAGTAGCAATTATAATTTTCTTTGCTATTATCACTGCGTTATCAATTTTTATTAAAAAAACAAAAATTAAATTTCCCATTCGGATTTTTATTGGACTTAGTTTAGGATTAGTTTTTGGAATTTCAATTCAAGCTATTACTGGCTTTAACAACAATAATATTACAAATCCAATTCTACCAGGAAATGTTGATCCACCAGTTGATAACCCCAACTATATTGAATGAGCTGGCCAAACTGCTCGTTGAGTAGAATTAATTAAAAATATTTTCATCACTGGAATCACAATGCTAACAGTACCAATTGTCTTTTTAGCTATTGCACGAATTAGTGCTAAAAAATTAGCAGCTACTAATAAATTAGTTAAAATGTCTATTTCAGGAATTGCAATTTTATTAGTTAATGTTGCTGTTGCTTTCTGTATTGCTTTTGGTTTAGGAATGGTTTTTAAAATTGGTCAAAATTTTCAATTAAGTGCTGAAGGTAGCTATGACAAAACAAGTACCATTGGGTTACCAGCTTTAATTGCTGGATATATCCCTAATAGTTTTATTGGCATCTTTACGCAATTTCTAATCATTCCAGTTATTATCCTTGGTGCTTTAGTTGGTTATGCAATTAAAAAACTAACAAAAAGAAATGAAGCACAAATGGATAAAGCTCGTAACAGTCTAGAAATCATGTGAAAAATTATTATCTCAATTCTAACAATGTTTATTAAAATAATGCCATTTGCTGTTATGAGTATGCTTGCTAGTGCTATTATAAATCAACCAATTGCCCGATTAGGTGATATTGGTATTATCATTGGTGTTGCCTACTTAGCATTAGTTATTACTTTCATTTGACACTTACTAACACTATACCTCTTTGGTGTAAATCCTTGAGAGTGATTGAAAAAAGCACAAAGACCAATTGTTACTGGGTTCACATCACAATCATCAAATGCTGCTCTACCAATTGCGCTTGACTCTTTAAAAAATGATTTAAAAGTAGAAGAAGAAGTAAGCGACACGATTATGCCACTTTCAACAACAATTGGTCTTAGTGGTTGTGCTGGTGTTCAAGCTGGAATTATTTTATCTTTCTTATGATTCTCAGTCATCAATCAAGGTGACTTTCCACAATGAACTATTGCCTTATTATTTATTAATGGGTTAATCATTACTTTAATTGCTTCATTGGGAATTGCTGGTGTACCTGGAACTGCTGCTGTTGTTACTGCTGGTGTACTTGGTGGGTTAGGATTTGGAGGCTATTATGCCTCAGTTTATGGAATTATTGGTGCTTTAGATGGTTTATTTGATATGGGAAGAACTGCTGTTAATATTTCTGGAGGCCTGCAAGCAACGTCAATTGTTGCACGGCAAAATGATATGATTGATGACGACAAACTCAATTTAAAAAATTATCCTTTCAAACCACTCTATCTATTAAATAAAAAATATGGTAAGAAAATTGAAAAAAGAAAAGCTAAACAAAAATCAATCAATGATTTAAGAAGCGAGTATCAAGTAAAAATCAACGAAATAAAACTAAAAAACAATGAACATAAAACTGTTGAAATTAAAAAACTAAAACTTGAATTAAGAAATAAAATTAAAGTAATCAAAACAAATAAAAAATAGCCTTAAGGCTATTTTTTATTTTTCTTTTTTTTCTTCTTATCAATTTTGGCTTTTGTTTTTTCAATTTTCTTATCTACTTCTTCATCATGCTTTTCTTTTTTTGCTAGAATTTTATCTTCAGTTTTTCTTTTCTTTTCTGCTTTTGCTTTTTGCTTAGCAGCAAATTCAGGAAATTCTTCTTCCATTTTTTTATCTACTTTCGGTTTAATCAAAACTAGAAATCCTTTAAATAATTCTAATAAAATTGTTGGCACAATAGCAATTGCAAAACAGCAAATTCATTCAACAAAGTTAATACTTCCTTCAACTCCAAAAGCAGTGTTAACTCCTGGGATGAAAACAATCCCAACATTAATTATGAATGCAATCAAGACTGAAATTAAAAATGGTCGATTTTGTAGCAACATCTTATTAAGCATAAAGTCATTTCTACCAACAGCAAAAGACATTGAATAAAAAACTGGCGCATTAGACATGAAAACAAAAGCATAGATATAGCCTTCAACATCAACACTAGTTTCTAAACCTAATGGTAGGAATTTATAAGTTACGATCAAAAGTGTAGCTGTGATTAAACTGACATAAATAATAAACTTCCAACTGCCCCGTAAAATATTCTCCTTTTTAGCAATCGGCTTCTCTTTCATCAACCTTGGGTTATTTGGCCCCATTGACATAGTAATTGCTAAAAATGATTCAACAATTAAGTTGATTCATAAAACTTGTAGTGCTGACAGCAAGTCTCCTCAATTAAGAAATATCCCAATTGTAATGGCAAGAACCTGAGCTAAATTAGTAATGATGATGAAACAAATTATTCTTTTTAATTTATTGTAGATATTTCTTCCTTCTTCAATTGCATCAACAATTGTTAGGAAGTTGTCATCAGTCAAAACAACTTGTGAAGCTTCTTTTGCTACATCCGTTCCTGTGACTCCCATCGCAACACCAATGTTGGCAGCTTTTAAACTTGGTGCATCGTTGACACCATCCCCAGTCATTGAAACAATATTCCCATTTGCTTGTAAAGCTTTAATGATACGAACTTTATGTTGTGGTGACACACGAGCAAAGACTTGATACTTATGAATATCACGCTTTAAAACTCTATCACTTAATTTATCAATTTGTTCACCACTTAGCGCTTGTTCTTTATTATCTAAAATTGTTAGTTCTTTACCAATTGCAACTGCAGTATTTAAATGATCGCCAGTAATCATCTTAGTGTCGATCCCAGCTTCTCTTGTGTGAACTAAAACTTCCTTAATTTCTCTTCTTGGTGGATCAATCATCCCAACTAAACCTAAGAAAATTAAATTCTTTTCCATTTGTTCAATATTATTAAAATTAGGTTTTTTTGTAGCAATTTCTTTATAAGCTGCACCAAGAACTCTTAAAGCTTGATCTGACATTTCTTGTAACTTAGCAATCAAGTTTGTTTTAAATTCCTCAGTCATTTTAAACTTCTTATCATCAATTAAATAATGTGTGCAGCGCTTTAATAAGTTATCTGCTGCACCCTTAACAAATAAATATTGCTTAGCATCATATTTATTAACTGTAGACATCAATTTTCTTTCTGAATCAAAAGGTAACTCATGAACTCTTGGATAACTTTTTTGAATACTATTTGAATTAAGTTTTAAGTCTTCTGCTCACTTTAATAACGCAATTTCAGTTGGGTCACCAGTAATTTTCTTATCAGCAACTGAACTATTGTTATCTAAAACTAAACATTGTAAGAATAATTTTCGTTGCAATGTTGATAGTTTTAAAGTCTTTTCTTCTTCAACTTCATCTTTGACAAAATATTTAGTAACTGTCATACGGTTTTCTGTTAGTGTCCCTGTCTTATCAGAACAAATAACGTTAACTTGTCCTAATGTCTCAACAGCATTCAAACGCTTAACAATGGCATTGTGCTTAGCCATTCTTCTGCTTCCTAAAGATAAAGAAACTGTAACAATAACACTCAGACCTTCTGGGATAACAGCAACAACCAAAGCAATTGTAAAGACTAAGGCATCTACTCAACTATTCCCTGAAACAAGATATTGGATACAGAAAATAAAAATTCCTAATGCTAAAGCAAAAAGACAAATAGTTCTAACAATAAAAGTAATTTGTCTACTTAAAGGTGATTTAGGTTCTTCTTCATCTTGCAACAATTTAGTAATCTTACCAATTTCAGTATTTTTTCCTGTTGCAACAACAATCCCTAATCCACTACCTGCAGCAATCATTGTTGACATAAAAGCCATATTAGTACGATCACCAATTGATAAGTTTTCTTTAGCAATTGGATCAATTGTTTTCATGATTAAATTTGATTCTCCAGTTAGTAGCGATTCATTAACCCTCAAATTAAAAGATTGAATAATTCGAACATCAGCAGGAAGAAACATTCCTGCTTCTAAATAAACTAAATCGCCAACAACTAAATTCTTGACATCAATAGTAAACTTCTTTCCTTCTCGAATCACAACTGCATTTTCTTTAACTAATTTTTTTAAAGAGTCTAAAGAATTCATTGCTTTTCGTTCTTGATAGATACTTAGAACCATTTCTAAAACAACAATCAAAGAAATAACAATTACTTCAGCTCATTTATTTAACACTGCTGCAATAATTAAAAGTGCAATCAAAACAAAAGTAAAAGGTTCAATCAAATGTTCAACACACATTGTAAAAATTGATTTCTTTTTACTAGTTGGCAAAGCATTAGGACCATTTTGCTTTAATAAATTAAATGCTTGCTTATCTGTTAGACCTTTTTCTAAGTCAGTATTTAAGTTCTCTTTAATTTTGTTAATATCTTCATTTCAAAACATAGATCATATCCTCTCTAATTATTATAATTACTAATCAATTAAATTCTTTCAGACACTCTTATCATCAGGATCTGCACCAATTCTTTTTTGTGGCAAATTATTAATTGCTGTAATTTCTTCTTCTGTTAGTGTGAAACTGCCAATATTAGGATTATCAATAATCCTTTTTGGTGTGACAGATTTTGGAATAATAATTTCATTTAATTGTCAAGCTCACTTTAAAGCAATCTGAGTTGTTGAAGTTTGATACTTCTTTGCTAAATCAACTAATAGTGGTATTTCATCTGTTTTACCACCCATCATAGTTCTTCAAGATGTCACTACAATATCATTTTTCTGACAAAATTCAACAACATCTAATTGATTGAACCCAGGATGAGTTTCAATTTGGTTGACCATTGGCTTAATTTTCACTTGCTTTAAAAAGTCTTCTAAATGATGAACTTTAAAATTAGAAACACCAATTGCTCTAACCTTACCTGCTTGATAGGCTTCTTCTAAAAATTTTCAACATTGATAGCGATTTTTAGTTGGTCAGTGCACTAAACATAAGTCTAAATATTCAACATCTAACCTTTTTAAAATTTCACTAAAAGCTTGTTTAGCTTTTTCATACTCATGATCATCATTTCAAATTTTTGATGTAATGAAAATATCTGCTCTTTTTACTTCTGGATGTTTTGCTAGAAAATCTTTCAATGCTCGTCCAATTTCTGTTTCATTTTTATAATATTGTGCAGTATCAATATGACGATAGCCATTCTCTAAAGCAACAAGTACTGCTTGATAGGCTTCATCTTGTTTATTCATTAAATAAGTTCCTAGACCAAATTGTGGCATCAGAACTCCATTATTTAATTTAATTTTGTGTGTTAGAATTTCTTCTCTTGTCATAAAAATCTTCCTTTCTTTCAAGGCGATTCAACCTAAATTATTTGATAATATTATTATACTAAATTAATCATGCTAAGTCTTAGAATAAAAGAAGATAGCCTACTTTTTCTGACAATAAGCATAAAGAAAAGATAAAATTGTTGCTCCAACCAAGACATCATTTTGATTGTGGTCAGCAACATAGGGTAAAAAATTATCTAATAAAGCAAGTTTGTCACTAAAATATTGATCGATTGTTCTTCCGATATCATTGTTTGAGATGACAGATTCTGGCTTTAAAACTTTTCAATAAGCATCATCATTTTTAATGAGAAACATTGTTTTCTTTGTAGCACCAATGCGATTGTTTTTATTTTTCTTATCTTTGTATTGCGGTAAATTGACCACAGCATCATTATTTCAGATATCGTAAACATCAAAAATTTTATTGCGTTGAAAAAAGTAACTAAGCTTATCTTTATATTTTTTATCATCAAAAGAATAAGAGAGATAATTTTTCAATAAGTTGACTTCTGTTCTTGAACCTAAAAAGACTAGTGACTTGACATGATACTTTAATAATTTGTTGATTAGAAAACGATAAAAAATCATTTGAAATTCTAACAAATTATTAAAATCAGCAAACTTTTTTTCTTTTGGTAGCTGTGTCTTTGAAAATAAGCGTAATTTTTTACTAGCTAATTTAGCTGGTGTTAAATCTTCAGGTTTGTTGATAATTAAAAAAGCAACCGAAAAAATTTTCTCAAGAAAGTCTTTTTTTGCTTGGGCTGGAAAATTATTTTTTTGAAAAGTACGGAAAGTTTCAAAATCAATAATTGCAATTGGATAACTAATTTGCTTAAGAAACTTGCTAACTACCTTTTGATCAATCTCCAATTGAATGCCATTTATTTCAAATTCCTTCATATATTCCTTTCTTTCTAAACCCTAATCTATTGTTAATTATAAACCAATTACGAATTATGCTACTAAAAAAAGAATGAAAGTTAACTTTCATTCTTTTTATTTTTTACTGTTGATTAAGCGATAATCTTAGTAACAGTACCTGCTCCGACAGTTTTTCCACCTTCTCGAATTGAGAATTCTGTTCCATCTTCAAGAGCAACATTTTTTAATAACTTAACATCAATTGTTACAGTATCTCCAGGTTGTACCATTTCTACTTTGTTCTTATCATCCATGTCAGTAATGCCATGAACTTCTCCAGTAACATCAGTAGTACGGAAGTAAAATTGAGGACGATAGTTAGCAAAGAATGGAGTGTGTCTTCCACCTTCTTCTTTTTT
The DNA here is from genome assembly GCF_021496725.1 of Spiroplasma platyhelix PALS-1. GTDB lineage: Bacteria > Bacillota_I > Bacilli_A > Mycoplasmatales > VBWQ01 > Spiroplasma_D > Spiroplasma_D platyhelix. Next base: position 662,259 of record NZ_CP051215.1, read on the forward strand.
AAGAACATAAATTGTTGCTTTAAAGTCTTTGTAAGATTTTACACTGCCTGGTGCAACAACAATTTGTCCACGTTCAACGTCTTCACGTTTAACTCCTCTTAATAGTAATCCAACGTTATCTCCGGCTTGAGCTTGAGGTAAGATTTTTTTAAACATTTCAACACCAGTTACGATTGTTTTAATTGTTTGTTTATCTAAACCAATAATTTCAACTTCTTCACCAGTCTTAATTCTTCCTCTTTCAATTCTTCCAGTAACAACTGTTCCTCTTCCTGAAATACTGAAAACATCTTCAATAGCTAATAGCAATGGTTTTTCTGTATCTCTAACAGGATCAGGAATTTTTGTATCAACTGCGTCTAATAATTCACGAATTTTTTCTACTCATTCTGATTTTCCATCAAGAGCACCTTTAGCACTACCTTGGATAATACTTGCATTGTCTCCATCAAATCCGTATTCTGATAATAATTCGCGAACTTCAACATCAATTAGTTCAATCAATTCTGGATCATCAACCATGTCACATTTATTTAAAAATACAACAATGTCTTTAACTCCTACTTGGTGAGCTAATAGTAAATGTTCACGAGTTTGTGGCATTGGTCCATCTGTTGCAGAAACAACTAAGATTGATCCATCCATTTGTGCAGCACCTGTAATCATATTTTTAATATAGTCAGCGTGACCTGGACAGTCAACGTGAGCATAATGACGTTTTGGTGTTTCGTATTCTACGTGAGCAGTATTAATTGTAATACCACGTTTTCTTTCTTCTGGGGCACGATCAATGTTATCGTAAGCAACATAAGTTCCTTTATATCCTTCACTTATATGATCATGACAGAATTTAGTGATAGCAGCAGTTAAAGTTGTTTTTCCATGGTCAACGTGACCAATTGTTCCAACATTAACGTGTGTTTTATCACGGATAAATTCTTCTTTTGCGCCTGTTGTAGGTTTTTTAATTTCAGCCATTTCTTCCTCCTAAATTTCTAAAATGTTTCTTTTTGTTTTGATTAGTTTTTTTCCTTATTAATTAGCTTTTAGTATCTATTTTCCTAACTAAGAAACTAAAATAATTTTAAAGTAATTTTATTTAATATGCAATATTTATCTTACTTTTTTGAGATTCTTGATTTTTCATACTTACCAACAATTTCCTCAGTAACTGATTTTGGTGCTTCAGCATAGTGAGAGAAACTCATAGTGTATGTTCCTCTTCCTTGAGTCATTGAACGTAGTTCTGTAGCGTAACCAAACATTTCTCCTAATGGAACTTTACATTTGATTACTGAAGCATCTCCACGAGTTTCATCATTTTCAATTGTTCCTCGTTTTCCAGAAATCTTTCCAACAACAGCTCCATAATAGTCACCAGGAACAACAACTTCAACATCCATAATCGGTTCTAATAGAACAGGTTTGATTTTATCTTTATTGTCTTGCAATGCTTTTGAAGCAGCAATGTTGAAAGCACGTTCTGATGAGTCAACTGGGTGGAATGAACCATCATATAAAGTTGCCTTAACATCAATCACAGGATAACCGGCAATCAATCCATTTTCTAATGATTCTTCTAGACCTTCTTGTACTGGTTTAATATATTCTCTTGGAATTTTTCCACCAACAATTTTATCAACAAATTCAAATCCTTTGTTTGGATTTGGTTCAAGTTTCATGATTACATGACCATACTGACCACGTCCACCTGATTGGTGAATATATTTTCCTTCAGCACGATCGCAAATTGCTTTGATTGTTTCACGATAAGCAACTTGTGGGTTACCTGTGTTAGTTTGAACATTAAACTCTCTTGATAGACGATCAACTAGAATATCTAAGTGTAATTCACCCATCCCAGAAATAATTGTCTGACCAGTTTCATGATCTGAACTTACTCTGAAAGTTGGATCTTCTTCTGCTAGTTTTCCTAATGCTAAACTCATTTTTTCTTGGTCAGCTTTAGTTCTTGGTTCTAAAGCTAATGAGATAACTGGTTCAGGGAAAACCATTGCTTCTAAAATAATTTCATTCTTGTCATCACATAAAGTATCACCTGTTGTTGTTGACTTCAATCCAACAATCGCGGCAATATCACCAGCATAAAGTTGATCAATATCTTCACGATGATTGGCATGCATTTGTAAGATTCTTCCAACACGTTCTTTGTTATCTTTAGTTGAATTTAAGACATAAGAACTTGATTTTAATGTTCCAGAATAAACTCTAATAAAAGTTAGTCTTCCAACATAAGGGTCAGTCATCACTTTAAATGCTAGAGCAGAGAATGGTTCATCATCTGATGAATGTCTTTCTACTTCTTCGCCATTTGGTAGAATTCCTTTAATTGCAGGAACCTCAAGTGGTGATGGTAGATAATCCACAACAGCGTCTAACATCAGCTTAACACCTTTATTTTTAAAGGCGCTTCCACATAAAACTGGAAAGAATTCTGCTTGAATTGTTAGTTCACGAATTACTTTTTTAATCTCAGGAACTGAGATTTCTTGTCCTTCAAGATATTTTTCTAATAATTCATCATTGTGATGAGCTAATTCTTCAATTAGCATTGCTCTTCTTTGATCAACTTCTGCTTTTAAATGATCTGGGATAGCAATCTCTTGATAGATTTCTTGTGGCTTACCATCAAAACTATACGCCTTTAAAGTAACCAAATCAATGATTCCCACAAAATCATTCTCTGCACCAATTGGTCATTGAATCGCAAATGCTCTTGCACCCAAACGAGAATGTAATGTTGCAACTGAGTTTGCAAAGTTTGCACCAATCTTATCCATTTTGTTTGCGAAAACAATTCTTGGTACTTTATATTTTGTTGCTTGTCTTCAAACTGTTTCAGTTTGAGGTTCTACTCCTGATTGAGCATCTAATACTGCTACAGCTCCATCTAACACTCTTAAAGAGCGTTCAACTTCAACAGTAAAATCAACGTGACCTGGAGTATCAATAATATTAATTCGATATTTATTGCTATCATGAGTTCAAAATGCAGTTGTTGCAGCAGATGTAATAGTGATCCCACGTTCTTGCTCTTGAACCATTCAGTCCATAGTAGCTGCTCCTTCGTGGACCTCACCAATTTTATGAATCTTACCAGTGTGGAAAAGGATTCTTTCTGTTGTTGTTGTCTTTCCTGCATCAATATGAGCCATAATACCAATGTTTCTTGTATTATTTAGCGAATATTCTCGGGCCATAATTTCTCCTTAATTATCATTTATAGTGAGCAAAAGCTTTATTTGCTTCTGCTGCACGATGGATTTCATCACGTTTCTTAACTGCAGAACCATTTCCTTGAGCAGCATCAAAAATTTCTAATGCTAACTTATCTTCCATAGTTCTACCATTTCTTATTCTTGCATAAGAAACTAATCAGCGAATTGCTAATGTAGTTTTTCGTGCTTCACTTACTTCAATTGGAACTTGGTAGTTTGCTCCACCAATTCTTCTTGTTTTAACTTCTAATTGTGGTTTGATATTTTCAATTGCTTTTTCAAAAACCTTTAAAGGTTCATCATTAGCTTTTTCCTTAACGATGTCTAAAGCTTTGTAAACGATTTTTCGTGCTAAACTTTTCTTTCCAGATACCATAATTGAGTTAACTAATTGAGTTATCAATTTTGATTCGTAAACTGGATCAAGAACTAATTCACGCTTGATTGCTTGATTTTTTCTACTCATTTTATAAACACTCCTTCTTAAGCCTTACTACTCTTAGGTTTTTTTGTCCCATATAATGAGCGACTTTGATTACGGTTGGCAACACCAGCAGTATCAAAAGTTCCACGAACAACATGATATCTAACCCCAGGAAGGTCTTTTACTCTTCCTCCACGAATTAAAATAATTGAGTGTTCTTGCAGGTTATGTCCTTCACCACCAATGTAAGCAGTTACTTCCATTGAGTTACTTAAACGCACACGAGCATATTTTCTTAAAGCTGAGTTAGGTTTCTTAGGTGTCATAGTTCCAACACGAACAGCTACTCCACGTTTTTGAGGAGCACTAATCTTAGTTACACGTTTTTCTAAAGTATTATATCCAACATTTAAAGCTGGAGATTTTGATTTATACTTTTTGATTTTTCGACCATTACGTACTAATTGATTAATTGTAGGCATTAATTAAATCTCCTTAATTATAAATTTTTTACATATTATTATATACACAACTCCGTGTGTATCATAAAAACAGTCCAATAGATATAATACCGATAAATACTATAATAGTCAACCAAAATCTACTAAAATATTTCATTATTTTTAAATAAAAAAATTTAATATTTAAACTCATTTTTTTATAAATTAATCTCATTAGCAGTTGTATTAAAAATTTATAGACTTAAAATGTATCTAAGATATAAAAAGGGGGAAATAATGAAAAAACATCTAGTGATTCTATCAAGCATTATTGGACTTGGATTTGGAACAATTGCTAACGCCATCAACACTCAAAAAAATAATTTAAAGATAAATATAAATCCTACTAGTCAAGAAATTAAATACTCAACAAATATTTTAAAATATGATGTATCAAATGGTAGCACTCAAAGTTTTCAATTAAACGATTTATTACCTTTACTAAAAAACTTAAAAAAAGAACACAAAGAAAAGAAAGCAAACTTAGAATTTGACAGATTTCCAAGATGAAATTTTATAGCTGATAACTCAGATATTTTTGGTGTTGGATGACTCTTTGAATCAAGCTTTACTCTTGTAGAATTAATTAATTCAGATTTTGTTCAATTTGAAAACATTTTAATGAATATATCAGGAACTCAAAAACTAATTACATTAAATCTTAACTATGAAATTTTAGGTATCTCTAAAAGTCTTGAATTAATTAACTACCAATCAGAAATTCTACCTTTAAAACAAGAACAAATGCAATCAAACTTTGAATTTATATATAATTGAACTTTATAAATTAATAAAAAAAACTTCTTAATTAAATTAAGAAGTTTTTTTAAAATGAAATTATGCTTGTCAACGTAGTTTTCATCCTGCAAATCCAATACACACTGCAATGATAGCAAGTGATATTGGAATATATGCATAATAAATACTTTGGAAAACAAACTTACCATTTCAAGCTGCTAAGAATGGATCCAAACAGTATTTGAATGGGTTAATGTAAGTAACATATTTTAAAATTTCACTATTAGTAATCATTTCAATTGGAACAAAACCTCCACTTAAAAAGGCTACTGGTAGATAGAAAACATTAGAAACTGCAATAAAAGATGTTGTTGATTTGAAAATTGAAGCAAACATCATTCCCAAACTGATTGAAGTGATGATTAAAATTATTAAAAAAGGAATTGTTGGTAGAATGTCACTTGGTAAAGCTACTACATTTCATCCAAATTTATGACCAAAGAAAATCCCTGCTCATAATAATGTTCATAGAAATGCTATCATAATAAAAATAAATCCAATAAAGATAACTGAGATAACAAAGAATACTGGTTTGATATTTGTTGCACCAATTCTTTTCATCAGAACACTATTTTTAAATTCTAATATTGTCTGAGGAATAATAAAGATTCCTACCGACATAGCCTGCACCATACTAATTGAACCGACCAAACTATGAATTGGCAGAATTCCAGTATTAGGATCAGCATCCATAGTACTAAAAGCAAATCCTTGTAAGAATAAAATCAAGATTGGGTAAGCTAATAAGAAGAATGGTACAAAGAAACCTTTATAGTAGTACTTCAACATTAAAGAAATTAATGGTCAATTCTTGCCATAATCTTTATTTTCACTAATTAAGTGATCAACTTTGTTTTTCTTTTTCTTATTTGATGCTTTATCTGCTTTTTCTTTAGCTTGCTTTTCTTCTTCTTCGTATTGTTTCTTTAAATCAGCTTTCTTGTTTTCTTCAAACATTTTTCAAGTATACTCATGAACTGAACCATACTCTTTGATTAAATCCTTAACTTTTCCAGCATCTTTGATAACACCATTATGAACATAAATATATTTTTCACAAAAATCTTCAACTTCACTCATCATATGAGTTACCAGAATCATTGCTTTCTTTTTCTTAACAATATTTTGTTTTAAGAAATCAAAAATTTGTGCACGAACTTCAATATCTAATCCTGTCGAAACTTCATCTAAAATAACCAAATCAGGATCATGAATCACACTTAATAAAATATTTAAACGTTGTTGCTGTCCTCCTGATAGACCTTCAATAAATTTATTTTCAAAGCCATTAATTTGATAAGTTCTTAACAGTTCTTTTAATTGTGACTCTGACATTTCAATACTAAAGGTATGAAGATAATATTTAATCATATCCATAACAGAAATTCCGATTGGATACTTTGAATCTTGAAATTGCAAACCAATAACTAAATTATCTTGGCGAATAACTTCTCCTGAAGTAGGTTGTCTAATGCCACCAATAATTTCACTCATAGTTGATTTACCAGAACCATTAGCCCCAATAATACCAATACGATCACCTGACTTAATAACAAAATCAATCCCATCTAAAGCAACTTTATTCTTATACTTTTTAGTAACATTCTTTAGTTCAACTAAGGGTTTCTTTTTATCAAATGGTTTTCTTTTTAAACCTGTTTTTGTTGCTAATTTTGGCATTAATTTTTTCCCTTCATAAATAATAAAATGATTGTCTGACATATTTTATCATTTAAATAAAATGTTTGCGAAATTATTTAATTTAATTAAAGAAAAAACAATTTTGCATTGTTATTTAAATCCTAAGTATATTTAAAGTACTCTGATATGCTTTAAAACCAACATTTATATTAATTTTGCTATAATAAAAATGTGATTTAAATATTAAATTATCTTCAATAAAACGAAAGGAAAGGGTTGAGTATTAATGAAAAAAAATGATTTTTTTGAACAAACTAAAAAAGAATTAAATATGACTGATAAACAATATCAAGAAGTAATTAATAAAATTTTTAGTAGTATTTCTGATTCACTAATCAAAGGTGAAAATGTAAAAATTAGAGGATTTGGAACATTTAAAATAACAAACTATAAAGCAAGAAATGGAAGAAACCCAAAAACTGGAGAAAGTATTCGTATCCCTGCTAAAAGAGTTATTAAATTAAACGTTGCAAAAGACCTAAAAACTGAAGTTCAAAAATTTGAGTCATAGAAAAAAATGCTTAGTTAACTAAGCATTTTTTATTTCTGTTTGATTCTTAAAACTTCAACCTCACGATTTTCAGTTTCAGGATTTGAAATTTCTTCTTCTGCAGGTTTTTTGATAAACCTTCGTACTTTACTAAAGGTATAAAGCAGAAGCGGTAGCAACACAAGAGCAGCAAATAAATCAATCAACCCAACCATCATATAGAAATAAAATCCATTACTTGTAGAATTAGCAATTAAGTATCCTAATCCCAAACATAATGTTGGCATAATCACTGTTTTTTGTAAGCTGGCAAATAACGCAACTCTGCCATGATTGCTTCCTTGAAAAAAGATGATAGCAATAAAATGTAAAGTTGCTAATGGATAAAAGGCAAATTGCATGATTATGTAACTCTTGAAATGCTTAGCCATTGCCAAATCAACTCCAAAAGCATGCATCATATATTGTCCTGCTGTAATAACTAATAGTAAAGATATAGTTAAAAGAACTAACAATAAAATAATTAATCTTCAAATGATTTGTCAGACACGATAGTAATTCTTTGTTCCATAAACATAACCAACCAAACTTCTTGCTCCTTGACTGACACCAATAATTGGTGCATTAATTAAAATCAATCAAGGCATAATCCCACCATAAAGTTGAACATAAATTGGAATATTAGAATCATTAGGATAGTCAGTTGGTGCAGGAATAGTATTAAGAATTTTTGTTGTGAACATAGCTAACATACTTTGAGCAGCACTTTCTAATAAAGCACTAATTCCAATTAATAAAATTCCAAATACTAATGCCTTTTTTAACTTTAAGTTATTAAACTTAAATCGTAAATTAGAACCACTATAATAAATTAGCAAGAGTGCCATGACAATAATTAAGAATCAAGAAATAATTGTTGCATATGCTGTTCCTGCCATTCCTAAGTTACCTGGGATAACAAAAATAAAGTCAAGCATAATATTAGTCAAACAAGAAATCAAAATGATGACAATATTTGCAATTACTCGTCCCTCACTTCTTAATAAATTCAATCAAAAGTTACTGATAAATAATAATGGTGAACCTAAAACTAGAATTCGAGAAAATCTAATTGCTTCTTTGTTGATGATATCCTTAATAATTGGATCAACAGCAGTACCACTACCTCCAGATTGAAAATTAATAATTAAAGGAATAAGAAAATACATTCCAAGTGTAAAAAATGCAGAAATGATAACTGAAGTTACAAAACCATTCCCAACATAATTAGACATTTTATCACTATTGTTCTTACCATAAGCAATTGAAAACTTAACTGAAGTTCCAATTGAAACTAACACTGAAAAAGCAATAGCAATTGAAGCAGGAACTGCAGCATAAGTCGTTGCAATATTGATTATTTTTAAAGCTTCACTTGGAGGAATATCAATAAGATCTCGATAACGGCCAATAACATCTCCCCCACCTCATTGTGTAGCAATCCACTTATCAAAAATTTGATAAGTTGAAAAAATCACCATTGAGATAATAGTTGGGGTCACCATAATAAAAATGGCACTTCATGGATTATAATTAGTAAAAATATTTTGTCTTTTAAATTTTGCATCAAGACTTTTAGTTTTTTTAGCTTCTATTTTTTGTAGCTTTATCTGCTCATTTGATTTTTTGAATAAACTCATACTTTTTTCCATTCTGTTTCTAAATCAACTTAATTATATAATTCTTTGTATTTCTTTATTCAAATTTTCATTAAAATAAAAACTAATCAAAAAAATTGATTAATTTTTATTATCTTTTTATTAAATTCTGGTTTTAATTCATCATCTTACAACTAAGGCAAATCCTAAAATTATCAAGATTGGTGCTAAGACTAAAAGAAATAATAAAGCAACAAAAACTTGAGAAAAAGGATGAGTCAAATAAGCATCTACCACTGCTTGGTCATCAAGACTAGTTCAATTAAATAATAAATCTTTCAAACTGTAATGATTTAGTGCTCAAAACCCGTTTCCTAGATAAGAATCAAAACGATTAGTAAATTTTGCTGTTGGCAATAATATTAAGGCAATAACTATTAAAAGAAAAGTTAGAACTAAAAGAAAAATTCCAAATTTAAATCTTCAATCTAATAAAGAAACTTTATTGTTCTCTTTCATCAACTAACCAAATTTTTAAGTATATAATCATCTTTTAAAGTAACCAAATGCTAATGCCAAAATACAAATACCACCAAAAGTTGGCAGCAGAATTATTAAGAAAACAATCCCAAATATTAATTGAATTAAAGGTGCAGAAACAAAACCAGCACCTGCTGAAAAGGAATTTTTAAAATCAGCATACCCTTGACTAGTTAGAAAAGGCGAAACACCATTTTTATACATCATCTCAAATCCATTTCCAATTAAATTAGGACTTGTTGCAGCAGAATCTTTTGGAACAAAATTAGCTGTGCCAATTAAAATTAGTCCTAATACTAAAGCAACAAAACTAACTACCAATGCAATGTAGCCAACTTTAATCCCTCAATTTTGTTTCTTAAATCATTTTAAAAAACGCATTGATCTCTTCCTTTCTTTTAAATAACTTGTCTCAAACTTAATAACATATAAATTATACAAAAAACCATTCTGAAAAGAAAAGAAAATTTCAATAAACTTAAATTTATTAATTTTGATAAATAAAAAAATCACCTAAATGGTGATTTTTTTAGTCTTCAATTGTTACTTTAATTCCTGGTCCCATTGTTGTGCTGATACTAATATTTTTAATATATGCACCCTTAACAGTAGCAGGTTTTGCTTTTCTTAAAGTATTTAAAATTGTTTGATAGTTTGCTTTCAATTGATTTTCTGAAAAAGAAACTTTTCCTAAAATAACATGAATGTTACCATTTTTATCAACACGATATTCAATCTTACCTTTACGAATATCATTAATTGCCTTAGCAACATCTGTTGTTACTGTTCCTAATTTAGCAGTTGGCATTAAACCTTTTGGTCCTAAAATCTTACCAATCTTACCTAATTCTGACATAATTTCTGGAGTTGCAACAATGATATCAAAGTCAAGGAAACCACCTTGAATCTTAGTAATCATTTCTTTATCTCCTACAAGATCTGCTCCTGCAGCAATTGCTTCTTTTTCTTTTGTAGTTGTAAGTACTAATACCTTTTGAGTTTTTCCTGTTCCCTCTGGTAAAACAATTGATCCTCTAAGCATTTGTTCTGCTTTTTTTGGGTCAAGATTTAAACGGAAAACAGCTTCCACTGTTGCATCAAATTTTAAAGTTGATGTTTGTTTTGCTAAACTAATTGCTTGTTCTAAAGAATAAACTGTTGTTCTATCTACTAATTTTGCTAATTCTTGAAATCTTTTACTTTTTTTAATCATTTTAATTCACCTTATTCTTCAACATTAATACCCATGTTTTTAGCAGTACCTGCAACAATTTTAATTGCAGCCTCTAAATCATAAGCATTTAAATCAGGCATTTTAATTTTAGCAATTTCAGTAATTTGTTCTTTAGTTATTTTGCCAACTTTTGTTAACTTAGCATTAGAACTTCCTTTTTCTAATTTTAATAATTTTTTAATTAAAAAAGTTGTTGGTGGAGTTTTAATTTCGAACTTAAAATCCTTGTTTTTGAAAGCAATAATTTTAACTGGAATTGGAACTGGATTAGTTTCATCTTTTTGATCTTTAGTTTTGTCATTAAATTCACGACAAAACTTTGGCATATCAATCCCAAAAGAAGCTAAACTAGCACCAGGTTTTGCTAACCCAGCAGGTAATTGAATTGTAGCAATTCGGTTAATATTTGGATCTTTAACTTGAGCCATGAGCAACCTTCTCCTTTTTAGTTCTCACTGTGGTAATAACGATTAAATCTTCCACACGGCACTATTAAAATAGTACTGGTAAATAATAACATTAATCTAACAAATCTGCAATATTTTCTTAATTAAATAACCATTTATTGACTGAAATTATTTTTTAATTTTATTGGGACTTTTATTATATTTTCAGATTTTTACTCAAAAAGTTTTTCAACTTAATCAAATATAAGGCTTAAAAACAAAACGATCAAAATTTTGTGTTGCTAGCACCAAAACTAAAGTAATAAAATAACAAAGTAAAATTGATAAAATTGTACAACTATAAAGATCAAGACTAGTAGTACGCATTATTGCTAAAGCTCATCCTCTTGGCAAATATGTACCATTATGAAGCACATAAATTCATCAACTTAAACCTGATCATCAATTAATAAAATTACTATGAAATTTAAATCCTTTAAATATTAAAAAATAAAATCCTCCAGCTAAATATCATAAAGTATTTAAGTATGTTAATGCTGAATCACTATCATTTAATCATCATGCAAATGAAAAATTAATTAAATAAACAATGATAAGTCCTGCTAAAGCAAATAATTGTGTTTTTCAATTATATTGCAATCGTTTTTCTTTTTCTATTAAGTGTCAATATCCACCCAAAATAGCAGCAAATAACACCACACCAAAAGTATATTCATCATCATAAAGTGAAAAATTATAGCTCAGTACTTTAATTAAAAGTGAACCAATTGTCGCCATAATAGTAATTAAAAAGAAAAATATTAAAATTCATTTTAGTAACTTCTTACCAGTCTCATAATTACTTTCTAAATAACTAGCAAAAAATGGAAAGACTAAATAAATAAAAATAATTCCTCAAAAATATCAAAATCTAATCGAAAATAAATCTAAAATAATTTCACCAAAAAAATTGTTAAAAAATTGATTAATCGTGTAACCTTCAACAATTGAAGTAACAATTAAATAAATTGAAGCAATCAATATTCTTCAAATAACAATCTCTAAAGATAATCATAAAAAACGCTTAACTTTATTCCCACCATTATTTCTAAGAATTAAAAAATATCCAGTAATAAAGGCAAATGAAAAAATTGCTGGTCAACTAATAATTCGACCCATAAGAACAAATAAATTGTCATAAGGCAAAAAAGTAGGAATTTCATGAATGACAACAACAAAAAAGATTGATAAAATTCTTAATAATTCAATACCACTTTCGCGTGTCTTAATAGCACTATTTTGTTTTATATCAAAAAAATCTATCATTAAACCCCTTCAACTCTATTTCATCCTTACTAATTTAATTATATTGACTATTATACTTTTTTAAAATACTTTTTTTAAAAATCGCTAAAATGTTTACAATAAGTGACGATAAGAGTAAAATATTTAAAATTAAATTATACTTATATTAACTATAATTTCTTTTAACATATCAAGGAGAACTAAATGAATACCCAAATAATTATTTTAGATTATGGAAGCCAATACACACAATTACTAGCAAGAAGAATAAGAGAATTGAATGTTTACGCTGAAGTTGTATCATTTAACACAACCGCAAACGATTTAAAAAAATATCAAAATCTAAAAGGGATTATTTTATCAGGTGGTCCTTCAAGTGTTTATGCTAATGATGCTTATAGTATTGATCAAGAAATTTTTAATTTAAACTTACCAATTCTTGGTGTTTGCTATGGCATGCAATTAATTACTGAAATTTTTGGTGGCAAAGTTGAACTAGCTAATAGTCAAGAGTTTGGCAAAGCCATTTTACATTTAGATAAACAAGAAAATAAATTATTTGAAAATGTGAAAAATGATTGCCAAGTATGAATGAGCCATGCTGACCATCTAACTCAAATGCCAAAAGAATTTGTACAATTAGCTTATTCTGATAGTAGTGTTGCTGCTATTGCAAATTTAAATAAAAATATCTATGGCATCCAATTTCATGCTGAGGTTACTCAATCAGAATATGGTATCCAAATGATTGAAAACTTTTTATTTAAAATTGCTAATTGTAACAAAGATTGAACAATGCAAGAATTTATTAAAGAAAAAATTCAAGAGATTAAAACAACTGTTGGTAGTGAACAAGTAATTTTAGGGCTATCTGGTGGAGTTGATTCTAGTGTTGCTGCTGTCCTGCTTTCAAAAGCAATTGGCAAACAACTAACATGTATTTTTGTTGATACAGGTTTATTAAGAAAAAATGAAGCTGAAAATGTAATGAATATCTATGCAAAAGAATTTGATATCAATATCAAATTAATTGATGCACAAGAACAATTTTATAATGCTCTAAAAGGAATTACTGATCCAGAAGAAAAAAGAAAAATCATTGGACATAATTTTATTGAAGTCTTCAACAAACAAGCGCAAGAATTGAACAACGCTAAATTTTTAGCACAAGGAACAATTTATCCTGATGTGATTGAATCTTCATCAGAAGAACATAACTCAAAAACAATTAAGTCACATCATAATGTTGGTGGACTACCTGAAGATTTAAAATTTAGTCTACTTGAACCTTTAAGAAACTTATTTAAAGATGAAGTAAGAAAAGTAGGTAGAGAACTAGGAATTCCTGATGTCATGATTAATCGTCATCCTTTTCCTGGACCAGGACTTGGTATTAGAGTTATTGGTGAAGTTACAAAAGAAAAATGTGATATCTTAAGAGAAGTAGATGATATCTTCATCAAAAAACTAATTAAAGAAGATTGGTACAATAAAACATCACAAGCATTTGTTACTTTACTACCAGTCAAAACTGTTGGCGTCATGGGGGACAATCGTACATATGATTATGTTGTTGCTCTAAGATGTGTCAACACAATTGACTTCATGACAGCAACAACAACTCATCTACCTTGAGAATTTCTAGAAGAAGTTGTCAATGAAATAATTAATAAAGTAAAAAAAGTAAACCGTGTAGTTTATGATATTACTTCTAAACCACCCGGAACAATAGAATGAGAATAGGAGGAAAAAAATGGAAAACAATAATTTAAATGGCAAAATAATAAATGAAGGAATCACATTTGATGATGTGTTATTAGTTCCTGCTTATTCTGATGTCCTACCAAATGAAGTTAACTTAAAAACAAAACTAACAAAAAATATTGAATTAAATATTCCAATTTTATCTGCTGCAATGGATACAGTAACTGAATCTGCTCTTGCAATTGAAATTGCACGTGCGGGAGGAATAGGAGTAATTCATAAAAACCTAACAATTGAAGAACAAGCTTTAGAAGTACAAAAAGTTAAACGTAATGAATCAGGTTTTATCAAAGATCCAATTACTATAAAATCTTCAACAACCGTAAGTGAAGCAAATAAAATCATGGCAACATATAAAATTTCTGGACTACCCATTGTTGATGAAAATAAAAAGTTAATTGGGATTGTAACTAATCGTGATTTGAAATATTTTGAAAACTTTTCTGAAACAGTTGATACTATCATGACAAAAGAAAACTTAATCACAGGAACACCAGAAACAACTCTTGATCAAGCAAAACAAATCATGTTAAAAAATAAGATTGAAAAACTACCAATTGTTGATAATACAAACACTCTAACCGGCTTAATCACAACAAAAGATATTGATAAGGCTATTGATCATCCTAATGCTTGTAAGGATCAAAGAGGACGATTAAGAGTTGCTGCTGCTGTTGGGGTTGCAGAAGACACTATGGCAAGAGTTGATGCTTTAATTAAAGCTGAAGTTGACGCTTTAGTTGTTGACTCAGCTCATGGTCATAGTAAAGGTATTCTAGATACTGTTAAAGCAATTAGACAAAAATATCAAGATATTGACATCATTGCTGGAAATATTTGTACAGCAGAAGGTGCGCAAGCATTAACTGAAGTTGGAGCTAATTGTATTAAGGTAGGAGTTGGACCAGGAAGTATTTGCACAACCCGTGTTGTTGCTGGAGTTGGTGTTCCACAAATCACTGCTATTAATGAAGTTTACAATTGAGCAAAAGATAAGGATGTAACATTGATAGCTGATGGTGGAATTAAATATTCTGGTGACATTGTCAAAGCAATAGCTGCTGGAGCACACTCAGTGATGCTTGGAAACATCTTTGCTGGAACAGAAGAATCACCAGGAGAAGAAATCATTGCTAATGGTAAGAAATATAAGACATATGTCGGTATGGGTTCTATTGCCGCAATGAAAAGAGGAAGTAGCGATCGCTATTTCCAAAAATCAGCTAACAAACTTGTACCAGAAGGCATTGAAGCAAGAGTACCATTCAAAGGAAAAGTAAAAGATGTTGTCTTTCAATTAATTGGTGGCTTAAAAAGTGGTATGGGTTACACCGGAAGCAAAAATATTGAAGATCTAAGAAATAAAACAAAATTTGTCAAAATTACCAATGCTAGCTTAAAAGAATCACATCCTCATGATGTTGAACTAGTCAAAGAAGCTCCAAATTACAATAAATAAAGTAAACTAAAAAATATTCAAAAAAAGAACGATAAACATCGTTCTTTTTTTATTTCAACGGGTTGACTTTAATAATTGGTAGATAAAAACCACTTAAATTTTAAATTCAAATTAACTCTGTTAGAAAGGAAAAAAGATTAATTAAGTTTTGATAAAAATTTGGAGGTTTTAATATGAAAGCAAGCAAAAACTATTTCTTTGCAAGATATGATAGTAAAACTGATTATTGTCTTGGAGTTTATGAAACTATTGAAGAAGCGATACTAAAAGTTTATGGTTATCAAAAAAATCATCAAAAATATAAAATTGCAAAAAATTCAATCATTGCGTCCTACACGCAAGCAGCAAGAAAAGATGGCTACCGTAGAAGTGCACATGGAATTTGATACAAATTTCCTATTTCATAAAAAAAATTAAAATCTATTTTTATTGAAAAAAGTTCGCACACTCTTTTATCAAACAAAAACTTAAAAATCAAAACTTTATCAATTCTATTTTTATTGTTAAATACTTATCACTCATAAAAATTAAAAAGGAGATAAAAAATGCAAGAAAAATCAAATCTAACACAAGCTAATGATACATATGCCACAATAGATCAATTAAATAAAGAAATAAAAACTCGTGCAAATAATGATACTGTAATAATAAATACTGTTAATAGTCTATCCACAAATTATGAAAACTATAAAAAAACAAGTACTATAATCTTAAATAATAAACAAGATAGAACTGATAACTCTCTAAATACTACAGACAAAACTATTGTTGGAGCCATCAATGAAATCAACTCCGACTACATTAAAGGCTCTGAACTAACTTCAGGAATTAAAGAAAATAGAGATGACATTAATGAAATTAAAGAAGACTATATTAAAGGATCTAAACTAACTGAAAGCATCGAACAAAATAAAAATAATATCAATGAACTTAGTGTACAAATGGCAAGTGTTGTTGATAAATCTTATATAGACGAATCAATTACTAAAATGATAAATCAATTCGAAACAAAAATATATACTAAATTTAAAGAAGCAAATGTTAATGACGATAAATATCTTTTTGATGAGTATGATGAAACTTACTGACATCTCTTTGTTTTTGAATTTGAAACAATTACTAAAAAGAAAATTATTGGAGTATTAGAAAGACCCAGTAATCTAAACTCTGAAATACCTAGTCATAATGTAGTTTTAGATTATTCTGCTACATCTTCATTAAATTTAATATTTACAGCTTCACAAAAAACATTAGAAATTAAAAATTGACTCGAAACACGTAGAAAGATAAGCAAGATAACTATATATAGAAAGAAGTAGTTTTCAATAAAAGAAATCAAACATAAAATTATATTAATTTTACCTTTATTTCTAAGTATCTATTATCCAATTTTTAAATTTAAATTATATTATAATTAGCATATAATCGTACTTTAATTAAAGAAAATAAAAAATATAAGATGTAGGAGACTAATCTTGAATAAAAATAAAATACTTAAAATAACACTTTTAAGTTCAGCAATTCTTGCCTGTATAAGCATCCCAATAATTTTATACTTTACTATTGGACAAAAAGATACTAGTACTACAACCAAAATTAATCTACAAGAACAAAATGTTACTTCTCTAGCAGATGTTCAACATGCCATTTCAATAACAGAGCAAGAAGCAAATACAATAAAAAGTGATATTCAATCAAAAATAAGTACTAAAATGACTAGCTTAGGTCTAGAAGCAGAAACTGACTACACAGTTAGCAATATAGATACTATTAAAAGTGGAGTTAACTTAACCAATGTTTCTGTCAATGTTAATAGTGTTAGCTCTAGCACAAAAGTTATAGGAAGTTTAATAGTAACTTTAAATATTAGAGAAAATATGAGTGATCGTTCAATTTCAACTATTAATGTTCCTACTGATGAATCAGAAAACTTAGGAGCAATGACTGCAGATAATATTCAACGTAATATTATAGTTGGTGTTGATGATGCTCTAAATGAAGGTCAAACAAATCGCCTAAACATAGACTATGAAATTGTTAATTTAAGCTTAATTGTAAGTGGAGCAAAATTTAGTGACTACAGCACTCAAATAAGTGTTAGACCTATTACATCTAGCAAACATTTAACAGGAACATTTTCAATTAATTTCCAACTACAATAAATAAAAAATAAACTTAATATTGCTTTTTTATTTTTAACCATTGCTTTTTCTCAAAAAAGGAGAAAAAATGAAAGAAAAAATAGAACCCTATGTTGTCTATGCAACAATAGATGATTTAAATAATGAAGCAAGAACCCGTGCAAACAATGATGGTTTGATAAATAATAGTCTTAATCTTTTATCAAACGACTATCAAAGTTTTAAAAGTACGACTAATGCTACATTAAATAATAAACAAAATAAAAATGATAATACATTAATTACAACTAATAAAACTGTTGTCGGAGCCATCAATGAATTAAAATCAGTCAACGACACTCAAACAACAAACATCAATCAAAATACTGGTGACATCAATAATATTAAATCAGACTATATTAAAGCAAGTGATCTAGGAAACGAACTAGATACTAAACAAGACAAAACTGATGATGGCCTAAACACGACCGACAAAACCGTCGTTGGAGCCATCAACGAAATCAAATCAGTCAACGACACTCAAACAACAAACATCAACCAAAACACTGCCGATATAACTGAAATCAAAACAGACTATGTTAAAGGTTCTGATCTAGGTAACCAACTAGACATAAAACAAAACAAAACTGATGATGGCCTAAACACGACCGACAAAACCGTCGTTGGAGCCATCAACGAAATCAAATCAGTCAACGACACTCAAACAACAAACATCAACCAAAATACTACTAACATTAGCCAAAACACTAATGACATTAATCAAATCAAAACAGACTATGTTAAAAGTTCTGATCTAGGAAACGAACTAGATACTAAACAAGACAAAACTGACAATGAACTAAACACAACCAACAAAACCGTCGTTGGAGCTATCAACGAAATCAAATCAGTCAACGACACTCAAACAACAAACATCAACCAAAATACTACTAACATTAGCCAAAACACTAATGACATTAATCAAATCAAAACAGACTATGTTAAAGGATCTGATCTAGGTAACCAACTAGACATAAAACAAAACAAAACTGATGATGGCCTAAACACAACAATTAAAACAGTTGTAGGAGCCATCAACGAAATCAAATCAGTCAACGACACTCAAACAACAAACATCAACCAAAACACTGCCGATATAACTGAAATCAAAACAGACTATGTTAAAAGTTCTGATCTAGGAAACGAACTAGATACTAAACAAGACAAAACTGATGATGGCCTAAACACGACCGACAAAACCGTCGTTGGAGCTATCAACGAAATCAAATCAGTCAACGACACTCAAACAACAAACATCAACCAAAACACTGCCGATATAACTGAAATCAAAACAGACTATGTTAAAGGTTCTGATCTAGGTAACCAACTAGACATAAAACAAAACAAAACTGATGATGGCCTAAACACGACCGACAAAACCGTCGTTGGAGCCATCAACGAAATCAAATCAGTCAACGACACTCAAACAACAAACATCAACCAAAATACTACTAACATTAGCCAAAACACTAATGACATTAATCAAATCAAAACAGACTATGTTAAAAGTTCTGATCTAGGAAACGAACTAGATACTAAACAAGACAAAACTGACAATGAACTAAACACAACCAACAAAACCGTCGTTGGAGCCATCAACGAAATCAAATCAGTCAACGACACTCAAACAACAAACATCAACCAAAACACTACTAACATTACCCAAAACACTAATGACATTAATCAAATCAAAACAGACTATGTTAAAAGTTCTGATCTAGGAAACGAACTAGATACTAAACAAGACAAAACTGATGATGGCCTAAACACGACCGACAAAACCGTCGTTGGAGCCATCAACGAAATCAAATCAGTCAACGACACTCAAACAACAAACATCAACCAAAATACTACTAACATTAGCCAAAACACTAATGACATTAATCAAATCAAAACAGACTATGTTAAAAGTTCTGATCTAGGAAACGAACTAGATACTAAACAAGACAAAACTGACAATGAACTAAACACAACCAACAAAACCGTCGTTGGAGCCATCAACGAAATCAAATCAGTCAACGACACTCAAACAACAAACATCAACCAAAACACTACTAACATTACCCAAAACACTAATGACATTAATCAAATCAAAACAGACTATGTTAAAAGTTCTGATCTAGGAAACGAACTAGATACTAAACAAGACAAAACTGACAATGAACTAAACACAACCAACAAAACCGTCGTTGGAGCTATCAACGAAATCAAATCAGTCAACGACACTCAAACAACAAACATCAACCAAAATACTACTAACATTAGCCAAAACACTAATGACATTAATCAAATCAAAACAGACTATGTTAAAGGATCTGATCTAGGAAACGAACTAGATACTAAACAAGACAAAAACGATACTTCATTAGCAACATCTAATAAAACTGTTGTTGGTGCTATCAATGAACTAAATACTATTAAAGTAAGCGACATTGACTTTGAAAGCTTCCAAGAAAGTGTTCTTCAATATCAAAATATTACAAATAACGCTTTAAACAACAAGCAAGATAAATATGATGTTGATTTAACAACTTCAGATATAACTGTTGTTGGAGCTATCAATGAATTAAAAATAATTTCTGATAACCAAACAACAAGCATCAATACTAACACTAATGATATAAATAACATTCAAACAAACTATATGAAAACTTCTACTGCAAATAGTGCTTTAGCTTTAAAACAAAATATCACTGATAACGCTCTAAACACAACAAATAAGACTATTGTTGGAGCCATCAATGAAATTAAAACAAGTGCTCAAATTTGAACTGCTGTTGGAACAAGTGTAAATGCAAGAACATGAAATTACAATTTAACAACCAATAAAAAATATCGAATTGCTTACAATTGAAGTGCAAGTGACACTACAAGTAAAATCTACAAAGAATTTACATGAACTGGAACTAATATCTCACTTGAAACTTATAGTGACACATTTCCTTCTATATACATTCAACTACTTAACCTTACTCTATTAGGTAGTGCAAATGTTGTTGAATTAATAGCAACAAGCACAGGAATTCAAATTAGTACTAAAATAGGTAGTTCAACAATTGGACGAATTATTGCGTTAGAACAAGCCTCTTAATCTCTTTCTAACTAAGTAAATAATAAAGCACTATTAGATATCTAATAGTGCCTTATTTTTAGTACGGGTTGACTTTAATAATTGGTAGATAAAAACCACTTAAATTTTAAATTCAAAATAACTTGATAAGAAAGGAGAAATAAATATTAAGTTTTTATAAATTTTGGAGGTTTAAAAACATGAAAGAGAGTAAAAATTATTTTTTTGCAAGATATGATAGTAAAACTGATCATTGTCTTGGAGTTTATGAAACTATTGAAGAAGCAATACTAAAAGTTTATGGTTATCAAAAAAATCATCAAAAATACAAAATTGCAAAAAATTCAATCATTGCGTCTTACACGCAAGCAGCAAGAAAAGATGGGTATCGCAGAAGTGCGCACGGAATCTGATATAAATTTCCTATTTCATAAAAGAAAACTAACAAAGACAAAAAATAAACTTAATACTAATTTTTACTTTTGATATTTGCTTTTTCTAGCAAATTAAAAGAGGAGCAAAAATGAAAGAAAAAGCTAAAAAAATAAAAACCTTAAAACACAATACTCTAGAAAATTCTAATCTTGTTGCCTATGCTACAATAGAACAATTAAATAATGAATCAAAATTGCGTGCAAATACCGATATCTTACTAAATAATAGTATTAATCTCTTATCAAAAGATTATCAAGATTATAAAACTACAAATGATCCTATATTAAATAATAAGCAAAGTAAAATTGATACTTCATTAGCAACATCATCTAAAGTTATTGTAGAAGCTATTAATGAAATTAATGCACAAATTATTACTACTGTTGATAAATCCTATTTAGATGAACAACATAAAATTTTACAAAATAATATTAATATTTTTATTGAATCAATTACTAAAATGATAGATCAATTAGAAGCAAAAATATATACTAAATTTAAAGAAGTAACTATTAATAATGACTGGTATTTCTTTGATGACTATGATGAAACTTACTGACATCTCTTTGTTTTTGAATTTGAAACAATTACTAAAGCAAAGATTATTGGAGTATTAGAAAGACCAAGTCATCTAAATTCTGAAATACCTAGTCATAATGTAGTTTTAGACTATTCTGCTACATCTTCACTAAATTTAATATTTACAGCTTCAAAAAAAATTTTAGAAATAAAAAATTGACTTGAAGCACGTAGAAAAATAATCAAAATAACTATATACAGAAAGAAAATTTAAAATAACTGATAAGGAGAAAAAATCAATGTTGATTATTCTAATAGTTAATATAATAATCTGCACATTAGGGATTATTATTAGTTATTTCAGCAATAAAACAGTTCACAATTATAAAACAATTGAAAAAACACCTAATAACATTAAAAATATAAAAAATGAAATTGATGAATAATTTAAAACTAAATTCCGTTCACTTTTATTAAAAAATCAAATTTTATTAAATATCTATTTACATAATTTCTAAAACTAAATATATTATAATTAGTTCAAATACTACCTTACTTAAATTATATTTATAAAATATAGGAGACGAACAACCTGAAAAAAAATACGATGAAAGTAATGATTTTAATCATAACAATAGTTGGATGTTTAAGTATCCCAATAATACTATATTTTACTATAGGCCAACAAAAAAATAATTCACAAAAAATTAATTTAAATGAACAAAGCCTTAATTATTTAGCAAAAGTAGAACATATGAAATCAATAAAAGAGCAAGAAGCAATAAAAATAAAAAGCGATATTCAAGCAAACATAAATAATAAAATGACTAGTTTAAATCTAGATGAAAATGTTGATTATAAAATAAATAATTTAGACACTATAAAACAAGGTGCTAGTTTAGATAATATTCATATTACTATTGATAGTTTATCTACTAGTACAAAAGCTACAGGAAATTTTACAATAAGAATAAATTCACAAGAAAATATTAATGATCGTTCAATTCAATCTATTGCAATAAATGCAAATGAAGCAAATGGATTGAGTGCAATTAAGGCAAATAATATTCAAAATCAAATAATATTGTCTGTCGATAGCACTTTAAATGAAGGTCAAATGAATGAAAAAGATGTTGATTACAAAATTAATAATCTTGGGTTAATTCAAGCTGGAGCAAAATTTGCAGATTATAATACTCAATTAAGTGTTATAGGCATTTCAATTCAGTTAGAAGGATCATTCTCAATTATTTTCACCCTAACAGAATAAATCTATATTAAAATAATTTAATTTCAATATTACTTTTCTTATTTTTATGATTGTTTTTTTCTCTATTTAATTAAAGAGGAGAGAAAAAAAATGAAAGAAAAACCTAATAAAGTAAAAACCTTAGAAGATAATATTCCAGAAACTACTAATCTAGAAGAAGATATTTTTGCTGCGTTTGCTACAGTAGATCAATTAAATGCAGAAGCAAGAGCACGTGCAAACAACGATACTATCATTATAAATAGTGTTAGTCTTCTATCAAGTGATTATGAAGCATACAAATTAATAACTAATGATATTTTGGATTCAAAACAAGATTCATCTCATGATGACTTAAATACCATAAATAAAACTGTTGTAGGAGCTATCAATGAAGTTAAATCAAACAGCGACAAACAAAATATAATTATTACTAAAAATAAAACTGATATTGATGAAATCAAAACAGACTATGTTAAAGGTTCTGATTTAGGCAACCAACTAGACATAAAACAAAACAAAACTGACAATGGATTAAATACAACAATCAAAACTATTGTTGGATCCATCAACGAAGTTAAATCAAACAGCGACAAACAAACTACAGCAATCGAACAAAACACAACTAACATTAGTGAAAACACAAAAAACATTCAACAAAATACAACAAACATCAACCAAAACACAACCAATATTACTAAAAACACTAGTGATATTAATGAAATCAAAACAGACTATGTTAAAGGTTCTGACCTAGGTAACCAACTAAACATAAAACAAAACAAAACTGACAATGAATTAAACACAACAACCAAAACCGTTGTCGGAGCTATCAACGAAGTTAAATCAAACAGCGACAAACAAACTACAGCAATCGAACAAAATACAACTAACATTAGTGAAAACACAAAAAACATTCAACAAAATACAACAAACATCAACCAAAATACAACCAATATTACTAAAAACACTAGTGATATTAATGAAATCAAAACAGACTATGTTAAAGGTTCTGACCTAGGTAACCAACTAGACATAAAACAAAACAAAACTGACAATGGACTAAACACAACAACCAAAACCGTTGTCGGAGCTATCAACGAAATTAAATCAAACAGCGACAAACAAACTACAGCAATCGAACAAAACACAATTAACATTAGTGAAAACACAAAAAATATTCAACAAAATACAACAAACATCAACCAAAACACAACCAATATTACTAAAAACACTAGTGATATTAATGAAATCAAAACAGACTATGTTAAAGGTTCTGATCTAGGTAACCAACTAGACATAAAACAAAACAAAACTGACAATGCATTAAACACAACAATTAAAACAGTTGTAGGAGCCATCAACGAAATTAAATCAATCAATGACACTCAAACAACTGACATTGAATACATTAAAGAAAATTACCTGGAAAGTGCTGACGTTGAAGCAAAACAAGACAAAACTGATAATGGACTAAATACAACAACCAAAACCGTTGTCGGAGCCATCAACGAAGTTAAATCAAACAGCGACAAACAAACTACAGCAATCGAACTAAACACAACTAACATTAGTGAAAACACAAAAAACATTCAACAAAATACAACAAACATCAACCAAAACACAACCAATATTACTAAAAACACTAGTGATATCAATGAAATCAAAACAGACTATGTTAAAGGTTCTGATCTAGGTAACCAATTAGACATAAAACAAAACAAAACTGACAATGCATTAAACACAACAATTAAAACAGTTGTCGGAGCTATCAACGAAATTAAATCAAACAGCGACAAACAAACTACAGCAATCGAACAAAACACAACTAACATTAGTGAAAACACAAAAAATATTCAACAAAATACAACAAACATCAACCAAAACACAACTAACATTAATCAAAATACAGTTAATATTAACCAAAACACTAATGACATTAATCAAATCAAAACAGACTATGTTAAAGGTTCTGACCTAGGCAACCAACTAGACATAAAACAAAACAAAACTGACAATGCATTAAACACAACAATTAAAACAGTTGTAGGAGCCATCAACGAAATTAAATCAATCAATGACACTCAAACAACTGACATTGAATACATTAAAGAAAATTACCTGGAAAGTGCTGACGTTGAAGCAAAACAAGACAAAACTGATAATGGACTAAATACAACAACCAAAACCGTCGTTGGAGCTATCAACGAAGTTAAATCAAACAGCGACAAACAAACTACAGCAATCGAACAAAACACAACTAACATTAGTGAAAACACAAAAAATATTCAACAAAACACAACAAACATCAACCAAAACACAACCAATATTACTAAAAACACTAGTGATATTAATGAAATCAAAACAGACTATGTTAAAGGTTCTGATCTAGGTAACCAACTAGACATAAAACAAAACAAAACTGACAATGGACTAAACACAACAACCAAAACCGTCGTTGGAGCTATCAATGAAGTTAAATCAATCAATGACACTCAAACAACTGACATTGAATACATTAAAGAAAATTACCTTGAAAGTGTTGACGTTGAAGCAAAACAAGACAAAACTGATTATGGATTAAAAACAACAACCAAAACCGTTGTAGGAGCTATCAACGAAATTAAATCAAACAGCGACAAACAAACTACAGCAATCGAACAAAACACAACTAATATTACTAAAAACACTAGTGATATTAATGAAATCAAAACAGACTATGTTAAAGGTTCTGAACTAACTTCAAGAATTAAACAAAATAGAGATGATATTGATTCAATTAAAGAAGACTATATTGAAGGATCTAAACTAACTGAAAGCATCGAACAAAATAAAAATGATATTAACACAATTAAAGAAGACCATATTAAAGGTTCTGACTTAATCAGTCAAATAAATTCAAAACAAGACAAAACTGATGATGGATTAAAAACAACAACCAAAACCGTTGTAGGAGCTATCAACGAAGTTAAATCAAACAGCGACAAACAAACTACAGCAATCGAACAAAACACAAAAAACATTCAACAAAATACAACAAACATCAACCAAAACACAACCAATATTACTAAAAACACTAGTGATATTAATGAAATCAAAACAGACTATGTTAAAGGTTCTGATCTAGGTAACCAACTAGACATAAAACAAAACAAAACTGACAATGCATTAAACACAACAATTAAAACAGTTGTAGGAGCCATCAACGAAATTAAATCAATCAATGACACTCAAACAACTGACATTGAATACATTAAAGAAAATTACCTTGAAAGCGCTGATGTTGAAGCAAAACAAGACAAAACTGACAATGGACTAAACACAACAATCAAAACCGTTGTCGGAGCCATCAACGAAATTAAAACAAGTAGCGACAAACAAATCGCAAACATCATACAAAACACAAAAGACCTAGTTGAAATTAAACTAAATTATGTTAATTCATCTGATGTAAATAATATGATAAGCATAAAACAAGACAAAACTGATTATGGATTAAAAACAACAACCAAAACCGTTGTCGGAGCCATCAACGAAGTTAAATCAAACAGCGACAAACAAACTACAGCAATCGAACAAAACATAAAAAATATTCAACAAAATACATCTAAGATTAGTCAAAACACTAGTGACATTGAATACATTAAAGAAAACTATCTTGAAAGCGCTGACGTTGAAGCAAAACAAGACAAAACTGATGATGGACTAAACACAACAATCAAAACCGTTGTCGGAGCCATCAACGAAATTAAAACAAGTAGCGACAAACAAATCGCAAACATCGTACAAAACACAAAAGACCTAGCTGAAATTAAACTAGATTATGTTAATTCATCTGATGTAAATAATATGATAAGCATAAAACAAGACAAAACTGATGATGGATTAAAAACAACAATCAAAACCGTCGTTGGAGCCATCAACGAAGTTAAATCAAACAGTGACAAACAAACTACAGCAATCGAACAAAACACAAAAAACATTCAACAAAATACATCTAAGATTAGTCAAAACACTAGTGAAATTGAATACATTAAAGAAAACTATCTTGAAAGCGCTGATGTTGAAGCAAAACAAGACAGAGCTGATAGTGGACTAAACACAACAATCAAAACCGTTGTCGGAGCCATCAACGAAATTAAAACAAGTAGCGACAAACAAATCGCAAACATCGTACAAAACACAAAAGACCTAGCTGAAATTAAACTAGATTATGTTAATTCATCTGATGTAAATAATATGATAAGCATAAAACAAGACAAAACTGATGATGGATTAAAAACAACAATCAAAACCGTCGTTGGAGCCATCAACGAAGTTAAATCAAACAGTGACAAACAAACTACAGCAATCGAACAAAACACAACTAACATTAATCAAAATACAGTTAATATTAACCAAAACACAACCAATATTAACCAAAACAGCAATGACATTAATCAAATCAAAACAGACTATGTTAAAAGTTCTGATCTAGGTAACCAACTAGACATAAAACAAGACAAAACTGACAATGGACTAAACACAACAACCAAAACCGTTGTCGGAGCCATCAATGAACTAAATACTTCTAAAGTAAATGATATTGACTTTACAAGTTTCCAAGAAAGTGTTCTTCAATATCAAAATATTACAAATAATTCTTTAAATAACAAACAAGACAAAACTGATGCTAATTTAACAACTGTAGATATAACTATTGTTGGAGCTATCAACGAAGTTAAATCAAACAGCGACAAACAAACTACAACAATCGAACAAAACACAAGCAATATTACTAAAAACACTAGTGACATTGAATACATTAAAGAAAACTATCTTGAAAGCGCTGATGTTGAAGCAAAACAAGACAAAACTGATAATGGACTAAACACAACAACCAAAACCGTTGTCGGAGCCATCAACGAAATTAAATCAAACAGTGACAAACAAACTACAGCAATCGAACAAAACACAAGTGACATTAATCAAATCAAAACAGACTATGTTAAAGGTTCTGAACTAACTTCAAGAATTAAACAAAATAGAGATGATATTGATTCAATTAAAGAAGACTATATTGAAGGATCTAAACTAACTGAAAGCATCGAACAAAATAAAAATGATATTAACACAATTAAAGAAGACCATATTAAAGGTTCTGACTTAATCAGTCAAATAAATTCAAAACAAGACAAAACTGACAATGGACTAAACACAACAACCAAAACCGTTGTCGGAGCCATCAATGAACTAAATACTTCTAAAGTAAATGATATTGACTTTACAAGTTTCCAAGAAAGTGTTCTTCAATATCAAAATATTACAAATAATTCTTTAAATAACAAACAAGACAAAACTGATGCTAATTTAACAACTGTAGATATAACTATTGTAGGAGCTATCAACGAAGTTAAATCAAACAGCGACAAACAAACTACAACAATCGAACAAAACACAACTAACATTAATCAAAATACAGTTAATATTAACCAAAACACTAATGACATTAATCAAATCAAAACAGACTATGTTAAAGGTTCTGACCTAGGCAACCAACTAGACATAAAACAAAACAAAACTGACAATGCATTAAACACAACAATTAAAACAGTTGTAGGAGCCATCAACGAAATTAAATCAATCAATGACGCTCAAACAAGTGACATTGAATACATTAAAGAAAATTACCTTGAAAGTGTTGACGTTGAAGCAAAACAAGACAAAACTGACAATGGACTAAACACAACAATCAAAACCGTTGTCGGAGCCATCAACGAAGTTAAATCAAACAGCGACAAACAAACTACAACAATCGAACAAAACACAAGCAATATTACTAAAAACACTAGTGACATTGAATACATTAAAGAAAACTATCTTGAAAGCGCTGATGTTGAAGCAAAACAAGACAAAACTGACAATGGACTAAACACAACAATCAAAACCGTTGTCGGAGCCATCAACGAAGTTAAATCAAACAGCGACAAACAAACTACAACAATCGAACAAAACACAAGCAATATTACTAAAAACACTAGTGACATTGAATACATTAAAGAAAACTATCTTGAAAGCGCTGATGTTGAAGCAAAACAAGACAAAACTGACAATGGACTAAACACAACAACCAAAACCGTTGTCGGAGCTATCAACGAAATTAAATCAAACAGCGACAAACAAACTACAACAATCGAACAAAACACAACTAACATTAGTGAAAACACAAAAAATATTCAACAAAATACAACAAACATCAACCAAAACACAACTAACATTAATCAAAATACAGTTAATATTAACCAAAACACTAATGACATTAATCAAATCAAAACAGACTATGTTAAAGGTTCTGATCTAGGTAACCAACTAGACATAAAACAAAACAAAACTGACAATGCATTAAACACAACAATTAAAACAGTTGTAGGAGCCATCAACGAAATTAAATCAATCAATGACACTCAAACAAGTGACATTGAATACATTAAAGAAAATTACCTTGAAAGCGCTGATGTTGAAGCAAAACAAGACAAAACTGACAATGGACTAAACACAACAACCAAAACCGTTGTCGGAGCTATCAACGAAATTAAATCAAACAGCGACAAACAAACTACAACAATCGAACAAAACACAACTAACATTAGTGAAAACACAAAAAATATTCAACAAAATACAACAAACATCAACCAAAACACAACTAACATTAATCAAAATACAGTTAATATTAACCAAAACACTAATGACATTAATCAAATCAAAACAGACTATGTTAAAGGTTCTGATCTAGGTAACCAACTAGACATAAAACAAAACAAAACTGACAATGCATTAAACACAACAATTAAAACAGTTGTAGGAGCCATCAACGAAATTAAATCAATCAATGACACTCAAACAAGTGACATTGAATACATTAAAGAAAATTACCTTGAAAGTGTTGACGTTGAAGCAAAACAAGACAAAACTGATAATGGACTAAACACAACAACCAAAACCGTTGTCGGAGCTATCAACGAAATTAAATCAAACAGCGACAAACAAACTACAGCAATCGAACAAAACACAACTAACATTAATCAAAATACAGTTAATATTAACCAAAACACTAATGACATTAATCAAATCAAAACAGACTATGTTAAAGGTTCTGACCTAGGCAACCAACTAGACATAAAACAAAACAAAACTGACAATGCATTAAACACAACAACCAAAACCGTTGTCGGAGCTATCAACGAAATTAAATCAAACAGCGACAAACAAACTACAACAATCGAACAAAACACAAGCAATATTACTAAAAACACTAGTGACATTGAATACATTAAAGAAAACTATCTTGAAAGCGCTGATGTTGAAGCAAAACAAGACAAAACTGATAATGGACTAAACACAACAACCAAAACCGTTGTCGGAGCTATCAACGAAATTAAATCAAACAGCGACAAACAAACTACAGCAATCGAACAAAACACAACTAACATTAGTGAAAACACAAAAAATATTCAACAAAATACAACAAACATCAACCAAAACACAACTAACATTAATCAAAATACAGTTAATATTAACCAAAACACTAATGACATTAATCAAATCAAAACAGACTATGTTAAAGGTTCTGATCTAGGTAACCAACTAGACATAAAACAAAACAAAACTGACAATGCATTAAACACAACAATTAAAACAGTTGTAGGAGCCATCAACGAAATTAAATCAATCAATGACACTCAAACAAGTGACATTGAATACATTAAAGAAAATTACCTTGAAAGTGTTGACGTTGAAGCAAAACAAGACAAAACTGATAATGGACTAAACACAACAACCAAAACCGTTGTAGGAGCTATCAATGAAGTTAAATCAAACAGCGACAAACAAACTACAGCAATCGAACAAAACACAACTAACATTAATCAAAATACAGTTAATATTAACCAAAACACTAATGACATTAATCAAATCAAAACAGACTATGTTAAAGGTTCTGACCTAGGTAACCAACTAGACATAAAACAAAACAAAACTGACAATGCATTAAACACAACAACCAAAACCGTTGTCGGAGCTATCAACGAAATTAAATCAAACAGCGACAAACAAACTACAGCAATCGAACAAAACACAACTAACATTAGTGAAAACACAAAAAATATTCAACAAAATACAACAAACATCAACCAAAACACAACTAACATTAATCAAAATACAGTTAATATTAACCAAAACACTAATGACATTAATCAAATCAAAACAGACTATGTTAAAGGTTCTGATCTAGGTAACCAACTAGACATAAAACAAAACAAAACTGACAATGCATTAAACACAACAATTAAAACAGTTGTAGGAGCCATCAACGAAATTAAATCAATCAATGACACTCAAACAAGTGACATTGAATACATTAAAGAAAATTACCTTGAAAGTGTTGACGTTGAAGCAAAACAAGACAAAACTGATAATGGACTAAACACAACAACCAAAACCGTTGTCGGAGCTATCAATGAAGTTAAATCAAACAGCGACAAACAAACTACAGCAATCGAACAAAACACAACTAACATTAATCAAAATACAGTTAATATTAACCAAAACACTAATGACATTAATCAAATCAAAACAGACTATGTTAAAGGTTCTGACCTAGGTAACCAACTAGACATAAAACAAAACAAAACTGACAATGCATTAAACACAACAACCAAAACCGTTGTCGGAGCTATCAACGAAATTAAATCAAACAGCGACAAACAAACTACAACAATCGAACAAAACACAAGCAATATTACTAAAAACACTAGTGACATTGAATACATTAAAGAAAACTATCTTGAAAGCGCTAATGTTGAAGCAAAACAAGACAAAACTGATAATGGACTAAACACAACAACCAAAACCGTTGTCGGAGCTATCAACGAAATTAAATCAAACAGCGACAAACAAACTACAGCAATCGAACAAAACACATCTAACATTAGTGAAAACACAAAAAATATTCAACAAAATACAACAAACATCAACCAAAACACAACTAACATTAATCAAAATACAGTTAATATTAACCAAAACACTAATGACATTAATCAAATCAAAACAGACTATGTTAAAGGTTCTGATCTAGGTAACCAACTAGACATAAAACAAAACAAAACTGACAATGCATTAAACACAACAATTAAAACAGTTGTAGGAGCCATCAACGAAATTAAATCAATCAATGACACTCAAACAACTGACATTGAATACATTAAAGAAAATTACCTTGAAAGTGTTGACGTTGAAGCAAAACAAGACAAAACTGATAATGGACTAAACACAACAACCAAAACCGTTGTCGGAGCTATCAATGAAGTTAAATCAAACAGCGACAAACAAACTACAGCAATCGAACAAAACACAACTAACATTAGTGAAAACACAAAAAATATTCAACAAAATACAACAAACATCAACCAAAACACAACTAACATTAATCAAAATACAGTTAATATTAACCAAAACACTAATGACATTAATCAAATCAAAACAGACTATGTTAAAGGTTCTGACCTAGGCAACCAACTAGACATAAAACAAAACAAAACTGACAATGCATTAAACACAACAATTAAAACAGTTGTAGGAGCTATCAATGAAGTTAAATCAAACAGCGACAAACAAACTACAGCAATCGAACAAAACACAACTAACATTAATCAAAATACAGTTAATATTAACCAAAACACTAATGACATTAATCAAATCAAAACAGACTATGTTAAAGGTTCTGACCTAGGCAACCAACTAGACATAAAACAAAACAAAACTGACAATGCATTAAACACAACAATTAAAACAGTTGTAGGAGCCATCAACGAAATTAAATCAAACAGCGACAAACAAACTACAGCAATCGAACAAAACACAACAAACATCAACCAAAACACAACCAATATTACTAAAAACACTAGTGATATTAATGAAATCAAAACAGACTATGTTAAAGGTTCTGATCTAGGTAACCAACTAGACATAAAACAAAACAAAACTGACAATGCATTAAACACAACAATTAAAACAGTTGTAGGAGCCATCAACGAAGTTAAATCAAACAGCGACAAACAAACTACAGCAATCGAACAAAATACTAAAGATCTAACTGATATTAAATCAGACTATGTTAAATCATCTGAGGTGAATGAAAAACAAAATGTCACAGATGATAATTTAGGAACAGAAGATCTAACTATTGTTGGAGCCATAAATGAAATAAACGCTAAAAAAGTAAATTATGATGATTTCTCAATTTTTCAAGAAAGTGTCATACAGTATGAAACCATAACAAACAATAGTTTAGAAAGTAAACAAACTAAAACTGATAAAGGATTAACAACAAATAATAAAACTATTGTTGGAGCTATCAACGAAATTAAAACAAATATTTCAAGATGAACAAATGTGGGATTCAGCCAAAGTTCAAGATTCTTTAAATATGACTTAGCAAATAATCAAAAATATCGAGTTAGTTTCCATTGAAATTCTGTTGATGATACTACAAGTAAAATTTATAAAGAATTTATATGAACAGGAACTGATATGCCTTTAGAAACATATTTTGATGGTTTTAATGAAACAAATCCAGGACTAGGCAATGCTAATATCATTCAACTTACAGCTACAAATACAGGAATCACAATTCATGATAAAGCTGGTTCTTCAAAAGTTGGTAGAATTATAAGTCTAGAAGAAAGATTTTAATTTATTAATAAATAAAATATTTTAAACTAAATAAATAAACTAAAAGCGTCATTGGCCACTCCAATGACGCTTTATTTTAAAACTAATTTATGCTTATATATATGGAAGGGAGTAAAGAGAGGGGATAAAATGAGTTCAATTATTGAAAATCATCTTAACTTTTATGAAAAACAAAATAAGAAAATCTTTAACTATGCACTATTACAATTAAAACAAGAATATGAAAATAAAGATAAAGAAATTTTTAACTCAAATTGAAGAAAAGAAAATGGCTATATTCCACATGGTGTAAGAAAAAGAACGCTGATAACAATTTTTGGAAAAGTAACATACAAGCGACATCGTTACTTAATTTGAAATAAAAATCACTATCAGTTTACTTATCTTTCTGACATCGCTCTTGGAATTAAAAAGTATCAAAGAGTAACTACTCACCTACATATTAAAATTCTTTCCTTAATCGCTCAAGGAAAACGCTATCAAGATATTTTAGATTGCTTTCCAACAGCAAATCTTACCATCAATACTATCAGTAACCTCATCAATCGCACTAAAATTGATTCTTTAGACGAAATCATTGCTAAAAAAGTCACACCAATTAAATTAGACAAATACTTATATGTAAATATTGATGATACATTTTTAAATTTAAAAGAAAACAACAAAAAACAACAATTTCGAATTAGAGTTGTTTTGTTTCATACTGGTTATGATCTAGAAAAATCAAAAGATAATAAAAAAATTTTAAAGAATTCAAAAATATATGTTTTTCTTACTAAAAAAGAAGAACGAATCAACACAAAAGCATTTTTTGAAAAAATTCAAAAAATTGCTAGCAATTTTTACAGCAATAGCAAACAAACTAAAGTAATCATCAGTGGTGATGGTGCCCCTTGAATTAGGAATTCTCAAAAATATTGGCCTAATAGTGTCTACATTCTTGATCGGTTCCACACAGTTAGAAAAATAAGACAATTATTTAATCCTAACAACCGAAATTTGCAACCAATTTATGAAACTTTAAGATTTCTATTTTTTAATGGTGACTACCAGGCAATGATTCAAACTTTATCTGACTTATGATTTCATGATAACTATAAAAATTTAAAATTAAAACAATTAAAATACTATCTAATTAATAATGAAAAAAGTCAAGGAATCAGTAATCAGAATCAGAATTTTAATATTGGGTGTAATATTGAAAGTACAATATCTCATCATGTTAAATCATTATTAGGTTATGGATCAAAAGCATTTAGTAAGAATACTTATTTGAAAATCCTAACTTTACATATTGCTGACTTTAATGGAATCAACATAAATGAGCTGCTAAAAGAAAACTTTATTAATTAAAATATTTTAAATTATCATTTTACATGACAAAAAAATAATTAGTATTATAATGTAAGAGAATTTAAGGCTTAAGAAAAATTATTCTTATCTACCAAAATAAAAAGCCTATCGTTATCTTAAAAATTATCTAATATTTATTTCCATGAATAAAAAACATAATAAAAAAACCTTTTTAATTAAAAATTAAAAAGGTTTTCAATCAGCAATTAAGAAGAAACTTTTTTGCAACAAACGTATTCTACTTTTACTGGTGTAGAACGACCAAAGAAATCGATATTAACTGTAGCTACACCCTTATCATCATCTAATTGACCAACTTGACCTTCATGACCTTTTAAAGCTCCTGAAATAATATGAACATAATCATTCAAGTCAAAATCACGTTCTTCACTTTTATCTTTCTTAACAATAGGTTCTTTTTTAACTTGTTTGTTATCACGATACAACATTGTGTTAACTTCTTTTTCTGAGAGTGGAAGTGGCTTAATTCCTCGGCCACTAGATCCAATAAATCCAGTTACCCCCGGAGTATTACGAACATCGTATCAAGTTTCATCAGTCATAATCATATTAATAAAAATGTAACCTGGGAAAACATTTTTTGTTTCTGGTTTTTTATCTTTATTAAGTATTACTTCTTCAACGATTTTGATGTCAAAAATTTTGTCTTTCAGATTTAAAGTTTCAATTTTTTGCTTTAAATCTTCATAAACTCTTCTTTCATGACCTTTGTTACAGTTAATAACATATCATTGTGCGTGTTGTTTTAATTCTTCTAATTCTTGAGAATTATCAATATCTTTGATATCTTCATCTTTTTTGTTCATTATTTGTAAACATCTCCATTTTTAATTTAAGTAATTCTAGCAATTCTAAACAGTTCTATTAACCCTCAATCAAGTAAAGCAAATAAGCCTGCAAAAAAAGCAATAAATAAAACTGTAATTCAAAATTTTCTATTTAATTCTTTTCTTGGTGTTCATCTAGTTCTTCTAACTTCTCTAGACAAATATAAGAAGAAATACTTATGATAAGTTTTTGCTTCTTTACGATAAAAATATTTTTCTTCTGCTGTTCGTTCTTTTTTTTGTTTTTCTCATATTGCATTCATATCAACAATTTTAGTTTTGTCAATTTTGCTAGGATCAAATTTTTCATAATTAGATCTAGATTTTCTAAATTTTAAAGGTTTAACTTTTCTTAAAAAATTAAATTTATTTTTTAGTAATTCAATCTTCTCTTGATTTATTTGTGGTTTTTCTTCTTTAACTTCTTCGTTATCCTTTGATTTTTTCCCCACAATAAACCCTCCTATCTAGATTCCTTATGCAAAGTATGCTTCTTGCAATGAGGACAAAATTTCATCAATTCTAATCTTGTCTTATGATTGAGTTTATTTTTATAATTATGATAGTTTCTATTCAAACAAACTGTACAAATTAAAATTACTTTATCACTCATTTTTGCTCCTAAAAATCACTTTTTAATTATATTATTAATTAAAATAACTGTCAATTTAATTATATTTAATTAGAAAAACCTATTATAATAAAAGAAAAATAAAAAGGCAACACTAATGAAAATAAATATTCATACTCTTACTATCAATAGTTTCTTACTTAGCATCTTTTTACTTTTCACTTTAGTGCCATGATTAGGGTATTTGCCACTTGGAATATTTAAAATTACTTTAATGCCAATCTTATTTTTAGTCAGTCTAGAAGTTTTTAATTTAACAACAAAAACAAATTTAATTAGTTGTGGAATTTTATATGGTTTTTTATTTGGTCTTTCTTCTTTAATCCAATCAGTTTTATATCCATCTGCTACGGCGTTTATTTTCATCAACCCTTTATTTTCAATTGTTCCAAGAATTTTAATGGGTACTATTACTGGGTTGATTGCTTTTAGCATTAAAAATGTCAATTTTAATTCGTTAATCGAAAAGTTTTTTTTATGTTTTATTGCTACAACTTTCAATACATTATTTGTTTTTCTTTTTGTTTACAATCTTGGACCAATAATTTATTCTGATCAAAACGAACTCTTTGAAATATTTAGTTGAATGATTTTACTTACTAATTATTTGCCAGAATTAATTCTTACTGCTTTAATATTTCCTCCAATTGCCTTAGCGCTAAAAAGAATTTATTAAATTAATTTATTTTATTAGTAAACTGCTGATACAATTGATTAATTTTTTTCTCATAAAGACTAGTATCTTTAGGCACATAATAACTAACATTCACTAACTCATCTGGTAGATATTGTTGCTTAACATATGAATTTTTAAAGTTTGGCGGATACTTGTAATTCTTTTTCTTACTTATTGAAACACCACTTCTTAAATAATCTGGAATTGGATAAATTTTACCATCTAAAACATCTTGATAGGCTTTTTGAATTGCTTGATTAGTACTATTTGATTTTTCACTTAATGCCATTTCAACAACTGCAAGACCTAAAGGAATTATTCCTTCAGGCATGCCAATTTGTCTAAACGCAGCAATAGCTCCTTGTACTCTCAAACAAACAGCAGGATTACCCAAAGCAATATCTTCATAAGCAATAATTAGCATTCTTCTTAACAATGCTTCATAATCACC
Source organism: Spiroplasma platyhelix PALS-1 (assembly GCF_021496725.1). Lineage (GTDB taxonomy): Bacteria > Bacillota_I > Bacilli_A > Mycoplasmatales > VBWQ01 > Spiroplasma_D > Spiroplasma_D platyhelix. The sequence continues at coordinate 699,876 of NZ_CP051215.1, forward strand.
ACTAGCTAACAATCTTGCTAGATAATAAATAGCTGCATCAACATCGCTACCACGAATTGATTTCTGCAATGCTGATTTCAAGTCATGATGCTCGTTGCCTTCTTTAAAGTTTCAAGAACTAGCTTTTGGAACAATATTACTAATTAATTTAATGTCAATTTTAGTTTTTGGATATAAGTTATTACTTAGTTCTAAAATATTGATTGCTACACGTAAATCTCCACTAGCTAAAGTACAAATCATTTTTAAAGCTTGATCAGTGATGTTAAGTTTAAAAATTTTATTTTCTTTAATTACTCTTTTTAATCCAATAAACATTTCACCATCACTAATTGGTTTTAATTCTACAATTAAACATCGACTTCTTAAAGCAGGGTTAACAACAAAATAAGGATTCTCACTAGTACATGCAATTAAAGTAAAAGTTCCTTGCTCTAAATATTGCAAAAGCAAATCTTGACGATCACGATTCATTCTTTGAATTTCTTCAATAATTAATAAATAATTTTTTTCTTTCTTTGCTAAGTTAAAGATTTTTTCTAAGTCTTGCTTCTTATCAATTGCAGCATTAAAAACAGCAAAAGGAATTTTTAGTTCTTGCGCAATCACTTGTGCTAGAGAAGTTTTTCCTGTTCCTGGTAAACCATGTAAAACTAATGATGGTAAAAATTGTTTTTCAATAATTTTAAAAATCACACCATTTTCTGAATTAACCAAATGAGTTTGACCAATGACATCAGTTAAAGTTTTTGGTCTTAAAATTGTTGCTAATGGTTCTAACATTTTTCTACTCCTACTTATCTTTATATCCTATTAAGATTTTTTAATTTTCAAGTTGCTCTTTGAAAAGCATTATCAATCTGTTTATAAGTTAAATTTAATTTTGCCATAATTTCTTGATTAGAATAGCCTTGATATTTTAATTGTAAAACATTTTGCTCATAAAAACTTAATTTTAAATTGCTATCGTTAATTAAATTCGAATAATCATCTTGAATGAAATGATTTTGAAAACTTAAATTCCTATTGAAAAAATAATCTTGGTCGGTTAGTGCTGTGTTTAAAATTTGATGATTCTTATTTAAATACTTTTTTAAATATTTTAATATCCCTCAATTTAAATTAGTTAACAAAAAATTTTTAAAACTTTTATTTTTCTTAACTTGAAAATTAAAAACACTTTGATAAAAAATCAAATAAGTAACACTTTCTAAATCACTTAATTCTAAAGGTACAGAAAAAAATTTCCTAAAGGTTTTTCTTGTCAGAACCAAGATAATATTTTGATACTTTTGATACAAAAAATTAAATGCTCATTGATTCTGAGCAATAAGATACAAATAAAGTAATTCTTCATCACTCATAATCTTACTTCCTTTCTATCTTAATAATTAAGATAAACCAGAAAGCAAAAATTTTTGATTTTTATCAAATATTTGTATGATTATTTTGTTTTTAAATAAATATTATTAGCAATAATCCCACAAGCTACACTAGCATTAAAAGATTCAATTTTTTCACTCATTGGAATTGCAACAACATAATCAGCTTTTTTTAAAATGTTATTGCTTACACCTTCACCTTCGCTACCAATAATTAATGCTAAGTGATGATCGTATTTTAAATCTTGATAGTTCACCGCTTGATCATTCTTATCTGCTGCTAGCATTCAAAAATGCTTTTGTTGTAAGAAATTAATTGTGTTGCTAAGATTACTAACTTGACAAATTGGAACAACACTTAATGCACCTGCTGCTGCCTTAGCAACTGTACTATTGACTTGCACTTGATTGCGACTTAAAATTACAACACAATCGAAATCATTACCTGCTGCAATTCGCAACATTGATCCAAAATTATGAGGATCAGTAATTTTGTCACAAACTAAAAAACGATAAAATTTATGCTTTGGTGCTCGATTGAAAATTTCATCAAGTTCAAAGTAACGATAGTCTGCAACTTGCAAACAAATATTTTGATGTTTTGTTGTTTTTAATAAATTATTCATTTTTTCTAAACTAATATATTCAAAAGGAATATTTAATTTTTTTAATTTTACAAGTAATTCTGAATGCTTCTTTGCAACAAGCAAAACTTTTTTTGCTTTCACTAATGAATCTTTTTCTAAAGACATTAAAACTGGATGATAGCCATAGATATATGAGAACATATTTTTTTCCTTTAATTAATTTTTTGGTAGAATTCCTAAATTTTGTAACTCAGAACGAACTAAGTCGGCTTTTTTGAAATCCTTTTTAACTTTTAATTCTTCTCATTCTTTAATTTTTGCTTTGATTTCTTCTGAATAGTTGCCAAATTCAAAATTGAATCCTAAAATTTCCAAAGCAAAAACTAAAGTACTGAAAATATTTTGATTGTCAGTGCTAAAATCTTTCTTATTTAATGCTTGATTTAAATCTTTAATCATATTACTAATTACTGCAAAAGTATTAGTTGTGTTAATATTATCACTTAAATATGTAACTATTGATTGGTAGTAAGATTCATGATATTGTTTTTGTTGAATTTCAATTTCACTAACAAAAGTATTATAACTTCATAATTGTAAAAATCCATGATATTTTTTAATTGTGCTAACTGCTTCAATAATTAACTGTTCAGTAAAGTCAATCGGTTGCTGATGATCATGGTTTAAAATTAAGTAACGTAAAACAAAAGGATGATACTGCTGACAAAAATCCTTAACTAAAATAACATTGTTTAATGATTTTGACATTTTTTCACTTGCTAAATTTATATGACCATTATGTCATCAAATATTTGCTAATTCTTGATTAGTAGCAGCTAAAAATTGTGCTCTTTCATTTTCATGATGAGGAAATTTTAAATCAATTCCTCCTCCATGTAAGTTAATTGTCTTACCAGCAAATTCTTTATTGATGAACACCACACATTCTGTGTGCCAACCTGGTCGACCCTTACCTCAAGGACTTTCTCAATTTATTCCAACTTTAGTATCTTTTCATAAAGCAAAATCAAAAGCTGAAACTTTATTTTCTTTGTTACTAATTCTAGCATTAGGCATCAATTCATTTGGATTTTTATTAGATAAAGTACCATAACTTGAAATCTTATCAACTTGAAAGTAAACATCACTACCTGCAACATAAGCATATTTTTTAGTAACCAGTTCTTCAATAAATTTAATATTCTCAGGAATAAAATCAGTTACTTTAGGCATTTTTTTTGGAATTAGAATATTTAGCATTTTTAAATCTGCTAAATAAGCTTGCAAATATTTTTCACTTAATTCTGATTCTGTTACTTGCTCTTTTTCTGCTTGATGGATAATCTTATCATCAATATCAGTAATATTATGAACATAGTTAACTTGAAACTCTTGATGAAGTAACAAACGATGCAAAACATCCAACACTAAAACCGGTCTAATATTTCCAATGTGGATATAATTGTAAACAGTTGGTCCACATAAATATAAATCAACAATTTTATTAGTTGTTAATTCTTTTTTTGTTTTTGACATACTATCAAAAATTTTAATCATTCATGTCTCCTTCTTGTTCTATTTGTAAATTTAAATTTTTATCTTTTTTTCTTTCTGGCTGATAAATCTTAGTATTTAAACTAATGCTATTAGTAAATATACGATATACAACCACTAATGCCAACCCATTAACTGTAAGATCAAGTGGATATTTAATAATTCTTGGCAAATATAATACTCATCATCCATCATTTAAGTTATACATATATTTTAGAACAATTGGATTAATTCCGGTAATTAATAATAATGTAAAAGCATATGTTAGAACTAAATAAAAATAAGTTGTTCACTTACTAGTATAAATTTTACTAAGCAATCTAACAAGATAATAAGGTAAGATACATCAAAGAATACTTGTTAGAGTAAAAAATAAAATTGTTGCTCCTGAACTAAAAATAATTAGTCCTAAAAAATCTGCTGCAATTCCTGCTAAAAATCCTAATGCTCCTCCAGCAAAAAAACCAATTAAAACTAGAGCAAAGTTTCCAAGCTTAATTTCAAAGATAACTGAATGTAAAAAAACTTTTGTTATTGTATTTAAAGCAACTGCTATAGCAACTAAGATTGCTGCTAACACAATTGATTTAATGTTTTGTAAGTCAGATCTAAAATTTTTATGATCCAAAATGATAATTAAAAGAAAAATAAATAAGATTATCAACCCTGAAGCAAGATTCAACCATAAAAAAACCATTGATTAATCCTCATATTCTTTCTTTTTCAACAAAAACTCTTTATAAACTAATGCTGCAAAGTAACAAGAACCTGTTACTAATATTGTACTATTTTGCTTTTGCTCTAAAATCATTTTGTCAAAAGTAAATTTTTGAGCTCTAATGCTTAATGGATGATTATTTTGACAAACAAAAATATTAGAGGTTAAATTATTAGTTAATTTTTTAATCAAAGTATTTGGTCTTTTATTTGCTAAAGCAGAAAAAATAATTTGATCAATTTTAATATTATTTAGTTCCATCATTTTAATTAATGCTTGAATGCCTGCTAAATTATGAGCAGCATCAAAATAAATTATCTTATCAAGAATCTTCACTACTTGAAAACGCAAATTAACTTTTGTTCTTTTAATAATTTTTCAAAGTAGTTTTGAATCAAAAGTAGGAAATAAAGTTTGAATAACTACAACTGCCAGTGTTTGATTTTCTAAAATGTAACCTTGATTGATAACTTTTTTAGCAAAATAAATTTCAGTGTTTGGAAATTTCAATAATTGATCAGTAAGACTACGCTTCAAATTAACGCTAATGTTTCCAAAAACAAAAAATTTTTTAGTTGTTAATTTAACAATTCCTATTTTTTGTTTTAAAATTGCTAACAAACTATGACCTAAAACTTCACTATGATCTCTAGCAATTGATGTTAAAATAGCATAGTCACTACGAATGATATTTGTTGCATCAAATAGACCACCAATACCAACTTCAATAATTGCTCAATCTACCTTTTGCTCTTGAAAATAAATTAAAGCAATTAAAGTTAAAATTGCAAAAAAACCTAATTGATACTTTTCTACATCATCACTTATTAAATTTTTAATTCTTAATAAATCTTCATCACTAATCATTTCATCATCAACAATAATTCTTTCGTTGACAATTAAAATATGAGGTGAAGTAAACAAACCAACTTTTAACTTTAATCCTTGACTTAAAACTGCATATAAATAACGAGCTACTGATCCCTTACCATTTGTTCCAGTCACATGGATATATTTAATTTGCTGATCAGAAATTAAATATTTTTCTTTTAAAATTTTTAATTTTTTAAAACTATCATTTGATGGATATTTTGCCAATCAAGTTCAAAATTTATCAGTCACATTAAACCTCTTTAATTAAGATTATCAATAGTAATTAAAGGATTAACAGTTTTTCAAGTTATGTAAATGATAATAGAATTGATAATAATTTTTAATGGTGCCATGACAATTCTCGGAATCATGGTCAACCCATAATCTTTTGCTGCTGAAGCCGATAAGAAACTCATATCTGCATATGATGCAATCAAAACTGTAACAGCATACTCAGAAACAACCGCTAAAAGAATAATTGGCAAGATATCATAAATTTTTTGCTTCTCACTATTTTTTCAATAAAAAAATAATCAAATATAAATAACTAATAAAGTAAGAAGTCCACCACCAGCAATAACGCCAACAACAGCATACTTATTCATTGTGATGCCAGCTGATAGCGGAATGCTCTCTTCTGGATACTGTAAAGCAAAATAAGCTCCACCACCAGCAAAAAACAACATAAATACATTAATTAAAAGAAAAATTACTCAAGGATGTTTCTTTAATTTAATTTTTAAAACTCCAGCAACCCCAGCAAGAAATCCCATTAAAATAATACAAAAAATATAAACCGGATTGATGTAGGAAGGAACAAACAACATAACTAAAATATCGGTAATTGTTGCTGAAATAATTCCAATTACAGGTCCAAACATGTAACCAGAAATTTTAATCATCAACCCTTCAATTGCCAACCGAACCGGAGGCAAAACAGTAATTGGGATTGTCAATGAAACAACAATTGTTGCAACAACCGAAACTGAAGTAAGCATGGTAATGTAAGCAATATTTTTTGTTGTAAAACGTGGCCCCTTATATTTATCTTTTTTCAATCATCTTCAAAAAACGTTTACTAAAATATAAGTCAAGATAATGAAACTAAAAGCAATAATTAAATAAATAGCAGTCTTACCACTAAAGAGAGAAAAGTTATCATTTGCGTTAAGTTTAAAAATCATTTTCGACCGCCATTCACTATTTCACTTTATTTTGTCAAGTATATCATATCATTACTTAAGATTGCTATAATACTTTATTTATATTTTGCTTAGTGCTATTTACTTTTTGCTAACTTTCAATTAATTGGAATTTGATTATTTGCTGCTAATCAATCATTTGTTTTGCTAAATGGTTTTGAACCAAAGAAACCTTTGTTAGCACTAAAAAATGAAGGATGAGGACTCTCAACAATTAAATGTTTAGTAGTGTCAATTAATTCTTTCTTTTGTCTAGCATTGTTGCCTCATAAAATAAAAACTAAGCGCTCTTTCTTTTCATTTAAATAAGATAGAACATTATCAGTAAAAACATTCCAGTTGTAGTGACTGTGACTATTAGCAGAATTATAACGAACTGTTAATGCAGTGTTTAGTAAAAAGACTCCTTCTTTTGCTCAATCAATTAAATAACCAGTTTCTTGATTATCAATTTGTAAGTCATCTTTTAATTCTTGAAAAATATTTCTTAAACTTGAAGGTAGTGTAATACCTGGCAAAACACTAAAAGCCAACCCATGAGCTTGATTTGGTTGATGATAAGGATCTTGACCTAAGATAACAACTTTTACTTTATCTAAAGGAGTTAGCGAAAATACCTGAAATATATTATCTCATTTTGGAAAACATTGATACTTTTGATATTCATTTTTTATGTTAACTAATAACTCTTGAAAGTAAGGCTTCTTTTGTTCAAGAATAAAAAAATCACTTCACGAACTATCTACTAATAATTTTTGAGCCATCATTATTTCTCCTTCTTTATTAATATAACCACTGTAATTTACTTATGATAAGGCTTATGATTAATAATTTGCAATGCTCGATACAATTGCTCTAATAAAATAACTTGTGCTAATTGATGTAATAAAGTAATTCTGCCAAAAGCTAATTTTTTAATTTTTTGATTATTTTTTAATTCTTGGCTCACTCCATTACTACCTCCAATAATAAATAATAATTTTCCTTGATAATAGTTTTGATTTTTAATAATCATTTCTGCTAGTTCTTCACTACTAATTAATTGCCCTGTTAAGTCTAATAAGAACGATTGATAGTCTGTATACTTAAATAATAAATCATTAATTTTTTCAGATTCTAATTTTAAATTAACATTAATATTTTTATCAAGATTAATTTCATCAATGATATGAACTTTTACTTTAGCATTATTTTGTAATCTCTGATAGTATTCTTGATAAGCTGATTTTCAATATTGCTTATCAATTTTGCCCACACAAATAATAACAATATCTAACATAATTAAACTTTTGTTAGCGCAAGGTTAGCAATTCTATCATACGGTGGATTCTCAAAGCTAGCATCACCAAGTGGTTTAGTAAAAGTAGTAATATCCAACATCACAACTGGTTGATTGTTTACATCAGTAATTTTAGTAAAATTGAAATTAATCTCAGCATTAAAATCAATTTGAAAATCACCAATTACTAAAAATAAATGAATTCAACCAGATCTAGTAATTATTTTTGTATCATCATTAAATTCAGATGAATTTGGAACAACAATATTATCTTTTTCTGGGTCATCTCCTGGGTTAGCACTAGTAATAAATCAATATGACATTACTTTATTTGTATCATCACTTGCATCATTATTTTTTAATTGAACAATAAATTCTTGACCACCCTGACCTCTAAAAGAAAATGCATCTTCTGAACCAGTAGGTTCATAATGAAAACTTGAAAAAGATTTACGTTGTCATACTTCAGATGAATAAAATTCTTCTCATTCTGTTCCAGGTTGTTTAAAATTATAAATCTTATCTGTTGCTGTTTGTCCTGCTAGTGCTATAAGATAGTTAGCATTCACACCACTATAATTATATTGATTATTGTATACATACTCAGTAAGTGGATCTTGATTATTTTCAGCTTTTTTGGGAGCCTCTTTAATTACTACCTCAATATTATCACCTTTAGAAACACCACAAGCACTAACTGCTAAAGTTGTACTTCCTAAAAATGCAACTGCTGAGAAAAAGGCAAGTATTTTTTTCATATTATTTTATTTAATTCTCCTTTAATTTTAAAAAGTTTGCTATTGTCAATTTTAACTTATTTTAACTAAAAAAGCAAAAATTAAAAAAGAAAAACTCATAAGTCTATTTAAGAAACTTATGAGTTTTGATAGTTTTCAAATTTACCTCATTTAGGAATAAATACTGTTTCAACTTTACCGGTTGGACCATTACGATGCTTAGAGATGATAATTTCTGCTACGTGATTTTCTTGTGTCTCTTTTGTTGAGTCCTCACCATTTTTTTCTTTGTAGTAATCATCACGATAGAGAAACATAATCAAATCAGCATCTTGTTCAATTGCACCTGATTCTCTTAAGTCTGACATCAAAGGTCTTTTTTCTTCTCTTCGTTCAACTAAACGCGATAATTGAGACAAACAAATAATTGGAATATTTAATTCTCGAGCAGAAATTTTTAGACTACGAGAAATATTTGATACTTCTTGTTGTCTTGATTCACTACTAGTTGAACCAGTTAGCAATTGTAAGTAATCGATAATCACTAACTTAATATCATACTCACGAACTAATTTTCTTAATTTTGTTTGCAGTTCTAAAATTCGCAATCCTGGACTATCATCAATAATAATTGTCTTTTGTTTTAGTTGTTCTGCTGTATTGCTAATTCTTCTTCAATCATCTTGCGTGAATTTAAATTTGCTACGTAATTTATGAGCATCAAAATTTCCTTGGCAAGAAATCATTCTTGTGATTAATTGATCCTTTGGCATCTCTAAAGAAAAAATTAGCACTGCTTCATCTTTTTGCTTTAAACTGTTCGCAGCATTTAAAGCAAAATTTAAAGCTAAAGCAGTTTTTCCCATTGAAGGTCTTGCTGCTAAGATAATAAAATCACCTGACTGAAAACCACTAGTCAAATTATCAAGATTATTAATTCCTGAAGTAATACCAGTTAGATTTTGATTTGACTTTTGCAATTGTTCAATTTTTTCAACAACATCATCAATTGATTCAGAAATTGGCAACAATTCTTCACTATTTCTTTCGCTGCTAACCTGAACAATCTCAGCTTCTGCATCAATTAAAATATCAGTAATTTTTTTATCACCTTGTAAGTCATCTTCAATTTTTTTTAATGCTTGCCCTAACTGACGTTTTGTTGTTCTTTCAACTAAAATATTAATGTGCTCTTTAACATTAGCATCACTGATATAGTTTTGAATTAAATAAGATAAATAATCAATCCCACCAATTCTTGCTAAAAAGTTCTTTTTTACTAACGTATCACTAATTGTTGTAACATCAATTCCTTTATTATTTTTAAATAATTCAACAATTGTTTGAAAGATCACTTGATTATTTTTAACTGTAAAATCTTGATCTTTCAGTAAAGTCAAAGCACTCTCACAAGCTTTAGGCGATTGAATCATGGCACTTAAAACATTAACTTCAACTTCATTAATAAAATCTTGATTTCGCTCTTGATTTTCACTCATAAATCAACTCCTTATTTTTCACTAACTTTAATTTTAAATTTAGCAAGGACATCTGAATATAACTTCACTGTTACTTCAGTTGTACCAAGTGCTTTAATTGGTTTAAAGTTAACAAACTTATGCTTATCAAGTTCAATCCCAAAATTAAAATGCAAGTAGGCACAAATTTGTTTTGCTGAAATTGCATTTGCTACTTTACCATCTTTACTATTTAAATAAAACTCTAAAGTAAGTTTTTCTAAATCACTTTTGATGCTTTGATAATATTTAATCTTTTCTAAAGCCATTTCCTTTTCATCAGCTTTAATTTTTTTGTTTACTTTTAATGCATCTTCAGTTGCAGAAACTGCTAGTTTATTAGGAAACAAATAATTCTTAGCATAACCATCACTAACCTCTACTACTTGATTAATCTTACCTAAATTCTTAACTTCGTTTAAAAGTATTACCTTCACTTTGATAAACCTCACTTTCAATTGCGTGGACTAATTTATTATACAACTCTTTTAATGATAATTTACTATCCTGAACAGCAGCAGCGCTAAAGTGACCACCACCACCTAAACTCTCACAAATAATCTGAACATTAATCTCACCATTACTTCTTGCTGACAAACAAGCACGCTTTTGCTTATCATAGCCAATTGTAAAAGCAGCACGACATTCTTTTAAATCAAGTAACATTTCTGAAATTTGTGCTAAAAATGTTGGATGATATTCTTCATTTTCATCAGCAATAACTGCTAAGAATCCTTTTTTAATTGTTTTTGCTTTACTAATTAAAGCAAATTTTTCAATCAATTCACTTAAAGTATCTTGCAATAAGCCCTTAACTTTAGCAATTGAAGCTCCTCATTCAATTAATAATCCACAAGCCTCAAAAGTTCTTCTTGTTGTTCGAACTTGTAAGTTATGAGTATCAATTAAAATTCCTGCTAACATTAAATTTCATAAAAAGTCATTTTCAATATTAGTAAAATCATTGTAGTACATAATTTCTGCTAGTGATTCAGCAGTTGAAGAAGTCCCAGCATCAATATAAGAAATTACAGTATTGTAAATAACTTCATCCGAAACACGATGATGATCAATCACAATAACTTTTGAAGCTTTATTTAAAACCTCAGGAGTATCAACTCTTTTTGGATTGTGGGTGTCAACAATAACTAATAAAGTATTTGGATGCAATAATTTTAATGCTTGCTTACTATTAACAAAATTAGCGTCAATATATTCTTCTGGAACTAATTGTTCCAATACTTCTTTAGTCTTAGAATCTAGTTCATTTTGATTAACAATATAGTGAGCCTGACAATTTAAATTATTCGCAATCTCAACAATCGCAACTCCTGATGAAATGCTATCAAAGTCAGCATTTTGATGCCCCATAACTAAAACATTTTTTGCTAACTTAATTTCATTGTATAAAGATTGTGCAAACATTCTAATGTTAATTTTTGATTCAGATTGTTTTGCTTCAATTGTTCCACCAATAAAAATTGTGTTACCACCAAACTCACGAATAACTACTTGATCACCACCACGATAAACAGCTAATTCCTTAGCTTCAATTGCAAGTTCATATAAATCCTTATTAATTGCATTCCCATATGAAAATCCAGCAGATAGCGTGATGTCAGCTTTAAATTTCTTTACTCCTTCACGAACATTTTTAATCAACTGAAAGTTATCATTTTTTGCTTTTTCAAATTCATTTTGATACAACAGCACTGTGTAACCATCTTCAATATTTCCTAATAGTAAACATGAATAATCAGCAGCAAAATTATTTAATTCTGTTTTGATAAATGCTTCAACACGAATTTGATTTTCTACTCTTAACTTTTGTAAAGAATTATAAAAATTGTCAACATTGATAACACCAAAAACTAATTTTTCATGTTGCAACTTATCATATAATAAATGATACTTAGTTGTTTCTTGCAATAAGATTGTTCTTGTTTGAGTTAAATAAATTGCATCATAAAGCATATTTTCAATCTTTAAAGTAATCTTATGAATATTGTTGTTAATTAATTGTTCAAAATCTTTTGATAATTTAACAATTGATTTTCCAATTAATTTTCCTAATCCTTTATCTTCTAAGAATTCACTAATTCACATAATAGTTAAATCATGATCTAAGATAATCATCCCAACACTACCAAAAGTTAGCGCTTGCGTATTATTCAATTTAATAACTTCAGCAGTACTAATATATCTTTGTCTAATTCACAAACTAAAAAGAAAAATATAAAGACAAATAATTAAAAAGTTACCAATCACTAAAGATAAAATAATGACAACAGTAACAACATCAATTTTTGAATTGATATTGATAATAAAATAAGTCAAGCCAATTAAAATTTCAATTATTAATCATACAATCATAATTAAATGATAATTACGTAGAGATTTAAACACATTACACTTCCTATATTCAATAGTACTATCTAATTTACTTTCTTTAATTATACTATATCTAAGATTAACATAATATCTAATAAGTTTGTTGAAATGATAAGTCAAAAATGTCATTAAAATGTCATTAAATTAAATGTCAATCAAAAATAATAAGGTAAGATTATATTTAAGAATCTAGGGGGTTTTTATTATGAAAAAAGGGTTAAGTATTTTTAGTGCGCTTATTTTAACAGGCACAGCAACAACATTATTAACTACTAATGTTCAAACTCATCAAAATAAAATTAATCAAAGTAATAGCGAATCAGACATTGATTGAAGTTTACTTAAAAATATTAATAATGATTATTTTAAAAATTTTAAAGAAACTCATAAAGCAGAAGTAACAAATTTTTCTGCGAGAAATATTGATGAAATAATTGCATATGCTCAAAAAAAAGCAAATGAATATATTCAATTATTTCAAAATCAAAATTTTGATTTAAATCAAATTATTGAATATCTTTCAACTGAAAATAGCAATTTTAAAGAAAATTATCATAAATCTTTACAAAACCAATCTAATATTATTAATAATCAAATAAGTTCAACAACTAATGTAACAACATTTAGTGATGCGCAAGATTTTGCTAAATTAGAAACATTTGTTAAAAATTTAAGAATTGAAAAAGCAATCTTTACAACTATAACTGCAACTTCTGCTATAGCTGCTGCAGGATTTTGAGCAGCAGCTTGATGATTTGGTATTAGCATTCCTTGAGCAATAGCATGTACTACAATTAGTACTGTTTCTGGAGGAATAACAACTGCATTAAATGGAGCATTAGTAGAATATGATAAAGAATTAAGTAAAATTGATAAAGCAATTATTTGAGGTAGTATGATTTATTATTTAGGTCATATATTTTATAAATTTGCATATATAACATTAATTGCAGGTGCTACTACAGTAACTGCTACAAGTTGAGCATTTCCAGCAGTTCTTGCACTAGTTCCAGTAATCTCAACAATATCAACTTGAATTAGTGTCTATAAATAAAATGTCAGAACAACTTGAATTTTTCTTATTAGAATTTTTATTATTTCTAATTTGCGTTGGATCATCTGTTGCTGGAGCATATTTTCCTGGGCATAAAATGTGAGTTCAATACACAAATAATTGCGTTAGTATATTTAAATTAAAAAATTTACCTTTTATTATTAAGGAATATAAATATAAATATGTAAGTTGATTTGTTTTCTTTACTTTATTTAATTGTCTTGCACTATCAATGTTTTTATGAATTTGATTTAATGTAACTAAAGATATATATCAAGGAGAAAATATCTTATTATTTATTCCTTTTATCATTGTATTTTTACTTTCTGATGCTTTAATCTTTATTTTATTTAAAAAATTTTGAAATGAAATAAAAGAAATTGGTATTTATTCTAAAAAAGAAGCAGTTGAAACATTTAAAAAATTCCAATCAGAAATTAAATTTAAAAATATAAAAAGCTTTCAAATAATTGGACACAGTCAAAATACTATTCAAGACTATCCTTTTCAATTTCAACAACGAAACTATCAAAGAAAAATAAAAAAACTAATCAATAAAAAAACTAATGAAGAAAAATATGATATTAAATTAATCACCTTATTCAATAATTATTTAAAAATATATGCAATATTTATTAAGCGTATTAGTAAAGAAAAATATGATGTGATCATCGAAAACTCTGAACAATCAATTTATTTTCCTGACATTATAATTAATAATTTCTTTGCTTACGTTAATCAAGCACAAAAAGAATTTTCAAACTAAAAAATAAGATTTTAAATTTCTTTTTTTAAGATATCAATACATGTAAGGGGAAAAGTTATGGAAAAAGAAAACAAACGTGATGTAGTAGGTGAAGTAATCAATGGAGTAATGTCTGAACCAACTGAATATGGGACATTAACTTTGGTTATAATGTGAACTCTTGGGCTACCATTAATGTTGTTATATGTAATTATTAAATACAGTGTTAAAGGAACTAAAAAATTAGTTAAGAAAATAAAAATTAAATAAAAAAAGAGAAGATTATTCTTCTCTTTTTATTTGATTCTAAACTGAGTAAGGTAACAAAGCCATGATTTGTGCACGTTTAATTGCTGTAGCAATTTGACGTTGGTACTTTGGTTTTGTTCCAGTTGCTCTTGCTGGTAAAATTTTGTTGTTGTTAGACATAAATTTCTTTAATAATTCAATATCTTTATAATCGATATATTTAATTTGATTTTTAGTAATCTGACAATATTTTTTTCTTGTGTGAACACGATTTCTATTCATAATTTCTCCTTATTTTAATCTCAAATAATAGCCTCATCATCTGAGTCACTACTATCTAAGCTACTATTATTTACAAAACTAATTTCTGTATCATAACTTTCAGTATTTTTGATTGCTTCATCAATATTTACTTCATTAGTTTTTTCAATATTATTTTTTTGGAATTCTGAACCATTTGCGTTACTGCTAACGCTATCATTAATAATATCTCTTCTACGACTGTCTAGAAAAGAAACACTATGTGCTGAAACCTCAGTAATATATTGGTCTCGATTATCTTTTCTTGTTGTGATATGACCTGCTACTGCAATTAAAGATCCTTTGCCAACAAACTTTGTCATATTTTCAGCAACACGATTTCAAGCAATACAATTAATAAAATTTGTTCTATTACTTGAATCATCAACTGCTACACTAAAGAAAACATAATTTTTTCCTGTGCTAGTTTTTCTTAATTCTAAGTTTCGTGTGATTCGACCAATTAATGTTACATGATTCATAAGTGCCCCCTATTTTTCTTCAGTATTTTCTTTTTTTGTGCTTTTTTCTGAAGAATTTTCTTGTGTTTCCTGTTTAACTTCAGTAACTTCTTTATTAGTTTTTGCTAATTCTTGTTTTACTTCAGCTTTAGGAGTATCTAAAGTTTTTACTCTTGGTTCGCGATTGTATTCTCGAGTAAATTCAGGTTTTTTTGGACTTTCTTTTCTTTCTTTAAAAGTATTAATTTTTTCTTCATCTAAATTAATAACTAATTTTCTAACTACATCACCTTGCTTTTGTTTAATTGAAAAAATACGATTAAAGTCAGCAATATTTTCTGGTGTTGTACTTAATTGAAGAATAAAGTAATGTCCTGAATTTTTATGATTGATTTTGTAAGCGAATTGGCGAATAAAATCTTCTTCTTTTGTAATTTTACCATTATTTTTAGTTAGAATTTCAACAAACTCTTTTTTAATTAAGTTTGCTTTTTCTGGATTTTGATCGTCAACAATATACATGATTTCATAATTGTTGAATTTAGTTTCCTGCATTGAGAAACCTCCTTTTGGACTTATGGCTCTAGTGAGCAAGGAGTTAAAGATTCAATATCTCTATTTAATTTAATATTAATTAATTAACTCGTTTATTAATTATATAATTATGCCCTAAGTATGTCAATATATCAGTATTTCAGGGAGTAAGAAATTATTTTTGGAAAAGAGCTTACATTTAATTTAAAAACTAAACTTAAGCTAACAGATTTTATATTCTTTATTATTTTTAACAAGAAAAAAATAAAAAATCAAGTAAAATACTAATTTCAAATAACACAAAAATAACTATGTCAAAATATCTTGTCCTAAAATCATAAAAAATGTCATTAAACTAATTATCTTTGTAATTAAGAATCCATCTGATTCAGTTACTACTCTTTAAATTTAACAAAGGTAACTCAATATCAAAAAATAATCCTGGTTATTACGATCAACTTTATTCCAATAAGAACGTCGATAAAAAAGTTTCGTATATAAATTATTCTGGATAACTTCCTGCTTAAGCAAATCTAAAATATTAAGACCATTCATTTTAGCTAAACGTAAACTTAACTCTTATAAGTAACTTAACCTAACGCTTTATTATTAAAACCAAATAAAGACTTTAAAATAGAAATATTACTTTCGGCAAATGTACCAATATTAAAAAATTTTTATAAGTTTGTCGTCCTACAGTTTAGTTGCGAAAAAAAGAAATCGAGTTATAATGAATTATAAAAGGGTATAAAGTTGTAACCTCTTTGTTTTGTAAAGAAAGGATAAAAAATGATAGACAAACAAGGTATTAATGATAACACTACTAATTCAAATAATACTGACATAGGAAACAATAAAAATAATCGTAGTACAGAAAAAAATATTGATAAAAATAATAGTATAACTATTACTGACAATAAAGGAGATGTCAAAATTGATCAAAGCAAAAAAAGTTTTGGTAGAAAAATACTAGAAAATATTCAAGATAATTTTTTACTTTATGCTTTACTTATATATGCTATATGAATGCTAACAACAATATTAATGTCAATTACTAAAGTAATGCCCTGATGAGGAACTTTAATTATGATACTATTACCATTTACATATTGATTCATTATTGAGCTTATTAAAGCAATTAAATCATAAGTAGTAAAAAATGTTTGAAAAACAACCATTTTTAAAAGAAATTAAATGTGCTAAATCTGAAATAAATTTAAGTGCATCAACATATAAAGAATTAAGAGAGTTATTTTCTTGTTATAAATATGATTTATGTTACGGATGCTGTGAGTGTAATTAAAGAAAGGCAATAATAAAATGGATTGAAGCAATAGAAATGATATAAATTCAGCTGAAAAGCTAGATCGAGTAATTAAAGAAGATCAAGCAAAAAATGCTGAAGAAAGACAACATGAAACTTATAAAGAACGAAATAATTGAAAAAGAGCTTTTATAACATGAACTCTAAGTTCAATTGCAATCATAATATCAATAATATCTTTAGTTATTTCATTATGAAATTAATGTTATGTGGGCTTGTACTTATTGATTATGAATAAATTGTTTTACTGATAATAAAGTAAATGATGTAAATTAAACTTAAAACTAACATAAAAGGATGGCTAAATAAAATAGCCTGACATTCAATGTAATAACATATCTGAAGAATTATACATATCCAGAATAATTTGCGAAGCAGTCGCTAAAAACTCACATCATTACTATACAAGTAATTATAAAAAAGATAAAAAATATTAAATTTTTAAAAGAGGACATAAATGAAAAAAACTAAAAAAGAACCTTTTAAAAGAAAAGAAATTCTTAAATATATGAATCTGTTATTAAGAAATAAAGATAAAGAATTAGAACTTTCTAATTATGAAATTGCCATAATTGATTACATTATTCAATATAAAAAGTTTGTTTACCCTACTAGAGTATCTTTAGTCAGTGATATAAATATGTATATTAAACAAATTTTTATTGTAGGAAAATTAATAAAAAGTAATTCAGAAAAAGATGAATATATTTATAAAGCAAAATTATCTAATAATTTTGATGTAACACTAGAATGAAAAGCATATAAAAATTATAAAAGTTATCTTATGAAAAAGATAAACAACAGAATTTTTTATAAGAAAAATCTAAAAATTACTCTTAATAACTTAATAGATTATAAAAATGATTTTATGAATGCTAGTCTTGAAGAACTTTTTTACATTCAAGAAATAGTTAATAAAAAATTAATTAAATTAAAATCAGATAACACAAAAGAGAACTGAAATCAAAAAAGAAAATGTTTTGAAGCAAAAATAATTTCTGGTGGTTTTTTTATTGAATATAAAATTAAAATAGAAGATATAATGTTAACTTACAAAGGTCATAGATATATTGAAAGTAAATTCCCTAAAATAATTTCAATTCTAAGTTTAACATTAGCAACTATATCTACATTAGCTACTATTTTAGCAATTTTAATAAGATAAATTAATTAATTTAAAACTACTAATACGTAAAAAAATAACTCTTTGTTTGAGTTATTTTTTTAATTATAATAGTCTAACAAGTTTCATAAAAAAATTAATAATTAATAAGCCCCATAGCATTAGCATTTAGAGTATGAGTTGTTGATTGTGGTAACATGAAATGTGCATTTCACCCTTGAGTAATGTTATAAAAAGTTAATGTTGTTTTATTTCAAACTATGATAATATCATCATTTTCATTTGCTGGTCCACCAGTTGATGTTCATTTAAGCAATGTAGTGTTAACATTATTATTTCAAGTGATTTTATTAGATTTTAAATGAAAGATAAAATCTCCTTTATTGAATTTTAAACGATATCCTTGAACCATTTCTTTTGCTTTTAATTTATAAACTGCTGTTCCATTATCAGAATAATTTCCAATTCAATCATAAGGTGCTAGAAAAGCATTATTATCTTTAATTGTTAACTGTTCACTACCAAAACATCCACCTTTTCATTCTCAAATATCTGTATTGTAAGCTCAGTTGGCAGCCATTGTTCTTGAAATTGCAAATGGTGCAATTCTTGTTTGTCATGGATTTGCAACTCTTTGTGCATAGCCCTCAGTTCCATATTCATGTTGACCTTGAGCATAAACTTTAAACTTTCCTTCAATTAAATTACATAAATATCAATATGCTGATTGAAAAGGTTTACCTTCTGGAGCATCTTGAACTGAACAACAGATGTATCAAGTGTTTTCTCCAAATCTAATAACATTTGGCACTTCAACTCCAAAAGGACGAACATATAATTGATCTACTTTTTCAATATCATCTGTGTTAAAGCTGTTAATTTTTCAAAACTCAACACGATCATGAGCTGAGATTGCAAAGTATAATCCTTTATCTGTTTCATATACGTAAGGATCTCTTCAATCAGTGCTTGTAGGATTCTTGCCTTGTGGTGCTAAAACTCCAGCTTTGTAAATTGGTTTCCCTAAACCGTGTGAAACATAATAAGCAATTCCACTATCTCCTGTATAATCTTGATTTGCTTTAACTCCTCTTACTGATGTTTGACTATCCATTATCTTACACTCTTGCATTGAGATTAAAAATACGACATCTCCTTTATCAAAGAATTGTCCATTATCATCAATTCAAACTGAACCTCCCATAGCAGCAGGTGGATAACTTATTTGAAAAAATTCTCTTCCTTCTTTAATACGAATTTCAGTTTGAGTTCATGTATTTAAATCAGATGAAACCATTTCAACTCATCCTGATGGAAAATCTCTTCCATTTCTAAATAACATTCAGCTATAGTATAATTTTTGTTCCTTATCATATAAGATTGAACAAGGGTCGTTTGCTCACGCATCTAAACTACCATCCTCTGTGTTTTTCGGTGAATATCATTTAAATGGTTGGTCTTTTAAATTCATAATTATTACCTCCTTTTTTGAGTTATTATATAAGCCAATATTTAAATTGACATATCAACAGCTAAATTAAGGAGATAGTATTTTATTTATTTCTCATACAAAATGTACCTTAAACGATTAATAAATTAATTTTTTAAATTTCATGATTGAAAACTTGAATTTTCAGAATTGTATTTATTAATTGTTTTGATAATAATTTTGTCATTATTACTAATTAACAAATTTTTTAGATAATAATTATTGTTAACTGTTTGTCCAACAAAAAGTGTGTCACCAAAAGCTTTTTGGATGTAAATTTCATAGTAAGCAATTTGCTCATGTAAGCTGCTATCAACGTTTCAATTAAGTCTTAAAGAAGTTTTGTTACCTCTAGTAACAGCGTTCTCACTAGTTAAATCTGTAATATAAGTTTGGTTTTCTAATTGATCTTGTTTGTTCTCATTAAAGTTAACTGTCATCTCACCAACATTAAACTTAATTTTTGGTGCATCTGCTTTAAGTGGATTGATACTTAATCCCAATTTTGCAATCTTATTAGATAATTCTCCTATTGTTGATAAATCAGATGAAATAGTAACTCAGCCATTAACATCTGGAACTTCTTCAACTCCAATTTCTTTTGTACTACCATCAGCAAAAGTAACTAAAATCTTCACACCAATGCTATCGCTAAGATTTTCTCAATTATCCTTTTCATCAGTCATTTTATATTTAAAATTTACTTTTTTATTCGCTTTATTGTAGTTGGTTCCCATAATGTTTCAATTAATTTTTTCTTTCAACCCAAAAGGTAGAACTTTCCCTTTGTCATCAAAACCACTACCTAAAGCAATTGAATTTCCTTTACGATACGGTTGATAATAATCATAAAAGCCAAACACATCACTACTTGGCATTTTATTACTTGCTGTTTCAATATTTCATTTATAAGTTGGTTGCGTATCAAATAAACGACGATTATTTCATGGATAATTTTTAACAACACTACCATCATCACTAACAAAAATTTGACCCTGACCAGTTGAAAAATTAGTTTTAAAATTGCTAACGTTATCAACCCCAGATGCATCATCAAATAAAATTGTATTTTCTTGGACTAAATTACCAACACCATAACTCAAATCTTTAATAGAAAAATCTGAATCTCAAGAAGTTGTTCCTTTATCTTGATTAGTTAAATAACGATGCTGACCAGTGTAGATCATATCGTCATAGTAGTTAGCATACATTGTTGCAAAAACATCATCACTAATTGTTGGTTGATGTCCTAATCGATCTAGATAAATTCCTGCTAAATCAAATGCTGTTGTTGCTTGAAAAATTGATAAAGAATTTTGATTTCTACCATCAAAAGTTCATTTATTATTATCACGATCAGTAAGTTCCTTACCCAAATTTTGATATTCTCGACCATTTTGATCTAAATGTCTTTGTGTTAATTCACGTATATCTCTTGTTCCAATTCTTTTTTCATTATAAAAAATTTCACCATTAACCCATCCACCAAGGTTATACATATTATAAATATCAAAACTATTAAATTGTTGGTGATTTTGACTTCATTTGTTACTATCATTTGGATAACTATAAAAGTCTTGCAAAAATTGACCATGATTAACTTCAGCTAATTTATTTGCTCAAGTATCAATTGGTTGACCATTTTCATAATATCCTAAAATTCCATGATCTTTATATAAAAGTAATTCTAAATGCTTAATCTCAGAATCAGTACTTTCTTGCACTTTCTTATTAAACTGATTGATGATTTCTACTGACATTTGATTATCCATAATTAAACCATTTTGTCATGAACCATTAGGTTCATTATTTCAAAATCAACCATCAAACCCCATATATTTAGACATATTAATTAAGACATCAACAATTTGAAAATTACCACTATCATCACGTTTTAAAAAATCACGCAACATTGCTTTAGTCAAGCCATGATAGCCATCTAAAAAAACTTGACCATAAATCTTTGTGCCATTAACATGAGCAGCATTGATTTCATCTGCTGCTGGAGGAACAATAATTCCTTCACTTTCAGCACCTGCTCAAGCAACAAAACGATCACTATATTGTCAATTATTAAAATTTAAATTAAAAATTCGATTTGAACCAACAACACTATTCATCGCACTAGTAGCCTTGACACCTAAACCTAAAATTTGCGTTTGCACATTAGCATCTTGACTATTCACTCATTTATTTGCTACTTTCTTACTTTGAATATAAGAATAGTCGCCTTGATTATATTTAGCATCATGATCAATATTTGGATCTCAATCTAAAATACTGTTAACTTGTTGAAACATCAATGATTTTTGCGATTCACCAAAATCTTTTAAATAATTACCATTTGGATTGAAAGCACTATTCATTGGCACACCAGTAACAGCTTGTTTTTTAATGGCATCTAAATTTTTAAACCCAGTATTAAAATTTTTATAATCAAGATAGCGTTGATTGTTCACATATGACAAGTCACCACTATTAGTAATCACTTTATCTCTTAAACTGACACTTTGATAGCCAGGAAAATTAGGCTCTTCTTTTTTTCAATTATAGTCACTTAAATTTGCTAAATCAATATTTAAAAAATTAAAACTACAAGCAAAAAGAAAAATATTAAAGATTGGTAGAAATAAAACAAATGTGCTGAAAGCAAGAATAATTTTTTTCACTTCTCTAACCTCGATTATTTCATTTAAAAGTAATTAAAGAAAGTAAAAATAAACCTAAACAATATAGCAAGCTATTAATAATTGGCCAAGTGATACTTAAAAAACTAATTGTAATTTGCTTTGACCCAGGATTAGGTAAGAAATAATCTAAGTTACCTGCTGAAACAGCATAAAAAACTGTTCAAGCACCATATTTTTGTGGCACAAAATAACTAAAGATTATTAAAGGTTTGACACTTGCTAGCATCACTGGATTTAAAAATAAATCAGAAAAAACAAAAGTAACAATAATTACTAAAATTCCTAAACTTTGAATCAAAGCAATATTACGAAAAGCACCAGCAATTAAAGTTGCTAAGCCAATTGAACTAAGGATGACAGTCGAAATTCCTAAAAATAATCCTAATCAAGCATTAACAACTTCCTGAGTAGTTCCATAACTTAAAAAAGCAAACATTTCTAAAAATGGATTCTTAGTACTATTAAGTGCCTGAGCAAATAAAGTAACTAATGCTCCACAAAAAATTGTTGAAATCAAACCTAATAAATAACCAACAATTCAAATTGACAGCAAAAATTGTGACTTGCTTGTTCCAAGCAAATTAATTCTTTTTAAGAAAATTGAAGCTTTTCATTCAGAAATTAAATTATTTATTCCTAATATCAACCCAAAACCAGGAATTAATAAATAACCTGCAACTATTGGTGGTAAAGGCTGATTCACCCCCCCATATGATTGATAAGCAAAAACTACAATCAATAAAACTAAAGGAATAATAAAAACATAAATATAAATTTTTAAACTTTTAAAAACTGATGATAGTAGCAATCATAAATTTTTTCTTAAGAAAAAAATAAAATTTTCTGAATTACTTTTCATTTTTTTTCATTTAAGATTACTAATTTGTTTATTCAATCAAAGCTGCCAATTGATAAAACTATTTTTTATTTTTTTCATCTATTCACCACTTTGCCAATAATATTTTTCCATAAATATTCTAAGTGAACCATATTCACTAACAATGTCTTTTACTTTTAGATCATTAATAACCTTGCCATTTTCTAATAAAATAAAGCGATCACATAAATTTTCTACTTCTTCTGGAATATGAGAAATCATTAATAAAGTTTTATGTTTGTCATTTAAAAATTCTTTAAAAAAATTAATTAATTTTACTTGAATTTTTAAATCCAGACCAGTGATTAATTCATCAAGAATTAAAATTTCGGGATCATTGATAATTGCCAACATTGCATTGAAGCGTTGCTTTTCTCCACCAGAAAGATTATTTAAATGCTTATTATAAAATGCTTTAATACCAAAAATATCAATCAATTTTTTAATTTCTTCACTATTAGCTCTTTTGCCAACATAATACTTAATTATTGCTTTAGGAGTTACTCCTGCTGGTCAGTAACCTTCTTGAAATTGCAAACCAATTCTTTTAATCCGTATAGCATCACTGTTGATAGAAATTTTTCCTGAAGTTGGTTTAGTGATACCACAAATTAGTTCAATCAAAGTAGTTTTTCCTGAACCATTTGCACCAATTATTGCTATCCTTTCGCCTTTTAAAATCTTTAAACTAACATCACTAATAATTGATAACTTTCCTATTTTTTTATGAAGATTTTTAACTTCAATAACACAATCACTAATCATAATGTCTAAATTATAACATCAAACTAAAATTTTATAGTTTAAACTATTTCGTTATTTTTTCAATTTTTCAGTCTTAGTAAGAGGCTCTTTTTGTTCAATTAAAACTTGTTCATTTGTTACTTCGGCAACTTCTTTTTGAGCTAAAAGTTTTTTGTTAGCAATTTGTTTAAAGCGAAAATTGTTCACTCAAATATAAAGATGAATCAACAACAAAATAAAAATTAAAATCAAGAAAATTGCTAACCCAAAAACAAGAACACCATTTTGATGATAATTTAAAAAGAAATATGGAAAACAAGATGAACCACGATAGCCTTGTTGATAACGTAAGTCACCCCGAATCATCACAGCTGTTAGATACAAAACTGGATAAACCAAAATTAGTCAGATATATAATTTGTAGTATGTTTTATAAGAAATTTGATTCTTACCACTAATCAGTACAAAATAAACAATCATAATCACTGGAATAATGAAATGCAAGACAATTGTTTTGATTCAGGCATAAGCTTGAGACCAATAATTTTGTGTTCCTGCTTCTAAAATGTCACCAATCAAGCCTGTTCAAAAAACAAACATTGTTACAGTAATATAAACAGTTATTGCTAAAAGCAAATGAAAGTTAACCTTAAATTTCTTATCTAATCTCTCAGCAAGTAAAGTAAAAAATAAATAAATGACAACTAAATAATTAGTTTGTGTCGTAAAAAAAGAAAAATAAATACTTAATCTTTCTGTTGGGCTAATAAAACTAGAAGAACCAGACATTTGAGGATAGTAAATTGTGAAGACTAAATCACTAATCAAAAAAGCTGCAAAAACTAAAATTAAAGCTAAGATACTAAAAAAATATTTATTATTTTTAATAATAGAAAGTCATAATTTACTCATTCTCTCAACCCTTAATTTGTCCTCAATAAAATAACCCTTTAATTTTTTTATTATATCATTCATCAAGCATTGAGTGTTTTTTTATAATAACCCAGCATAAAAAATAGCATTAGCTAATTTCATAATTAACTACTGCTATTTTTTATTGTGGTGATAATTTCTTCAACAATTTCATCTGGATTCTTACTATTAGTATCTACTACTAAGAAAGGAAATTTATCCTTATTCTTTTGATATCATTCTTGATACTTTTGGTTCAATAATTCTCAATATCCAGAATCTACATGCTTCTCTGATTCTCGACCTCTTTGAACAATTCTTTTTATCGCGTTATCTGTTGTAACTTGTAAGTAAACAATTAAATCTGGTTTGATTTTTGGATCAAAATATAAAGATGAAACAACAACATGATTGTAAAAATCATAATAAACTTGATAGTCAACATCACTAATATTATTTTGTGCTTTTAAAACTTCAACAAAAATTGGATCTTCTAAAATGCTACGATCAAAGATAACATTCTCTTCATCAATTGCTGCTTTTAATTGTTTGCTTCGTGCCATCAACATAAATATTTGCATCTTAAAAGCAAACTCTTTTGGGTTACCATAAAAATCATCTAAATACGGATTATCTGCTACAGGTTCTTGCATCACCTTAAAATTTAACTTTTGTGCTAGCTTATCACTAATCGTACTTTTACCAACACCAACAACACCTGCTAAAACAATTTTCATGACTTCCTCCATTTTTTTAATGCGGTTAAATTATACCATTTTTACAACACTTTAAAATTTTCTTTTATGTCAAAAAAAGAAAAAAATACCTAATTCTAATTTCTTATCAAATTATCAATTTTTTTTCTTAAAATTTGATAGTATATTAATTACGAAAGACGGAGAAGGTAGATGAAATGTTATATGATAAGAAATTGGTTGAGAAATTAAATAAGGATTTAGTGCAACACTTTCCGCACTTAAAAACAATTGAAAAAAACTATCAAATTACCCACGAAGGTGTATCAAGAATGGTAATGCTTGATCGTTATTCACAAAAAGATAAAAATTTAAATACTTTAAAAATTGGTGATTTAGTTATCACAGTAATTAAAGAAGACCCAGTTTTTCCAACAAGAGCAATTGGATATGTAAGTGAACAAATTAATGAGCAAACTTATGCTGTAAAAATTGAAGAAGAATATGCTCTTTCAATTGACCCTAATTTAATTAAACTTTCTGGTAAAGCTGGATACGTTCATAAGCAAAAATATGAATTAGAAAAACCATTAGAATTATTTTATGAACAAATTGCTTATCGTGTTAGCAAAAGTCTATCTGCTCAAGAAGATACAGAAGAAAAACAAAAAGCACAACTAAATAATTTCTATCATGAATTAAAAAATCTTAACATTGTTCCTGCAGGAAGAGTTCTATATGGTGCCGGTAGCGATTCTGATGTTACTTTCTTTAATTGTTTTGTCATGCCTTTCATTAAAGACTCAAGAGAAGGAATTGCAAGCCATAGACAACAAGTAATGGAAATTATGTCTCATGGTGGTGGAGTTGGTTCCAATGGCTCTACTTTACGACCAAAAGGAACTATAGCTAAGAGTGTTGGTGGTAAATCATCAGGTTCAGTTTCTTGATTAAATGACCTTTCTACTTTAACTCATTTAGTTGAACAAGGCGGATCTCGTCGTGGAGCACAAATGATCATGCTTGCTGACTGACATCCTGACATCATTGAATTTATCATCTCAAAAATGCAAAATCCAAAAATTCTTCTATGATTGAAAGAAAACTCAAAATCAGAAATTATTCGTCAAGAAGCAACTAAAAAATTAAAATTTGAACCACTGTCAGAAGAAGAACACGAATCCTATCAAGCAATTTTAAACCATGAAGAATTATTTAAAGGTAACATCATCGAAAATGCTAAACAAAAATTAGCTTTAGGCGGTGAGTGAAAAGTTTTAAGAAAAAACTTCCTAACAGGAACTAATATTTCTATAACTATTTCTGATGAATTTATGCAAGCTGTTGGCAATAATGGTGATTGAGAATTAAGATTTCCCGATCTTGAAAACTACACAGTAACCCAAAAGCAAGGATACGATGAGAACTGAAATAAAATTGGTGACATCCATGAATGAGAAAAAATGGGTTACCCAATTAAAACTTATAAAACAATCAAAGCTAGTGACTTATGAGATCTAATTAACTTCTGTGCAACTTACTCAGCTGAACCAGGAATTTTCTTTATTGATAAAGCAAATGAAATGACTAATGCTCGTGCTTATGGCATGAAAGTTGTTGCAACTAACCCTTGTGGCGAACAACCACTAGCACCTTATTCAGTTTGTAATTTAGCTGCGATTAATTTAGCTAACTTTGTTGACAAAGAAACTCATGAAGTACTGTATCAAAAATTAAGTGACAGTGTCACTACATGTGTGCGCTTACAAGATAATGTGATTGATGCAACTCCTTATTTTTTAGAACCAAATAAAAAACAAGCACTTGGTGAAAGAAGAATTGGTCTTGGGGTAATGGGACTACATGACTTATTAATTTGAGCAAATCTAAAATATGGTTCAAAAGAAGCAAATGAAGTAACAAATAAAGTTTTTGAAACAATTTCTACTAGTGCCTATCGTGCTTCAATTGCCATTGCAAAAGAAAAAGGTTCATTTCCTTTTCTAGCAAGTCGTGAAGATTTCATCAACACAGGTTTTATGAAAACTATGCCTGAAGATATAAGAGCAGATATCTTAAAATATGGTATCCGTAATTCGCACTTACTAACAGTTGCTCCTACTGGTTCAACAGGAACTATGGTTGGTGTTTCAACTGGACTTGAACCTTACTTTGCCTTCTCATATTTTAGAAGTGGTCGTTTAGGAAAATTCATGGAAGTTAAGGCTAACATCGCTAAAGAATGATTGAACTATCATCCTGAATTCAAAGAAAAAGCACTTCCTGATATTTTTATCGCAGCAATGCAATTAGAACCTAAAGAACATGCTGATGTTCAATGTATCATTCAACGCTGAGTTGATTCATCAATCTCAAAAACAGTTAACGCACCTAAAGGCTACTCAGTAAAGCAAGTAGAAAAAATTTACTACAATCTCTACCTTGGTGGAGCTAAAGGTGGAACAGTTTATGTTGATGGTTCAAGAGACAGTCAAGTGCTTTCACTATCAGATGATGAAAGCAACCAACTGCAAGAACAAGTAAACTTAATTGACCTTGGTCTAACAGCAACACTAACTGCGGAATTTGAAGAAACATCTAAACCTGTCAAGCCAGGCTGACGAAGTGATCGCCAAGATCGTAAGATTGGAACCGATCTAGGAGACTTATGTCAAATGTGTAAAGAGGGTATCCTAGTTCTTTCATCAGGATGCTTCACTTGCAACAACTGTGGGATGCAAACTAAATGCGGTCTATAAAATTATTTTATTAATATAGTAAAACTCAACTTTTAATAATAAAATGCTTCGTGTGAATCTTTAGAAAAAAGTTTCCTGAAGCATTTTTTACTAAGCTATCATATATTATTTAAATTCAAAATAGATAAATAAAATCATTAAAAGCCAAGCAATTACTTGAGTCAAAGAAAAAACTCATGTAATAACATTTACACTAATAACTAATTCAGTTTCTGCAAAAAGAATCAAAAAAGGAATATTAGCAATTAAATTAGTCAATAAAGCATGAAACATCAAAACTCAATTTTTACCTTTAGCATTAAAATATGTCATAAAACTTTGAGTAGAAACATAAAAAATAAAAAATCAAATCATTTTTTGAAAAATAAAAAAACTACGATTAACTAAATCTGAATCATTTTTATTAAGAAAAGCAGTGAACGAATATTAGTGAAGAAAATAATATCAAATTAGTTATTGAAACATTAAAATCAGCACTATTACTTACAAATAAAGAAAAATTGAATGGTTTAATACTGCACTCTGATCAAGGATTTCAGTATACTTCCATTCAATATAAAAATGTATGCAAATCTTATGGACTAAATCCTTCTTATTCAAGAAAAGGAACACCATTAGATAATACAGTTATTGAAAGTTTCCATTCAATTCTTAAGAAAGAAACTATCTATAATAAGTTTATCAAAACAAAACACGATATGATTAATTTAATTCATGAATGAATAAACTTTTATCAATCATATCGTGTTAGACTATAATTAACTTTTTATTTTACTTGTCTACTTTATAGCTAGCACTCCAATGAACATAATGCACTTTTTTAATTGTAAATAATTTTTCTTCTGCTAAAATAATTGTGGAATAAATTTTATTTTTAATTAGCTTTGCAACAGATGATAACGAATTAAGAAAAATAAGATGAATTTAAAGGGTTATTTTTAATATTAGATATGAAAATGAAAATGAAATTACAACGATTACTTTTTGGGAAAAACACATGAATTTAGAACTAAGTTTTGAAAAAGTAATTAAAGATTAAGAATATTCCACAATTAAAAATCTCAATTAGGAGGTAGGGATGAACAAAAATTTGATCTTATTTTTTTATTTGCTTTATGTTATAATGAATCAAATAAATGAGTTAACAATTAATTACCATTATCAAAAAGTATTAAAAAAGGGGGATTGATCACAAGGTAGGGGGTATAGAGTATGTGAAATTGAATTTTAAAAGTTATTAATCCCTTTAATATTTATAAAATTTTTAAAGCAATTAAGTCGTGATGTGAAAAAAGAAAGAAAAAACATCAAGAAATAATTGATAATCAAGCACAAGTAGTAATTACTAGAAAAAAAATTGATGCTGATGCTAAAAAATCTAAAGAGTTTAGAAATACTGTTTTAGAGC
Organism: Spiroplasma platyhelix PALS-1; assembly: GCF_021496725.1. Taxonomy (GTDB): domain Bacteria; phylum Bacillota_I; class Bacilli_A; order Mycoplasmatales; family VBWQ01; genus Spiroplasma_D; species Spiroplasma_D platyhelix. The sequence goes on from NZ_CP051215.1 coordinate 729,480, forward strand.
TTGCGGATGGATCGGGAGCTGCAACCAATCAAAATAATTCTAAAAGATGACAAAAAGTTAAAAGTATATATTTAAAAGATGGTGATAAAGAATTTTCTATGAACTTTGACCAAGATGAATCTCAAACAATGAATGACAAAGAACAACAGTTGACAGATAATATTATTGACGAAACAAAAAGTACGAATGAAAAAGAGGTAAGTAGAGGGGAAAGCTATGGAACTAATTTTTACAACAAACCAAGAAAAATTGAAGAAAAGCATACTGAATAATTTTCAAATTGATTTATTGTATAAGTTAGTTACTGAGTACGTTAAATTAAGGTTTAAGGATAAAAATAAATTAAGCAATAAATATATAATTAATCAATTTGATTCATTAATACAATTTTTAGATATAGTTGATGGAAATTTGAACAAAAAGATTTATTTTGAAGATTATTTTAAACACGAAAAAAAGTATAATTTAAAATTACCTATAGATTTTAAAAAATTGGAAAATGAAATTATTGAAAGACCTTATTATAAACAAATTTTAAAAAAATGAATTTTTTTATATGTTCTTACAATTGATAAAAAAATTCAAGATGAAGTGTTTTTAGAAATTTATGATGCATTTGATAAGCATTATAATGAGAAACATTGTAAAGAAGAAACTATAAAAAAATATAGTTATCATCATAATGACATAATTAAATATCCAAATCCGAATCAAAAAACAATTAATAAAGTTAATAAAGAATTTAATAATCACCATTTTGATAAACTAAATAATTATTATGGTAATCGAACTTATGTTTAAAAAAGGCCTTAAGGCCTTTTTATTGTTTAATAATTATCTTATCAATCAGTTGTTTAGAACTCGGTAGTAGTATTTTATAATATGCTTCACCAATTTTTAAATTTTTTAGTTCATTTGGAAGAACAATATATTCTTCAACTTCCCTAATTATCAATCTCTAAAAAATTCTACCTTTAATTTATTACAAAGAAATTTCAAAGCTAATAAATCAAATGAAAAACGAGTAACTGCTATTACATATATTAGAATTCCATATGAACAAAAATATCTTTATTTAAGCACAATTATTGATTTATATAATCGTGAAATTATTGCTTACAAAATTAGTGAAGAAAATAATATCAAATTAGTTATTGAAACATTAAAATCAGCACTATTACTTACAAATAAAGAAAAATTGAATGGTTTAATACTGCACTCTAATCAAGGATTTCAGTATACTTCCATTCAATATAAAAATGTATGCAAATCTTATGGACTAAATCCTTCTTATTCAAGAAAAGGAACACCATTAGATAATGCAGTTATTGAAAGTTTCCATTCAATTCTTAAGAAAGAAACTATCTATAATAAGTTTATCAAAACAAAACACGATATGATTAATTTAATTCATGAATGAATAAACTTTTATCAATCATATCGTGTTAGACTATAATTAACTTTTTATTTTACTTGTCTACTTTATAGGTAGCACTCCACTTAACACTAAGTGACTTTTTTATTTGCTATTCAAATAATCTAATTCTACTTGGACATCTAAACGTTTAAATAATAATTCTTTCTTATCAACTTGACTACCAGCAATGCTATTCAAATCGAACTCAGGACTTAAAGTGCTAGTTGGTTGAACTCCTAATTGCTCTTGCATCTTACTAGATGCATCAACTAAAATCGGTGCTAGTAAAATACTGATGATCATCAATCCATTAGCAAATAAATTTAGAACATTATTCAATTCTGCTGTTTGTTGGTTTTTAAATAAATCTCATGGCTTGATGTCATCAATCAATTTGTTCAACTTGGCAATCAACTTTCAAACAACTTCAACTGCATCAGTTACTTGATATTGATCCATAGTAATTTGAAAATCTTTGATTGTTGTTTGGAAATCAAAAATTAACTCACTTTGATACTTTTTAATTTCTTTGTTCTCAAACTTAGGAATTTTACTATCTGAATACTTACTAATCATCGTTAGGATACGAGACAATAAGTTTCCTAAATCATTCACTAAATAAGCATTGAAAAAATTTAAAAATCCTTCATGACTATATTTTCCATCTGAACCAAAACTAATTTCTTTAATTAAGAAACAACGTAAAGCATCGGCACTATAGCGTTCAATCAAAATTCTTGGATCAATAATATTACCTTTTGACTTTGACATCTTACCTTCATCATTGATGATTCATCCATGTGACAAAATACTGTTTGGTTGTCTTAAATTTAAACTCATCAATAAGATTGGTCAGTAAATAGTATGAAATCTTGTGATCTCCTTACCAAGTAACTGGACAATCTCACATTCTTCATCAACTCAAAATTTTTGAAAATTGCTATCATCTATTTGCAAGTAACCAAGCGCAGATAAATAGTTACTCAATGCATCAATCCACACGTAAACAACATGCTTAGGATTCTCTAACACTGGAACACCTCAAGTGAAACTAGTACGAGTGACACTTAAATCAGTTAGTCCAGGTTTAATGAAATTATTGATCATTTCATTTTTTCTACTTTCAGGAAAAATAAAAGTAGGATGCTCTTGATAGTAAGCTAAAAGCTTTTGACTATAAGCACTAATCTTAAAGAAATATGATTCTTCTGCTAACTCAATTAGCTTACCACCACAATTTTTACAAGTGTTAGTTGCCTTATCAATTTGTAAGTCAGTAACAAACTCTTCATCAGAAACACAATATCATCCTTGATACTTGTCTAAATAAATGTCACCTTGTTTCAGTAAGGTACTAAAAATCTTTTGCACAGTAATGATATGGCTTTCATCAGTTGTTCTAATGAAATGCGTATAGTCAATTTTTAATTTAGCTCATAAATCTTTAAACTCAGCAACAATCTGATCAACAAATGCTTTTGGTTCAAGATTTTTTGCTGCTGCTGACTTAGCAATTTTTTGACCATGTTCATCTGAACCAGTTAAGAAAAAAACTTCATAGCCTTGACTTTTTTTATAACGCGCCAAAATATCAGCAATCGTTGTTGTGTAGGCATGACCTAAATGTAAAATATTGCTAGGATAATAAATTGGAGTTGTAACATAAAAACGTTTAGCCATTTTCTACTCTTTCTTCTATTTAAATACTTTGTTGAAAATGTAATCAACATTACTTAGAAATTGCTTTTCATTATAACATTGATTTAACTGTTCGTCAGATAAATATTTATCAACACCATTTTCTTTTAGTACTATTTTAAAATCCTGATTTTCTTTTTGTGCTGTTAGCGTAACTTTTTGCACAAAATCATAAGCTTCTTCTCTTGTTAGCTCAGGATTATTTTTAATTATTGCTAGCAACACTGGTTGAGAAAAATAAATGTTATTTGCTTGCTTTAAATTATCATTCATTGCTTGGGTGTTGACAACTAAGTTTGTTAGCAATTCTGTCATCCTCTTAGCAATAAAATCTAGACTATGATAGACATCAGGAAAGATGATTCTTTCGTTAGAACTATGCGAGATATCACGTTCGTATCATAGTAAATTATTTTCATAGCCAACACTAACATAACTACGAATTAATCTTGCTAGACCCATAATATTTTCTGAAGCAATTGGATTTTTTTTATGTGGCATGGAACTTGAACCTTTTTGTTCATTTGAAAATCCCTCTAGTAATTCGTTGACTTCACTACGTTGACTTAAACGAATTTCTAAAGCAATCTTTTCAATTGTTGAAGCAATGTTAGCTAAAGTTGCTAACAAGAAAGCATGACGGTCTCTTTGCACAACTTGTGTGGCACAACTATCTACTTTCATATCTCAACTTTGAGCAACTATCTCACTTACTTTTGGTGACACATGAGCAAAATTACCAACTGAACCAGTAATCTTCACTACTTCAATTTGTTCTCTTGCTAATTTAAAACGTGCTATTTGACGATTAAGTTCATCGTATCATAAAGCAAACTTTAAACCTAAACTAGTAGGTTCAGCAAAAATACCATGGGTACGACCAATAATTAATTGTTCTTTATATTTCATTGCTAAATCTTTTAATTGCTTTTGTAAGGCTACTAAATCACCATCAATAATTTGATTAGCTAACTTAATTTGATAATTTTGCACACTATCAACCATATCAGTTGAAGTCAAGCCATAATGAATTCAACGACTTTCACTTTGTAAATTAGCACTTAACATTCTTGTGAAAGCAACAACATCATGTTTTAATTGTTGTTCTAATTTATCCATCAAAGGTAAATCTAATTTAGTATTTGCTTTAATTTTAGAAAAATCATCTTCGCTAATAATATTTAATTCTTTTAAAGCTTGACAAACATCAATTTGAAATTTTAATCATAAAGTAAAACGATTTTCTTTACTTCAAATCTTTGTCATCTCTTCTGTAATATAACGATCAATCATAATTAGCCTCCTTACTGAACTAAGATTGTTTGGGTTCTGTTTGGTCCAACTGAAAACATAGTAATTGGCACACCAACAAGTTCACTAATTTTCTTTAAATAGTTTTGAGCATTAATTGGTAGTTGATCAAAACTAGTAACCTTAGTGATGTCTTCAGTTCAACCTGGCATAGTAATGAATTGCGGCTGACATTGAGCAAAATTCTTAATTTGACTAGGAACGTATTTAATTTCTTGATTATTTAATAAGTAACTAGTACAAATCTTTAATTCCTTTATTCCTGACAGTACATCTAGTAACATAATCGCTAAACCTGTAAAGCCATTAATTTCAGCACTATACTTTAAAATCACAGCATCAAATCAACCAATTCTTCTTGGACGTTTTGAAACTGTTCCATATTCGTTACCAACTTCACGAATTGTTCTTGCAATTTCATCTTCAAATTCTGTTGGAAAAACTCCTTCACCCACTCTTGTATTGTAGGCTTTTGTAATGCCAATGATGTTTGTTACTGCTTTTAAACACAAACCTGTACCTGTTGCAATTGAACTGGCAATTGGATGAGAAGAAGTAACAAATGGATAAGTTCCATGATCTAAATCAAGTAAACTTCCTTGTGCTCCTTCAAACAACACAATTTGATTTGCTTTTACTTTTTCATCTAATAAAACTCTTGTATCAGTAATATAGTTTTGAAATTGTGGTAGTAATTCATTAAAAATACGATCAGTAATTTTTGTAACATCAAAAGTTTCTTGACAGTTGTACACCAACTTTAAGATCTTATTTTTATGTTCAACATTAAATGTTAGTTTCTTGACAAATTCTTCTTTGTCAAGTAAATCACCAATTCTGATGCCAACACGATTCATCTTATCAGCGTAGCAAGGCCCAATCCCTTTTTTTGTTGTTCCAATTGCTTGCTCTTTTCGAGCTAATTCTTGACATTCATCTAAGGCAGAATGATAAGGAAAAATAATATGAGCACGATCAGAAATTTTTAAATTCTCACAGCTGTAGCCATTTTCTTTTAAATAGTTGATCTCACTAACTAGCTTCTCTAAGTTGACAACACAACCATTAGCTATCACACAAGTAACTTTTTGATTAAAAATTCCTGAGGGAATAATACTCAATTTAAATTTTTTGTTGTCAAAAACAATCGTGTGTCCAGCGTTATCTCCACCACTTCAACGAACAATCACATCAGCATTTTGAGCAAAGTAATCTGTAATTTTTCCCTTACCTTCATCACCCCATTGACTCCCAATAACAGCAGTTGTTTGATATTTTGTTTCTAACATTATTTTTCCTCTTTCATTTTTTTACTTAAAATTGTTGATTGTTAAATTTATTCATTAGATTAGTAATGTTGTCATCTTTCAATCAAGTTAGAATTGCATCAACAAAAAACTTTTCATTATTGTTGATAAGTAACAATTCTTGATAATCAAAATTGCTTAGAACTCAGTCAACAGTACTAAACTTAGCATTTCTACCAACACCAATTCTCAAACGCATTAAATCTTTTGCTTTTGTTTTTTCAAAAATATCAGTAAGACCATTATGGCCAGCTGCTGATCCTTTATTTTTAAATTGAATGCGACCAAAAGGTAAATCAATCTCATCATGAATAATCAGAACATCTTCTGATTTAATTTTAAAATAATTCATAAAACTAACAACACAACTACCAGATAAATTCATAAATGTTAAAGGCTTTAATAAGATAACATCTTGACTTTTATATTTTGTCTTAACAAACTCACCATCAAATTTATGTTGTTTTAGTGAAACCTTTAGTTCCTTGCTTAAACTATCAAGAACAATAAATCCAGCATTATGTCGCGTTAACTCATATTTTTTTCCTGGATTGCCTAATCCAACAATCAATTTCATTGTTTTAATTCCTTTATTTACTATCACTTATTTTTTTAACTTCAGTAATTAAAGTTTCAGTTTTACCATCATAAACTGCCGTTAGTGATTCATTATTAATTGAAGCATTAATCATATCCGCAATAAACCCAGCAATTGAGATAACTTTTAAACCATCAAATTGCTTTTCATTAACAATACTAATTGTATCTGTCACAACAACTTGATTAATTGTTCCTTCTTTAATTACTTGCGTAAACTTTTGTGCTGCATCAACACTAAAAAGACCATGCGTTGCTAGAATATGAATTGATTTAGCACCATGTTGTTTGATTGCTTTTGCTGCATTAATAATTGTTCCACCTGTATCAATCATGTCATCAATAATGATAGCATTCTTATCCTTGACATCACCAAGCACAAACTCTACAGTACTTTCATTTGGCTTTGCTCTTCTTTTATCAATAACTGCTAAACCACAATTAAGAAAATTACCCAATCTTCTTGCACGAGTAACACCACCATGATCGGGAGAAACAACAACTAAATCTTCCATATTTTGTTGAATAATGTAAGCAGCTAAATCTTGTGTTGCTCTTAAATCATCAACTGGAATATCAAAATATCCTTGCTCTTGTGGAGAATGTAAATCAACAGTCATCAAACGATTGATGCCTGCTGTAACTAATAAATTAGCAATTAATTTACATGTAATTGGTTGACGACCTGTCATTTTACGATCTTGGCGTGCATACCCAAAGTAAGGAATGACAGCATGAATCTTAGCTGCTGATGCTCGCATTAAAGCATCAATTGTAATTAATAATTCCATTAAATTTTCGTTGACTGATGGTGATGTTGATTGAATTAAATAAACTTCCTTGCCACGCACTGAAGTTTTTAATTGAATATTAAATTCACCATCAGCAAAACGGCTGACCTCAATTTCTCCTGGTTTGATATTTAATTTCTGACAAACTAATTCACTAAATTCTTTACTTGCACTTAATCCCAAAACAACAACATTATCTTTTTCTAAACCACTCATCAATTATTCCTTTCTTTGTTTGTCTAATCAACTTTTTTGTCTAATTTCATTATACTAATAAAACAACAATTATTTTTAAATTAAAATTATTTTAATTAGATTTTATCCTTTAAAATTAAAAATAATTCGTAAAACATTTTAAAAGTTAGATTCTCAGCTCTAATTGTTAGTGGTCAATTTAATGAAGCCAATAATGCAATAGCTTGATCTTTTGGTAGATATGCTGTTAGATTATTAATTAAAGTTTTTCGTTTACTAGCAAAGCATGAACGAACAAAAAATCAAAATTGCTTTTCATTTTCTAAAGTAACACTATCACGTACTTCAAACAAAACAACACTACTAGTAACTTTAGGTGCTGGAAAGAATGATTGTGGTTTGACATCAAACATCACTTTAACTTGACAATAAAACTGACACATAACAGATAAGTTGCTATAACTTTTTGTTCCAATTTCAGCATTTAATCTTTGAGCAACTTCTTTTTGCATCATCAGAACAAACGCAGAAAAAAATTGAATATTTTCTAGTAACTTTAAAATAATTGGTGAAGTTAGATAGTAAGGTAAATTTGCAATCACAACAATATCCTTATCACCATCAAATTCATTTTCAATCAAACCTGCTAAACTTAACTTTAAAAAATCATAGTTAATAATTGTTAAATTTTTAGTATCCTTAAATTCTTGCTCTAAATAAGCACCTAGCTTCTTATCAATTTCTACTGTAACAACTTTTTTAGCCTTCGCAACTAAAAATTTTGTTAGATGACCCAACCCAGTACCAATCTCAATGACATTTTTATTTTCAATATCAGTCACACTAGCAATTTTTTTAATGATGTTCTTATCAAATAAAAAATTTTGGCCAAAGCCTTTAATTGGATGTAAATTGTTTTCTGCTAAAATTGCCTTAACTTCTTTCATAAATTCAACCTCAAAAATAAAAAATTTTAAGTGTTATTCTCAAAATTTTTTATCAACGCTCTTTTAGTTTTAAAATAAAAACTTAAAATCATAATCCCTGGCACTAATCCAGCAAACAAACCAATCAACCCAACAAAAAATATTCTTCTTTTTGGATTCAACAGCATCAGAACAGAAAATGAAAAAACAATAATTTCAATTAACGCAATCACAACTAAAAATGTAATCCACATCATTGATAAGTTACTAATAAATGCATAAATAATTGAAAGCACAAAAAAACCTGCTGAAAAAAGCATTCCAATTATTGCTGAAAATCTTAAATAACTCTCATTTACTGCCATATCTATTTCCTTCTAAAATTCTAGTGCTTGCTTTACTTCATCAGCACTTGCTTTATTTAATAAAATGCTAACAATTTTCAAAGCAAATTGAAAAGCACAACCAATTGATTTCCCTGTAATAATGTTACCACTAACAACAACTGGTTCACTAGTTTTAATTGCTTTATCTAATCCTTGATCGCAACCCGGATAAAAAGTTACTTTTTTATTGTCTAATAAATTTAATTGGCCTAAAATTTGTGGTGCTGCACAAATTGCTGCTACTAATTTATTTTCATCATTACTAAACTCAACTAATTTATCTTTTAATAGTTGTACTTGATTTAAATTTTCTACTCCTGTACTGCCCCCAGGCAAAATTAAAATCTTGTAATCAGAAAAATTAATTGTTTGAATTATTTTGTCACATTTAATTTCAACGTTATGACTTGATTTTACTAAAAGTTCTTCAGTAACACTAACTAAGTCAACAGTAATTTTTGCTCTTCTTAAAAGATCAATTGTGATGATAGCTTCACCCATTTCATAGCCTGTTGCTAGAAATATTGCTGCTTTGATGTCACTCATAATTTTCACCTTATCTTGTTATTTTAAATTAAATAAAGTTATCGCATTCTCATTAGTTATTTTACGAATATTTTGTTCTGGTAGACTTTTTAAGTCTGCAATTTTTCTGACAGTAAAAACAATGTTAACTGGATAATTAATTGTTAGACCTGTCATTTTATCAGGCTTTCTGCCTCTAAGAGGCTCGGGAGTTAAATAAGGAGCATCTGTTTCAACTAAAATACGATTATTAGGAATATGTTTTGCTACTTCTTGTAAGTCTTTAGCATTTTTATAAGTAACATTACCAGCAAAAGAAACATAAAAACCTAACTTTAAAAATTTTTGAGCAATCTCAGTTGTCCCAGTGAAACAATGCAAAATACCTTTAGTAATTTTTTCTGTTTTGATAATTTGATAAGCATCATCAAAAGCATTACGAATATGTAATAAAACTGGTAAATCAAATTTTTTTGCTATTTTTAATTGTTCAATAAATCATTTTTTTTGCACTTCAGGATCAGCATTTTTATGAAAATAATCTAAACCAATCTCACCAATAGCAATTACATCCCCTGTTTGTACTAATTTTGTTAGTTGCTTAATTGTTTCTTTATCACAAGTTTCAGCTTCTGTTGGATGGATTCCAACTGCAGCATAAATTTTTGGAATATTTTTATCTTCTTTATATTGATAAACTTGACTGACTGCTTGATTACTAGTTTTTAAATCATAAGAAACATTAAGAATACTGCCAATACCAGCAAAAAAAGCATTATTCAAAATATTCATCATATCTTCTTCTTCATAATGCTCTGACATTAGATGACAATGTGTATCAAAAATTCCATTATTTACCATTAGTTCTCCCCTTAATTTTATTTTCCCAAACAAAATCGTTTGAAAATTTCATCAATTAAATTAATTTGGTTATCTTTTCCTTGAATTGATAATAATAAATTTCAGGCTTTTTGTAAATAAACAACAACTAAATCAACTGAAACTCCATTTTTTAATTCTTCACTAGCTTGACTGATATTACTTTCAATCTCATCTAAATATGCTAATTGTCTAGTGTTAGTTAAGAGTAACTCATTATTAAAGTCAATTTTAGTTGTCACAACTTTATTTTTAATTGCTTGAATTAAATTATTGATGTCTTGCTTTAAAGCACTAATTTTAATAGTACCCTCCATTTGTAATTTTAACCCTAAATCAGTTTTATTAACAGCAATAATATAATTTTTATCTGCAATCAATTTTAATAAATCATAATCTTCTTTTGTTAGCTCTTTTGACCCATCAACAACTAAAATTATCAATTGTGCCTTAGCAATTATTGCCTTACTTTTAGCAATACCAATTTTTTCAATTTGATCTTCTGTTTCTCTAATTCCTGCTGTATCAATTAAATTCAAACTAAAGTCACCAAGATTAATTTTTCCTTCAACTAAATCTCTAGTTGTACCTTGAATTTCTGAAACAATTGCTTTATCTTCTTTCAATAAAGCATTTAGTAAAGAAGACTTACCAACATTTGGCTTACCAATAATTGCTGTCTCAACACCATTTTTAATAATTTGTGTAATTTCACTATGTTCTTTAATTGTTTTAATTTTTGTTAGAAATTGATCTACTGCAGTTGTCATACTTTCATCAGTAACTGCTTCGATATCATTATACTCAGGATAGTCAATGTTGACATTCACTTGAGCTATCAAAGCTAGTAAGTCATCTGATAAATTATTGATTAAGTTTGTTGTAAAACTACCAAGACTATTAATTGCTGTTTTTAAAGTTGCATCGTTCTCAGCAAAAATTAAATCATTAATTGCTTCTGCTTGGACTAAATTAATTTTATTATTTAAATAAGCACGCTTACTAAACTCACCTCGTTCAGCCATTCTCATCCCTAAATTAAGCAATAATTTAATAATTTTTTGTGTAACTAAAATCCCACCATGACAATTAATTTCAATACTATCTTCACCAGTAAAAGATTTAGGTGCTTTGTAACACGCTAAAACTACTTCATCAATCTTGTTACCTTTTCCATCATGAATATAACCATTAATTAAAGTGTAGCCTTTTTGTTGCTTAATATCTTTGCTAAAAACTTTGTCAACTAAACTATAAGTATCAGAACCAGAAATTCTGATGATGCTAATTGATTGGTTGACTAAAGCTGAAGCACTTGCAACAATTGTATCGTTAATATATTTCATATTGATTCACCAAATTAAAGCCTAAGGTTCTCCTTAGGCTAAATTACTAATTATTCTTCTGCTTTAAGTACAATATGGCGCAGAAAACCATTTCCTTGTGAGAAACTTGAAAAACCTTCAATACTCTTAACTAACTCATGCACTATTTTTCTTTGATCATTAGGCATTGGTTTGAAATGAAATGGTTTATCAGTTTCTTTAATATTTTTAATTGCAAAATAAATTTGTTTCTTTAAAAAATATTTTTGATTGTGCAAATGATTGTTGACATTAATTGAAACTTGATATCATTTAGCAAATTTGCTAAAGATGTAACTAATTAATAAATTTTGAATTGCACTAATAACATAGCCGTATTTTTTTAATAATAAAGAATTTTCTTTTTCATAAATAACTTTTAGATAAAAACGATTATCGTTTAAATATATTTTTTGTTGAACATCCTCGATAGCAAAAATTTCTAAAATTTTATGAAACTGAGCTACTAAATATTCTTCAACATCCTTATTACTAAAAACTAAAATTTTACTTGTTGTACGAAATAAACTTTTTTCACTACTTAACAACTTATAAAAAGTTTCTTGATCTAATTCTTTAATAAAATTATCTAACTCAATTTGTTTTTTAAAAATTTTTACTTCCATTAGTTCACCCACATCAAAATATAATCTAATTAATATTTTAAACTAATTTTAGCTTTTTTGGGTTTTTGTCTCTGATTAATTTTTGTAATTTTGTTAAACTGATTTTTAATTTTTGTACTAAAAGATTCTTGAATTGTTCCTTTTCTTTTATAACGATTTCTTTTTTGTTTGTTATAGTAATGGAATCCAAGTGTTTGAATAATTTGAATTCCACCAGAAATAATTCAGTAAATTCCTACCCCAGAAGGAGTACCAAAAACAAAGGCAGTAAATAAAACAATAAATACTGATTGAATGATAACTTGCTTTTTCATTGCTGCTTTTGATTCTTTTGTTTTTACTTTTTGTCGAGAACGATTTAAAAACATTGGTAGCAACATTGAAGTTAATTGAATTGGTAAGTAAACAACAACAATCACTAAATAAATTCATTCTCCATGAGTTATCATTGATCAAGGAGTTTCAATTAATTTAATTAATCCAATTTGTGTTGTTTTTAATAATGTTGTTGACTTAATCACAGTAAACATTGCAGTTAAAAATGGAATTGATAAAAACATTGGAATGAAAGAAGCAATTGGATTAATTCCTTCTTTTTTATAAATACCCATTAATTCCATTTGCATTTTTTGTTTTGCTTGGGGATCACGCGAATATTTATATTTTGCCTGAATTTCAGATGTTTTTAATTGGATGGCCTGCATTTTTTCTTGATTTTGTTGCGCTTTAAATGTAAACACTAAAGTAATCATTTTAATAATTAAAGTTGTAAATAATATCGCAAAAAGAACTGCAACAGGATTAACTATATTTGTATAACCACCACTCATGCCATGAGCAATATTTACTAGAAGCCAAGCAATAGGATAAACAAATAAACCATAAAATGGTGATTTAGTTTCAGCTCAAGCTTGTCCTCAAGTACTAATTCCATTAAATGAATATTCATAAATTGCGCCATTTTCAAAATGAAATACATGGTGCTTAAAAACTCCATCAGTTCCAATTAATAATTCAAAAAAAACAGCAGCAATGTTATGCTTTTGAAAATCATAAAGTGAAACAACTGAACTAGTAGCAACATTAGAGTCACCCATCATTTGTCCACAGCCTCAAATTGTTGAAACTAACAAAAATGTTCCTAAAACAATTTTTGTTCATTTTCAAGTTATTTTTAACCATTGAGTTTTCTTTTGTTCTTCAGGAAATAAAAATTGCTTATATCTCATTTTATTTATTTTCCTCTTTCATTGAAACCTTTTTTAAAAGGTTAAGTAAAGAAATCTTATTAGTATTATAATCATTATTTAAATAATTTTTTTTCACCATAACCACAATATCAATTGATCATTCTTTTTTAACATCATTCAACATATGTTTAATTTGACGTTTAATTTTATTACGAATAAAAGCTTTATTAACTCGCTTTTTAGGTACTGAAATTCCAACTCGAATTGTACCTTTATCATTACGATAAAAATAATAAATAAAAAATTCCTGATTAGATACATATTTGCCATTAACAATCAATTTTTCAAATTGATAATTTTTTAATAAGCGATATTTTTTCTTCATTATTTCACCTAATTATTTTTATCAACTTTAATTGATTAAGCTGTTAATCTTTTACGACCTTTTCTTCTTCTTCTACTAATTAAATTTTGTCCAGTTGGTGAACTCATACGAGCAAAAAATCCGTGAGTTCTTTTATGTTTAATTTTACTTGGATTATATGTTGGTTTCATTTTTTTCTCCTTTTTTATATAATCATTTTTTAAAAAATAATTTATCTTAAATTAATGAACTATTAAAGTAATTATATTTTTAATAATATCAATAATAAGTTTACCAAAAAAAGTATATTCTTAAAAATATTTTACAATTAATTTTATAATTATAATCCTAATAATTCAATGACTTTTAAATAATTTTACTATCTTTCTATTATTTGACGAATTTTTAATTTACTCATTTTTTTTAATTCTTTGTCTGCAATTTTTTCTGCAAAAAGATAAAAAGCAGTATGACCTTTAAAAATATCTGCTGGCCTTGTACTTCGTTCTCGAACATAAATTGTTCTTTCAATTAATTCTTTACAACGAATTCTAGTAAATCCAAACTCATTTAAAGCATTAGCTGTTTCTTTCACTTGTTCAAAAGTTGGACAAAGTAAACCAACAGTATGACCGTCTTTTAATAAAATACGTGCTTCTTTAAGTAAAGTTCATGGTTCAGGAATATCAATAAACAAAGCATCAGCTGGACTAAGTTTAATTTTTTCTTTTGCTAAATCAATAATATGTCATGTTGTATTATTAAATTCACTATATAAATTAAAATTATTTTTTCCTTGATCTTGTTTTTCCTTACTAATATCAATGCTATCAATTTTTCCTTTAGCTCCAACAATATTTGCCAAAGTAAAAGTCAAAGCACCACTACCTGTACCAATTTCAATTATTTTTTTTCCTGAACTAATACCAAGCTCAGTAACTATCATTCCTCAATCTTTAGGGTAAACAATTGTTGTTGATCTAGTAACTTTCAACATTTTATCTGCCAAGTTTGCATGTAAAATAATAAAATTTTCATCTCTATTAGTTGTAACAATTTGACCATACTTTAATAATTTAGGAAATTTTATTATTCCTTTATGAGTTGAAAATTCCATTTCTGATTGGAAAATAATTTTAAATTGCATTTTTGGATTAAATAAGATAATTAATTCATTATTTTTAACTTTCATAAGTTTCCTCTTTTATTTCAAATATTATCAATTATAACATTTAATAAAGCAGTTATTCACATTAAAAACAAATTATTATTCTTATTTGGTATAACTTTTTCTATATTACTTAATATTTTTTATAATTAAAAAAATACAAAAGTTTTATTCAACGCTTTAATAATAATTTAGATATAATAAGATTAATTTTCAAATAAGAAAAAGTTTTCAACATTTATCCACATTTTATTCACATTAAGTTAGAGGTACCCT